>NZ_JBVHDI010000007.1:0-352780 GCF_055563465.1 Amycolatopsis sp. NPDC000009
ATGCCTCAAAACCCACACCCACTACAACGAAAACACCGCCTGGGCCCACCACACCACCACCGCTTGACACACAAAACCCAGGGATGTCTTCACGGCTTTCCGGCGCCCCCGCCCCTGACCTGCGTTTAGCGGGCTAATCGTCACGCGTCTGCGCGCCGCTCGACCGGAGCTTGAAGGCCGCCGTGCGCGCCTTCTTGGCCATCTCCCGGTCCGGATGGTTCGCGCCGACGACGTTCAGGAGTTCGAGCCTGTCCGGGTGGCCGGAGGACGTCAGCAGGTCCACGATGTCGAAGCCGTCATCCATGTCGGCCAGTTGATGGACGAACGCGCCGAGCGCGTGCATTGCCGCGTAATGGTCGGCCATCCCAAGCAAGACCTCGTCACGGGTGACCGTTTCCCGGTCGACCGCTCCACGTTCGCACAGCCACATCGCGGCGACTGCGCTGATCAGACCGCCTTCGCTGCGGACTTCCACAGCGGTCTCGAGGCCGATCTCGCCGGTCTCCCCGAGCGCGATCAAGGCGAACAGCCGTTCTTCGGGAAGTCGCGACCTGCGGAGGAACTCGCTCGCCTCCGCTGCCGCGTCGGAGGGCCCCCGGTGCCGGGTCCAGGCCTTCAGCTCCGCGTCGATGATCTCCGGCGCGGAGTCGACGAGGCGCGGGGTCAGCTCGCCGAGACTCGCTTCCGCGGCGTCACCGATGACCGGTGCGTCCATTCCGGCCTCGCGGAGCTCCCTGTTGATCGCCCACAAGGCGATCGGGGTGAGGCTGAGGAGGAACGGGGAAGGATCGGGTCTACCGGCGATCTCGGCGATCATCGCGAGCCCGGCCGGGTCCGCGGTGGCCTGCTCGATCGCGCCGAGCCGTTCCAGCAGATCCAGCGCGACGGTCATCGTGTGTCGTGCCGACTCGTCTGGTGCCTGCCCGAGATCGACCACCTCGAAAAGGAGTTCGACCGGCACCTGGACGGGACCCGACTGATAGAGGGTGAGTGAGATCGACGCGACCAGTCTGGCTGGAGGCATCTCGGCGGCCGGCGGCAAGGCTTCACCGATCGTCAAATACAGCCGCTGCCAGAGCAGGAGAGGGTCCTCGAGGAGTTTCGTGGCCCTCTTGAGGGGCACGTGCTTGCCCTTGACGACCCGGACCAGGTCGGAAGCCTCCGCCCACCGAGGGACCAGCGTGTCGCCCGGCTCGCTGTTCTCGTCCAACCCGGCCACGTACCCGCGGACATCGTCGAGGAGGGGGATCTGCTCCGCGGCCAGCCGCAGCTCGGCCTCCGGCGGCAAGAAGACCGGGGGCATCGTCCGCATAACGTCGGCATCGGCGTCCAGCTCGTACGGATTCGTCACGCGGCCCAGTCTGGCACCGCCCGCCCGGCGCGCGTCGCGATTAGCCCGCTAAACGCAGGTGCGTCGCCTTGCCTGTGTGCCGCACCAGGTGGCCCACCGGCCACAACGGTCACACCGGGCAAGTCCGTCCGGGCACCCCTCCGATCGCCTGGCCCGACCCGGTGACCCTCCGGGAAGCTCCGGCGGCCGGATCGCGATTAGCCCGCTAAACGCAGGTCGGCGCGCCGGCGCCGCCACCTGCGGGTACCGGGCGGTAACCAGGATGATCGTCCTGTGAGGCACCCCGCGCGGAGCTACTTCGACGCTGCGCCAACCGGCGGGACCACCGCGCGGCATCTTGACTCAGAGCCCCTGTGGGGTCACGCTTACTGGCAACGGTGAGAACCGGCGGTGCCCTTGCGGGAGGGACGGCCCGGGGAGGCCGAGGAGAGGCATACCTGAAGACGTTGCGATGCAGGCTGGGCCCCATCGGGAGCGCCCCCTGGACAGACCGCGACGTTCGGGCTAGACTGCTTCTTTGCGCTGCCCTCTTTCAGGCTGCCCGGAGCCGGTAGTTAGGATAGTGGGCACACGGCACCCTTGACAGATCGCATCAGCTGTTGCTGACGCGGCTGCTCACCGCTCATTGTCCCCGGAAGGACGCATCTTGGCAGTCTCTCCCGCGAACCAGGCCACTGCTGCGACCACCTCGGCTGTATCTCGCTCGGAGTCCACGGGAATCCCGGGAGCCCCCAAGCGGGTCTCCTTCGCAAAGATTCGCGAGCCGCTCAGCACCCCGAACCTGCTCGACGTGCAGATCAGGTCCTTTGAATGGTTCACCGGCGACGAGGCGTGGTTCGAACGCCGCGTCGAAGAAGGTGAAGAAAACCCGGTCGGTGGCCTGGAAGAGGTCCTCAACGAGATCTCGCCGATCGAAGACTTCTCCGGATCCATGTCGCTGTCCTTCTCCGACCCGCGCTTCGACGAGGTCAAGGCCTCCGTCGAGGAGTGCAAGGACAAGGACATGACGTACGCGGCCCCGCTGTTCGTGACCGCCGAGTTCGTGAACAACAACACCGGCGAGATCAAGAGCCAGACGGTCTTCATGGGTGACTTCCCGGTGATGACCGACAAGGGCACCTTCGTCATCAACGGCACCGAGCGTGTCGTCGTGTCCCAGCTGGTCCGTTCGCCGGGTGTGTACTTCGACACCAGCGTCGACAAGACCACCGACAAGGACGTCTTCAACGTCCGCGTCATCCCGAGCCGGGGTGCCTGGCTGGAGTTCGACGTCGACAAGCGCGACACCGTCGGCGTCCGCATCGACCGCAAGCGCCGCCAGCCGGTCACCGTGCTGCTGAAGGCGCTCGGCTGGACCACCGAGGCGATCCGCGAGCGCTTCTCCTTCTCCGAGACGCTGCTCGCCACCCTCGAGAAGGACCACACCGCCGGCACCGACGAGGCGCTCCTCGACATCTACCGCAAGCTGCGTCCGGGCGAACCCCCCACCAAGGAGAGCGCGCAGACGCTGCTGGAGAACCTGTTCTTCAAGCCGAAGCGCTACGACCTGGCCAAGGTCGGCCGGTACAAGCTGAACAAGAAGCTCGGCCTGACCACGCCGTACGACACCGGGACGCTGACCGAAGAGGACATCGTCTCGACGATCGAGTACCTGGTCCGCCTGCACGCGGGCGAGGACAAGGCGACCGTCGGCGACCAGGTCATCCCGGTCGAGACCGACGACATCGACCACTTCGGCAACCGTCGTCTCCGCACCGTCGGCGAGCTCATCCAGAACCAGATCCGCGTGGGTCTGTCCCGGATGGAGCGCGTCGTCCGCGAGCGGATGACCACCCAGGACGTCGAGGCGATCACCCCGCAGACCCTGATCAACATCCGTCCCGTCGTGGCGGCGATCAAGGAGTTCTTCGGTACTTCGCAGCTGTCGCAGTTCATGGACCAGAACAACCCGCTGTCGGGGCTGACGCACAAGCGTCGTCTGTCCGCCCTCGGCCCGGGTGGTCTGTCGCGTGAGCGCGCCGGCATGGAGGTCCGGGACGTCCACCCGTCGCACTACGGCCGCATGTGCCCGATCGAGACGCCGGAAGGCCCGAACATCGGCCTGATCGGTTCGCTCTGCTCGTACGCGCGGGTCAACCCGTTCGGTTTCATCGAGACCCCGTACCGCAAGGTCGTCGAGGGCCGCGTCACCGACCAGGTCGACTACCTCACCGCGGACGAGGAAGACCGGTACGTGAAGGCGCAGGCGAACGCGCCGATCTCGGACGACGGCACCTTCGTCGAAGACCGCGTCCTGGTCCGTAAGAAGGGCGGCGAGGTCGAGCTGATCGACCCGCTGGACGTGGACTACATGGACGTCTCGCCGCGGCAGATGGTCTCGGTCGCGACGGCGATGATCCCGTTCCTCGAGCACGACGACGCGAACCGCGCGCTCATGGGCGCGAACATGCAGCGTCAGGCCGTTCCGCTGCTGCGCAACTCGGCCCCGCTGGTCGGCACCGGCGTGGAGCTGCGTGCCGCGGTGGACGCCGGTGACGTGCTCGTCGCCGAGCAGGCCGGTGTGGTCGAGGAGCTCTCGGCCGACCTGATCACGATCATGCACGACGACGGCACGCGGAAGAGCTACGGACTGTACAAGTTCCGTCGCTCGAACCACGGCACCTGCTTCAACCACCGCCCGATCGTCAACGAGGGCGACCGGGTCGAGCAGGGTCAGGTCATCGCCGACGGCCCGTCCACCGAGAACGGTGAGATGGCGCTCGGCAAGAACCTGCTCGTCGCGGTCATGCCGTGGGAGGGCCACAACTACGAGGACGCGATCATCCTCTCCGAGCGCCTGGTGCAGGACGACGTGCTCACGTCGATCCACATCGAGGAGCACGAGATCGACGCCCGCGACACCAAGCTGGGCGCCGAGGAGATCACCCGGGACATCCCGAACGTCTCCGAGGAGGTCCTCGCCGACCTCGACGAGCGCGGCATCATCCGCATCGGTGCCGAGGTCCGCGACGGCGACATCCTGGTCGGCAAGGTCACGCCCAAGGGCGAGACCGAGCTGACCCCGGAGGAGCGCCTGCTCCGCGCGATCTTCGGCGAGAAGGCCCGTGAGGTCCGCGACACCTCGCTGAAGGTGCCGCACGGCGAGACCGGCAAGGTCATCGGCATCCGCGTGTTCTCCCGCGAGGACGACGACGAGCTGCCCCCGGGCGTCAACGAACTGGTCCGCGTCTACGTGGCCCAGAAGCGGAAGATCCAGCCGGGCGACAAGCTCGCCGGCCGCCACGGGAACAAGGGTGTCATCGGCAAGATCCTCCCCGCCGAGGACATGCCGTTCATGGAGGACGGCACGCCCGTCGACATCATCCTGAACACCCACGGTGTCCCGCGTCGTATGAACATCGGCCAGGTCCTGGAGCTTCACCTGGGCTGGCTGGCGTCGCAGGGGTGGAAGATCGAGGGCAACCCGGAGTGGGCGAAGAACCTCAACGAGGAGCTCTACGACGTCGACCCCGGCACGAACACCGCGACCCCGGTGTTCGACGGCGCGAAGGAAGAGGAGCTCACCGGGCTGCTCGGCGCGACCAAGCCGAACCGCGACGGCGAGCGCATGGTCAAGCAGAACGGCAAGGCCACGCTGCTGGACGGCCGCTCCGGCGAGCCGTTCCCGTACCCGGTCTCCGTCGGCTACATGTACATCCTGAAGCTGCACCACCTGGTCGACGACAAGATCCACGCCCGGTCCACCGGTCCGTACTCGATGATCACGCAGCAGCCGCTGGGTGGTAAGGCGCAGTTCGGTGGCCAGCGGTTCGGCGAGATGGAGTGCTGGGCGATGCAGGCGTACGGCGCCGCATACACCCTGCAGGAGCTCCTGACGATCAAGTCGGACGACGTGGTCGGCCGCGTCAAGGTGTACGAGGCCATCGTCAAGGGGGAGAACATCCCCGAGCCGGGCATCCCGGAGTCGTTCAAGGTGCTCCTGAAGGAGCTCCAGTCGCTCTGCCTCAACGTCGAGGTGCTGTCCAGCGACGGCGCCGCGATCGAGATGCGCGACTCCGACGACGAGGACCTCGAGCGTGCCGCGGCCAACCTCGGCATCAACCTGTCCCGCAACGAGTCGCCCTCGGTGGACGACGTCGTGCACTGACCCGCGATGAGGCGGGAGTCCCTCGGGCTCCCGCCTCCGCTCGCCAACTCCTCTAGTCGCATCAACCCCAAGGGGATGTAAAGACGTGCTGGACGTCAACTTCTTCGATGAGCTCCGCATCGGCCTCGCCACCGCCGACGACATTCGTCAGTGGTCCTTCGGCGAGGTGAAGAAGCCGGAGACCATCAACTACCGGACGCTCAAGCCCGAGAAGGACGGCCTCTTCTGCGAGAAGATCTTCGGCCCGACCCGGGACTGGGAGTGCTACTGCGGTAAGTACAAGCGGGTCCGCTTCAAGGGCATCATCTGCGAGCGCTGTGGCGTCGAGGTCACCCGCGCCAAGGTGCGTCGTGAGCGGATGGGCCACATCGAGCTGGCCGCTCCCGTCACCCACATCTGGTACTTCAAGGGTGTTCCCTCCCGCCTGGGCTACCTGCTCGACCTGGCGCCGAAGGACCTCGAGAAGATCATCTACTTCGCGGCCTACGTGATCACCGGTGTGAACACCGAGCTGCGGCACAACGACCTCCCGACCCTCGAGAACGAGATCGGCGTCGAGCGCAAGAACCTCGAGACCAAGCGTGACGCGGACATCGAGGCACGGGCGCAGAAGCTGGAAGCCGACCTGGCCGAGCTGGAGGCGGAGGGCGCCAAGTCCGACGTCCGCCGCAAGGTCAAGGAAGGCGGCGAGCGCGAGATGCGTCAGCTGCGTGACCGCGCCGGTCGCGAGCTGGACCGTCTCGAGGAGGTCTGGACGACCTTCACCAAGCTCGACACCCGTCAGCTCATCGCCGACGAGCTGCTCTACCGCGAGCTCGTCGACCGCTACGGCGAGTACTTCACCGGCGGCATGGGCGCGGAGGCCATCCAGAAGCTGGCCACCGAGTTCGACGTCGCCGCGGAGGCCGAGAGCCTGCGCGACACCATCCGCAACGGCAAGGGGCAGAAGAAGCTCCGCGCGCTGAAGCGGCTCAAGGTCGTCGCGGCCTTCCAGGCCACCGGCAACGACCCGCGCGGCATGGTCCTCGACGCCGTCCCGGTGATCCCGCCGGACCTGCGCCCGATGGTCCAGCTCGACGGTGGCCGGTTCGCCACCTCCGACCTGAACGACCTCTACCGCCGGGTCATCAACCGGAACAACCGGTTGAAGCGGCTGATCGACCTCGGCGCGCCCGAGATCATCGTCAACAACGAGAAGCGGATGCTGCAGGAGGCCGTCGACGCGCTGTTCGACAACGGCCGCCGCGGCCGCCCGGTCACCGGTCCCGGTAACCGCCCGTTGAAGTCGCTGTCCGACCTGCTCAAGGGTAAGCAGGGCCGGTTCCGTCAGAACCTGCTCGGCAAGCGTGTCGACTACTCCGGCCGTTCGGTCATCATCGTCGGTCCGCAGCTGAAGCTGCACCAGTGCGGTCTGCCGAAGGACATGGCGCTCGAGCTGTTCAAGCCGTTCGTCATGAAGCGGCTGGTCGACCTGAACCACGCGCAGAACATCAAGTCCGCCAAGCGGATGGTGGAGCGGTCGCGGCCGCAGGTGTGGGACGTGCTCGAAGAGGTCATCACCGGCCACCCGGTGATGCTGAACCGTGCGCCGACCCTGCACCGCCTCGGTATCCAGGCCTTCGAGCCGCAGCTGGTCGAAGGCAAGGCCATCCAGCTGCACCCGCTGGTCTGTGAAGCGTTCAACGCGGACTTCGACGGTGACCAGATGGCCGTGCACCTCCCGCTGTCCGCGGAGGCGCAGGCCGAGGCCCGCATCCTGATGCTGTCGGCGAACAACATCCTTTCGCCGGCGTCGGGCCGTCCGCTCGCCATGCCGCGTCTGGACATGGTGACGGGTCTGTTCCACCTGACTCGCCTGACCGAGACCGCCGAGGGCGCGGGCAACGCGTACTCGTCGCCCGCCGAGGCGATCATGGCGTTCGACCGCAAGGCGCTGAGCCTGCACGCCCCGGTCAAGATCCGCATCACCGACCGTCAGCCCGCCAAGGCCGACGAAGCGGCGCTCGCGGAGAAGGGCTGGGAGCCGGGCAAGGCGTGGCTGGCCGAGACCACCCTGGGCCGCGTGCTGTTCAACGAGCTGCTGCCGGCGGACTACCCGTTCATCAACGAGCCGATGCCGAAGAAGCGTCAGGCCGCGATCGTGAACGACCTCGCCGAGCGCTACTCGATGACCCAGGTCGCGCAGACCCTGGACCGCCTGAAGGACGCCGGTTTCTACTGGGCGACCCGTTCGGGCGTCACGGTCGCGATCTCCGACGTTCTCGTCCCGACCGGCAAGAAGGCCATTCTGGACGAGTACGAAGGCAAGGCCGACCAGGTCGAGAAGCGGTACCAGCGTGGTCAGCTGTCGCACGCCGAGCGCAACAACGAGCTCGTCAAGGTGTGGACGCAGGCCACCGAAGAGGTCCACAAGATCATGGAGACGGCGCTGCCGGACGACAACCCGATCGCGATGATCGTGAAGTCGGGCGCGGCGGGCAACATGACGCAGGTCCGGTCGCTGGCCGGTATGCGTGGTCTGGTGTCGAACCCGAAGGGTGAGTACATCCCGCGTCCGATCAAGGCCAACTTCCGTGAAGGCCTGTCGGTGGCGGAGTACTTCATCGCGACGCACGGTGCCCGTAAGGGTCTGGCGGACACGGCGCTCCGTACCGCCGACTCGGGTTACCTGACCCGTCGTCTGGTGGACGTGTCGCAGGACGTCATCGTCCGTGAGATCGACTGTGGCACCACCCGCGGTATCAACATGCCGATCGGCGAGGACATCGGCGACGGCAAGGTCCTGCGCGACCAGCACGTCGAGACCAGCGTGTACGCGCGGAACCTGGCGACCGACGCGGTCGACGCCAAGGGCAACGTCGTGCTCAACGCCGGTGACGACATCGGTGACCCGGCGATCGACAAGCTCATCTCGAGCGGGATCTCCAAGGTC
The DNA here is from genome assembly GCF_055563465.1 of Amycolatopsis sp. NPDC000009. Classification (NCBI taxonomy): domain Bacteria; kingdom Bacillati; phylum Actinomycetota; class Actinomycetes; order Pseudonocardiales; family Pseudonocardiaceae; genus Amycolatopsis; species Amycolatopsis sp. NPDC000009. Next base: position 8,431 of record NZ_JBVHDI010000007.1, read on the forward strand.
AAGGTGCGTTCGGTGCTGACCTGCGAGTCGGCCGTCGGTATCTGCGCCACCTGCTACGGCCGGTCCATGGCGACCGGTCAGCTCGTCGACGTCGGCGAGGCCGTGGGTATCGTCGCGGCCCAGTCGATCGGTGAGCCGGGTACGCAGCTGACGATGCGTACGTTCCACCAGGGTGGTGTCGCCGGTGACGACATCACGACCGGTCTGCCCCGTGTCCAGGAGCTGTTCGAGGCCCGGGTCCCGAAGGGCAAGGCGCCGATCGCCGACGTCGATGGCCGCGTGCGCATCGAGGAGAGCGAGCGGTTCTGGAAGATCACGCTGATCCCGGACGACGGCAGCGAGGAGATCGTCTTCGACAAGCTGTCCAAGCGTCAGCGGCTCGCGAACACCCCGAACGGCCCGCTGGGTGACGGTGACCGTGTCGCCGTCGGCCAGCAGCTGCTCGAAGGCACGCCGGACCCGCACGAGGTCCTGCGGGTCATGGGGCCGCGCGAGGCGCAGATGCACCTGGTGGACGAGGTCCAGAAGGTGTACCGGGCGCAGGGTGTGTCGATCCACGACAAGCACATCGAGGTCATCGTGCGGCAGATGCTGCGCCGCGTGACGATCATCGACTCCGGTGCCACGGACTTCCTGCCGGGCGAGCTGCCCGAGCGGACCAAGTTCGAGGCGAAGAACCGTGCGTCGGTCGCAGAAGGCGGCGAGCCGGCCTCGGGTCGCCCGGTGCTGATGGGGATCACGAAGGCCTCGCTGACCACGGACTCGTGGCTGTCGGCGGCCTCGTTCCAGGAGACCACGCGTGTCCTGACCGACGCGGCCATCAACGGCCGCTCGGACAAGCTCGTGGGCCTCAAGGAGAACGTGATCATCGGTAAGCTGATCCCGGCCGGTACCGGGATCAACAAGTACCGCAACATCCAGGTGCAGCCGACCGAGGAGGCGCGGGTCGCCGCTTACGCGATCCCGTCCTACGACGACGGCTACTACACCCCGGATGTGTTCGGCTCCACGCCGGGCGCCGCGGTGCCGCTGGACGACTACGACTTCGGCCGCGACTTCCGCTGACCGAAGCGAAATCCACGAGAAGGGCCCCCGCCGATCCGGCGGGGGCCCTTCCCGTTTCCCGGAATGTTCCAGTTTGAACCCCGTCACCCGAACCGGGTAGGCATCCTCCGCGGAGCTCGTTAAATTGATCGGGTTCGACGCGGCTCGGGGGCTGTGCGCGTTTCATCGGGTTATCTGGGGAGACTCTGCGTGAGCAAGAGACCTGGCGCGAGATCGATCGCGCGTACCGGGGTTGTCTATCTCGCCGCCTTGGCGGCACTGACCGGCGTGTTCGCCACGCCTGCCATGGCGGATCCGGAGCCGTCGACCCCGCCCTCGAGCAGTGTGCCGGTGACGTCCGCGGCGCCGAGTACCTCTCCCGCCCCGACTTCGAGCGCGCCGCCGGTCGAGAGTTCTTCGTCCGCGGCGCCGAAGCCGCAGGCCGGGAACGACAAGGTCGAAGCTTCGGTCGCGTTCGAAAAGTCGTCTTACCGGACCGACGAAGACGTTCGTTTCACGTTCAAGGTCAAGAACGTCACCGAAACTCGTTTGACCGGCCTTCAGCTGCACTATTTCTTCAGCGAACCAGGCGCCCTTTCGATCCCTTACGAGCCGGGATGGCGGGAACTGGGTCGCTCGCCGGGGGTGAGCCTCGAGCCGGCGGGAACCATCGAGATGACCCTCACCGGCCAGGTGGCGGACCTCGACAGTGATGTCGTGAACGTCCGCGGCTTCCTTTACGACGATTCCTCGTTGGGCATCGGCGAGTTCAGCGCCAGCGTCCCTGTCACGAAGGTCGTCAAACGCGCGGAGGGAGTCGTGTTCGGCGACAAGAACGGCAACGGCAAGCTCGACGACGGCGAACAGCTCGGTGGTATCCCGCTCACCTTGCGCCACACCCTTGGCGCCAAGGAGTACAAGGCCACCAGCGACGCCGACGGGAAGATTGACTTCGGCGACGTCGCGGCCGCCCAGTACCGCCTCGGCGGCGGCGACGCGAGCAAGGGTTGGCTCTTCCCGGCCAAGGTCGTCCAGATCGGCGCGGACACCACGAACTTGCCCATCCGCGGCGTGCAGCCATTGGACGGCGCACTCAAGGCATCGGTGTCCTTCACCAAGGACCTGTACAAAGCAGGCGAGCTCGCCCACCTCACCGTCACGCTGTCGAACTCCGGATCCATCCCGCTCTCCGGCGTCGTGGCGGGGTGCAATCGTGTCGGAAATGACTTCGGTCTGAAGGGCAACGGTCCCGGTTGGGGGGAGCTCTCCTACTTCGAGGGCGGGGTGGCGATCGCTCCTGGCGAGACCAGAACCTTCGACGTTACCGAGAAGGTTCCGGACGCCGCACTGAATCATGGCCGTGTCGCGGTGGGGTGTGACTTCGGTTATGCCGACGTCGGCATCGACGGCAACCCGGTCGCCACTGACGAGGCCGCGGTGCCGGGTGGGATGGCCACCTTCGCGGGACAGGTCGCCGACGAGTCCGATCCGAGCAGGCCTGGCCCGGGCATCGCCGGCGTCAAGCTCGTCTTCTCGTCCGACGGCGACTGTCCGACCATCGTCGAGACCACGACCGACGCGGACGGGAACTTCAAGATCGAGAACGTGGTCCCGGGGCCGAAGTACCGCCTGTTCTTCGCGCCGCCGCAAGGTTGGCGGATCAAGAACGAGAACCCGACCTCGATCTATGTCGTCGGCCCGCCGGACAACCCAGCCCGGCTGCGCGTCGGAGCAGAGAAGGGCGAGGAACCGCCGGTCACCCTGCCTACCCGGCGTCCTGGCTGTGACGCGTCTGGAACCACCACGCCCGCACCCGGTGCGCCGGGTCAGCAGGGTTCCGGCGGCGGAACGGGTCTGGCCAGCACCGGTGCCGATGTACTCGGCCTCGGCGCCCTCGCCCTGGCCGCCCTGGCCCTCGGCGGGGGTCTGATCTTCACCTCCCGCCGCCGTCGCCGCCAGGCTGACTGACCTGCGTTTAGCCCCCTGATCGCGATCTGTCACCTGCCCACGCCCGATGCCACCGGATCGCGTTTAGCCCGCTGAACGCGATCCGGTGGCACTTGCGTTCAGCGGGCTAAACGCGATCTGCCTGCCGCCTGCCCCGACCTGCGTTTCGCCCCCTAAACGCGATCCGGTGGGAGGGGGCGCAGGTCAGGGAGGGTCGGGTGACGGGGAAGTCGAAAGTGGGTGTTCGGGAAAGCTTCCCCGCGAAGGTGTAGTGCCACCGCTCCTCGGCGAGGTTTCGGAACCCGGCCTCCGCGAGCGTGACCTTGAGCAGTTGCCGGTTCGCCCGGGCCTCGCCGGTGATCCTCAACCGGTCCGGCGAGAAGCAAGGCGCCAGCGGTTCACCCAGCCGATATGGGTGCTGCGGCCGGGGCGGTGGCTTCACGATCGTCAGGTCCACCGTGCTCCCGCGGCTGTGACCGGACCCGTCGGCGAACAAACGGTTCTTCGCCACGTTCGGACAGAACTCCGCCTTAATCCTCTCGTCCGAGAGGTCCTCGGCCCCCTGGACGAAATGGTCGACGGTCCGCGGCGGCCGGTAGCAGTCGTACACCTTGAGCGTGTGGCTCTGCCGCAGCAGTCGCCGCTGGCCGGCCGTAGGCCCTCCGCAGCTTGCAGGGGCAGGAGGAACGGCGGTTGGACGTATCCTTCGGTCTTCCGGCCGACGAAGTTGTGCCACCCCCGGTAGCGGATTTCATACAGGATCGTCGGCGCGACGTCGGAGAGCGCGACGAACTCGGGGTGCGCCTTCGGCTCGTCTGAGGTTCTTCGGCACTTGGCCTGTCCTACATGGGGCGGGCAGCAGCAGAGTTCCTGAGATTGCATAACGAAAACATAACGGGCGCGCTCTATTGGGCCCGGGTTACTGGTCCGTTGTGACCTGCCGTAGTGCCGCCAGGTGGCCTAATTCCCAAGGCGCGGAAAGTCGCCACCCGTCCGGACTAATGGTTCATCCGCATCGTGGGAAATTCACCCTGTCGTGGCACGTCCCATTCTTTGATCGCGAGATTGACACTCTGGCGGCTTCGCACGAGTATTCGCCCATGCAATCCCCAGTCGCCTTGGTATGGCGCCGGCACGTTGACTTGCGGCAGCAAGCCAGCGCGCTGTGTATGGATTCCTGACCCTTTCCGGGATCACTTGATCAGCTGCGTCTGTTCGTCGTGCGCTGACGTTTCCACTGTGCCGCAACGGTTCCCTGCGCGAACCGGCGGTTGATTGTAATTCCCTTCGTTTCGTGCGGTGAAGCCTGCGCGAAATAGGGGAGAGGTGTGCCGATTTTCTGGCGCTTCGGTAGCGAAAACAGGGAGAAAGAATGCTATCCAACTCGCCCAAGTGGCGAAAAGTGGTGATCGGCGCCTTGGCGTCGGCGCTCGCTGTGGGCACGGTGACCTACACCGGCTCCGCGACGAGCGCCTACGCCGACGTCCAGGTCGTCAAGGACGCGAAGAAGGCGGCCGACGGCAAGGAGTACTGGGTCCAGAACCACCTGGTGTCCAAGGACGTCGCGGCGTCCCGGAGCGCGGACGGCAAGCGCAAGAAGTGGCTGCTGGTCTGGGCCGGTGACGAGAACATCGCCGACACCCTGGTCAAGGACGTCAAAAATCTGCCGGGTTCGCTCGGTGGCGGCCTGAACAAGATCAAGAACGCGTTGCCCGGTCCGGACTTCCTCGCCGTGATCGACGCGACGCAGGGTTCGCCGACTTACGGCAAGGTCGTCAACACCGCCACCGTCGGCCCGCTCGTCGAGAACGAGCCGCACCACATGCAATACGTGTGGCACAAGGGAGACACGATCTACGCCGGCGCGCTGTTCGCCGCCGCGACGTACGCCTTCGACGTCTCCGCGTTGCCGCGACTGAAGCTCAAGGGCGTCAGCCTCCCGACCCAGACCCTCGGCGGCTCGGTGCCGGACGCGTATTGGGTGCTCAAGGACGGCACCGCCTACGGCACCTACATGGGCGGCCCGGTCGTGCCCGGCCCGCACACCTACGCCAACGGTTCGACCGTGGTGGGCAACGGTTTCGCCGGCAGCCCCGGTGAGGTCGTCCGCTTCGACCAGAACGCACAGGTGCTTTCGGAGTCCCCGGCGGCCACGCCGCAGGGCGACAACAAGAAGCTGTGCGACAACCTCCCGCAGCTGGACAAGCCGACCTGCGCCAACCCGCACGGCATCCAAGCCCGCGAGGATCTCGACACCCTGGTCACCAGTGACTACGCCGAGCCGCGCAACATCATCCTCGACCCGGTGAAGCAGCCGTCGCCGTATCTGCGGCGGCCGACCGTCCGCACCTGGGACATCTCCGACCGCAACAAGCCGAAGCTCAAGGCGGTCTCGTACCTGCCGGACGGCCCGAGGGCTGATCCCGCGGACCCGCTGCACGCGGAAAGCCGCGCGGTCATGGAGACCACGGTGACCAACCTGCCCGGCCACAAGGGCGCGTTCGCCCAGACCATGCAGGGCGGCGCGGTGTTCTACACGCCGGACATCACCGCCAAGGAGCCGCACTGGATCCAGGTGTTCGACGACGGCGCCGCCAACAAGGCGATCCACCCGAACAACGACTCCAACGGCGGCGGGTCGAACGGTGGCTGGATCCAGACCAGCCCCGACGACAAGTACCTCTACCGTGCGATCACCGGACGCTCCAAGGGCGCGCTCGGCCCGGACGACCCAGGCACCACAGGTGGTGTGTACGTCCTCGACATCCAGAAGCTGGTCGCCGCCGGCGACAAGGTCGAGAACATCAAGGGCCGGATCGACACGAAGGAGAAGTCCCAGCAGGGCGGTGGCGGTGACCTGCCGACCGTCGTCGGCGCGGCGCCGATCAACCCGGGTACCCCCGGCGGGGGCCCGCACTGGGGCGCGTACGACAACTTCGTGCTCGGCGACGACGGGTACTACCACGAAACCGACAAGCCGCAGCATCTCGCGGTGTCGAACTACTTCGTCGCACGGTCCGGTTTGGACGGTGACCACAAGGTCAACCTGCTGAACCTCGGCCAGGACGGGAAGGTCGCGGTCGACCAGAACTTCCGGGACGAGTTCACCGGCCAGGTCGGGATCAATTTCAACCGGAAGACCTGGCCGCACGGGTCCTTCGGCAACGCCAAACCGCACTCCGAACTGTTCGTCGTGGCGGACGCGGATCTCAAATAGCCCTGCTCGGCGCGGAAGGTCGTGGGTGGCGGGCACACTCCGCCACCCACGGCTCCGCCGATCTTTTCGGAGAAGGCTCCATGGATCACCACGTCATACCGGCGAGCTCGGGTTCGGCAGGCGCCGACATCGCCCTCGTCCTGCTCCGGATCGGACTTCTGCTGGCGACCGCTTTCCTCGCGGGCACAGGAATCCTGCGTCCGCTGGTGGGTGAACTGCCCCACCGGCTGCACCTCACCATCGCCGCTCTCGGTGGGGTTTCCGCCGTGCTGGCCGCGGTTTCCGCCTTCGCGACCGACGTCACCGTCATCGCGTCGATCGTGCATCTCGTGCTCGCGCTGGCCATTCCAGTACTGATCCGCTGGCCGTCGGCGGGCCGTTGGGCCGCTCTGGCGCTCGCCGCGCTGGTGGTGCTCGAAACCTCGCTCGGGCGGACGGGTGTCGAATTCGCCATCGACACCGTCTACGTCGCGGCCGCGGCCTTGTGGTTCGGCGTCACTGTTCTCTCCGTCTGGGTGCCCGCGGAGCAGTGGCGTCAGACGAACTTCCGGCTCGGCCCGCTTTCCCTGACGTTGGGCGGACTTCTCGTCGTCGCGGGCGCGGCCCAGCTGTTCTCCTCCGGGCTGGGTTTCGACCGCAGGATCTACGGCACGCTCTTCGGTATCACCTTGCTGGTGATCGCCTTGCTGCCGGTATTCGCCACCGTGATCGCAGGATTCTTCTTCGCGGGTAAGGAATCCATCCGCGCCTATCGGTACGGCGCGGCCGCTGTGGTACTCGGTTTCGTTGCCTGGAGCGGTCTCGCGGCCATTCCCGAACCACCCGAGCTCCCGACCCCCGGTGTGGCGCTGCTCGCCGACGCCGCCCTCGGTGGACAGCGATTCCCCGTTCTGGTTAGTCCGCAACGTCCCGGCAAGAACCTGGTCCATTTCCCCGCGAGCGCGGGAGAAGACCTGTCCGCGGGAATCGAAGGCGGCCTGATCGGCAAGGCCATCGTGCGGCCGGGTGCCGAGGGCACTTGGGCCGAGGTCGACCTGCCGAAGGGGCGTAACGACCTGGTCATCAGCCGCGGCGGGGAGCAGACGAATATCGAGGTCGACGCGGGGGAGGAGCCAGGCCCCGCCATCGAGGACGCGGACGCACCCGAGTGTGCTTCGGCGGCGCTGGGCGGTCTGATCGCCGACCGCCGCGAAGTCCTCACCTCTTGCCCGGCGGACGCACTTTCGAGTGAGGACAGCGGTTCTCTCGTCAAACTCGTCGAATTCCTCGTCGGACGCGAACCTTCCGCGCTCACCCTCGTCGAGGACACCTCGCCGCGCAGTACGGCCGCAGCGAAGCTGGTCCGCGAGACCGCCGCACGTTCCGGTCTGCCGGTGCGGGCCGAGGCGGGGCCGAACACCGCGCTGGTCGTCGTGTCCGGCTGGGCGGGCGGCTACACGGCGATGACCCGCGCGGCCGAGTCCCAGCGGCTCAAGCCGACCCATCAATACGGCCTGTACCTGGCGCCCTGGCTACTGAACGGGCCGATCGTCAACTCCGTCGCGAGTTCCTCGGTGCCGTTGAGGTTCGACCCGCGCGAGCAGGTCGCCGTGAGTTTCGCCGTCGCAGCGGGCAACGCCTTCGGTGGCGAAAGTCCCACGCTCGGCGGGTTCCGGAGCTGGCTGGGTGATCAGTGGAGGTCGATCGACGGCGACGTCCAGATCTTCGCGGCGGCGCAGGTCAACGCCATGCCGATGTACCCGGGCGAACCGCACGCCGTCGGGATGATCGCCGACCGGAACTACGCGGGGCAGTGGATCCCCGACGGCACGATCGTGCCGGTCAGCCCGGTACTGCGGTGAAGTTCGATTTCAACGAAAGAATGGGAGAGGAAATGAAACGAATCGCGGCCCGTGTGCTGCTGCCGCTCGCCGTCGCGGGCGCGCTGTCCGGACTCGCCGGAGGGGTCGCCTCGGCCGACCCGCTGCCGGGTCTGCCCACCGGTGGCGGCGGCCCCGCGGTCTGGCTGTTCCCCGGCCTCGACCTCGGCGGCCTGCTCGGACCGACCGTACCCGTGCCCACCGACGTCCTCGCCCCGATCTACGGGATCATCACGCCCATTTCGTAAAACCGTTACCAGTAAAGGAGAATCTCATGAAGACCTTCGTCCGCGCGGTCACCGGTACCGCGCTCGCCGGGCTCGTCGTGCTCGGTTCGGCCGCTCCGGCGCTCGCCGCGCAGGAAGCGCCGAACGATGTCGTGGTCGTCGACGAACCCGACACGAGCGACCTCCACAACATCTGGACGTTCGCGCCGCTCGGCGTCCCGGTGCTGGGGCTCGTCCAGTCGCTCAACGGCGTCCCCGGCCGGCTGCTGCCGTCCTGACTTCCGCGGCGGCGCGGCTTCCGGGCCGCGCCGCCGCATTCGGTGAGGAGGGCCGATGGCCGACAGGCAACTGATCGGGCGTATCGCCATCGCGGGGATCGTGGTGGCCGCGATCGCGACCTGTGTGGTGCTGCTCAACGGTGGTGAGGAGCCGTGGGCCGAGACCACGGCGGTGCCGTCGCGGGGGCCCGACCGCACGATCACCCGGACGCTCAGCCAGGCGCGGCCGGTGTCGAACGACTGGCGGATCGCCTACGAACTTGCCGGCTCGGGGACCGCGACCGTGGTCTACGACTCGAACGGGCTGGGGCTCGTGCACCAGGAGCTGCAGGTGAGGCTGCCGTGGCGCAAGGAGCTCACGTGGAAGAACACCGGCACCCCGCCGACCGTCCAGCTGATGGGGCAGGGCGAGGGCGCCGTCGAATGCCGGGTGGCCGTGGGCGGCGCCGTCGTCACCTCGGAGAGGTCGGCCGCCGGGGAGGTCGCCACCTGCGCCGGCCGCCTTGCCCCCTCCTGACCACCCCGGCGGACCTGCGTTTAGCCCCCTAATCGCGATCTGGTGGCGGAGCGAAAACCGGTGGCCAGAGTCGGCAGAATGTAGCCATGACCTGGAGCTTCGAAGTCACCCCCGTCGATCGACCGGACGCCGCCCAGCTGCTGCGCGAGTATCTGGACGAGATCGCCTCGCGCTACTACGAGCGCCAGGTCACCGAAGCGGAGCTCGACGTCCTGCTCCAGGAGCAGCACAGCCGGGACATGGTCCCGCCGACCGGAGCCTTCCTCCTCGCGTGGCGCGACGGGGTACTGGCCGGCTGTGCCGGGCTCCGGGTGATGACGCCCGAGATCACCGAGCTCAAACGCGTCTTCCTGCGGAAGTCCGAACGCGGCAAGGGCGGCGCGGCGCTGCTCGTGGCCGCCGCCGAAGACGTCGCCCGCGGCCTCGGGGCCACGACCATCCGCCTCGACACCCGCGACGACCTCGTCGAGGCGAGGGCCCTGTACGCGCGCCTCGGCTACGAGACGGTCGAGCCCTTCAACGACGACCCCTACGCGCACCACTACTTCGCGAAGTCCCTGGCCCCGGCCGTGCCGGATCGCGTTTAGCCCGCTAAACGCGACGCGGGCGCGGGCGGAAGGTGGCTTTGGCGAGGACGGCGCCGGCGAGGACGGGCGCCAGCCCGATCAGCAGCATGAAGACACCGGTGTCCTTGCCCTCGATCAGCGGATGCCACCACAGCGGCGTCACGGCGATATCGACGACGTCACCCCGTTCCGGGAAGTTCCCGAAGGACATCCATCGCAGGTCCTTGACCGCGTGCGTCTCTCCGTCGAGTTCGTAGGTGCCGTCCACCAGGTTGCCGTTGCCGCAGCTGGTGCAGCTCGACGTGCTCGCCTCCGCCCGCAGCGTCGCGGTCACGGTCAGCCGCGCCTCGGGGGCGAGCCCGGTCAGCGCGGTCAGCGAGTTCACCGCGAGCGCCAGCCCCGGGATCACCAGGACGAGCGCGACGACCGTGCGTGCCACCAGCGACAACGTCGACAGCGGCTGACGTCCGGCCGCTTCCCGGCGCCGGTTGAGGGGACCGCGGAGCCCGGCGAGCGGACCCCGGCGGCCGCCGAGCCATCCGGCGTCACTGGTGTCGGAAGCCACCGCCACCGAACGAAAGCCCGCGTCTTCCCAGTCCACAGTGGACGCCAGGACGGCCAGGCGGCGCGAATCGGCGAACATCATCTCTTCGGTCAGCGTCCCGGCTTCGGAGGTCCACAGTGAACCGCCGTGGAAGGCGACCTCCCGGACCCGGAACCACGGATCGCCTTCGAACAGCGCGCGGACGCCGGGAGAGAGCAGCGCCTCGGCGAACTCCGGATCGGAAGTCGTCACGGTGAACCGGCGGTCGAACTCCGTGCCGGTCTCGAACCGCTGCAGCAGGGCGTCCGGCTTCGGCGCCCCGACGGTGTTCCGCGTGATCCGGGCGTCCTCCAGCGGCGTGAACCGCTCCGGCTCGAAAGCGCCCGTCACGGGGGTGACGACGACCGAAGGCACGACAGGCGTCCGAAGCTGGATCAGGGCGTACGTCCCATCGGTCAGGTCAGCTGTCCTGGCCAGGTCGGGGAAGTCGGCCGAGCCGCCGAGCCGGTACTCGACCCCGAGCAGGCGGTGTCCGTTGTGCTCGAACTCGACCGCGGTCACCACCGACTCGGGTGACGCGTGGGTGACGGCGATCCCCCGCGAGGGGAGTACGCCGAAGCTCGGCTCACCGGATCCGTCGAGCCTGCCGGTCCAGGTCTTCTGCCGATACCCCCGCCAGGCCGCCAGACCCGCGATGACCAGCGGGAACGCGAACCACAGCCAGCCGGGCACCGCGCTGCCGGACCCCGCCGAGAGCCAGTACAGCGACGTCTCGGAGACGAGGATCCCGCAGAGCGCGTAGCTGACGGCGGCCGCGGTCGGCCGCCGTCCGTCGAATCGCCCGCCGAGCAGCAGCAACACCAGGGCAAGGGTGTACCCGCCGGCGATGAGCCACGGCCCGGCCAGCTGATCGTCCATCGGGCGACCCTACTGGTCCATGTCGAGGTTCTCGCGGGTCTCCTCGTCGCTGTGGCGACCGCCGGTGCGGCCGTACTCCTGCCCGGCGGTGACGTTCTTGGTGTTGTCGATGACCTTGTTCGCGACGTCGAAAGCCGCCTTGCCCTGATACGCCGAACCCTTCGCCAGGTCGGCGGGATTGACCCCGACCACCTGCTTGATCGCCTGGTTCGGCACCCCCTGGAGGACGTCCTTCGCGGCGTCGCCGAAGGTGCCCAGCTGCGACCCGGTGCCCTTCGCGAACGCGCCGACGATCGCCTTCTCCTGGCCGGGGGTCATCCCGACCTTGCCCGCCTTCGTCAGCTTCGAACCCTGTTTCACCAGGTCGTCGGTCCACTTGAGCATGAAGCCCATGAACTTGTCGAGCAGCTTGCCGAGCTTGCCGAGATGTTTGGTGATCTTGCCCATCGCGCTCGCGGCCTTGGCGATCGTCGCGGTCATCGCGGCGGCCACCGACGAGCCGAGGCTCACGACGGAAGCGGCCAGCGCCGGCAGCCAGATGTAAATGGCCCACGTGACCAGCTCGGAGATGATCGATTTGACGACCTCTTCGATGACGGTCATCACCATCGACCACATCTGCAGCGTCTCGGCCACCGTGCCGGCGCTGTTGCCGATGCCCTTGATACCGACGGCGAAGTCGCCGAGCGCGTTCCTGGCGGCGTCGCCCGCGTCGCCCACCCAGTCCTTCAAGGACTCGTCGCCGGTCTTGACGAAGTCGTCGGCCAGTGCGACGAAGCCCTTGGCGATGTTGCCGAAGTTCCCCGCCGCGGTCTTGAGCGCCGGGCCGTCACCCGTGACGAAATGCAGCGCGTCCTGCAGCGGCTGGATCAGCTCGATCAGGATGTTCAGGCCGTTGCTGACCAGCCAGCCGACCGGGTCGAGCACGAAACTCGCGACATCCGCCCCAGCTCCCGCGATGAACCCGGCGCCGTCCTGCACCAGCTGCCCGCCGGCGGCCACCAGGTCGCCGGGGCCCTGCGCGGTACTGAACTTCTCGTAGGCGTTGGCGACGGTGGTGACGCCCTTGCCCGCGATCGGCACCTTCTTCGCCGCGTCCATCGCGTTCTTGCCGAAGCTGTCGTCACCCGTGATCTTGACGCCGGCGGCGATGCTCGCCTTCTCGTCGGTCATGCCGTCCCCCAGCTCACTTCGGTCCGTCGATCTTGGCTTCGTACTTCCCCAGGGTGATCGTCGCGTCGTTTTCGAAGCCGTTGTAGATCGACGCCGCCTGGGTCATCTTCCCGGAGAACGAGTCGACGCCGGTCTTCAGGAGTTCGAGCAGTTCACGCAGGTCGGCGAGTTTGCCGGTGTAGGTCTGCTTGACCGCGAGCCCGATCAGGCCCCACGACTTGTCCGTGACGTCGGCCTGGTCGACGAGATCGCCGAACTTGCCCGCCTCGTCCTTGTAGTAACCGAGCTTGTTCGAGTAGTCGGTCAAGGCCTGCGTCTTGACCGCGTGCCCGCCTGGTCCGGTCATCGGTGATCCTCCTCGTCGAACAGGTTCTTGAGGAACTGGTCACCGGCCGAGTTCCCGCCCGACGGTGCCGGCCCGGGAGTCGGTTCGTCCGACCGCCGGAGCACCGTCTCCTCGCTGAAGTCGTCTTCGTTCCGAGGGCGGCGCGCGGGGTTCCGTGGTGGCTCCTCCGACATCTGAGACCGCAGATCGTCCGCCGTGGTTCCCAGTGCTTCCGCCTGGGCTTCGAGAACCTGTTCTTCGACGTTCAGATGGAAGGCCCCGCCGAACTGCGCGTCGACGATCCCCGCCTGCTTCCGCGCCGCGTCGGCCACCGCGGTGTGCAAAGTGGACAGAATCGCGGCGGAGAGCTGTTGTGGTTGCTGCCGAAGGGCTTCCGGGCTGAGGCGAATGTCCTTCACGGACCCGCCGGGCCCCGCGACGACGGTGACCGAACGGTCCGGCGACGTCGCCACCGACTCCAGCTCCGCCAGTTCGCCCTGCATCTCGCCGACCTTCGCGAACTGCGTCTCGGCCTGTTTGATCTTGGATTGGAACTTCTCGAACTCGGCGACCAGCTGTTCGAACTCGGCCGACATGGAGCCTCCCCGTGCAAAGTGCGTGTGACCGCTTTCACCGCAGCCATCGTGACCTATTCACTCGTTGGACGCGATGGGGTGCTTTCCGGATCCATCCGGCTCACCCGATAGGGGAATAGGTAGCGTGGTCCGCCGAGCAGGGCGGTATCAGTACGAACGAGGGGAGGCGTCGTGGACGCCGAGAAGCAGGAAAGCAGCGAAGAACCCAGGCGGGGGAGTCACGCGGCGCCGGAGGGGGCACCCGTGCATCCGTTGATCGACCTCTCCCGGGACCCGCATCCGGGCCGGGCGGACCACGCCAAGCCCGACGAGGACTGAGTCCACCACCGGGAGGGGGCGACGCCAAGACGGGGAATGGAACGGCCCGAAACGCCGTTCCATCAGGGTGGCCGCGGCGTGACGCCCGGCACGATATAGTTATCGACCCCCCGATTTGGCCGGTCCGGAAGTGGCCGGGTATCTTTGGAGACCGTGCCCGGCAGGCGTCGGGCCGTCCCGTGTGCCGTGCGGCATGAACGGGGTGCTCAGGCATCCGGTTCCAAGGCTTCGCCCACGCGGGATCCGACGGAAAATCCCTACGGGAAGTTACCGGTCGCAAGACCGTGACGCGGGCCGACACGCCCGACCGCGGGGGCCGGAGACAACACGTAGTAGCAAGATCGCGAACAGAAAGCTGGTCCATTGCCCACGATCCAGCAGCTGGTCCGTAAGGGCCGCCAGGACAAGGCTGCCAAGCAGAAGACCGCGGCCCTCAAGGGGAGCCCGCAGCGGCGTGGCGTGTGCACTCGCGTGTACACCACAACCCCCAAGAAGCCGAACTCGGCGCTTCGCAAGGTCGCTCGTGTGAAGCTGACCAGCGGCATCGAGGTCACCGCCTACATTCCCGGTGAAGGCCACAACCTGCAGGAGCACTCGATGGTGCTCGTGCGCGGTGGTCGTGTGAAGGACCTGCCGGGTGTCCGTTACAAGATCATCCGCGGTTCGCTCGACACCCAGGGTGTCAAGAACCGTAAGCAGGCGCGCAGCCGGTATGGCGCGAAGAAGGAGAAGAGCTAATGCCCCGCAAGGGTCCGGCCCCGAAGCGGCCGCTGATCTCTGACCCCGTCTACGCATCCCCGCTGGTCACCCAGCTGGTGAACAAGGTGCTGAAGGACGGCAAGCGGTCCCTGGCCGAGCGCATCGTCTACGGCGCCCTCGAAGGCGCTCGCGAGAAGACCGGCACCGACCCGGTCGTCACGCTGAAGCGCGCCCTCGACAACGTGAAGCCCACCATCGAGGTGAAGAGCCGCCGCGTCGGTGGTGCCACCTACCAGGTGCCGATCGAGGTCAAGCCGGGCCGCTCGACGACCCTCGCGCTTCGTTGGCTGGTCTCCTTCTCGCAGGCCCGTCGCGAGAAGACCATGATCGAGCGTCTGCAGAACGAGCTCCTCGACGCGAGCAACGGCCTCGGCGCCAGCGTGAAGCGGCGTGAGGACACGCACAAGATGGCCGAGTCCAACAAGGCCTTCGCGCACTACCGCTGGTGATATCCGCCCGGCTGCCGATCAAAGCCTTGCCGGGCCCCAATTTTGAGACAGGGGAACACTCTCGTGGCACGTGAAGTGCTGACCGACCTGAACAAGGTCCGCAACATCGGCATCATGGCCCACATCGACGCCGGTAAGACCACCACCACCGAGCGGATCCTGTTCTACACCGGGGTCAACTACAAGATCGGTGAAGTCCACGATGGCGCCGCCACCATGGACTGGATGGAGGAGGAGCAGAAGCGGGGTATCACCATCACCTCGGCTGCCACCACCACCTTCTGGGCCGACCACCAGATCAACATCATCGACACGCCGGGCCACGTCGACTTCACCGTCGAGGTGGAGCGTTCGCTCCGCGTGCTCGACGGTGCCGTCGCCGTCTTCGACGGCAAGGAAGGTGTCGAGCCGCAGTCCGAGCAGGTCTGGCGTCAGGCGGACAAGTACGAGGTTCCTCGTATCTGCTTCGTCAACAAGATGGACAAGCTCGGCGCGGACTTCTACTTCACCGTCCGCACCATCGAGGAGCGCCTCGGCGCCCGCCCGCTGGTCATCCAGCTGCCGATCGGCGCCGAGAACGAGTTCGAAGGCGTCGTCGACCTGGTCCGCATGAAGGCGCTGACCTGGCGCGGCGAGGTCCAGAAGGGCGAGGACTACGCCGTCGAGGAGATCCCGGCCGAGCTCGCCGACAAGGCGGCCGAGTACCGGGAGAAGCTGGTCGAGGCCATCGCCGAGACCGACGACTCCCTGATGGAGAAGTTCCTCGAGGGCGAGGAGCTGACCGAGGCCGAGATCAAGGCCGGCATCCGGAAGCTCACCGTGAACCGCGAGGCGTACCCGGTGCTCACCGGTTCCGCGTTCAAGAACAAGGGCGTCCAGCCCATGCTCGACGCGGTCATCGACTACCTTCCGTCGCCGCTGGACGTCCCGGCCGTCGAGGGCACGCTGCCCGACGGCGAGACGGTCGTGTCGCGCAAGCCGTCGACCGAGGAGCCCTTCTCCGCACTGGCGTTCAAGATCGCCGCGCACCCGTTCTTCGGCAAGCTGACCTACATCCGGGTGTACTCGGGCAAGGTCGCCTCCGGCGCGCAGCTGATCAACGCCACCAAGGAGCGCAAGGAGCGCATCGGGAAGCTCTTCCAGATGCACTCCAACAAGGAGAACCCGGTGGACGAGGCCCAGGCGGGCCACATCTACGCGGTCATCGGCCTGAAGGACACCACCACCGGTGACACCCTCGCCGACCCGCAGAACCCGGTCGTCCTCGAGTCGATGACGTTCCCGGCGCCGGTCATCCGCGTCGCGATCGAGCCGAAGACCAAGGCCGACCAGGAGAAGCTGTCCCTGGCGATCCAGAAGCTGGCCGAAGAGGACCCGACGTTCCAGGTCAACCTGGACGAGGACACCGGCCAGACGATCATCGCCGGTATGGGCGAGCTGCACCTCGAGGTGCTGGTCAACCGCATGAAGTCCGACTACAAGGTCGAGGCGAACATCGGTAAGCCGCAGGTCGCCTACCGCGAGACGGTGCGCAAGACGGTCGAGAAGCTCGACTACGTGCACAAGAAGCAGACCGGTGGTTCCGGTCAGTTCGCGAAGGTCATCGTCAAGCTCGAGCCGCTCGAGTCCACCGACGGTGCCCTCTACGAGTTCGACAACAAGGTCACCGGTGGCCGCGTGCCGCGGGAGTACATCCCGTCGGTCGACGCGGGCGCACAGGACGCCATGCAGTACGGCGTGCTGGCCGGCTACCCGCTCGTCGGGTTGAAGTTCACCTTGTTGGACGGCGCGTACCACGAGGTCGACTCTTCGGAAATGGCCTTCAAGATCGCCGGCTCCATGGCGATGAAGGAAGCCGCGAAGAAGGCCGGTCCGGTCATCCTCGAGCCGCTGATGGCCGTCGAGGTCACCACGCCCGAGGACTACATGGGCGATGTGATCGGCGACCTCAACTCCCGCCGTGGCCAGATCCAGGCCATGGAGGAGCGCGCCGGTACCCGTGTCGTCAAGGCACTGGTCCCGCTGTCGGAGATGTTCGGTTACGTCGGCGACCTGCGTTCGCGTACGCAGGGACGTGCCAACTACTCCATGGTGTTCGACTCCTACGCCGAGGTTCCCGCGAACGTCGCGAAGGAAATCATCGCGAAGGCGACGGGGGAGTAGTTCCCGTCCGCTCGCGGGCATAAGGAACACTCCTGAACGTCCGCAGCATCCGTCAAGAAACGAATCCCCGTCCGACAGCCACGTTGGCCGGTGAGTAAGCAAAACAGTCCAGGAGGACATTCCAGTGGCGAAGGCGAAATTCGAGCGGACCAAGCCGCACGTCAACATCGGGACCATCGGTCACGTCGACCACGGTAAGACCACTCTGACCGCGGCGATCACCAAGGTTCTGCACGACAAGTACCCCGAGCTGAACACCGCTTCGGCGTTCGACCAGATCGACAACGCGCCGGAAGAGAAGCAGCGCGGTATCACGATCAACATCTCGCACGTCGAGTACCAGACCGAGAAGCGTCACTACGCTCACGTGGACGCCCCCGGTCACGCGGACTACATCAAGAACATGATCACCGGTGCGGCGCAGATGGACGGCGCGATCCTCGTGGTCGCGGCGACCGACGGCCCGATGCCGCAGACCCGTGAGCACGTGCTGCTCGCGAAGCAGGTCGGCGTGCCCTACATCGTGGTCGCGCTGAACAAGGCCGACATGGTCGACGACGAGGAGATCCTGGAGCTCGTCGAGCTCGAGGTCCGCGAGCTGCTGTCCTCCCAGGACTTCCCTGGTGACGACGCTCCGGTCGTCAAGGTCTCCGGCCTGAAGGCCCTCGAGGGCGACGCCAAGTGGGGCGAGAGCGTTCTCGAGCTCATGCAGGCCGTCGACGAGAACGTGCCGGACCCGGTGCGCGAGCTCGACAAGCCGTTCCTGATGCCGATCGAAGACGTCTTCACGATCACCGGCCGTGGCACGGTCGTGACCGGCCGTATCGAGCGTGGCCGCGTCAACGTGAACGAAGAGGTCGAGATCGTCGGCATCAAGGAGAAGTCGACCAAGACCACCGTCACCGGTGTCGAGATGTTCCGCAAGCTGCTCGACCAGGGTGAGGCCGGCGACAACGTCGGTCTGCTGGTCCGCGGTATCAAGCGCGAGGACGTCGAGCGCGGCCAGGTCGTCGTGAAGCCGGGCACCACCACCCCGCACACGGAGTTCGAGGGCTCGGTCTACATCCTGTCGAAGGACGAGGGTGGCCGTCACACCCCGTTCTTCAACAACTACCGCCCGCAGTTCTACTTCCGCACCACGGACGTGACCGGCGTCGTCACCCTCAAGGAGGGTGTCGAGATGGTCATGCCGGGCGACAACACGGACATCAGCGTCGTGCTGATCCAGCCGGTCGCCATGGACGAGGGTCTGCGTTTCGCCATCCGTGAGGGTGGACGGACCGTCGGCGCCGGCCAGGTCACCAAGATCATCAAGTGATTCAACGCCACCCGGGGGTCTGATACACCCCCGGGTTCAAGGCGTCAAATCACGTGTGCGACACTATTCAGGTTGCTCGTCCTGGGGCGGCCGAACTCGTACTTCCTTCGGAAGACAGGTTCCGGCCGCCCTGGTATGAGCGGCCACGGTCCGCGGAGCACTTCCTTCGGGTGAGGCTAGCGGGCAAGGGCGTTTGAGACGGCGATTCAAGCTTTTCCGCCGGCTCGATGCCTCCTCACGTTGAGGAAGACCAGGCAAGACGAAGATCCCGCGGGATCCGTCTGTGCGTCGGGCACGACACGCCCGACCGCGTGGACCGGGGACAGGGCCGTTGAACTGGGAAAACCTCAGCCAGGCTGAGGTTTGAAAAGACAAAAGCGGCACGAGACGACAAGGAACGAGCAGCCACCATGGCGGGACAGAAGATCCGCATCCGGCTCAAGGCCTACGACCACGAGGCGATCGACACCTCGGCGCGCAAGATCGTCGAGACGGTCACGCGCACCGGCGCCCGTGTTGTCGGGCCGGTGCCGCTGCCCACCGAGAAGAACGTTTACTGCGTCATCCGCTCGCCGCACAAGTACAAGGACTCGCGCGAGCACTTCGAGATGCGCACGCACAAGCGTCTGATCGACATCCTCGACCCGACGCCGAAGACGGTCGACGCGCTCATGCGCATCGACCTGCCGGCGAGCGTCGACGTCAACATCCAGTAGCAGCGGCTGGCGAGCGGCGGAGAGTAAGAGACTCATGTCTGACAGGCAAGTGAAGGGCATCCTGGGCACCAAGCTCGGCATGACCCAGGTCTTCGACGAGAACAACCGGGTCGTCCCGGTGACCGTCGTCCAGGCCGGGCCGAACGTGGTCACCCAGGTTCGGACCCAGGAGAACGACGGCTACAAGGCCGTGCAGCTGGCTTTCGGCGCGGTCGACCCGCGCCGGGTGAACAAGCCGCGCACCGGCCACTTCGACAAGGCGAGCGTGACCCCGCGCCGTTACCTTGCCGAGCTGCGTACCACCGACGCCGAGACCTACGAGGTCGGCCAGGAGATCACCGCCGAGGTGTTCGAGGCCGGTATCGAGGTCGACGTGACCGGTACCAGCAAGGGCAAGGGCTACGCCGGTGTCATGAAGCGTCACGGCTTCAAGGGCCAGGGCGCGAGCCACGGTGCCCAGGCCGTGCACCGCAAGCCCGGCTCGATCGGTGGCTGCGCCACCCCGGGCCGCGTCTTCAAGGGCCTGCGCATGGCGGGCCGGATGGGCAACGACCGGGTCACCACGCAGAACCTGACCGTGCACGCGGTGCGTGCCGAGGACGGCCTGCTGCTGATCAAGGGCGCCGTGCCCGGTCCCAAGGGCGGCCTGCTGTTCGTTCGCAGCGCCGCGAAGGGTGGTAACTGAACATGACCAGCGTCGAGCTGAAGACCCCGGCCGGTAAAGCCGACGGCACGGTCGAGCTCCCCTCGGAGATCTTCGACGTGCAGGCCAACGTGCCCCTCATGCACCAGGTCGTGGTGGGCCAGCTGGCCGCCGCGCGCCAGGGCACGCATGACACCAAGACCCGCGGTGAAGTCCGCGGTGGTGGCAAGAAGCCGTACCGCCAGAAGGGCACCGGCCGCGCCCGCCAGGGTTCGACCCGTGCGCCGCAGTTCACCGGTGGTGGCGTCGTCCACGGCCCCACGCCGCGTGACTACACCCAGCGCACCCCCAAGAAGATGAAGGCCGCCGCCCTGCGTGGCGCCCTCTCCGACCGGGCCCGCGCCGGACAGCTGCACGTCGTCACCGAACTGGTGACCGGCGAGAAGCCGTCCACCAAGTCCGCCAAGGCCGCCATCGCCGCGGTGACCCAGGCCAAGCGCGTTCTCGTGGTGCTGCACCGCGACGACGAGCTGAGCTGGAACTCGCTGCGGAACCTGGCCGAGGTCCACATCATCACGCCCGACCAGCTCAACACCTACGACGTGTTGGTCAACGACGACGTGGTGTTCACCAAGGCCGCTTACGACGTGTTCGTCGCCGGCCCCGTCCGGGGCAAGGGCGCGAAGGCTTCGGCTCGGTCGAGCGAGGTTGAAGGGAGTGACGAGCAGTGAGTGCGATCGCCATCCCCGATCCCCGCGACATCTTGCTCGCGCCGGTGATCTCCGAGAAGTCCTACGGGCTGCTCGAGGACCACAAGTACACGTTCATCGTCCGCCCGGACGCCAACAAGACCCAGATCAAGATCGCGGTCGAGAAGGTGTTCGGCGTCAAGGTGGTCAGCGTCAACACGGCCAACCGCCAGGGCAAGCGTAAGCGGACTCGCGCCGGCTTCGGCAAGCGCAAGGACACCAAGCGCGCCATCGTGACTCTTTCGGCTGAGAGCAAGCCGATCGAGATCTTCGGCGGACCCACCGCGTAAAGGACTGAGCTGACACATGGGCATCCGCAAGTACAAGCCGACGACCCCGGGTCGTCGCGGTTCCAGCGTCTCCGACTTCGCCGAGATCACTCGGTCCACCCCGGAGAAGTCGCTGCTGCGTCCGCTGAGCAAGTCCGGCGGCCGTAACTCCAGCGGCAAGATCACCACTCGCCACAAGGGCGGTGGCCACAAGCGTGCGTACCGGCTGATCGACTTCCGCCGGAACGACAAGGACGGCGTTCCCGCCAAGGTCGCGCACATCGAGTACGACCCCAACCGGTCCGCTCGTATCGCGCTGCTGCACTACGCCGACGGCGAGAAGCGCTACATCATCGCCCCGGAGAAGCTCAAGCAGGGTGACACGGTCGAGAACGGCCCCCGCGCCGACATCAAGCCGGGTAACAACCTGCCGCTGCGCAACATCCCGGTCGGCACCGTGATCCACGCGATCGAGCTCCGCCCCGGTGGCGGCGCGAAGATGGCGCGGTCCGCCGGTGCCAAGGTGCAGCTGGTGGCGAAGGACGGGCCGTACGCCCAGCTTCGTCTCCCGTCGGGCGAGATCCGCAACGTCGACGTGCGCAACCGCGCCACCATCGGCGAGGTCGGCAACTCCGAGCACTCCAACATCAACTGGGGCAAGGCGGGCCGTAACCGCTGGCGCGGCAAGCGCCCCACCGTCCGTGGTGTCGTCATGAACCCGGTCGACCACCCGCACGGTGGTGGTGAGGGTAAGACCTCCGGTGGTCGCCACCCGGTGAACCCGAACGGAAAGCCCGAAGGCCGCACCCGCCGCCGCAAGGCCTCCGACGCCATGATCGTCCGCCGCCGGCGTACCGGCAAGAAGCGCTGAGCAGGGAGGTAGAAGAACATGCCACGTAGCCTCAAAAAGGGCCCCTTCGTGGACGACCACCTGCTCAAGAAGGTGGACGCTCTCAACGAGTCGGGCAAGAAGACCGTGATCAAGACGTGGTCGCGTCGCTCCACGATCATCCCGGATTTCCTGGGTCACACGATCGCGGTGCACGACGGCCGCAAGCACGTCCCGGTGTTCGTCACCGAGGCGATGGTGGGTCACAAGTTGGGCGAATTCGCCCCGACTAGGACCTTCAAGGGCCACATCAAGGACGACCGCAAGTCGCGCCGCCGCTGAGCGGGCACGAGAGAACAAGGAACTAGCGATGAACGCCCAGAACGACGTGGCCGAGGCTTTGCCGACGGCTTACGCGCGGGCTCGCTTCGTCCGGGACTCGCCTACCAAGGTGCGCCGGGTGATCGAGCTGATCAAGGGACGTAGCGCCGCCGACGCCTTGGCCGTGCTCCAGTTCGCCCCGCAGGCGGCAAGCGAGCCGGTCGCGAAGGTGCTCGCCAGCGCCGTGGCCAACGCCGAGAACAACCTCGATCTCGACCCGGACACCCTCTGGGTCAAGAACGCCTACGCCGACGAGGGCCCGACCCTCAAGCGCATCCGTCCGCGGGCCCAGGGCCGCGCGTACCGGATCCGCAAGCGGACCAGCCACATCACCGTCGAGGTGGAGTCGCGTCCGAAGGCCGAAGCCAAGAAGGCACAGGGCAAGAAGAAGGCAGGTGGCCGGTAGTGGGCCAGAAGATCAACCCGCACGGCTTCCGCCTGGGTATCACCACGGACTGGAAGTCGCGTTGGTACGCCGACAAGCAGTACGCGGAGTACGTGGCCGAGGACGTCAAGATCCGGAAGCTGCTGTCCACGGGCATGGAGCGCGCCGGGATCTCCAAGGTCGAGATCGAGCGCACCCGTGACCGGGTCCGCGTCGACATCCACACCGCCCGGCCGGGCATCGTCATCGGCCGTCGCGGCGCGGAGGCCGACCGCATCCGCGGCGCGCTGGAGAAGCTGACCGCCAAGCAGGTCCAGCTGAACATCCTCGAGGTCAAGAACCCCGAGGCCGACGCCCAGCTCGTCGCTCAGGGTGTCGCGGAGCAGCTGAGCAACCGGGTGGCGTTCCGCCGCGCGATGCGCAAGGCGATCCAGACCTCCATGCGTTCGCCGCAGGTCAAGGGCATCCGCGTGCAGTGCGGCGGTCGTCTCGGCGGTGCCGAGATGTCCCGCTCCGAGCACTACCGCGATGGCCGCGTCCCGCTGCACACGCTGCGTGCCGACATCGACTACGGCTTCTTCGAGGCCAAGACGACGTTCGGTCGCATCGGCGTGAAGGTGTGGATCTACAAGGGCGAGCTCGTGGGTGGCCTCAAGGCCAAGGAGGCGCGTGACGCCGCCGCGGCCGCCGAGCGCGCCCCGCGCCGTGACCGTGGCGACCGCCCGTCCCGACCGCGCCGTTCCGGCTCGTCGGGCACGACGCCGACCTCGACCGAAGCCGGCCGGGCCGCCGCCGCCGCGAAGAGCGGCGACGCTCCCAAGGGCGACACGGCCACCGAGGCCCCGGCTGCTGAGACTGCAGAAAAGACGGAGGGCTGACACGTGCTCATCCCGCGCAGGGTCAAGCACCGGAAGCAGCACTCCCCGAAGCGCCACGGTGCCGCCAAGGGCGGTACGAAGGTGAACTTCGGCGAGTACGGCATCCAGGCGCTTGAGCACAGCTACGTGACCAACCGGCAGATCGAGTCCGCTCGTATCGCCATGACGCGTCACATCAAGCGTGGCGGCAAGGTGTGGACGACCATCTACCCGGACCGCCCGCTGACCAAGAAGCCGGCGGAAACCCGCATGGGTTCCGGTAAGGGTTCGCCCGAGTGGTGGATCGCCAACGTGAAGCCGGGCCGCGTGATGTTCGAGATCTCGTTCCCGAACGAGGAGACCGCCCGCGAGGCGCTCCGTCGCGCGATCCACAAGCTGCCCATGAAGTGCCGCATCGTGACCCGTGAAGGTGGTGAGTTCTGATGGCGAAGGCAGGTGCCGCCCAGGCATCGGAGCTGCGTGAGCTCACCGCGGAAGAGCTCGTTCTGCGTCTGAAGGAATACAAGGAGGAGCTCTTCAACCTCCGCTTCCAGATGGCGACCGGACAGCTCGACAACAACCGCCGTCTGCGCACCGTCCGCACGGACATCGCGCGGATCTACACGGTCATGCGCGAGCGTGAACTCGGCCTGTCCGTTTCCCCTGACGCCGAGAGTGAAGGTGCCGCATGAGCGAGCAGCCCAACGCTGAGGCGGCCCCCCGCAACGACCGCAAGGTCCGTGAGGGTTACGTCGTCTCGGACAAGATGAACAAGACGATCGTGGTCGAGCTCGAAGACCGCAAGAAGCACCGTCGTTACGCCAAGGTTCTCCGCAGCACCAGCAAGGTCAAGGTGCACGACGAGAACAACGAGGCGGGCGTGGGCGACCGGGTCACCCTGATGGAGACCCGCCCGCTGTCGGCGACCAAGCGCTGGCGTCTGGTGCAGATCGTGGAGAAGGCCAAGTAAGTAGGGCTCTCTGAGTCCCTTAGTTCCGCAAGGCTCGCGGCTGAACGCGAGAACCAGCGCGACATACAGGAGTAGACGTGATCCAGCAGGAGTCGCGGCTTCGGGTTGCCGACAACACGGGCGCGAAGGAAATCCTTTGCATCCGCGTTCTCGGTGGCTCGGGGCGGCGCTACGCGGGCATCGGCGACATCATCGTCGCCACCGTGAAGGACGCCATGCCGGCCGCCGGCGTGAAGAAGGGTGACGTCGTCAAGGCGGTCATCGTTCGCACGCGCAAGGAGCGCCGTCGTCCGGACGGTTCTTACATCCGCTTCGACGAGAACGCTGCTGTGCTCATCAAGAACGACAATGAGCCCCGCGGCACCCGCATCTTCGGGCCGGTCGGCCGCGAGCTGCGCGACCGAAAGTTCATGAAGATCATTTCGCTCGCGCCGGAGGTGTTGTAGAGCATGAAGGTGAAGAAGGGCGACACGGTCGTCGTCATCGCCGGCAAGGACAAGGGTGCCAAGGGCAAGGTCATCCAGGCCTACCCCGAGCGCGAGCGCGTGCTGGTCGAGGGCGTGAACCGGATCAAGAAGCACACGCGGATCTCCCAGACCCAGCGCGGTGCGCAGTCCGGCGGCATCGTCACGCAGGAAGCGCCCATCCACGTCTCGAACGTGATGGTCGTCGACTCCGACGGCAAGCCGACCCGGGTGGGCTACCGCATCGGCGAGGACGGCAAGAAGGTCCGGGTCTCGCGCCGGAACGGTAAGGACATCTGATCATGACCACCGCAGAGAAGATCGCCCCGCGCCTCAAGGTGCGGTACCGCGAGGAGATCAAGGGGCAGCTCCAGCAGGAGTTCTCCTTCGAGAACGTCCACCAGATCCCGGGCGTCGTCAAGGTCGTCGTGAACATGGGTGTCGGCGACGCCGCCCGTGACAGCAAGCTGATCGAAGGCGCCATCCGCGACCTGGCCGCGATCACCGGGCAGAAGCCCGAGGTTCGCAAGGCTCGCAAGTCCATCGCGCAGTTCAAGCTGCGCGAGGGCCAGCCGATCGGCGCGCGCGTCACGCTGCGCGGCGACCGGATGTGGGAGTTCCTCGACCGGCTGCTGACCATCGCGCTGCCGCGTATCCGTGACTTCCGCGGGCTTTCGCCGAAGCAGTTCGACGGCAACGGCAACTACACGTTCGGTCTCAACGAGCAGTCCATGTTCCACGAGATCGACCCGGACGCCATCGACCGCCCGCGCGGTATGGACGTCACTGTCGTCACCACCGCCAACACCGACGACGAGGGCCGCGCGCTGCTTCGCAAGCTCGGCTTCCCGTTCAAGGAGAACTGAGTCGATGGCCAAGAAAGCACTGGTCCACAAGGCCGCGAAGACGCCGAAGTTCAAGGTGCGCGGTTACACGCGTTGCCAGCGGTGCGGTCGCCCGCACTCGGTGTTCCGCAAGTTCGGGCTCTGCCGGATCTGCCTTCGCGAGATGGCACACGCGGGCGAGCTGCCCGGCGTCCGCAAGTCCAGCTGGTAAGAGTCTTTTTTAACTCCCACTTCGCCACAGGCCCCGCAGTGAGTGCAGGGAACCAGGGCGAGAAAGGTTGACAGGTCACCATGACGATGACCGACCCCATCGCAGACTTCTTGACCCGTCTGCGTAACGCGAACTCGGCGTACCACGACGAGGTCGTGCTTCCCCACTCGAAGATCAAGGCGAACATCGCCGAGATCCTCAAGCGCGAGGGCTACATCTCGGGCTACCGCGACGAGCCGGGCGAGAAGCACAAGAACCTCATCGTGGAGCTGAAGTACGGCCCCAACCGTGAGCGCAGCATCGCCGGCCTTCGCCGCGTGTCCAAGCCCGGCCTGCGGGTCTACGCAAAATCGACCGAACTGCCGTCGGTTCTCGGTGGCCTCGGCGTCGCGATCATCTCGACGTCGTCCGGCCTCCAGACCGACCGTCAGGCCAAGCGAAACAGCGTGGGCGGCGAAGTCCTCGCCTACGTCTGGTAAGGAAGGGGGCAAAGACATGTCACGCATTGGAAAGCTGCCGGTCGCCGTCCCCTCCGGGGTCGAGGTGACCATCGACGGTCAGCAGATCAAGGTCAAGGGGCCCAAGGGCACCCTTGAGCACACCATCGCCGAGCCGATCACCGTCGAGAAGGCCGAGAACGGCACTCTCGAGGTGAAGCGTCCCGACGAGGAGCGCACCAGCCGTGCCCTGCACGGTCTCACCCGGACGCTGGTCAACAACCTCGTCGTCGGTGTGACCGAGGGCTACGAGAAGAAGCTCGAGATCCACGGTGTCGGTTACCGCGTGCAGGCCAAGGGTTCGGACCTCGAGTTCGCCCTCGGCTACAGCCACCCGGTGAAGATCGAGGCCCCGGAAGGCATCACCTTCAAGGTCGAGACCCCCACCCGGTTCTCGGTCTCGGGCATCGACAAGCAGAAGGTCGGCCAGATCGCCGCGGTCATCCGCAAGCTGCGCCGCCCGGACCCGTACAAGGGCAAGGGCCTGCGCTACGAGGGTGAGAAGATCCGCCGCAAGGTCGGAAAGACGGGTAAGTGATCATGAGCGACACGACTACGAAGCGCAAGCCGGTCGGCAAGGACATCTCGACCCGCCGCCGCGTCGCGAAGGCCCGTCGGCACTTCCGCCTTCGCAAGAAGATCAACGGCACGGACCAGCGTCCGCGCCTGGTCGTCAAGCGTTCGTCGCGGCACATCGCCGTGCAGCTGATCGACGACCTCGCCGGCAAGACCCTGGCGTCGGCGTCCACCCTCGAGGCGGACGTCCGCGCGCTGGAAGGCGACAAGAAGGCCAAGGCCGCCAAGGTCGGGGAACTCGTCGCCGCCCGCGCCAAGAACGCCGGTGTCTCGACCGTGGTGTTCGACCGTGGTGGCAACGCCTACCACGGCCGCATCGCGGCGCTCGCCGACGCTGCCCGCGAGGCGGGGTTGGAGTTCTGATGCAGATGCTCGTGAATGGAAGGAAAGCCTGATGCCGGGACGTACACGGCAATTCGGCGGCGGCCAGGGCGGACCCGGCGGGCAGGGCGGCAACGACCGCAATGACCGTCGCGACCGCCGGGACCGGCGCGACAGCGGCCGTGGCGGGGCCGGCCAGGAAAAGACCCCGCACCTCGAGAAGGTCGTGACGATCAACCGCGTCGCCAAGGTCGTCAAGGGTGGTCGTCGCTTCAGCTTCACCGCCCTGGTGGTCGTCGGTGACGGCGACGGTCAGGTCGGCGTCGGCTACGGCAAGGCCAAGGAAGTTCCCGCGGCCATCGCCAAGGGCGTCGAGGAAGCGAAGAAGAACTTCTTCCGCGTTCCCCGCGTCGCCGGCACCATCCCCCACCCGATCCAGGGTGAGGAAGCCGCCGGTGTCGTGCTGCTCCGTCCGGCCTCGGCCGGTACCGGTGTCATCGCCGGTGGCCCGGTGCGCGCGGTGCTGGAGTGCGCGGGTGTCCACGACGTGCTGTCGAAGTCGCTCGGCTCCGACAACGCGATCAACATCGTGCACGCGACCGTGGCGGCCCTGAAGGGTCTGCAGCGTCCCGAAGAGGTCGCGGCCCGCCGCGGTCTCCCGCTCGAGGACGTCGCTCCGGCTCGTATGCTGCGTCAGCGCGCGGGTCAGGGGGTCTGACCATGACTCAGCTCAAGGTGACCCAGGTCAAGAGCAAGATCGGCACGAAGCACGCTCACCGCGAGTCGCTGCGCACCCTCGGGCTGCGCAAGATCCGCCAGAGCGTCGTGCGTGATGACACTCCCGAGGTGCGCGGCCTTATCCACACCGTCCGCCACCTGGTGGAGGTCGAGGAGGTCAAGGCATGACTGCCATCAAGATCCACCACCTTCGTCCGGCTCCGGGCGCGAAGCGCGACAAGATCCGCGTCGGCCGTGGTGAGGGCTCGAAGGGCAAGACCGCCGGTCGCGGTACCAAGGGCACCAAGGCCCGGAAGAACGTGCCCGCCGGTTTCGAGGGTGGGCAGATGCCCATCCACATGCGGCTCCCGAAGCTTCGCGGCTTCAAGAACCGCTTCCGTACCGAGTACCAGCCGGTGAACGTGGGCGACATCGCCCGCGTCTTCCCGGAGGGTGGCAAGGTCGGCGCCGAGGAGCTCGTCGCGAACGGTCTGGTCCGCAAGGGCAAGCTCGTGAAGGTGCTCGGCAACGGCGACGTGAACGGCGTCAAGCTGGACGTCACCGCCGACGCTTTCTCCGGCTCCGCCAAGGAGAAGCTCTCCGCTGCCGGTGGCTCCGCCACCACGCTCTGAGCTCTCTTCGCTCGCTTCACCGAAAGGCCCGCCCGGCTCCGCCCGGCGGGCCTTTCGCTTGCGCTCACCCGGACCTGCGTTTCGCGGGCTAAACGCGATCTGGCCTCCTGACCCGCCACCCGCGCGCGGACCTGCGTTTCGCCCCCTAATCGCGATCTGCCGCTGGAGTCGTGAGCGTGGCGGAAGGGGGCCTGTGCTGGAAGGATTGCGAGGTGGCCACACCTCCAGGGCAGGATCCGCAGCCCCCTCAGCAGCCGGACGCCCCGCCGGTGATCGTGTCGATTTCCGGCCCCACGGAGCCTGCGGGCGAGCCGGTGCGGTCGGGCCGGCCCGAGCCCCGCAGACTCGTCGCGGCGGGCTTGGCCGCTCTGGCCATGCTGCTCGCCATCCTGGGCTGCCTCTTCCCGTTCTTCAGCATCGAGAATCGCTTTTCTTTCGACCGCAGCGACGCCGTCATGGTCGTGTTCATTCAAGGCGCGTGGGACACGAAGGTCCTTCAGCCCAACGCACCCCCTGTCAGCGGGCCGTCCGCACCTGTCGGTGTTCCGCTCCTGATCGCCGCGGCGATCCTTCTGGGGGCCGTAATCGTCAGTGCCCGTGCCTCCCGCCTGCGGCATCCGGGCGCTTTGGACCGATGGTTGACCACCATCGCGGCGGTGTTCCTCACCGGAGTCGTCGTCACCATCGCCCCCTTGGGGCTTGGGCGCACGCTGGGCGAGTCCGTCGAGACGTCGACGACACCGGGCGCGGGTATGTGGGCCCTCTTCGCCGCGGTAGTCGCCGCAGCGGGCGCGGCCGTCATGAGCCACCGCGTCCATGACGACGAAGTCCCGGTGAGCGGCGACCCGAGTCTCGCGGACATGCCCACACCGAAGGACGGCATCTCCATCGCGGTCCTCCCGCCCGAGCCTCAGCCGGAGAAACCGGACTACTCCGCTTTCGCGCCTCCGCCGGATCCTGGCGCGAAAGAGCGCGATTAGCCCGCTAAACGCGCTCGCGGCCGCCGATACGGTGGGGGAGGAGGTGGCCGATGACTTGGGCGGTGGTCTTTTTCGGAGCGGCGGTCCTCGTGGCTTTTACGCCAGGGGCGAACAATCTGCTCGGCATGCACCACGGCATGACACAGGGTGCTTGGAAGGGGCTAGCCGGGCTGTTAGGCCGATTGGCCGCATTCACGGTGCTGATCGCGGCCGTCGCCGCCGGGCTCGGACAGCTCCTCGCGGCTTCGGAGCTTGCACTCACAGTGATCAAATGGGCCGGCGTCGCGTACCTGGTCTGGATCGGCGGGCGCCTGCTGTGGTCGACGTTCCGCGCCGGGGGAACCGCGCTGGTCCAGGCGCCGCGAGGCACTGAATCCGTACCCGCGCTCCGGATCGCGAGGAAGGAATTCGTCGTCGCGATCACGAATCCGAAGGCGATCCTCATCTTCACTGCGTTCGTACCCCAGTTCATCGACGCAGCTCACGGCTCCTTTCCCGCCCAGATCGCGATTCTCGGCGCCGTCTACCTGCTCGCCGAGTTCGTGGCAGGCGCGACCTACATCGGAGCGGGCGCGCTCGTGAAGTCGCTCCGGTTGTCCCGCCGGGCGACTCGCAACGTCGACCGCGGCACCGGCGTCGTGCTCCTCGGCATGGCGGGCGCGCTCGCCACTTCGAGTTCCTGATCACGGTGCGTTTAGCCCCCTAATCGCGATCCGGTGGCCGGAAAGTGAGGAACGCCAAGGTGATCTGTCAAGGTTCTGGAGCGAGAAGCGGCAGCCGATCAACCCCGCGGACCAACCTTCGTCCGGAAAACCCACACGCACTGCGGACACGCCCTGTGAAGCTGTTAGAGTCGGCGACACGCTTCGGGACGAGTGTGCCCCGAAGCGTTCCTGGCTTGTGCCAGAAAGCTGTGTGTTCCCGCCGGCCCCAGGCCGGCCAAGCCGATCGTCGGTAAGACAGCCGACGACGCCGAGGAGGTTCCCCGCGTGCTCAGCGCCTTCCGCTCGGCTCTAGCGACGCCGGATCTACGTAAGAAGATCCTGTTCACGCTAGCCATCGTCGCGGTCTACCGAATCGGTGCCACCATCCCGGCCCCGGGCATCTCGTATTCCGCCGTGCAGCAATGCACGGAGACCGGGTCGCAGGAGGGCGTCTATCAGCTGCTGAACCTGTTCAGTGGCGGTGCACTGCTGCAGCTGTCGCTGTTCTCGACCGGCATCATGCCGTACATCACGGCGAGCATCATCGTCCAGCTCCTCACCGTGGTCATCCCGCGGTTCGAGGAGCTGAAGAAAGAAGGCCAGGCCGGCCAGGGCAAGCTGACCCAGTACACCCGGTACCTGACGATCGCCCTCGCGGTCCTGCAGGCGACCGGTGTGGTGGCACTCGCCGACCGCAAGCAGCTCTTCCCGCAGTGCGACACCGCGATCATCCCGGACAACAGCGTCTACACGCTGGCCATCATCGTCATCACGATGACCGCCGGTACCGCCGTCATGATGTGGCTGGGTGAGCTGATCACCGAGCGCGGCGTCGGCAACGGCATGTCCGTCCTCATCTTCCTGAACATCGCGGCCCGGATCCCGATCGAGGGTGGCAACATCCTCAGCAGCGCCGGCCCGGTGGTCTTCACCCTGATCTGTGTGTTCGGCCTGGTGATCATCGCCAGCGTCATCTTCGTCGAGCAGGGCCAGCGCCGGATCCCGGTGCAGTACGCCAAGCGCATGATCGGCCGCCGTATGTACGGCGGGACGTCGACCTACCTGCCGATCAAGGTGAACCAGGCCGGTGTCATCCCGGTCATCTTCGCCTCGTCGCTGCTCTACCTGCCGGACCTGATCAGCCGCCTCGTCGGTGACGCCAACAGCAACGCGGGCTGGCAGGTCTTCATCCAGAACTACATCGTCAACCAGTCCAGCTGGGCGCACGTCCTGCTGTACTTCGCGTTGATCATCTTCTTCACGTACTTCTACATCACGATCACGTTCAACGTGGACGAGCGTGCGGAAGAAATGAAGAAGTTCGGTGGCTTCATCCCGGGTATCCGCCCGGGCCGACCCACCGCGGAGTACCTCAGCTACGTCCTCGGCCGGATCACCCTGCCGGGCTCGCTGTACCTGGGCATCATCGCGATCCTTCCGAACTTCTTCCTGTCCGTCACCGGCAGCGGGAACAACCAGAACTTCCCGTTCGGTGGCACGGCTGTGCTGATCATGGTCGGTGTCGGTCTCGACACCGTGAAGCAGATCGAAAGCCAGCTGATGCAACGTAACTACGAAGGGTTCTTGAAGTGACGCGCCTGGTTCTCGTTGGCCCTCCTGGCGCGGGCAAAGGTACTCAGGCGGTAGCACTGTCGGAGAAGCTCCGGATCCCGCACATCTCGACCGGCGATCTGTTCCGCGCCCACGTGGGCGAGCAGACGCCGCTG
Organism: Amycolatopsis sp. NPDC000009; assembly: GCF_055563465.1. Classification (NCBI taxonomy): domain Bacteria; kingdom Bacillati; phylum Actinomycetota; class Actinomycetes; order Pseudonocardiales; family Pseudonocardiaceae; genus Amycolatopsis; species Amycolatopsis sp. NPDC000009. The sequence continues at coordinate 40,122 of NZ_JBVHDI010000007.1, forward strand.
GGCCAGGAAGCCAAGCGCTACCTGGACTCCGGTGAACTCGTGCCCGACTCGGTCACGAACGAGATGGTGCGCGAGCGCCTCGCCGAACCCGACGCGAAGGTCGGTTTCCTGCTCGACGGGTTCCCTCGGAACACGAAGCAGGCCGACGTCCTCGGTGAGATCCTCGGCGAGGTCGACACCAAGCTCAACGCGGTCATCCAGCTCCAGGTCTCGGAAGACGTCGTCGTCGATCGGCTGCTGTCCCGCGGCCGTTCGGACGACACCGAAGAGGTCATCCGCCGCCGTCAGCAGATCTACGTGTCCGAGACCGCTCCGCTGCTCGAGTACTACTCGGACATCCTGGTCTCGGTCGACGGCGTCGGCTCGGTCGACGAGATCTCCGCCCGCGTGCTGGAAGCGCTGCGCGACCGCACGTGAATCTCGGAGGACTGCGTGTACTGCAACGGCTTCGTCGTGGGCGCATGATCGAAATCAAGACCCCTGGCGAGCTCCAGGCCATGCGAGCCGCCGGCCTGGTCGTCTGGCGCACCCTCACCGCGGTGCGTGAGATCGCCAAGCCGGGGGTGACCACGGCCGACCTCGACGAGCTCGCCGAGCAGACGATCCGTGACGCCGGCGCGGTGCCTTCGTTCAAGGGGTACCACGGCTTCCCGGCGTCGATCTGCGCTTCGGTGAACGAGCAGATCGTGCACGGCATCCCGTCGAAGACCCAGGTCTTGAACGACGGCGACATCATCTCGGTGGACTGCGGTGCCATCCTCGACGGCTGGCACGGCGACTCGGCGGTCACCCTCGCGATCGGTGAGGTGTCGAAGGCGGATCTCGCGCTCTCGGCCGCCACTGAGGCGGCGATGTGGGCGGGGATCGCCGCGGTGTCGTCCGGCGGCAGGCTCACGGACATCTCGCACGCGGTGCAGACCGCGGCCGAGAAGTCGAGCCGGGAAGACGGCGTCGAGTACGGGATGATCGTCGAGTACGGCGGTCACGGCATCGGGCGCCAGATGCACATGGACCCGTTCCTGCCGAACCTGGGCAAACCGGGCAAGGGGCCGCGGCTCAAGACCGGTATGGCGCTCGCGATCGAGCCCATGCTGACCGGTGGCGGCGGGGAGACCGTCGAGCTCGAGGACGGCTGGACCGTCGTGACCGCCGATGGCTCCCGGGCCTCGCACTGGGAGCACACCGTCGCCATCACCGACGACGGCCCGTGGGTGCTGACCGCCCCCGAAGACGCCTGACCTGGCCTTTCGTCCTACAGATCGCGTTTAGCCCGCTAAACGCAAGTGCGCTCACAGATCGCAGTTAGGCCGCTAAACGCAAGTGCGCCCGCTGGTCGGCGGAGCGCCTGGGACGGCCATTGAGGCGCCTGCCCGCTGCCTCCATCAGGTACACCTCGGCTGCCGAGTGTCCCACGTCACGGGCCCGCCGGATCGCGATTAGCCCGCTAAACGCAGGTCGGCGAGGGGCGTACGATGGGGAAGGCCACATCGGGCGGGCTCGAGGGGTCACCTAACACAGTCACCCCCGTTTGGGGCTCGCGACACGGGTTGCGTACACTGTCAAGTCGGTGTACTCATCGCGCCCGGATCCTGCGCGCTCGTGAACTCTCGCGAACGGACATTGGACCCGGGCAGGAGTGTGCCGATGCACCACCCAGCCAAGCACTCAAGCTTTGACTGATCACACAGTGTAGCGACAGGAAATGCGGAGGACATGGGCAAGAAAGACGGGGCCATCGAGGTCGAAGGCCGCGTAGTCGAGCCGCTCCCCAACGCGATGTTCCGCGTCGAGTTGGAGAACGGCCACAAGGTCCTTGCACACATCAGCGGCAAGATGCGGCAGCACTACATCCGCATCCTGCCCGAGGACAGGGTTGTCGTGGAGCTCTCGCCCTACGACTTGTCACGTGGTCGCATCGTCTACCGCTACAAGTGATCACGACGAGTTAGCACAAGCAGGAGAGCAGGAGACGTGAAGGTCCAGCCGAGCGTCAAGAAGATCTGCGACAAGTGCAAGGTGATCCGCCGTCACGGCCGGATCATGGTGATCTGCGAAAACCTGCGGCACAAGCAGCGGCAGGGCTGATCACTCGCACTCGTACAGAGTGGATTGACGGCTACACAATCTCCCCGCACCTGCCGGGCCGTGCGAACGGCCCGGTTCACCCTCGGACTTCAGGCCGAGGCCGGGACACCCGAAGCGCAAGCAGAGGGCACGACAGGCGAGTCGGTCCCGGGACCGGACGGGGAGCAGACCTGAAGATGAATTCTATGAAGGAGCATCAACGCCAATGGCACGACTCGCTGGCGTAGACCTCCCCCGCGAAAAGCGGTTGGAGATCGCGCTGACCTACATCTACGGCATCGGCCGTACCCGCTCGAAGCAGCTCATCGCGGCTGCCGAGCTCAACGCGGACACTCGCGTCAAGGATCTGAGCGATGACGACCTCGCCAAGCTGCGGGTCTACATCGAGGAGAACTTCAAGGTCGAGGGTGACCTTCGCCGCGAGGTGAACGCCGACATCCGTCGGAAGATCGAGATCGGGTGCTACGAGGGCCTTCGCTGGCGTCGCGGACTTCCCGTCCGTGGTCAGCGGACCAAGACGAACGCCCGCACCCGTAAGGGTCCGAAGAAGACGGTCGCCGGCAAGAAGAAGGCTGGCAAGAAGTGAGCGTCCAGGGCAAGAAGGTCGTGCGTATGGGCGGCGTCCACCGCCGCGGCTCGGCTTGTGTCTCGCCCAAGGCGCTCTACGCCCGCCCGATGGCGCTCCGCAACCTGTACACCGACGCCGGTTCGATCATCCGGCGCGGCCAGGCCGAAGCGGTCGCCGCTCACCAAGAGAACGCGCGCTAACAGGAGAACCCTCAGAACATGCCACCGAAGTCTCGTACTGCGGCTGGGGCCAAGAAGGTCCGCCGCAAGGAAAAGAAGAATGTCGCGCACGGTCACGCGCACATCAAGAGCACCTTCAACAACACCATCGTCTCGATCACGGACCCGACCGGTGCCGTGATCGCGTGGGCGTCGAGTGGTCACGTGGGCTTCAAGGGCTCGCGTAAGTCCACCCCGTTCGCCGCGCAGATGGCCGCCGAGAACGCCGCCCGCAAGGCTGCCGAGCACGGCATGAAGAAGGTCGACGTCTTCGTGAAGGGCCCGGGTTCGGGTCGCGAGACGGCGATCCGCTCGCTGCAGGCGGCCGGCCTCGAGGTCGGCACCATCCAGGACGTGACCCCGCAGCCTCACAACGGCTGCCGTCCGCCCAAGCGGCGCCGGGTCTGAGGAACGGGGAGGAGTAAGAAGAAATGGCTCGTTACACCGGCCCCGCGACGCGTATTTCGCGTCGCCTCAAGGTTGACCTCATCGGCGGCGACCAGGCTTTCGAGCGTCGCCCCTACCCGCCGGGCCAGCACGGCCGCGGGCGCATCAAGGAGTCCGAGTACCTCCTGCAGTCGCAGGAGAAGCAGAAGGCTCGCTACACCTACGGCGTTCTCGAGCGTCAGTTCGTCCGGTACTACAAGGAAGCCGTCCGGCGTCCGGGTAAGACCGGTGAGAACCTGCTGCAGATCCTCGAGTCCCGGCTGGACAACGTGATCTACCGCGCCGGCATCGCCCGCACCCGCCGTCAGGCGCGGCAGCTGGTGAGCCACGGCCACTTCCTGGTCAACGGCGTCAAGGTCAACGTCCCGTCCTACCAGGTCACGAAGTGGGACATCATCGACGTGCGGCCGAAGTCGTTCGCGATGCTGCCCTTCGTCGCGGCCAAGGAGTCGTTCGGCGAGCGTCCCGTTCCCGCGTGGCTCCAGGTCGTTCCGTCCAACCTCCGCGTGCTGGTCCACCAGCTCCCGGAGCGCGCTCAGATCGATGTTCCGGTCCAGGAACAGCTGATCGTCGAGCTCTACTCGAAGTGATCCACCATCGGGCCGGGGTTTCCCCGGCCCGATGTGGGCACGGGCGGCGGCGCCCGGAGTGCGCCGCCGCTTCGCCATCCCTTTCGGTGTCATATGGCGGGCGCCGTTTGGAAAGGAATTAGGAAAGATGCTGATTTCCCAGCGGCCGGCTCTCGGCGAAGAGACGGTCAACGAGACCCGCTCCCGGTTCACCATCGAACCGCTGGAGCCCGGCTTCGGCTACACGCTCGGCAACTCGCTGCGTCGTACGCTGCTGTCGTCCATTCCGGGCGCGGCCGTGACGAGCATCCGCATCGACGGCGTGCTGCACGAGTTCACCACCGTTCCCGGGGTGAAGGAAGACGTCACCGACATCATCCTGAACCTCAAGGAGCTCGTGGTCTCCTCGGAAGAGGACGAGCCGGTCACCATGTACCTGCGCAAGCAGGGCCCCGGTGAGGTCACCGCCGCCGACATCGTGCCCCCGGCCGGTGTCACCGTGCACAACCCGGATCTGCACATCGCGTCGCTGAACGGCAAGGGCAAGCTCGAGATCGAGCTCGTCGTCGAGCGCGGCCGCGGTTACGTTCCGGCCCTGCAGAACAAGCAGGCGGGCGCGGAGATCGGCCGGATCCCGGTCGACTCCATCTACTCCCCGGTGCTGAAGGTGACCTACAAGGTCGAGGCGACCCGTGTCGAGCAGCGCACCGACTTCGACAAGCTGATCCTGGACGTGGAGACGAAGCCGTCGATCACGCCGCGGGACGCTGTCGCGTCGGCCGGTAAGACGCTGGTGGAGCTGTTCGGTCTCGCGCGCGAGCTGAACGTCGACGCCGAAGGCATCGAGATCGGCCCGTCGCCGCAGGAGGCGGACACCATCGCCGCCTACGCGATGCCGATCGAGGACCTGGACCTCACCGTCCGGTCGTACAACTGCCTCAAGCGCGAGGGCATCCACACTGTCGGCGAACTGGTCTCGCGCAGCGAGGCCGACCTGCTGGACATCCGCAACTTCGGTGCGAAGTCGATCGACGAGGTCAAGCTCAAGCTCGTCGGTCTCGGCCTCGCGCTGAAGGACAGCCCGCCCGGGTTCGACCCGACCGCGGCCGCGGCCAGCTACGACGGTGAAGGCTGGTCCGAGGGCGTCGACAGCATCACGGACGGAATTTCGGACAATGGCCACGACGATGGCCAGGACTACGCAGAGACGGAGCAGCTGTAAGGCCAGCTACGGCTCCCTCACCGGTCGGGTGGGGGAGCGCCGGCCTTCAGCTGTGAGCTGAACGAGGAGAACCGATGCCCACCCCCACAAAGGGACCCCGTCTCGGCGGGTCGCCCGCGCACGAACGGCTGATCCTGGCCAACCTGGCCACTCAGCTGTTCGAGCACGGCAAGATCACGACGACCGAGGCGAAGGCCCGGCGGGTGCGCCCGCTGGCCGAGAAGCTGATCACGAAGGCGAAGCGGGGCGACCTGCACAACCGTCGTCAGATCCAGCGCATCGTGCGCGACAAGGACGTCGTGCACAAGCTGATCGCCGAGATCGGTCCGTTCTTCGCGGAGCGTCCGGGTGGCTACACCCGGATCACCAAGACGATGGCGCGTAAGGGCGACAACGCCCCCATGGCCGTCATCGAGCTGGTGGCCGAGAAGACCGTCACCGCCGAGGCCGAGGCCGCGCGCAAGACGAAGTTCGCCAAGGACGAGCCGAAGGCTGCCGCCCCGGCCGCCGAGGAGACCACCGACGCCCCTGAGGCTGCCGACACGGCCGCCACCGAGGCTCCGGAGGCCACCGAGGCTCCCGCCGCCGACGAGGCCGCTGAGGCCCCCGCCGCGGACGCGGACAGCAAGAAGGACTGACGTCCTGACGGCACCGAACACCCCGGACGAGCCCGCCACTCCCACTGCGGAGGGCGGGCTCGTTCGTCTGCGTCTGGATGTCGCCTACGACGGCACCGATTTCTCCGGCTGGGCGCGGCAGCCCGGGCGGCGCACGGTGCAGGGAGTCCTCGAAGAGGCGCTCGCGAAGCAGCCTCCAGGAGCTTCGGTCCCTAAGTCCGTCGTCGTCGCCGGCCGCACCGATGCCGGTGTGCACGCTGCGGGCCAGGTGGTCCACGTCGACGCGTCGCCTTTAGCGGGCAAAACGCGATCCGGTCGCCTGGAAGTGGACGAGCAGGGCATTCCTGACCTGGGGCGAATGCGTCATCGCTGGAATAGGTACCTGCCGGGCGACGTGCGGGTGCTGGATGCCCGGGTCGCGCCGCCTGGGTTCGATGCGCGGTTCTCGGCCGTGCGGCGTCACTACCTCTACCGCGTTTCGGACGCGCCGTGGGGCGTGGATCCGTTGCGGCGTCACGACACTCTGGCCTGGGGCCGCCCGCTTTCGGTCGAGGCGATGAACGAGGCGTCGGAGGCTCTCCTGGGCCTTCAGGACTTCGCGGCCTTCTGCAAGCAGCGTGAGGGCGGGACGACCATTCGAGAGCTGCAGCGGCTTGTGTGGCGGCGGACCGGGCCGCACTCGGTCGAGGTCGCCGTCTCCGCCGACGCGTTCTGCCACTCGATGGTGCGCAGTCTGGTGGGGGCACTGCTCTTGGTGGGGGACGGCCGCCGTCCGCTGGGCTGGCCCGGCGACGTCTTGGAGAGCCGGACGCGCGACAGTGCTGTGGCTCCCGCACACGGCCTGACGTTGCTGGCGGTCGACTATCCGCCGGACGCCGAACTTGCCGCCCGTGCCGATCAAACGCGCGCCATGCGCACTCCCTCCTGAACCGGCCGCGGCGCCTTTAGCGGGCTAAACGCGCCGCGGCGGGCCTGCCAGACGGCCTCGACGACGCCCCTGAGATCGTTCGCAAGGTCTTCCGCGGTGACGACGACGAATCGCCAGCCGTCGGCCTCCACACGTCTTCGGCGTTTGCGGTCATATGCTTGTTCCTTCGGGGTGTTGTGCCATCGGCCGTCGTACTCGATGGCGACCCGGAACCTCTCGTCCGCGAGGTCGAGACGTGCGAGGAAACGGCCGGTTCGGGACTTGACCTCGACCTGAGGCGTCGCCGTGATGCCGGCGGCGGCCAGCACGATGCGCACCTCCGATTCCGGGGGTGACTCCGCGCGAGGGTCGGACAGGCGTAAAGCGTGTCTGGCCAAGCGGATTCCTCTATTGCGGCGACCGTAGAACTCGCCGTTGAGATGCAGATCGGTCAGCTTCTCGGCTCTCATGAACTGGTCCAGATCCGGGACGCCGATGCGGAGCCGTCGCACCCATCCGGATTTACGGGGAGAAAGCCGAAGCAGGAGATCCAGTGCTATTCGGCGTTTCCGCGCGATGCGAATGCCGTTCCACGGTCTCGATTCTTCGGGTTTGACCTCGGTTCGCCGTACTTTGATACCGACGATCGGGCCGAAGCGATTCTTCTCCGGCACGATCATCTCGACGGGATCGTTGGGTTTGGCCAGCTCGACACCGTGAACGGTCGCGGCCGATCGTCCGGTCAGGACTGCTTCCGGAGGTGCCAGGAGTGCGGCGCCTCGGCATCGCAGCTCATGTGTGACCTCGACGCCGGCGCGTGTGTAGACGTCCTGAAACAACCGCCGGACACTTGAGCCGCGTAGCTGGCTAGCCGTGACGAGCCCTGCCTTGCGGGCTTCCGAACCGCGGAAGACGTCGGGGAGATGAGATGAATCGAAGGGTTTGGTCATATCGACACAGTGATCGACTAGACCGACAGTCCATGGCCGTGACCGCCAATTCGAGGGGCGTTTATCCACAACCCCCGGCTTATCCACAGTCGGCGCGATTATCCCTTGACAGACGAACCTCGCGCCCCGGATCGCGTTTAGCGGCCTAACCGCGACGCGGGCAAGACGCAAAGGGGGCACCGTCCGAAAAGGACGGTGCCCCACGGAGCACGATTAGCCCGCTAAAGTCGACGCGGGTGGGTTAGTCGCCGCGGCGCACGGGGCCCAGGATCTGCTGCTCTTTCGCCGTGGTGACCAGGCGAAGAGGGCGCCACAGGTTCCGGCCCAGAGCGACGACCTGGTCGTCCTTCAGCGTCGTGAGTTGCTTCATCATCTGGGGCGGGAGCCGCCAGATCCGGGCGGCCAGCTCAGCCTGTCCCGGCGGGAGCCGCTGCATCAGCACCAGGTCGGCGGCGTTCGCGGTCGCCCCGGCCTGCGGGTGCAGATACGGCAGCACGTAGACCGTCGTCTGCCACGGCGACCGCGGCGGGAACAGGTCTTGCGGCGTCGGGCCACCATCGGTCACCACGAGCAGCGGCGCGTCCTCGGAGGGCCGAGGAAGGTCCACCGGCGAGAGCCGCCGGATCTGCACCAGCGGCGAAGGCCTGCCGTTCGGCTGGGTTCCCGCGGCCTGAGGGAGCACCTGCCACGCGGCTGGACGCCCGGTCGCGACGACGACCCACGCTCCGACCGCCATCGCCCGCAGCGCCACTTGGCGAGCCAGGTAGAGGCCACCGACCAGCACGATCCGGGTCGGCGCCGAGCGCAGCGCGGAGATCGTCAGCGGCTCGCCCTTGAGCCCGGAGCCGAGAACGATCCCGCCGCGATCGCCGGACGGGCTGATCGCGTCGAGCATCGCCGGGTCGACGGTGAATTCCGGGGCGACACCGGCGCTCTGGCCGGCGTCGCGCATGCGGGTGCTCATGCCGTGCCTCCGATCGGCAAAGTCGCGGAGAACCCGGAGATCTGCAGGCCGCGCAGCGGCGTCAGCGTCACACCCAGCCGGTCCGAGATGCCCTGCAGCCGCTGGTCGGCCGCGTCCAGTTCACGCGGGTTCCGCGCGCTCAAGCGCACGATTCCCCGCAGGCCGATCTTGCCCTCGTCCGCGGACGGCGAAATCGACATCGCCACCGTCGCCGACAGCGCGCGGACACTGGTCAGCGCGTTCAGGCTGCCGCTGATCTTGCCCTTCGGCCAGCTGGTGATCGCGTAGCTCGCGTGTCCGATACCGGCAGCGGTCACGCCGGTCCAGCGTTCCTGCAGACCGACCTTCCCCTGCGAGCCGGCGACCGCCGTCAGCTCGGCGGCCGAAATGCTGGATCGCAGCAACTCGTCCGGGTCGAGCGGCCGGGTCGGCACGCCCTGTGATTCCAAGGCGTTGCGCACCCGCGAGAGCGCGCCGATCAGCGCGCGATGCGCACCCACGACGCCGCCGCCGCGTTCGCGGATGGCGGCCGGGCACCGGCGCGGGTCGAGCCGGATGGCGACCCACGTCGTCCGCCGCGCCGCCGCGGGGAGCGGGCCGAGCACCTCCATGTAGGAGCTGAGGGCGGGCGAGTCTGACGGAAGCGCGGCGCTGCCCGGATAGCAGTGCCAGATCATCTGGATCGAGTCGAGGACCACGCCGCGGTCTTCGAGGCACGGCGCGAGCGCGGACAACGGCAGGCTCGGCGCTCCACCCGCCTGGGTGATCAGCGCGGGCGCGGGTTCGACGAGCAGGACAGCGGTCCACGTTCCGTCGTTCCACGCGATACCGACCTGCTGGCGTTCGTGATCCACGCCGTGCGCGACGACGAGATCGGGGACGGCGAGGCGAAGCAGGTTCACGCGGGCGTCGTCGGGACCGGTGACGGCGTCCTCTTCGGCCGCGAGCGACTCGATGCTGCTCGGCGGAAGCGGATTCGCCACCCGATCGTGCGAACGGAACGTGTACCGCATGGTGAGGCCAGCCCATTGGGTGAACCAACGGCCGCCCCACCGCAGGAACGCGATGATGAGCGCGAACGCGAGCACGCCGATCGCGACGTACTTCAGCTTCATGTCGATCGCGAGCAGGACGAGGCCGATCGCCAGCCCGAGTTCGAGCACGACCAGGTTCGCCACGGGCAGCGGACCGAGGTTGATCCCGCCGGTGCGGCGTCGCGCGGGCGCGGCGATCCGTGCCGCCGGAGCGGGCGGCGGGCCGGACTGCGGGCCGGGGCCGCCGGACGGGGGGCCGCCCGGGCCGCCTGGCCCACCAGGTCCTCCGGGGCCCCCCGGGCCACCGGGTCCGCCTGGGCCCTTGGGCCCTCCTGGACCACCGGGGCCGCCAGGACCCTGCGGTCCGCCAGGCCCTCCAGGGCCACCTGGGCCCCCGGGACCACGAGGAACACCGGGACCTCCCGGGCCTCCGGCCGGGCCGCCCGGACCACCCGGTCTGCCGGGCCTGGGCGGCGGTCCCGGCGGACGACCAGGAGGTTGCGACCCCGGAGGGCCGGGCGGACGTGGAGGAGTGGTGACGGACATCCGCGCTTTCTCTTCCCCTCGTGCTTGCTGCGTACCCGGAAAGCCGGTCCCGAGGAACTTGACACTAGCTGGAGTTGGTAGAAACCCCACACCAGACGGTCCCCGTACGGCTATCCTGCGGAACCGTACCGCGACGGGGAGGACTGTAGGTCGAGAATGCCATCAACACCGACTACTAAGTCTCAAGTTCAGGCTTATCAGTTCGTTCTGCGACGGATGCAATCCGCGCTGGTCCGTCGCGACGCCGTCATGCTCCACGACCCGATGCGCACGCACACGCGGGCCACCATCGTGGGTGTCGTGCTGGCCGCGCTGGGCGTCCTGGTCTTCGTCATCTGGGGCCTGCTGAGCCCGAAGCCGTCCGTGCCGGACGCGGGCAACATCGTCATCGGCGAGCAGTCCGGAACGGTTTACGTCGTGGCCGGGAACCCGAAGAAACTGATCCCGACTTTCAACCTCGCCTCCGCGCGGCTGCTGATCATCGCGCAGTCGAAACAAGGGGCGCAGCAGGCGGGTGCCAAGCCTTCCGGGCCCACACAGGCCTCCGAAGTGAAGAACCCCACAGTCGTCTCGGATGAACAGCTGAAGAACATCCCCCGCGGCCAACTCATGGGTATTCCGAACGGCCCGCAGCTGATGCCGACGGACACCCAGCGCGTCGCCCCGGACTGGGGTGTGTGCGACGAGGTCATGTACGACCCGTCCGTGCCTCAGCCGGACCTCACGAAGACGGAGACGACCGTCTACGCGGGCGTGAAGCAGCTCGGGAGCCGGGAACTCGGCCAGAACGAAGCCTTGCTGGCCAAGGGCGCCAACGGCCGCGAGTACCTGATCTACCGGCAGAAGCCGGACCCGAACGTCCGGAACGCGAACGCCGTCAAGGCCGAGATCCAGCCGGACGCCGACTCCGTCCGCTCCGCGCTGAAGCTGCCCAATCAGCCCCGCGGTATCTCGCAGGGCCTGCTGGACGCGATCCCCGAGGTGCCGGAGCTGAAGCTCCCGGACGTCCCGGGCAAGGGCGAGAGCCCGAGCTACGAGATCGAAGGCATGAAGGTCGGTGACGTGTTCTCCACGGAGCAGGCCGAAGGGCGGAAGGACTTCTACCTCATCACGAGGGAAGGCATCCAGGCCATCTCGCCCGCCGTCGCGGACATCGTGAAGACCGGGAAGAACGACGGCAGCACCTCGGTCACGTCCGTGCCGCTGGCCGCGATCCGCAACCTCACGCGGGTTTCCCAGGTCGTCGCGCTCGACGCGTACCCCCAGACGGTGCCGACGGTGCTCAACGCGACCCAGGGCTCCCGGGTCTCCTGCCTGAGCTGGTCCATCACCGGCGAAGGCGCTTCCCGGGACGCGCACACGGCCGTGTTCGTCGACGACAAGCTGCCGAAGGGCCGGAACGCCGACGGATCCGCGCCCGGCGTCAAGATCGGTACCCCCGGCCCGGTCGGCGCGCCGATCAACAGCTTCTACATGGAGCCCGGCTTCGCGGCGGTCGTCCAGTCGGCGACCGGCAAGGAGACCTTCGACAAGGGGCCGATCCAGCTGATCTCCGATCGCGGGATCCGGTACGGCGTCCCCGACGCCGTCACGGCGGATTCGATCGGGCTCAACAAGCGGGTGCCCGCGCCCGAGTCCATCATCAGGATCCTGCCCACCGGCGCGTCGCTGAACACGCAGGACGTGCTCCGGACGTTCGACACGGTGCCGATCGACGACAGGGCCGGTTCGGTCGTCACGCAGTCGCAGCAGGCTCCGGCGGGTAACTGATCACGGGAACCTCCCGGACGGCGCGAGCGTCTCAACGCCCGAGCGGAATCGGGTGAGTGGAGGGTGCAGTGGCCGGCCTGAAGATCGACGGCGACGTCGTCGGTGACTATGCGAAACGGGTGGACGCGGCCGCCGGAGAGCTCGACCTGGCGGCCGCGGAGGTGACAGGTGAGGGCGTCACCGTCGAATCCCACGGCACACTGGGGGAGGAATTGGGCCTCGGCGCGTCCTATGGGCGTGCTGCCGAGGCCATCCGGCGTCAGCTGGTGGAAGGCGCGGCCGCGCTGAGGTCGGCGTCCGAGGCCCTGCACACGGTGACCGCGCGGCACGCCGGGCACGACGACGAGGCCGCGCAGACGATCAAGCGCGCAGTGGAGCTCTGAACCGCATGATCGCCGAATCTGAGAACCCGACGGATTCCATCCCGCACCCGATGGCGGCCGCACGCGCTGCGGCTCCCGAGGTGCCCCCGATCGCGTTTAGCCCCCTAAACGCGACGGGGTCGGGAGGTGAGGAGCTGATCGAGGCCGCGGCGCCGCATCTCGCCTTCGTCTCGGAGCTGTCCGGCCATCTGGGGCTGATCGATCCGGTCGAGACCTACCTGACCCCGCTGGCTGGGCGCTGGGAGGACTTGAAGGCCGAGGCGGACCTGCTCCGGAAAGCGGCGAAGACCGCGGGCAACGTCTCGAATGAACTGTCGGAGGACCTCGGGCGTCTCGACGCCGGGTGGTCCGGCAAGGACGCTGACGCCTTCGTCGCGTACATCGTGGACATCCACGCCGCGGGCTCCGACGTCGAAGACGCCCTCACCACGCTGGCGAGCTCGCTCGACGAGCTGGTGCTGTCGATCCGCCGCATCCTGACCGACCTCGTCGAGGTCCTGGTCGACACGGCCGAACTGACCTCCGAGACCGCGATGCTGCCGGTCGGTGGTGTCCGGCGGGCGCGGACCCAGCTGGAGGAGGCACAGGAGTCGGCCAAGGCGCTCTATGAAGCCGCTCGCAACGTCCTCGAGGGTTTCGTGCGGTTTTGCGACGGCGTCGACGATCCCGACGCGGGCTCGCGGAGCATCGAAATCGCTCACCGGTACCCGCAGGACGAGTTCAAGCTTCACGACGATTCCGAGGCGCAGGGCGCGCCGGTGCCCGACAAAGCCTCTGCTGAGGCGGATTCCGATGCGGCGTCCGAGGATCAGTCGACGTCGCCGTCGGCGGCCGATGGCAGGCAGACCGGGTCGCAGGAACCACTGATCGAGCAAGGGCAGGCGCTGGTCCCGGAGGTCGCGCCCGTTCAGGCCGCTCCGGCTCAAGGGCACGGGGCCGCCGGGGCCGGATCGGCGATGATGCCGATGGGGATGGCGCCGATGATGGGGATGGGCGGCATGGGTGGGGGCCAGACGGCTCACCAGTCCAAGACGCGGCCCGCCTCGAAACCGTCCGATGTGGTCGGTGAGCCCGGCCAGGTCGTCCCGCCCGTGATCGGCGAAGACGAGAAGCCTGCTCCGAAGCCCAAGCCGGCCAAGTAGGCGCCCAGGCCGAGCGACTTTAGCGGGCTAACCGCGATCTGGGCGGCTCGGAGACGAGTTCGCGTCAGATCGCAGTTAGCCCGCTAAACGCAGGTCCTACGGGGTCTTGCGGCCCGGGGAGGTGGCCGGCCGGTTGCGGCGGACCGAGTGCACCACGAACAGCGTGACGAGCAGCGCCACCAGGCCTCCGCCGGTTCCGGCGAGCGCGACGATCATCGGAGCGGGGTCACGGTCGTTCGCGGGCGGCAGGTTCGCGGGCAGCTGGACCGGCTTGGCCTTGTCCGCCTCCGACGGCACGATCGCCGTCAGCGCCGCGATCGGATCGATGACCCCGAAGCCGACGAAGTTGTCCCGCCCGCCCGGCGCCGCGGGGTGCTGTGCCGTCGCCTTGATCCGGTTCATCACCTCACGCGCGTTCAGCTCCGGGAACTTCTGGCGCACGAGCGCGGCCACGCCGGCGACGTACGGTGCGGCGAAGCTGGTCCCCTGGATGGGACCGGGGTCCTTGCCGCCCTCGATGGTCAGGTTGGCCAGGCTGCTGGACCCTTCGGCCGGATCCAGCGAGATGATCTTGGTGCCCGGAGCGGCGACACTGACCCACGGCCCGTGGACGCTGAATTCCGCGACGCCTCCGGTGTCGTCGATCGCCGCGACCGAAAGCACGTCTTCGGAGAACCAAGGCGGGGTGACGATCGTCTTGGGGGTCTTGGGGTCCGGTTGGTCGTTCTGCGGGCATTTGTCGCCGACGTTGCCCGCCGCCGCGACGACCACCACATTGCGATTGACGGCGTAGTTCACCGCCGCTTGAAGCTCCTGCTCGCGCGGGGTGATGGTGCCGGTGGCCGCGCGGCAGTTGTCGACCGACATGTTGATGACGTTGCTGCCCCGGTCGACGGCCCGGACCACTGCTTGCGCGAGCGTGGTGAGCGTGCCCGCGGTCTTGCCCTGCTCCTGCTGCCGTCCACCCTTGTCCTGGCCCGGTGATGTTCCGCCGCTAGCACCGTTCCCCTGGGAGGACGGCGGTAGCTGCGAACCCGGATTGTTCGACGAGGAGGGGGGAGCCGGGTTGTTGGACGAAACCGGCGGCTCGTCCTTCTTCTCCACTTCCTCGTAGTTCTGGCTGGACTGCCGGATCGACAGGATCGTGGCGTCCGGCGCCACCCCTCGGAACCCGATGCTCGCGTCGGGCGGGTTCGCGGCGATGATGCCCGCCACCTCGGTGCCGTGACCATCACAATCCTCGAGCCCCGGCGCCTTGCCTCCACCGGGTGTCGCGACGTAGTCACCACCCGATTCGACACGGCCTCCGAAGTACGGGTGCGCGGACACGCCGGTGTCGATCACGGCGACCTTGATACCCCCGCCGACCGACTGCTTGGCACCGCGCATCAGCTGGTGCACCTTTTCGATCTGCAGGTATTCCTGGCCCCATGGCCGGTTCTTGATGTCGACCTGGTCGCCGCCGAGCTTGCTGCGCTGGACGCACTCGGTCTTCTTCTCGTAGGTCTTGTCCGGCTTGCCCGGGTCGGCAGGCTTCTTGGACGGGTCCACCCGGGGCGGGGTCGCGTAGTAGCCTCCGGCGTCCGGCGCGATGCTGCTTTGCTGCGCCCACGCGGGAAGAGCCACCGACGCCGGCGAGAGAACACCGATCCCGGCCGCCAGCAGCACCGTTCCGGTACGTCCGGCGAGGCCGAGGTGGCGGACGCGCGTCCCCCTGGACTTCCGCGCTACGGCCATCAGAGCATCATCCGATCGGGTCGTCACTTGAAGTTGAGGTGGCGCAGCGTCGTGTAGAGATCCATGACGCCGAGCGCCAACGGGAGCACCGTCGCGATGAAGATGGCCTCGAAGATCTCCACCGTCCGCCGCAGCGGCGGCGAGAAGCGCTGGTTCGGGAAGATCACGCCGACCACGAGCGCGGCGGCGCCGATCAGCAGCAGCGCGCCGAACACGAACAGGACGCGGTTCAGCGGGCTCGCCGACCACATCCAGCCGAGCAGGATGCCCGCACCGGACGCCATGCCGGTGGTCAGGAGGGCGATGGCCTGCGCGCCGTTCGCGTACGCCCGTGCCCTGAGAAGCAGGACCAGCGTGGCGATCACGCCGAGGATCGGGCCGAAGACGGTCGGAGAAGTCGAGGAGATGATCGCGAACAGCGCCGTGGCCGCTCCACAGCCGGTCAGCAGGCCGGTCATGTACTCGTGGGCGACCGCGGTGCGGCGTTCGATGGCGCGGTAGTCAGGGAAGCCCGAGTCTTCCTTGAGCTCTTCGGCGCTGCCGGGAACGTGCGGCGTCGGGAGGGCCGCGAGCTTGATCGTCGCGCGCGGCAGGAGCGAGATGCAGGCCAGTGAGAACGCGGTGGCGCCGGCGGCGATCCCGGCGATCGGGGTGTCGATGAGCGTCGCGGCCAGGAACGTCAGCGCCGAGATCGTGGCCGTCGTCGCGGCCGCGATGAAGGTGGTGATCCCGTGTCCGATGACGAGGATGCAGACCGCCGCCACGATGATCACGAGGGCGCTCGCGAGCAGCAGATTCGCCCACACGGACAGCCCCGGCACGATGTAGAAACCGCTGACGAAGGCCAGCGGCAGACCGCCCGCGGCGGCGATCAGCACGCCGGTCGCCTCGGCCTGGTAGGCCTTGGCCAGCGTCGCGCCGATCGCGACGCACGCGATCGTGCCGACACCGCCCGCGATCGCCGCGGCGAGCGCGTTGCCGCCGTAGAGCGAGCCACTGGTGAACAGCGCGAGGGCCGCGAAGAACAGCGCCAGGCCGCCCGCGATGTGCCCGAAACGGCGTGCCGTCTCCTTGGTCCACGGACGGAAGCTGTCCGGGGACGACTCGGCGATCGCGTCGACGACGTCGTCGTACAGCGGGGGCGGCGGGTTCTCGTTGCGCTTGCGCAGCTGCAACAGCTCGCCGTCGACCACGCCGAGGGACGCGAGGGTCCGGCTCGGGTCGAGCGGCGCGTCGCCCAGCTTCGCCAGCGCCCAGCCGCCGTGGCGGGCGCCACCGTCCGGCGTCGCCTCCTTCGCCATCTCCAACAGCATGGGCAGCAGGTCCGCCACCGCGACGTCAGCCGGCAAAGCCACGTCGATCCGGGTGCGTGGAGCGACCACCGTCACCCTGCTGAATACCGTCGTGCCCGTTGCCACTGCCTTCCCCCTGCCCTGAGAGTCTGCTCCCGGGGGAACCTATACCGAACCCGGGTGCCCACATCATCGACTGTCGGAAAAAGACCGGCAAAAGTAAGAGAGGCGACCTCCGAGCCCCCGCTCACCGGCTGCCGGCGCGTCGACTTTAGCGGGCTAATCGTGACGCGCCGGAGCCCTGGCGCCTCAGCGGGCCCAGACCGCCGGATCGCGATTAGGGGGCTAAACGCACGTCGGGCGTCTGGGCCGCCGGATCGCAGTTAGGCCGCTAAACGCACGTCGGCGGAGCCGGAGCCCTACACTCCTGGCGTGCGTATGGTCCCGGTCGGGGCCGTTCTCGGCGTTGTCCGGATTTCGTCGGTCACGTTCGATAGGTTGTCTCGCGCACCAGTACGCGCACCAACGGTGGCCGCCATCGTCGAGTTTGAAGAGGGGTCCTTCGATGAGCACGCTGCAGTTCAAGAAGTCACCGCGCCTGGCGGCGCCCCGGCCGCCGGGCGGCGAGGTGCATCTCGAACCGCCGCCTGAGGTGCCGCGCACCATCCCGGGCAACATCATCATGAAGCTGCTTCCGGCGGTGATGATCGTCGCTTCCATCGGGATGATGGTCTTCATGTTCACCGTCGGTGGACGCAATCCCATGATGATGATGATGGGCGGCATGATGGTGCTCAGCACCGTCGGCATGATGGCAGGCGGCGCGGGCAAGGGCGGCGGCGCCAAAAAGGCCGAGATGGACGAGGACCGCAAGGACTACCTGCGCTACCTCGGCCAGATGCGCGACAGGGCCCGCGAGGCCATGGTCGACCAGCGCGCCGCTCTCGAATGGGTCCACCCCGACCCGCAGACCCTGTGGTCGCTGGCCGCGAGCCGCCGTATGTGGGAACGCCGCCAGAACGACCAGGACTTCCTCCACCTCCGCGTCGGCCGCAGCTCGCACCGCCTCGCGACGCGGCTGGTGCCGCCGCAGACCGGCCCGGTCGACGAGCTGGAGCCGATCGCCACGCTCGCCCTGCGCCGGTTCGTCCGCGCGCACTCGATCGTCCCGGATCTCCCGACCCAGATCACGCTCCGCGGGTTCGCCGCGGTCAGCATGCAGGGCGACCGCGGCCTCACCCGCGGCCTCACCCGGGCGATGCTGGCCCAGCTGGTCACCTTCCACAGCCCCGACGACGTCCTCATCGCGGTCGCCACGGCGGGCCGCGCCAAGGAGGAGTGGGAGTGGGCGAAGTGGTTGCCGCACGCCCAGCACCCGGCGCTCGCCGACGGTATCGGCCAGCTGCGGATGATGGCGGGTTCCCTCGCGCAGATCGAGCAGTGGCTCGACGAAGAACTCCGTGACCGCCAGCGCTTCTCCCGCAACGCGACGCCCGCCCCGGACCAGCCGCACGTCGTCATCATCGTCGACGACGCCGAGGTCACCCGCGAGGAGCAGATCATCCTCGAAGAGGGTCTGGTCGGCGTCACCCTGATCGACCTTTCCGACTCCATCAGCAACCTCGCGGCCCGTCGTGGCCTGCGGCTGGTCGTCGAGGAAGACCGCCTCGGCGCGCGCAGCGCCGGCGGCGTCGAGTGGTTCGGCCGCCCGGACACGCTCAGCGTGGTCGAGTCCGAGGCACTGGCCCGGCTCCTCGCCCCGTACCGCGTCGGCACCGCCGCGCAGGACGCCGCCGAGGAAGAGCCGCTGCTGTCCAACCCCGGTCTGCTCGAACTGCTGGGCATCCCCGGCGACCCGATGACCTTCGACGTGCAGCAGGCCTGGCGGCCGCGTCCGGTGCGAGACCGCTACCGCGTCCCGTTCGGTGTCGGTGAGTACGGCCAGCCGGTCGAGCTGGACATCAAGGAAGCCGCGATGGAGGGCATGGGCCCGCACGGCCTGTGCATCGGGGCGACCGGTTCCGGTAAGTCGGAGTTCCTCCGCACCCTGGTGCTGGGCATGCTCGCCACGCACTCGTCGAGCACGCTGAACTTCGTCCTCGTCGACTTCAAGGGTGGTGCGACGTTCCTCGGCCTGGACGCCGCTCCACACGTCTCCGCGGTCATCACCAACCTCGCGGACGAGGTCACGCTGGTCGACCGCATGAAGGACGCGCTGGCGGGCGAGATGAACCGGCGCCAGGAGGCGCTGAAGAACGGCGGTAACTTCAAGAACGTCTGGGAGTACGAGAAGGCCCGCGAGAACGGCGCCGACCTCGACCCGCTGCCCGCGCTCTTCATCGTCTGTGACGAGTTCTCCGAGCTGCTGGCCGCCAAGCCGGACTTCATCGACCTGTTCGTCGCCATCGGCC
The DNA here is from genome assembly GCF_055563465.1 of Amycolatopsis sp. NPDC000009. NCBI lineage: Bacteria > Bacillati > Actinomycetota > Actinomycetes > Pseudonocardiales > Pseudonocardiaceae > Amycolatopsis > Amycolatopsis sp. NPDC000009. The sequence continues at coordinate 58,984 of NZ_JBVHDI010000007.1, forward strand.
GTCTCGGCCGGTCGCTGCAGATGCACATGCTCCTCGCGTCGCAGCGGCTGGAAGAGGGCAAGCTGCGCGGTCTCGACTCGCACCTTTCCTACCGCATCGGTCTGAAGACCTTCTCCGCCGCGGAATCCCGTGCCGCGATCGGCGTGCCCGACGCGTTCGAGCTGCCGTCGGTGCCCGGTGGCGGTTACCTCAAGTACGACACCTCGACGCTGGTCCGCTTCAAGGCTTCGTACGTCTCGGGCCCGTACCGGCCCGCGGGCATCAAGGCCGCCGGCCCGGTCGCGACCGTGGTCCGCGCGGACAAGCGCCCGCAGCTGTTCGTCCCGGACTTCGTCGAACTGCCGAAGGAGCCGGAGCCGCAGCAGATCGAGGCCGCGCCGGTGGAAGAGGCCAAGTCGGAGGAGGCCGTCGAGCCCAGTGAGCTCGACGTGATCGTGTCCCGGCTGATCGGCCAGGGCCCGCCCGCGCACGAGGTCTGGCTGCCGCCGCTCAAGGAGCCGAACTCGCTCGACACCCTGCTGCCGAACCTGAACCCCACCGACGACCGCGGTCTTTCCCCGGTCGGGTTCTTCGGCAACGGACGGCTCCAGGTGCCGATGGGTATCGTCGACCGCCCGTACGAGCAGCGTCGTGACCTGCTGTGGGCCGATTTCTCCGGTGGCGCCGGGCACGGTGTGATCGTCGGCGGTCCGCAGTCGGGCAAGTCGACCATGCTCCGGACGCTGATCATGTCGATGGCGCTCACCCACACCCCCGAGGAAGCGCAGTTCTACGCGCTCGACCTCGGTGGCGGTACGTTGGCCGGTCTCCAGGGCCTGCCGCACGTCGGTGGCGTCGCCGTCGCCCGGCGCGAGCCGGACAAGGCCCGCCGGATCGTGGCCGAGCTGACCACCCTGCTCACCGAGCGGGAAGGCCGGTTCGGTGCCATGGGCATCGACTCGATGAACGAGTTCCGCAACCGCAAGCGGCGGGGCGAGATCAAGCCCGAGGAAGACGCCTTCGGCGACGCGTTCCTGATCGTCGACAACTGGAAGGCGCTGCGGGACGACTTCGACGAGCTGGAGACCTCGATCACCAAGCTCGCCACCCAGGGTCTTTCCTACGGTGTGCACGTCATCATCGCGGCGAACCGGTGGGCGGACATCCGTCCGGCGATCAAGGACATGATCGGTTCCCGGTTCGAGCTGCGCCTCGGTGACCCGAGCGAGTCGGACATCGACCGCCGGGTCGCGGTGAACGTCCCGGCCGCGCGTCCCGGCCGTGGTCTCACGAGGGACAAGCTGCACCTGCTGACCGGTCTTCCGCGGATCGACGGATCGAGCAACCCGGACGACGTCGCCGCCGGCGTCGCCGACGCGGTCGCGAAGATCAAGGCCGCGTGGAAGGGCCGCCCGGCGCCGCAGGTCCGCCTGCTGCCGGAGATGGTCACCTACGACGAGGTCCTGTCCATCGACACCAAGCGCAACACGAAGCTGGTGCCGATCGGCGTCAACGAGGAAGACCTCCAGCCCATTTACCTGGACTTCGCGGCCGATTCGCACTTCTACGCGTTCGCGGACGGCGAGTCGGGCAAGACGAACCTGCTGCGTCAGATCACCAGGGGCATCACCGAGCGGTACACGACGCAGGAAGCGGTCATCATCCTCGTCGACTACCGGCGCACGATGCTCGGTTTCGTCGGTGGAGACCAGCTGCTCGGCTACGCGGTGTCCGCCGCGCAGCTGGACAGCATGGTCAAGGACGTGCACGGGTCGATGACCCGGCGCCTCCCCGGTCCGGACGTCACGCAGGAACAGCTCAAGACCCGGTCCTGGTGGACCGGTCCGGAGCTGTTCGTCATCGTCGACGACTACGACTTGGTCGCCACGCAGACGAGCAACCCGCTGAAGCCGCTCGCCGAATTCCTCGCGCAGGCGAAGGACGTCGGTCTGCACATCGTCGTCGTGCGCCGCAGTGGTGGCGCGAGCCGGGCGATGTTCGACCCGATCCTCGGCAAGCTCAGGGAGATCGCGGCGCCCGGTATGGTCATGAACGGCTCGCGGGACGAGGGCAACCTCGTCGCCAACGTGAAGCCGAGCCAGATGCCGCCGGGCCGAGGCAACCTCGTGACCCGGAAGCACGGCAAGCAGCTCATGCAGGTCTCGTGGATCCAGCCGGACTGACCGCCCGCGGAACCAGGTGAGGCAAGGGCCGGGCGTGGGGTGACGACGATGATCTGCGGGAGTGGCTTGTGACAGTGCGGGTAGCGGTGGACTTCGGGACATCGAGCACCTGCGTAGTCGCTTCGATCAACGGCCGCGAGCCGCAGGTCGTCGTGGTGGACGGGCAGCCCTTGATGTCGTCGGCGGTCTACGCCGCGCCGGACGGGACGCTGTTCGTCGGCCAGGAGGCGGAGCGGCAGGCGGCGGTGGATCCGTCGCGCTACGAGCCGAATCCGAAGCGCCGGATCGACGAGGGCGATCTGCTGCTGGGCGACAACGTCCTGCGCGTGACCGACGTCGTCCACGCCGTGCTGAAACGCGCGGTGACCGAGGCCCGGCGGCTCGCCGGCGACGCCGAGGTCGAGCTGCTCGTGCTGACCCATCCCGCCGATTGGGGCGCGACCCGCACCCGGCTGCTCCGGCAGGCGGCGAGCGGGCTAGCGCGTCAGGTCGCGCTCGTGCCGGAGCCGGTCGCCGCGGCGGTCTACCACGCGGCGACGTTCGCCCCGGCCGACCTCAATTCCGAACGCACCGTCGAGTTCAGCGGCCGTCCCGGCGACGCGCTGGCGGTCCTCGACCTCGGCGGTGGCACCGTCGACGTCTCCGTGGTCCAGCGCATGCCCGGCAGCCCGGCGGATCGCAGTTCGCCCGCTAAACGCGCAGGGTTCCAGGTGCTGGCCACCCGGGGCGATCCGAGCTTCGGGGGAGCGGACGTCGATCAGGCGCTCCTGGAGCACGTGGGTTCGCTGGTGTCGTCGGCCGATCCGCCGGAGTGGCGGAAACTCGTCGAGGGCCGCGAGCTCACGGACAGACGGCGTCGCCGCGTCCTGCGGCAGGACGTGCGCGGCGCGAAGGAGACGCTCTCGCGGCACGCGTACACCGACGTCCCGATGCCGCCGCCGTTCGCCGACGCGCATGTGACCCGGGAAGACCTCGAGCGGCTCATCGCGGGCCCGCTCGGCCGCGCGGTCGAGCTGACCGTGGCCGCGATCGGCGATTCCGGGCTGCGGCCGAAGCAGCTGACGGCGATCTTCCTCGTGGGCGGGTCGAGCCGGATCCCGATGGTGTCCCGGCTGGTGCACGAGCGGACCGGTGTCGTACCGACGACCCTGGACCAGCCGGAGACCGTGGTCGCCCGCGGTGCCCTGCGCGCGGTGCTGATCGACCCGGACCGGACGGGTTCCCTCGCCGGTTCCGCGGTCTCGCGGGCCGGTGGTGGCCCCATGCCCGCTCCCGCCGACCGGCGTCCCGAGGTCCCGCGCCCCCCGTTCCCGCCCGGCCCACCCCCGCAGAGCGCGTTTAGCCCGCTAAACGCGACGCGGCAGGGGCCGCCGTCGCCTCCGATGGGGCAGCAGGGGATAGCGGCACCGCCGCCGTGGCGGCCGGGTGAACCCGCCCGGGAGCCCAAGGCCGCCGAGAGCGGCGGGAAGAACAAGAAGCTGCCCTGGATCATCGCCGGGGCCGTGGTGGCCGTCGCGGCGGCCGTCGGAGGCATCCTCTTCGCGGTCAACAGCGGGGAGGCCGAGCCGGAGGGCCGCACGCTCGCCCAGTACGACTACCGCTTCATCGCGCCGCCGGACTGGACACAGACCGACGACCGCGTCGCCAAGCGTCAGGTGGTGATCCACCCCAGCGAATCGCTCACCGGTGACGACCTCGTGGTCGCCCAAGAGAACGTGATGGACTACGACGCGACGGCCGACAGACAGAAGCTCGTCGACGAACTCGCCGCGCTGGCGCGGCTGGAGCCGCACAAGTACAGCGGTTTCAACGGCGCCGCGCAGTACGCCGGCAAGACCGTCATCTACTACCGCGAGACCAAACCGAGCGCGCGCGTCGACTGGTACGTCGTCGTGCAGGGAAAGACTCGCGTCCACATCGGGTGCCAGTACGGCACCGGCTCACCGCTGGAACAACGCGTGAGCGCGGCCTGCGAGCAGGTCGTCAAGACGATGGTGGTCATCCACTGAAGGGGGAGGCACATGCCACCCGAACCCGAGACCGCCGCCGAACACTTCGCGCGCACAGGGCGCGACGCGGTCACCTATGCGCGGCAGGTCGCCCGCACGGCCAAGGCGCGCTACGAACGCCGCCGGGGCGAGAACGCCGAACTGGCCAAGCAATTCGGCAAGGGACGGCTCGCGGGCGGCGAGACCGCGCCGACCCCCGACGCCGTCCGCAACGCCGCGAAACGGTTCCGCGTGGGCGCCGGTCTTCCGGTTCCCGCTTTGCCCTCAGCGGCAGACCTGGTTCCCCTTCGGCCAGAACCGGCGCCCAGACGGCCACGTGTGGGTGACGACGACGAGGACTTTTCGCAGTCGCGAATCATGAGCCGCGGCGATTGAGCCGCCTGTGTGCGTTCGCTAAATCGCGTGGTGAGAGCCATTTTCTCCGCGGGAAACGCAGCGCGCGCGCCGAGTTCCCGCGTTCGGTTCCCGCCGGGAGCGTTAACGCAAGCAACTACTTGAAACCAACGAGCGACAAGAGGGAACCAGACGTGGCAGTGTCTCCGTCGTAGGTCCGTACCAAACGAACTTCACCAAGTACGGATAACCACGAACGAAGGGGGTAGCTCCCATGGCTGGCGGTTTTCAGGGGAATGTCGAGCAGTTCACCCAGGCTGAGAAGCGGGTGACCGAGGTTCGCGTTTCGATGGACCAGAACCTGAGCAAGCTTCGCGACAACATCGAGGCCACCCGCGCGGGCTGGACCGGCGACGCCTCGATCGCGTTCAACAACGTGATGAAGCGCTTCGACGAGGCGGGCCGTGGGCTCAACCAGGCCCTCCAGAACATCGGTGACCTGCTCGAGCAGGCCGGCTCGAAGTACAACGCTTCCGAGCAGCAGCAGCAGGAACTCATCAACTCGGTCAACAAGGGCTTCGGCGTCCTCGGCTGATCTGGCTCCACCCCGCAACATTCAAAGACTTTTCTTAATCACTGGAGGAATTCATGGGCGAGATGAAGGTCGATTACGCCACGATCCACGCGGCGGCCGACGACTGCAAGAACACCGGTGGCGAGCTGGAGTCCCTCTTCGGTCAGCTGAAGAGCGACCTCGCTCCGCTGGTCAACACCTGGCAGGGTGACGCGCAGACCGCGTACATCGCCGCGCAGACCGAGTGGGACAACAAGTTCGAGGAGCTCAAGCAGCTGCTCGCGCAGGTCGCCGGCGTGCTGCCGCAGCTGGCCGACGGTTACCAGGCCACGGAACAGGGCGTCACCGGCCTGTTCTGAGTCTTCCGGCTCCGAACGAGCAACGGCGGGCAGGCATCTTCGGATGCCGAGCCCGCCGTTTCGTTTGTGTCAAAGGAAAAGCCGCGACGGGATCCGTCGCGGCTTTTCTCGTCCCGTGGCGGGTCAGTGCGGCGCGCCGACCTCGAACTCCGGGCTGGTGTTCAGCACGCGGACGGTGACCTTCTTCTGCTGTCCCGAAAGATCGATCGAGCAGTCGAACGTGGTGCCGTTCTCCACCGGCTGGCCGGAAGGGCAGGACACGTTCTTCACGTCCGGTTCCCCGTAGTGCTCGTTGAGCACGCGGACGACGCCGTCCTGGACCGACTTCTGGTCGAGCGTGTCGCCCGAGAACGCGCCGAGCAGCCAGGCGCCGACGCCGCCCGCGATCACGACGGCCGCCGCGATCCCGCCGATCAGCAACGTCTTCTTGGACGCCTTGGGCTTCTTCGGCTCCGCCCCGAAAGCGCCGAGTCCGCCGTACTGGGAAGACTGGGCGGGCTGGAACCCGCCGCCGTACTGTCCCTGCGGGGGAGTGCCCGGAATCTGTTGCTGTGCCTGCCAATCCTGCTGCTGCGGCATGGGCTGCTGCTGCGGTTGCTGCCACGCCGTTCCGGGCGCGGGGGCGCCGCTTTGCTGCCAGGGCCCGGAAAACGAGCCGGTGACGCCGGGCTGCTGCTGCCACTGTCCCGTGTAGGAACCAGTGGTCGCCGCGTTCGGGTCGTTCTGCTGCCACTGTCCGGCATGCGGTCCGGTGGCCTGGCCTTCCTGCTGCCAGCCCTGCTGCTGGTTCCCGGGATTGGCGGGCGGCTGCCACCACTGCTGCGGCTGTTGTGGCTGCTGTTCGGGGGGCTGGCTCATCGGTGGTCACCTCGGGACTTCGGGAACTTCACGGCGTCGGGACGAAAGCGGGCCACGGCTCAGACGCCCTTCAACTCGCTGAAGCGGCGGTTGAAATCGTCCTTGGCCGCCTTGTCCGGCAGCACGGTGATCTGCGAGGCGTCGGGCAGCTTGGGCAGGTCCTGTGCGCTCGCCTTGCCGGTGAAGCGGAAGTCGTAACGCAGCTCGATCTTGTGCCCGCCGCCCTCGATCTTGGCGTCCATCACGATCTGGTTCAGCGTCCCGTCCGAATTGAGGGAGACGGTGGTGCGCACCGGCGCCTTCTTCATCTCGGCCGTGACCGCCCCGCTGATCGACGGCGGCAGGATCTCCACCCGCCGTTCCATGAACTTCCCGAACGGGACGTCCGCGGTCAGCTCGATCCGGTTCTCCGGAAGGCTTTTGGCGCCCTTCACGATCTTCTTGTCCGCGTTGTAGGACACGGCGATCGCGTCGGCCATCTTGCAGGCGGTGATGATCCCGACCCAGGCGCACGGGATCGCCAGCCCGGCCTCCGACTTCGGCATCGAGACCCACGGAGTCGGGGCGAGGCTCTTGTAGACGGGGCCGAGGTACACGTACTCGACGGTCCCGTCGGCCGGGGTGTACCAGTCGATGCTGTCGTCCGGGTTCTTCTGCGAGCGCTGGCGGCTGACCCGGCCTTCCGGCGAACCGGTGCGGGCCGAGGAGATCGTGCTGCGGATGTACTTCTCGTCGAACCGGAAGTAGGCGCCCGACTCGCTGGTGACGTCGCGCTGCTGGCCGATGGTGTCCTGCAGCTTGTTCATCGCCGTTTCGAACTTCGTGCCGACGTAGGTCGCCGCGTCGTCACCCTTCGGCACGGCGGTGCCCGCCCGCCCCTGGCCGCAGGCGGTGGTGAGGGCCAGCACGGCGCTCAGCACGCACAAGATGGTCGTTGGACGTTTGTTCATCGCCGTTCCCCTGATCGAGTCCCCGCGCGCGGTGCGCGTCCGGATCGTCTCATCCTCTCCCGCGAAGGACGATGCCGTGGGCGGTTCCGCCACACCGGCGGGGTACAGTTGCGGGGCGCCCGCCGGGCGCCGGTCCTAGTATGGGACCCCGGACCGACCCCCGCTTCGCAGTAGGGTCGGGCGTGGGGGTATCTTCATATGTCGTTGTGCGCTGCGGCGCGTAAGCGCTAGGCCCGCACAGAACCCACACGCAATGTTGACGACGAGGTAGACCCTTGCCCACGTACAGCCCCAAGCCCGGCGACGTCACTCGTGCCTGGCACGTGATCGACGCCGAGGATGTCGTGCTCGGCCGGCTCGCGACCGAGGTCGCCACGCTGCTGCGCGGCAAGCACAAGCCGACCTACGCCCCGCACGTGGACACCGGTGACTTCGTCATCATCGTCAACGCCGAGAAGGTCGCGCTCACCGGTAACAAGCGAGAGCAGAAGTTCGCGTACCGGCACAGCGGTTACCCCGGTGGTCTGCGTAAGCGCTCCTTCGGCGAACTGCTCGACACCAAGCCCGAGCACCTGCTCGAGAAGGTCGTCAAGGGCATGCTCCCGAAGAACAAGCTCGGCCGCGCCCAGGCGAAGAAGCTCAAGGTCTACGCCGGTGCCGAGCACCCGCACGCCGCGCAGCAGCCGCAGGCGCGCGAGATCACCAAGATCGCGCAGGTCGCGCAGTGAGTGAGGAACAGTCTGTGACCAGCACCGAGACCGAGGCCGTCGAGGCTGTCGCGACCACGGAGACCGCTCCGGTCGGCGACGCCGTCGCGACCAGCGAGACCCCCGCCGCCCCGCGCCCGTCGCGTGCCGCCGGTGGCAACGCCCAGACCGTCGGCCGTCGTAAGGAAGCCGTCGTCCGGGTGCGCGTCGTTCCCGGTACCGGTGAGTTCAAGCTCAACGGCCGCACGCTCGAAGAGTACTTCCCGAACAAGGTGCACCAGCAGCTCATCCGTGAGCCGCTGGTGACGGTCGACAAGCCCGACTCGTTCGACATCTTCGCCAACCTGCACGGTGGCGGGATCTCGGGCCAGGCCGGCGCGCTCCGTCTCGCGATCGCCCGTGCGCTCGTCGAGGTCGACGCCGACGACCGCCCGGCCCTGAAGAAGGCCGGCTTCCTGACCCGTGACGCCCGCGCCACGGAGCGGAAGAAGTACGGCCTCAAGAAGGCCCGTAAGGCTCCGCAGTACAGCAAGCGCTGATCGCGCCTCTGGCGCAACCCGCGGAAGCGCCCATCCGTCTCTCGGATGGGCGCTTCCGTGTTTCCGGGGTCCCTCGGTCCCCGCTCGCCCCCAGTCCCACCCGTCACACCCGCCCCATACGCCCCACCCGTGTCACGTTTAGCCCGCTAAAGTCGCGCGCGTCGCGTTTAGCCCGCTAAAGGCGAAGCCGGGGCGCGGGTGGGCAGGCAGGGGGACTGGCTAGGTTGTCGTGGTGGTTTTTCAAGGAGGTCGACAGATGGCTCGTCTATTCGGTACCGACGGCGTACGAGGCCTCGCCAACGAGGAGCTGACCCCGGAGCTGGCGCTCTCGCTCGCCGCCAGCGCCGCCCGCGTCCTCGCTGCCCACGACCGTTCGCACCGTCCGGTCGCCGTCGTCGGCCGTGACCCGCGCGCCAGCGGCGAGATGCTCGAGGCCGCCGTCGTCGCGGGCCTCACCTCCGCGGGCGCCGACGTGCTCCGCCTCGGCGTCCTCCCGACGCCCGCCGTCGCCTACCTGGTCGGCGCACTCGAAGCGGACCTCGGCGTGATGATCTCCGCCTCCCACAACCCCATGCCCGACAACGGCATCAAGCTTTTCGCGGCGGGCGGCCACAAGCTTCCCGACGGGATCGAGGACGAGATCGAAGCCGGTCTCGCCGCTCCCGTCACCCGCCCGACCGGCACCGGCGTCGGCCGGGTGAAGGACGTCCCCGACGCGGGTGACCGCTACATCGAGCACTTGCTGTCGGCCACCCCACACCCGCTCGCGGGCCTGCGCGTCGTCGTCGACTGCGCGAACGGCGCCTCCTCCTTCGCCGCCCCCGAGGTGTATCGCAAGGCCGGCGCCGAGGTCGTCGCGATCCACGCCGACCCGGACGGCGTGAACATCAACGAGCACTGTGGGTCGAATCACCCGGAGGCGTTGCGCGCCGCCGTCGTCGAGCACGGCGCCGACCTCGGGATCGCGCACGACGGCGACGCCGACCGCTGTGTCGCCGTCGACGCCGCGGGTGAGCTCGTCGACGGCGACCAGATCATGGCCGTCCTCGCGCTCGCCCTCGCCGAGACCGGTGAGCTGACGAAGAACACGCTGGTCGCGACCGTGATGAGCAACCTCGGGCTGCACCTGGCGATGCGCGCGCACGACATCAACCTCGTCACCACCGCCGTCGGCGACCGCTACGTCCTCGAGGAGCTCCGCGCGAGCGGGTTCGCGCTCGGCGGTGAGCAGTCGGGCCACGTCGTCCTTCCCGCCTACGCGACCACCGGCGACGGCCTCCTCACCGCGCTGCGTGTGATGAGCCGCATGGCGTCGACCGGCAAATCGCTCGCCGAGCTCGCCGCGGTCATGAACCGCCTCCCGCAGGTGCTGGTGAACGTCCCGGTCGCGGACAAGGCGGCGGTCGCCGTCTCCGCCGCGGTCCGCGACGCCGTCGGCGCCGTCGAGGCCGAACTCGGCGAGGAAGGCCGTGTCCTGCTGCGCCCGTCGGGCACCGAGCAGCTGGTCCGGGTCATGGTCGAGGCCACCGCGCACGACACCGCACAGGCGGCCGCGGACCGGCTCGCCGGAGTCGTCTCCTCCGCCTCGTAAGCCCCCTCACGATCTCCCCAAGTCGCTGCGCTGGGGTTACCGGCCCGGTACATTCCGTGTGCGGATACCTAGGGGAGGGTGACGGTGGCCGGTAAAGGGCACAAGGTCGATCCAGCGCAGCTGAACGAGGCAGCCAAGGTCCTGCAGGACCTGCCCAAGCAGGCTTGCGAAGGACCGATCGGGGCGGTCGAGCAGATCAACCTGAGCGCGGCGAGTTTCGGCCCGGCGCACGGGGATTGCTTCAGCGGGTACTCCGCGAGCATCCAGCGCCTGGCGAAATGCGCGCGCAGTTATCTCGCGGCGTCGGACGAGTTCGGCCGCAAGCTCGCGGCGTCCAAGGACCTTTACCAGTCCAATGAGGACTCCAACGCCGCCGAGATGAGGAAGCACTGATGCCTCTCGCGGACGTCGGTGGCGACACCGGGCACGACATTCCCAGCCGGGCCGAAGTCGAGAAGATCCTCAACGACCCGAACATCGATCGCGACACCAAACGCGAGCTCGCCCTCAACTACATCGACTACATCGAGGACGAGACGCCGGAAAGCTGTGGGTTCGCCAGCGAAGCCGAGCGGAACGGCTTCCGGGACTACATCAAGTCGATGAACGGTGACTGGATCACCGAGAGCGACATCGGTGACAACAACGCCTACCTCGAAGACGTCCAGACGGCTTACAAGACCGCGCACGAGAAGTACGACGCGAACCAGGCCGCGGGGCGGCAGGGTGATCGTGACGCGCTGAACCGGGACGCGGCGAAGACCCAGGAGATCGCGGGGCGCGCCACCGAGACCGATCCGGGCTGCGCGAATTCGAACGACATCATGGTCCCCGGCCTGTCGGGCTTCAAGGTCTACGAGATCTTCCACCCGCTCTACGTCCGCGCGCTGGGCCTGGCGGGCGGCGGAGCGGCGGTCTCCCTCGCCGAGCTTCAGCGGCTGTACCACGAGCAGGACAACATCCCGTTCAACCTCTTCAAGACGAGCGCGGAGGAACTGACCGCGGTCGGCACGGCCGTCACCGGGTCCGCGCAGGACGTCTCCGGAAAGCTGGGTAATTCGCTCGGCACCTGGGAAGGCGCCGCCGCCGAACAGGCACGCGCCTACCAGAAGGCCTATTCGGACAAGACCGGTCTGGTCGCCGAGGCGTTCAAGGCCGCGGGTGACGGGCTGCTGCGCACCACCGCCTCGGTGGGCAGGTTCTGCCGCGAAAAGGTCGAGTGGCTGCAGAAGTGGTTCACCGACAACATCGACGGTGCCACGGCGCAGGACATCGAGCGGATCATCCGCATCGCCGACGGCTCGTGCAGCCAGAACGACATCATCCACTGCATCAAGTTCCTGAGTATCGAAGCCAAGGACGCGTTCAACGACGACGCCGGCGACATCGACCAGAGCACCATCGACGAGATCCTCAAACCTCAGGCGGTGGCCTGGCTGAAGAACGTCTTCCTCGGCTGGTTCGGCAAGCACATCGAGAACTTCCAGCTGGTGTGCAAGAACACGCGCGACGCGATCAACGGCGCGTGGAAGGCGTACTTCGATTCGCTCGGCCAGGTGGTCGAGAACCCGTTCGCGGATCTGGGCAAGACCCCGGAAACGGGCGGCGAGAAGCCGGTCGAAAAGCCGGTCGAGAAGGGCGGTGGCGGCCCGCCCGCCAGCGGTGGCAGTGGCGGTGCCGGTCCGTCGGCCGGTGGTGGCGCTGGGCGCATGACGCCGAGCAACACCGTGCTCCCGGAGCCGGAAAAGCCCGAAGTTCCCGGCCAGGAGAAGAACCCGGTCACGGACAAGCCGCTCGACATCGACCCGGCCACCGGTGAGCCGTATCCGATCGACCCCCGCACAGGTGAGGCGATCAAGGACACCGTGCGGCCGGAGCCGGTGACGGTCGAGCAGGGCGACCGCAAGATCTCCATGGCCGAGCCCGGCGCCGACGGGAAGATGGGCATCTCCGTCGAGGACGGCACCGGCCAGGTGAAGGACTACGGCCTCGATTTCGGCGACGGCAAGGCCACGCCGGACGCGGCGGGCGGACCCGCGCCCCGGGACGGCGCCGAACAGCGTCCGCCGGCGACTCCTGGCCCCGACGGCAAGATCCACATCGAGGATGGTGGCCTCAAGATCACCGCGGAACGGCCGAACGGTCCCGGCGGTCCGACGCTGGTGACCGTCGACGACGGCTCGGGACAGCCGTCGAAGTACACGTTGGGCGAGGACGAGTCCGCAGGTGGCCGTCACGCTAGCCCCGACTCCGCACCGCAGCCGACCGGAAGGCATGCCGCGGCGGCGCCTGTCGAAGAGCAGGCTGTTCGCTCGCACGACGGCACGTCCGGTGGAGCCGGCGGTGGAGCACCCGCGCCCGGTCAGCAGGCCGAACCGGTGGCGGCGGCCGGGGACGGCGATTCCGAATCGACGACGGCCCAGTCGCTGAGCGACCCGTTCGAGGGCGGGGACAACGGTCTCGGTGACACGTCGGATCCGGCCGGGACCGGCGGCGGCGGGGCTGCTCCCTCGACGTCGTCCGGGCTCGGTTCCGCTCCGGGAGGGGGCGCCCAGGATCCGGCCGCGGCCGGTGCGGGGATGATGGGCGGCATGGGCATGATGGGCGGCGGCGCGGCCGGAGCAGGACAAGGGGCCGGCGAAGACCAGCAGCGCACGTCCAGCGGATACCGGGTCGACGGCGGCCTGTTCGACACCGCGACGACGACGGGCAGCCGGATCAGCGGCTCGCTCGACGACGACGGCGTCATCGGCTTCCGCTAGGGGGAGGGTCAGTGAATCCTGAGGAGGATCTCGCCAGACTCCGGCACAAACTGGCCGGGCTGGAGCGCGAGAACGGCGACCGGATGTACCTGGTCGACAACCGGGCGGCCAAGGCGATCGAGGAGACCAAGGCGTCGGGCGACCAGCTCAAGCAGGAGACGGGCGCGGCGCTTGCGGCCCGAAGCGAGCAGAAGCGGCGCGCGGAGGCCGCGGGCGGCTGGGAAACCGAGTCGACGCTCTCCGAGAAGGTCGAGGACGACGGCGACTTCGGGTTCGAGGAGGACGAAGCCGAGAACGAGCGCCGTGCCGGGTATCGGACGGCCGAAGAGCCGCCGGTTGCGTACCGGCCGCCTGCTCCAGCCGTTGCCGCCCCGCCGCAGCCGGTGCCTGTGCCGGAGGAGCGTCCGGCCGGACGGCATCGGCGGGCGGCCGCCGCGCGGGGCGACGACGACGATTTCGCCGACACCGACTGGCTGGCGACCTGAGCGGTCAGGTCCGCAGCGCCACGACGGCCCGTTCGACGCCGTGGAAGACGGCGTGCGTCTTGTACCGCACCTCCTCGGCGACGTGGTCGGGAGTCAGGATCTCGGCGAGGGCGCGAAGGGCGACCTCCCCCTCGGCGACCGCGACTCGCGAGCCGGGGCAGGTGTGGCGGCCGAGGCCGAAGGCGAGTTCGGCGTCGGGACCCAGCGGGATGGCCAGTTTGTCCCCGGTCGTGAAGTCCTTGCCCGCCAAGGAGAACGGCGCGGTCACGCGGCGGGCGGCGAAGCGTGTCGGGGCGATTTCGTGGATCAGACCGCGTACGTCGCCGAGGACGTCTGGACGGCGTAGGAGTTCGAGACCGGCGAGGGCGAGGAAGTTCATGGTGTTCTCGTACGCCGCGTGGGCGAGCATCACCGGCGTGATCATCAGCTCGTCTTCGGTGATCCGGCCTGCTTCGTGCGCTTCGCGGAGCAGCGCCAGCCCGCCGCCTTCGACGGCCGTCGCCTTGAGGAAGAACATCGCGACCCTGAGCGCGGCGGCGTCGGCACCGGCGGGCCCGCCGGACCAGACGTCCAGATTCGCGGCGGTCTCCGAAAGGTTCGTCAGCAGCTTCTCGCCGAGCGGCTCGACCGTGCCCAGCACCGCCTCCGTCACCCTGGCCGCCACCGGCCTGGCGAAGTCGGCCACCAGGTCGAAGCGCGCACTCGACTTTAGCGGGCTAATCGTGACGCGCAGGTCTGTGACCAGGGCATCTGGCAGGGGCTCCACCAGGGCGATGACCTCCTTGACGACCGCGCGGAGCCGCCGGTGGTCCGGGCCGTCCATCAGCAGGAGGTTCGGCGTCTCGGCCGCGGGACCGCCCGGATTCGAGCTGAGCTCGCGGTCGCGCAGGGCCTTGACGCGGTCCGCCGGATCGTCCAGCACGAAGAAGTCGTCCACGTTCGTATGATGCCCATGCGCGGCCGGAGGATGTGCCAGTGTCACCAGAAGTGCCCGACGAAGTGTTGCGGACCCCGCTCGTGCTCCGCCTGCTCGAACGCGCCGATGTCGATCGTCCGGCGTACACGTACCTCGACTGCTCGAGCCGGTATGAGCCCGCCGAGGACACCCTGACCTGGGCCGAATTGCTCGTCCACGTCCGCGCTGTCGCGGCGAAGCTGCGTGAGGTGGTCCGGCCGGGAGACCGCGTCGCGATCACAGCGCGGCAAGACCTCTCTTACGTCGTCGCCTTCTTCGGCGCGCTGTACGCCGGTGCTGTCGCGGTGCCGCTGTCCGCACCGGACGTCCGCGCCCACCGCGAGCGGCTCGTCGGGGTCCTCAACGACTGTGACGCCGACATCTGGCTCACGTCGGAGGCCCTGGTCGAGCGGTTGACGGAGTTCGCTGGTGCCGAGCCGGTTCCGGCGCCCCGCGAGATCATCGCCGTCGACACCCTGCCGCTGGACCCGGCCGACCAGTCGCCGCCGTCGCCACTCTCACCTGAGGACCCCGCCTACCTGCAGTACACCTCCGGCACGACGCGATCGCCGGCGGGCGTGATCATCACGCATCGGGCGTTGTCGGCCGCCTGCTGGCAGATCTGCGACGCCTACGACGTCGACGAGCGCACCACGTGCGTCGGCTGGATCCCGTTCTTCCACGACATGGGGCTGGCGCAGCTGCTCGCGGGGACGATGCATTGCGGCGGCCGGACGGTGTTCATCGCGCCGCTGGAGTTCATCCGGCGTCCGGAGCGCTGGCTGCTGCTGATGTCGTCGTATCCGAACACGCTCACCGCGGCCCCGAACTTCGCGTACGACCTGGTGACCGAGGCCGTGCCCGAGGCGAAGCGCGCCGAGTACGACCTCTCGACGGTGTCGATCGCGCTCAGCGGCAGTGAACCGGTCCGGGCGGCGACCGTCCGGGAGTTCCTCGCCGCATACGAACCCCACGGTTTCCCGCGGGGCGCGTTCCGGCCGTCCTATGGTCTGGCCGAGGCCACGGTCTACGTCGCCAGCGGCGATTCCGGCGGCCCCGTGGTGACCGAAGTGGACGGCCGGGAAATCGTCGAGATCGGCTGGCCCAGGGGGCAGCGGGTCCGCGTCGTGCCCCCGCCGGATCGCGTTTTGCCCGCTAAAGTCGACATGGGCGAGATCTGGGTCAAGGGGCCCAACGTGGCCGCCGGGTATTGGCGCCGTCCGGAGTTGACCGCCGAGGTTTTCGGCGCCGAACTCGACGGGGAAGGCGGCTGGCTCCGCACCGGCGATCTGGGCATGATCCGCGACGGCAGGTTGTCGGTGACCGGCCGGATCAAGGACCTGATCATCATCGACGGCCGCAATCACAGCCCCCACGACATCGAGGAGACGGTCGCCGCCGCGCACCCTCTTCTCGGGCCCGAACGAGTCGCCGCGTTCCCGGTCGACGACGACCAGGGCGAGGGCGTCGTCGTGGTCGCCGAGCGCGCCCGGAAGGCCTCGGACTTCGACGAAGCCGAGATCGCGCGAGCCGCCACCCGCGCCGTCGCCGAGCGGCACGACGTGCGGCTTCGTGCTTTCTTCCTGGTCAAACCCGGCGGTCTGCCACGGACCTCCAGCGGCAAGGTCGCGCGTTCCGCGGCCAGAACGCGGTACTGGACCGCGGATGGGACAGAATTCCCCCATGGCAGCTGACGGGAGCGAGTACGTCGACGAGATCAAGGCCCTCGTCTGCGAGACCTTCGACGTCGATCCGGACACCATCGACGAGAACACGCCCTTCGCCGAGATGGGCGTCGACTCCCGGCGCCGCGTCCGGCTCCTGGCGACGGTCGAGGTGGAGTTCGGTGTCGACCTCGACCTCGACGAGCTGGATCGCCTGGTCGACATCCGCGGCGCGGCCACCGTGCTCGCCGAAGCCATCGCGGCGGGCGCGAAACCGCGAAAACGCGGTCTACCAGGCTTCTTGCGCCGAAATCGTTTGAGTTAGCAAAGGTGTGAATGTCCCTGCGGTCTCGATGACCGGTGGGTACATTCTGTGTGCATATGCGATGGCACCTGATGCCGCCGGCGTGCGTCGTAGGTAGGACAACGAGGCGGATACAGCGGGACGAAGGGGGCACCGGTCATGCCGGACGGGGGCTACAAAGCCGATTCAGAGGCGATGCTCACGGCGTCGACGTCGTTGGAGCGCGCGGCTGAGAAAACGACGTCCGAGGCGGGCAAGGTCGGCCCGACCCAGGTCGGGCCAGAGAACTTCGGCCGGGTCCACAAGGACTACCAGAAGGGGTACGCCACCGGGATCCTCGCCATTTCCGACGCGATGAAGGGCTACGCGGGCCAGCTCACCCAGCTCGCCGGCGGGGTCAGCACCGCGTCGACCCGCTACACCTCATCCGACCAGGCGAACGCCGCGGCTGCCAACAAGGCGGGAGCGCAGTAATGAGTGAACCGACGCCCGCCCAGGTAGAGGAAATGCTGAAGGACCCCTACGTCACGCAGGGGACCAAAGACGCTTTGCTGAACCCGTTCGTCGACAAGGAAGAGGCCTACAAGAAGGCCGTCGCCGAACGCGACTCGAACGCCGCCGGGGACAAGAAGCAGGCGACCGAGACGAAACAGGCCGACAAGGACCTCGACGCGATGTCCCGGCCGGCCGCGGGTGGTTCCACCACCAAATCCGACCAGGTGCTCGACCTCGGGAAACCGGCGCTGGACTTCTTCTCCGACTGGGCCGAGCAGGTCTGGAACAAGATGCCGGAGAAGTCGGGCGAAATCAGCTACAAGACCGACATCTGGGACCGGTTCCACGAAAACCGCGAGATCAATTTCCAGAAGATGTTCGACGAGGTCGAGGATCTCGCCGACGCGAAGAAGATCGTCGAGCAGACCCAGCGGGACGCGACTTCGGCGCTGACCACGCTCTTCCACGACTGGAAGGGCGAGGGCGCGACGGCCGCGAAGGTCAAGTACGAGCAGCGGATCCAGCCCGACGCGAAAGAACTCATCGCGCAGATGGACGGCGCCATCAAGCTGGTGCCCTCGACCATCGACAAGATCTACAGCGCGCTCAAGCTGAAGGTCGACGAAACGCTGAAGCTCCGAGTCGACAAGGTCGCCACGGCGCCGTTGTACATCGCGAAGCAGGTCGTCGAGATCGCGAACGGCAAGGTCGATTCCAAAGAAAAGCTCATGGACGTCGCGTACTGGCTCGACTCCGCGTGTCCGGGCAACAACCTCGCCGAACGGCTGCGTCATGACGACTGCGATCTGAACGACGAGAACAAGGACTACGCGATCGGGGCCGCGAAGCAGTGGCTGAAGGGCTCGTTCGCCACCGAATTCGGTGAGCGTTTCGAGAACTTCAAGAAGCTCTGCAAGAACGCGACCGAGACGATCAACACGCAGTACCACGAGCTTTCGCGGTTCATGGAGGACTACACGAACCCGTTCCCCGCGCCGGGGTCCGAAAAGCCGCCCGCCGATGACGGCAAGGGCAACGACAAGGGCGGCGGTGGTGACACCGGTGGGGGCACCGGCGGCGGAACTGGAAGCGGCGGTGGAAGCGGGAGCGGCGGCGGTGCCAGCACCCCGCCTGCCGCTTCGGTCCCCGAGACGCCGAAGCCGGAGGACAAGCCCGCCGAGGGCATGAACCCGGTCACCGGCAAGCCGCTCGAGCTGGACCCCGAGACCGGCAAGCCGTACCCGATCGACCCGGCGACGGGTGAGGCGATCAAGGACGGCATAGACGGTCAGGACACCATGACCGTCGAAAAGGGCGACAACAAGATCGAGATGACCGAGCCGGACAAAGACGGCAAAATGGACATCAAGGTCGGCGACGGCAAGGGCAACGAGAAGGACTACAAGCTCGACTTCGACGACCCGAAGGGCGAAGAAGGCAAGGACGGCAAGCCCGGCGAAGAGGGCAAGGACGGCGAGTTCGGGCCGAAGGGCACGGTCAAGGAGGGCGAGCCCGGCCCCGACGGCGTCTACCGGCCCGGCCCGGACGGCAAGATCCACATCCAGGACGGCAACCTCAAGATCACCGCCGAGCAGCCACAGGGACCGAACGGCCCGACCGTGGTGACCGTCGACGACGGCAAGGGCGAGCCGACCACCTACACCCTCGACGAAAAGGGTGAGAAGAAGGAGCTCAAGCCCGGCGACACCCTCGAGACCGACGACATCAAGAACGGCCTCGACGACCGGAATCCCGGCAACCCGCAGCCCGGCAAGGTCGAAGACGTTCGTCCCATGCCCGCCCCGGCCGACGGCGGGATGGCGCCCGGTGGCGGTGGTGGTGGCGGCTTCAGCGCTCCAGGCGGAGTCGAGGTCGGCGTCGGCGCCGAGGGGACCGCTTCGGTATCCGCGGGGGCCGAAGCCGCCGCGGGCGGCGCGTCTGGTTCCACCGGAGACGGCACTGTGCCGACCGCCGGAGGCGGCGGCAGCTTCGAAGGCGCGATCGGCAGCCCTCTCGAGGGCGGTTCGTCGGGGTCGCTGAACGAAGCCGGTTCGCTGGAAGCGGGCATGCAGTCCGGCGGCGGTGCGCAGCCTGCCGGGGCCGAGGGCGGTCTCGGGATGGCTCCCGGCGGGATGGACCCGGCGCCCGCGAACGCCGGTGCCGCGGGCTCGCCCGCCGGAATGGGCGGCATGATGGGTGGAATGGGCGCCATGGGCGGCGCGGCCGGCGGTGGCGGGGGTGACACGCAGCGCGGGTCGAGCCAGTACCGCGTCGAGGGTGGCATTTTCGAGACCAGTGGCGCGGGCGGCCGGATCAGCGGATCGCTCGACGACGAGGGCGGCGACCGTTCGATCAGTTACGAGCGATGATCGCCTGACCGGGGAACGAGGGAGGACCGATGAGCGCTGTTGACCGGCTGGCGGCCGCCATGTCCAGGCAGGACGCCGCCATCACGGAGCAGTTGGAGCAGCGCGGGCTGCGGGAGCGGCATCTCGCCGACGCCAAGGCCCAGGCGGCGGAGACCATGCAGAAGGACGCCGCCATCCATGACAAGTACGCCGCGCACATGCAGGAGCTGGGGAAGCGGAGCAAGGAGGCGGGTGGCTGGCTGACCGGCAAGACGACCGCCGACCGCAGCCACACGATCGGCTTCGACATCGAGGACGACGAAAAGCCGGACGCCCGGTTCGCCGAGTTCGGTGCCCGTGCGGACGTGTCGCGGCCGGCGCCTCCTCCGCCGCCGCTCCCGGTCGCGCCGGGAGTGCCCGGAGTGCCGGCGACGGTGGACGTCCCGCCCACGGCGCCGACGCCCGCTCCCAGCGCCACGGCGCCCGAAGCGCCCGGCACGCCCGCGCGTCGCCGCGGTCGTCACGCCCGTGACGACAAGGGATTCGACGACGACGATTTCTCGAACAACTCGTGGATGGTCGACTGACCGGCTTCACGCACTTCAGGGCCCGGCTCACCAGAGCCGGGCCCTTCTTTTCGCCCTCGGGCGCCGCGTCGCGTTTAGCGGGCTAAACGCGATACGGAGGGCGATCAGGGTGCGGGATCGCCTTTAGCGGGCTAATCGCGATCCGGGCGCCGGGCCGGGGGCGTGTCGCGTTTAGCAGGCTAAACGTGATCTGACGTCTCGCCGGGGTGCCGGATCGCGTTTCGCGGGCTAAACGCGATCCCGGGCGTCAGGCGGCGGGTTCGTCCTGGAGCTCGATGGGGGCGCGTTTGACGTCGGCGTCCAGCAGGGGCTGGTACTTCGTCGTCCCCGTCAGGTGCGTGAGGAAGAACGCGGTGAACAGCGCCCGCGTCAGCTGCTGGGTCCCGCGGTGCGGCTTCCCGTGCAGCAGCAGCTGGCTCCAGTGCCTGCCCTCGGTGACGCCGAGGTGCGACGACTTCCCGAGCGTCCGAAGCTGTACCGGCCCGCCCCACGCGTCCGCGATGGCCTCGGCGTGTCCGACGGGCGGCGCGACCAGGTCTTCGCCCGCCGCGAGGTGCAGACCGGGCGCGGTCACCGAGCGGGCCGACACGGTCGCCGGCGGCAGCGTCTGCGCGGGGGTGATGGTCGCGACCGCGCGGATCTCGGGCCGCTCGTCGTTCTCGGCGGCCTGCGCGGCGGCCAACACCGCGGAGCCACCGCCGGTCGAATGCCCGGCCAGGCCGAGTTTCGCCGGGTCGACGCTGATGCCGTCCGGTCCGAGGCGGACCGTCGTGATCAACTCGAGCGTCGTGAGCAAGTCACCGGCCAGCAGCCGGTGCGAAGGCAGCGGGCCGCGCTGCGTGGCCGGGGCCGCCGCGACGATGCCCCAGCTCGCGAGGTGCCGGAGCAGATGCCGGTAGCTCCCGGTCGGCTGCAACCAGCCGTGCCCGAACGCGATCGCGGGCAGACCGAGTCCCGAACGGGGGGTGAACACGACGCCGGGCAGTCCGACCAGGGCGAGGTTGCCGCGCAGAACCTCGTGCGGACCTGGGTGGGACAGCTCCGCGAGCAGCTGCTTGGGCTTGCTGGCCATGCTCGTGACCTTACTGCCCGCGCCCCCGTCCGGCCCGCGCGCCGCCCCGGCGTTCGCCTTTCGCGGGCTAACCGTGCTGCTTAGCGTGCCTACGCGTCGCGTTTAGCCCGCTAAACGCAGGTGCGGGCGCCCGGGCGAAGGGGCCGAATTTCCGTCGTTAGGCTGGTGGCCGTGTGTGGAATCGTGGGATACGTCGGACACCGACCGGCTCTGGACGTCGTCATCGGCGGGCTTCGCCGGATGGAGTACCGCGGCTATGACTCGGCAGGCGTCGCGGTCCTCGACGGCGCCGGCGCGCTGAACGTCGAGCGCAAAGCGGGCCGCCTGGCCAACCTGGAGACCCAGCTCGACACCGTCGGCAGGGACACCTTCACCGGCACCGCCGGGATGGGCCACACCCGCTGGGCCACTCACGGTGCCCCGGTCGACCGCAACTCGCACCCGCACCGCGACGCCTCCCAGCGCGTCGCCGTCGTGCACAACGGCATCATCGAGAACTTCGCCGCCCTGCGCGCCGAGCTCGAGGCCGAAGGTGTCGAGATGGCGAGCGACACCGACTCCGAGACCGCCGCGCACCTGATCGCCCGCGCGTACACCGAGGGCGACACGAAGGGCGACTTCGCGGCCAGCGTCGCCGCTGTCTGCCGCCGTCTCGAAGGCGCGTTCACCCTGGTCGTGACCATCGCCGACCAGCCGGACACCGTCGTCGCCGCCCGCCGTTCGTCGCCGCTGGTCGTCGGTGTCGGCGAGGGCGAGCACTTCGTCGCCTCCGACGTCGCCGCGTTCATCGAGCACACCCGCGAGGCGGTCGAGCTCGGCCAGGACCAGCTCGTCGTGATCACCCGCGACGGCTACGACGTCACCGACTTCCACGGCGACGCCGCCCAGGCCAAGCCGTTCACCGTCGACTGGGACCTCTCGGCCGCGGAAAAGGGCGGCCACGAGTACTTCATGCTCAAGGAAATCGAGGAGCAGCCGGAGGCGCTGGCGAACACGCTGCGCGGCCACTTCGACGGCGGCCGGATCATCCTCGACGAGCAGCGCATCTCCGACCAGGACCTGCGTGACGTCGACAAGGTCTTCGTCGTCGCCTGTGGTTCCGCGTACCACTCGGGCCTCGTCGCCAAGTACGCCATCGAGCACTGGTGCCGCCTCCCGGTCGAGGTCGAGCTGGCCAGCGAGTTCCGCTACCGCGACCCGGTGCTGGACCGCGCGACGCTGGTCGTCGCCGTCTCCCAGTCGGGCGAGACCGCGGACACCCTCGAAGCCGTCCGCCACGCGCGCGAGCAGAAGGCCCGCGTCCTGGCGGTCTGCAACACCAACGGCGCGCAGATCCCGCGCGAGTCCGACGCCGTCCTCTACACGCACGCCGGTCCGGAGATCGGTGTCGCCTCGACGAAGGCGTTCCTCGCGCAGATCGCGGCCAACTACCTGGTCGGTCTGGCGCTCGCCCAGGCGCGCGGCACCAAGTACCCGGACGAGGTCGCCCGCGAGTTCGCCGAGCTCGAAGCGATGCCCGCCGCGGTGCAGAAGGTCCTGTCCACAGTGGATCAGGTCCGCGACCTCGGCCGCCGGATCGCCGACTCGAAGGCCGTCCTGTTCCTCGGCCGCCACGTCGGCTTCCCGGTGGCCCTCGAAGGCGCGCTGAAGCTCAAGGAACTGGCGTACATGCACGCGGAGGGTTTCGCCGCCGGCGAGCTCAAGCACGGCCCGATCGCGCTGATCGAAGAAGGCCTGCCCGTCGTCGTGGTGATGCCGTCGCCGAAGGGCCGCGCGGTGCTGCATTCGAAGCTGGTGTCGAACATCAGCGAGATCCAGGCACGCGGCGCCCGCACGATCGTGATCGCGGAGGAGGGCGACGAGACCGTCCGCCCGTTCGCCGACGAACTGATCGAGATCCCGGCCGTGCCGACACTGCTGCAGCCGCTGGTCTCCACGGTGCCGCTGCAGGTGCTGGCCGCCGAGATCGCCCGCACGCGCGGGTACGACGTCGACAAGCCGCGTAACCTGGCGAAGTCGGTCACCGTCGAGTAAGAGACCGGAGGCGTCGTGCAGGGAATCTGGACCACGGAACGGATTCGCGCGGCGGAGGACCGGTTGCTCGCCGTCACTCCCGACGGCGAGCTCATGCGGCGCGCGGCTTTCGGCCTCGCGGTGCACGCCGCCGGCATGCTCGCCGAGCACACGGGTTCGGTGTCCGGGCGGCGGGTGACGCTGCTCGTCGGGTCGGGCAACAACGGTGGCGACGCCTTGTGGGCCGGCGCGTTCCTGCGCCGCCGCAATGTGGCCGTCTCGGCGATCCTGCTGAAGCCCGAACGCGCGCACGGCCCGGGTTTGGCCGCCTTGAAGCGATCCGGCGGCAAGATCGTGTCCCTTGAGGATGGTCCACAGTGGATCCAGAGAGCCGACCTCGTCGTCGATGGGATCGTCGGTATTTCGGCGCGCGGGCCGTTGCGGCCGGACGCCGCGGCGTTGTTGAAGCACGTGAGTGCGCCGGTGCTCGCGGTCGATCTGCCGAGTGGGGTGGATCCGGACACCGGCGCCGTCGACGGCCCGGCGGTCGTGGCGGATCGTACTGTCACCTTCGGGGCGCTCAAGCCGGTGCACGTCCTCGCGCCCGCGTCGTGCGGTGCGGTCTCCTTGGTGGACATCGGCCTGCGGCTCACCGACCCCGATCTGCAGCGGCTCGATACGGCGGACGTCGCCGCGGCTTGGCCGGTGCCCGGTCCGGAGGACGACAAGTACAGCCAGGGCGTGGTGGGGGTGGCCGCCGGATCGGCGACGTATCCGGGGGCGGCCGTGCTCGCGGCCGGTGCGGCGGTGCGGGCGACGTCCGGGCTGGTGCGCTACGCCGGTCATGCCGCGGACGTCGTGCGCGGGCAGTGGCCCGAGATCATCGCGACGGGTTCGGTGACCGACGCGGGCAGGGTGCAGGCGTGGGTCGTCGGGCCGGGGATCGGCACCGGGAACGAGGGGCGGGACGTGGTGCGGTTCGTGCTCGGCCGCGGCGTGCCGGTGTGCGCGGACGCCGATGCGACGACGATCATCGCGGGTTCGCCCGACGTGCTCGACGCGCGCGATCCGGACACGCCGCTCGTGCTGACGCCGCACGCGGGGGAGTTTGAGCGGCTGATGGGTTCGCCGCCGGGGGCCGACCGGGTCGCGGCGGCGCGTTCGGCCGCGCGGAAGTACGACGCCGTCGTGCTCTTGAAGGGTCACTGCACGGTGGTCGCGGCGCCGGACGGGCGTGCGCTGGTGAACACGCCGCGGGGGTCGTGGCTCGCGACGGCCGGTTCGGGGGACGTGCTGTCCGGTCTGGTCGGCGCGCTACTCGCCTCCGGACTCGACCCATGGCTGGCGGCCGGATCCGCCGCGCACGTCCACTCGCTCGCCGGCTCCCTCGCCGCCGACGGCGCCCCGACCTCGGCCTCCGGCATCCTCGGCGCAGTCCCGGACGCCATCCGGTCCGTCCGCTCCCTGACCTCCTGACCAGGGCCCCGACCTGCGTTTAGCCCCCTAACTGCGCTCTGCGGGCGGGTGCCCTCAGAGCGCGATTAGGGGGCTAAACGCAGGTCGGGGGGCCGAGCGGGAAGGTGGCAAAAAATGCGGAAGTTATCGAGTTACGTGTTAACTCCGGGCGAATCTTCTGGTAAGAAGCAGGTGTGAGCGCCGACACCCACCCCGCCGAGACCGCCATGGTCCGCGTCGTGAACGGTGTCGCCCATGTCTAAGACCAGGCCCTCGGACGCCGCCGTCGAGCACCGGCGCCAGGAGATCCTCGACCACGTCATCGCCACCGGCGAGGTCCGCATCGACGACCTCACCACCCGCTTCGGCGTCAGCCTGATGACGATGCACCGCGACCTCGACGACCTCGCCGAGCGCCGTCTCCTCCGCAAACTTCGCGGCAAGGTCGCGGCCTACCCCGCGACGACCATGGAGTCCGCCGCCCGCTTCCGCGACACCTTCAATCAGGCCACGAAGGACGCTCTGGGCGAGGCCGCCGCGGCACACGTCAACTCCGGCCAGACGGTCTTCGTCGACGACTCGACGACGCTCTTCCCACTCGTCCGCCGTCTCGGCGAGATCGAAGACCTCACCGTCATCACCAACTCGCTCGAAGCCGCCCGCATCCTAGGCCCGGCCAAGAGCGTCGAGGTCGTCCTGGCGGGCGGGCGTTACCACCACGAGTTCGACTCGTGCGCCGGCCCGGACGTCGTGGCGTTCCTCGACCGCACGCACGCCGACATCGCGTTCGTGTCGGTCGCCGCGGTCGCCGTCGGCCGCCTGTTCCACCCGGTCCAGGACTACGCCGAGCTCAAGAAGGCTGCGCTGCGCACGGCCGATCGCAACGTCCTGGTCGTCGACAACTCCAAGTTCGGCCGCACCGCCACCTACGCGTACGGCGACATCGGCGACTACGACCTCCTGATCACCGACGAAGAGACGCCGACCGAGGAGATCGAGGCGGCGCTCACCGCGGGAACCGCCATCGAGCAGGTCGAGTGCGCACCGGAAGGCCCGGAATATGAGTTCTGACCTGGTCGCCGGAATCGACTCGTCGACCCAGTCGACGAAGGTCGTCGTCTGTGACGCGAACACGGGCGAGATCGTCCGCACCGGCCGCGCCTCGCACCCCGACGGCACCGAGGTCGCCCCCGCCGCGTGGTGGGACGCGTTCCGCGAGGCCACGGAGGGTCTGCTCGACGGCGTCGGCGCCATCGGCATCGGCGGTCAGCAGCACGGCATGGTCGCCCTCGACGAGATTGGCGAAGTCGTCCGCCCCGCGTTGCTGTGGAACGACACCCGGTCCGCGAAGGCGGCCGAAGACCTCGGCGCCGAACTCGGTCCCGAGAACTGGGCGAAGTCCGTCGGCTCGCTGCCGGTCGCCAGCTTCACCGTCACGAAGCTGCGCTGGATGGCGGAGAACGAGCCGGAGCTGGCCGATCGCGTCGCTCGCGTCCTGCTCCCGCACGACTGGCTGACCTGGCGGCTGCTGGGTGACGGCGCCGAGCCGGTCACCGACCGCGGCGACGCTTCCGGCACCGGATACTTCTCGCCCGCCACCGGCGAATACCGCCGAGACCTCCTCGCGCACGCCTTCGGTGGCCGCGCTCCCGAACTGCCCAAGGTCATCGGCCCCGCCGAAGCCGCGGGCCACACTCCGGACGGGATCCTCGTCTCGGCCGGGACCGGCGACAACATGGCCGCCGCCCTCGGTCTCGAACTCGTCCCCGGCGACGTCGTCGTCTCGCTGGGCACCAGCGGCACCGTCTTCGGCGTCTCCGAAACCGCGAGCGCCGACCCCTCCGGCATCGTCGCGGGCTTCGCCGACGCCACCGGCCGCTTCCTCCCGCTGGCCTGCACCCTCAACGCGGCCCGCGTGCTCACGGCCACGTCCGCGATGCTCGGCGTCGAACTCGCGGACTTCGACGAACTGGCGCTCGCCGCCGCGCCTGGTTCCGGCGGTCTCACCTTTCTTCCTTATCTCGACGGTGAGCGGACGCCGAACCTCCCCGACGCCAACGGCACGCTCTTCGGCCTCACCCGCGCGAACATGACGCCCGAGAACCTCGCCCGCGCCGCCGTCGAAGGCATGCTGTGCGGGCTCGCCGCCGGTCTCGACGCCCTGCGCGAGCAGGGGCTCGAAGTCCGCCGCGTGCTCCTGATCGGCGGTGGCGCGCAGTCGGCCGCCGTCCGCGCGGTCGCGCCGATCGTGTTCGGCGTGCCTGTCGTCATCCCCGAAGTCGCCGAGTACGTCGCGGTCGGTGCCGCGCGGCAGGCGGCCTGGGCCCTCGCTTCCAGCACGGAACCTCCCCGCTGGCAGGAACAGCACGGCTCCACCCCACTCGAGCCGACCGAAGCGGACAGCGCCGAGGGGCGCCGGATCCAGCAACGGCATCTCGAAGCCCGCGAACTCGGGCACGGTATTTCCGCGAAACCGAAAGAGGACTGAACCGATGGCCACGATCACCTACGACAAGGCGACCCGGCGCTACGCGGGCTCCGAGCGGCCCGCCGTGGACGCACTCGACCTCGAGATCGCCGACGGCGAGTTCCTCGTGCTGGTCGGGCCTTCCGGCTGTGGCAAGTCCACCAGCCTGCGGATGCTCGCCGGTCTCGAAGACATCGACGAAGGCGCCGTGTGGATCGGCGACCGCGACGTCACGCAACTGCCTCCGCGCGCCCGCGACATCGCGATGGTGTTCCAGAACTACGCGCTGTACCCGCACATGACCGTGGGCCAGAACATGGGCTTCGCGCTGAAGATCGCGGGCCGCCCGGCGTCGGAGATCAAGCAGAAGGTGCTCGACGCGGCCAAGCTGCTCGACATCGAGCAGTACCTCGACCGCAAGCCGAAGGCGCTCTCCGGTGGTCAGCGCCAGCGCGTCGCGATGGGCCGCGCCATCGTGCGTGAGCCGCAGGTCTTCCTCATGGACGAGCCGCTGTCGAACCTCGACGCGAAGCTGCGTGTCTCCACCCGTACGCAGATCGCCGCGCTGCAGCGCCGCCTCGGTGTCACCACCGTTTACGTCACGCACGACCAGGTCGAGGCCATGACGATGGGTGACCGGGTCGCGGTCCTCTCGGACGGCCTCCTGCAGCAGTGCGACACCCCGCGCGCCCTTTACGACCGGCCCGCAAACGCTTTCGTCGCCGGGTTCATCGGCTCGCCCGCGATGAACCTCGTCACCGCGAAGCTCACCGAAGACGGTGCCGAGCTGGGCGGCGCGCGCGTGCCGCTGACCCGCGAGATCCTCGCGAAGGCCGACGGCGACACGGTCACCCTCGGCTTCCGTCCGGAGTCGCTCGAGGTGACCACCAGCGAGGACGGCACCGTGCCGGTCAAGGTCGACCTCGTCGAGGAGCTCGGCTCGGACGCGTACGTGTACGGCAAGCTGGCCGAGACCGACGCCGAAGGCACGAAGTCGAACGTCGTCACCCGTGTCGACCCGCGCAAGCCGCCGGCCATGGGCGACACCCTGCACCTGCGGATCCGTCCCGACGAGCTGCACGTGTTCTCCGCCACCGACGGGGCGCGCCTGTCCTGAGCCGGTTCGTGGGAAACTGGTGGTCGTTATGACCGCCAGTTTCCCGCGTGCCGAGGTCGTCATCGACCTGTCCGCCATCCGGCACAACGTCGCCCTGCTCGCATCCCGCGCTCCCTCGGCCCAGACCATGGCCGTGGTCAAGGCGGACGGCTACGGGCACGGAGCCCTCGAGGTCGCCCGTGCCGCCGTCGAGGGTGGGGCCACCTGGCTGGGCACCTGCTCCCTCGGCGAGGCGGTCGCGCTGCGCAGGGCCGGGATCGGGGTCCGCCTCTTCAGCTGGCTCGACACTCCCGAAGCCGACTTCGCGCCCGCGGTCGCCGAAGACATCGACGTCGCCGTCAGCTCCCTCGACGAGCTGGCCCGCGTGGCCGACGGCGCTCGCCGGGCACGCGACTTTAGCGGGCTAAACGCGATCTGCCGGGTTCACCTCAAGATCGACACAGGGTTGTCCCGAAACGGCTGCCCACCTGCGGAATGGCCGGCGTTGGTGAAGGCTGCGGCGGCCGCGAAGCCGCTCATCGAGGTCGTCGCCATCTGGTCGCACCTCGCCTGCGCCGACGAGCCCGGCCACCCCTCGATCGACGCGCAGGCCAAACGGTTCGACGAGGCCTACGACATCGCGCGCGCCGCCGGTCTGAACCCGATGCGGCACATCGCGAACTCCGCCGCCGTGCTGACCAGGCCCGACCTGCACTTCGACCTCGTACGCCCCGGGATCGCGATCTACGGGCTGAACCCGGTGCCCACCGACGACGATCTCCGCCCGGCCATGGCCTTCAAATCGTCGGTCGTGCTCACGAAACGGATCCCGGCCGGCGAATCGGTCTCGTACGGCCACAGCTGGACGGCCGAACGCGACACCACCCTCGCGCTGGTTCCCGTGGGTTATGCCGACGGCGTGCCGCGGTCGCTGTCCGGACGGATGGACGTCCTGCTCGCCGGACAGCGACGGCCGGTCGTCGGCCGCGTCTGCATGGACCAGCTCATCATCGACTGCGGAGACGACGAGCCGCCCATCGGCAGCGAAGTGATCCTCTTCGGCGCGGGCACGTTCGGCGAGCCCACCGCGCGGGAATGGGCCGACAAGCTGGGGACGATCGACTACGAGATCGTGACTTCGATGTACCGCCCGCGCATCCACCGGACGTATCTGGAGGCAGGCTCGTGACACCTTCACGAAGACTGCTGGCCATCGTCGGCGGAGTTGGGGCCGTGGCCACCGGCACCGCCGCGGCGATCGCCGTCGCCGCACAGCAGCGGCGGCAGAGTGAGGATCCGTTCGTGGACGAGCCGTTGGGGGACCTCGCACCGGATCGGACATCGACAGTGGCGGCGGAGGACGGCACGCCGCTCGCGGTCGAAGAGATCGATCCGGGCGATGGGGGAGAACCGGAGCTGACCGTCGTCGGTGTGCACGGTTTCGCGTTGTCGAAGCGCTGCTGGCATTTTCAGCGGCGAGACCTCGCGTCGCTGAAGCTGCCGCGGGTGCGTCAGGTGTACTTCGACCATCGCGGGCACGGACAATCCGGCGCCGCGACCGCCGAGACCAGCACCATCGAGCAACTGGCGCGCGACCTCGACATGGTCCTCCGTTCGGTGGTGCCGGAGGGGCCCATCGTGCTCATGGGGCACTCGATGGGCGGCATGGTGATCATGGAGCTCGCCGCGGAGCATCCCGAGCTGTTCGACGACCGCGTCTGCGGTGTCGCGTTCATCGCGACCGCGGCGGGGGAGGTCGGCGCTCGAGGGCTACCGAGATCACTGCTCTCGAAGTACAACCCGCTCACGCGTGGCGTCGGCGGGCTGGCCGGCTGGCAGCCGGGGTTGGTCGAGTTCGTGCGCGCGGCAGGCGGGCAGCTGACCCGGCAGGCCGTGCGCAGGCTGGCCTTCGGCAGCCGTGACGTGTCTTCTCGACTTGTCGACTTCATGCTGGAAATGCTCGAAGTCACGCCGGTGCGCGGGCTGGTGAACTTCGTCGACACGCTCGGCAGCCACAACCGGTACGCCGCGCTCGCCGGGCTGAAGCACGCGCATGTGCTGGTCGTCGGCGGGGATTCCGACCGGTTCACGCCGATCGCGCACGCCGAGCGGATCGCGGCGGAGCTGCCGGACGCGGAACTGGTGCGCGTGCGCGGCGCGGGACACATGGTGCAGCTGGAACAACCCGAACTGGTGAACAGCCACCTGATCGACTTGGTGCAACGGTGCACCGGCACCGATGGTGAGACTTCCGAACGGCGGACCTGGTGGTGGCAACGCTGATGAATTTCGCTTTCCCGACTCCCGAATCGACGATCGATTTCGGACGTGAGCTCGGACGTTCGCTGCGTGCGGGCGATCTGGTGCTGCTCGCCGGGCCGCTCGGCGCGGGCAAGACGACGCTGACCCGCGGGATCGCGGACGGTCTCGGGGTCGGCGGACGGGTCAGCTCGCCGACGTTCGTGCTCGCCAGGGTGCATCCGGCTGGGGCCTCTGGGGTCGCTCTGGTGCACGTGGACGCGTACCGGCTCGGCGGGGATCTCTCGCAGCTGGACGACCTGGACCTCGACACCGAACTGGAGCGGTCCGCGCTGGTCGTCGAATGGGGCGAGGGGTCCGCCGAGCGTCTGTCGGACGACTACCTCGTCGTGC
This sequence comes from Amycolatopsis sp. NPDC000009, assembly GCF_055563465.1. Lineage (NCBI taxonomy): Bacteria > Bacillati > Actinomycetota > Actinomycetes > Pseudonocardiales > Pseudonocardiaceae > Amycolatopsis > Amycolatopsis sp. NPDC000009. Next base: position 89,421 of record NZ_JBVHDI010000007.1, read on the forward strand.
GGCTGGAACGCCGGGAGGACGACGTCCGCATGGTCACCCTGGAGCCGCACGGCACCTGGACGTCCCGCACGCCCGACCTGCGTTTAGCGGGCTAATCGCGATCCGCGGGGGCGACTTGCGTTTAGCCCCCTAATCGCGATCTGTGGCACCGGATCGCGATTAGGGGGCTAAACGCAGGTCGGCGGGGCCGACGACGGAGCGCGCGATCCCCAGGTCGACGAGGTCCTGAGGGCGCAGGCGGAGCCGGTCCGCGAGGGCGGGGACTTCGTCGGCGGGCAGCTTGAGGATCGCCGCGGCCGCCTCCGGTGCGGTCACCGAGAAGTAGGCGTCGGGCGTCACCCAGGTCGACCCGGGCGCCGCGAACGCGAGCGCGCCCCCGGAACCACCTTCCCCGATCACCAGGGTCGTGATCGGCACAGCCGCGCTCGCGACTGCCTCGAACAACTCCGCGATCGCCGCGCCGGCCCCGGCCCGCTCGGCCGCCTCGTCGTTCGCCGCGCCCGGGGTGTCGACGAGGGTGAGGACCGGGATTCCGAGCCTCGACGCGAGCCGCACCAGGCGCGCCGCCGTCCGAAAGCCAGCGGGCGATGTCGGCGTCCCGCACTGCGCCGCATACGCGATCGCTCGGCCGCCGCGCCAGCCGAAGCCGCACAAGACACCGGGGTCGACTCCGCCACATCGATCGCCCGAGACTTCCTCGCGCCAGTCGAAGTACGCGTCGAGATACTTCGCTGCCTTCGGCCGCTCGGCGGCGCGCGCGGCTTGGACCGCGTCCCATCCGCTTTCGGGTAAGTCCGTCGCTCCGAGCGCGCCAGGCGGCTCCGCGGCTTCCGGTGTCGGCGAAGTCAGAAGACGCAGCCACCGTTCCAATGCCCCAGGAAGGTCGACGGGCGCCACGATCTGGTCGACCTGGCCCCACGCGAGCTTCGCTTCGGCCGTGTACGCCTCTGGAGAAGCATCGGCAGGCCGCACGCGGGAACCGGCGAAACCGACCTGCGCCCCGGGCAGCGCGAGAACGACGTCGGCGCTCGCACCGAGAGTCGCCCAGCCACCGCCCGTCGTCGGATCGCGCAGCACCGAGATCTGCGGCACCGACCGGGCTCCGGCCGCCGCCCGCGCGATGCGCTGCAACTGCGAAAGCGCCCGCATCCCGTGCTGCATGCGGCTGCCGCCGGTCGCGATCAGCGACACCACCGGCAACCGGGACTCCACGGCCCGCGCGAACGCCGCTTCGACACGATCTCCGGTCCGCTGACCGATCGACCCGCCCAGGAAGCCGAACTCGAAGGCGATCACGACCGCATCGACGTCACCGATCCTGGCGGTCCCACAGAGCACGGACTCGTCTTCTCCGGTCCGCTCCTCGGCGGCCTCGCGTGCCGAGCGGTAACCCGGCCAGCCGATGGGTCCGTCGTCCGGTTCCTCGGAACGCGGAACGTCCAGCTCCTCGAAATCGGTCCCGATCTCCTTGACGACGGACCGCGCCGAGGGCCTGCTCATCCGAGCGCCCGTTTCATGACCTTGCCCATGTCGTTGCGCGGCAACGCTTCCAGGTAGCGGACCACCCGAGGCCGTTTGTGCGGCGACAACAGGCGCGAGACGTGGTCGGCGAGCTCCGCCTCCGTCGGCCGTTCCCCGTCGGGCACCACCCAGGCCACGATGCGCTCGCCGAGGTCGTCGTCGGGTTCACCGGTCACCGCCACCTCGGCAACGCCGGGGTGTTCCATGAGCGCGTTCTCGATCTCGCCCGCGCCGATCTTGTAGCCGCCGCTCTTGATCAGATCCGTCGCCTTCCGGCCGACGATCTTCACGTACCCGGCCACGTCGCGCGTCGCCATGTCGCCGGTCCGGAACCAGCCGTCGTCGAAGGCGGCTTCTGTGGCGTCGGGGCGGTTGAGGTACTCGGTGAACAGGTTCGGCCCGCGGACCTGGATCTCGCCGACGGTCTCGACCTCCTCGACGGGCTCGCCCGCTTCGTCGACCAGCCGTAGTTCGACGCCGCGCAGCGGGACGCCGACCGTGCCGGGGACATGCTCGCCGTCGGCGCGGATGCTGGTGTTCATGAGGGTCTCGGTCATCCCGTAGCGCTCGATCACGCGTCGGCCGGTCGCCGCGGTGATGCGCTGGTGGTCGTGGACGGGAAGCGCGGCCGATCCGGAGACGAGCAGCCGAGCGCTGCTGAGCGCCTCGGCGAGCGACGGGTCTTCACCGACTTCGCCCGCGATGCGGTGGTACATGGTCGGGACGCCGAACATCATCGTCGCTCCGGAGGCGAGTTCGCGTGCGACGCCCTCGGTGGAGAAGCGACCGAGATGCCGGACCGAGCCGCCGCGCCGGAGCGGGCCGAGAATGCCGAGGATCAGGCCGTGCACGTGGAACAGCGGGAGACCGTGGACCAGGACGTCATCGGCAGTCCATCCCCAGGCGTCCTCGAGCGCGTCGAGGGTGGTCGAAATGGCGCGCCGGGGGAGGACGACGCCCTTGGGTGGGCCGGTGGTGCCGGAGGTGTAGACGATCAGTGCCGGGACTTCGGCGCCCGGTTCCGCAGGGAGATCGACAGGGGTGCCTTCGAGGACGATGTCGCGGCGCGGCAGACCGCTGAGCCCTGCGGGCAGGTCGACGCCCGGTTCGGCGAGCACGAGGACGGGCTCGCTGTCGGTGAGGATGTGCGCGAGCTCGCGCTCGCCGATCTTCGGGTTGAGCGGGATGGCGGGGACGCCGGCGAGCAGGGCGGCGACGACGGCGACGCTGGTGTGCACCGACGGCGTCGCCCAGATTGCGACGCGGCCGCTCGGCAGGTCGCGGCCCAGTGTGCCGGCGACGGCCGCGACGTCGTCGTAGGTGAGGGAGATGTCGCCGAAGCGGAGCGCCTCCTTGGCCGAGCCGCTCGCCAGTGTGGGGAACAACCGATCGGGCACCGTGTGACCTCCTGCTCGACTTCGCCGGGCGGGGCGCGTGGCCCTCGCAGGACCGTACCGCGCTGCCTACCCGCACCCCTGCGACCTGCTTCACACGGTGGGCCGACCTGCGTTTAGCCCCCTAATCGCGATCCGACGGCCGGGTCGCGGGGCCCCGGCAGGCCCCGGCGCGCGTCGCGTTTAGCGGGCTAAACGCGATCCGGCGGCGGGGGAGCGGCCACGCCACCCGACCTGCGTTTAGCCCCCTAAACGCGATCCGGGGCGCTGGTCGTAGGCTGGGTAACCGTGCTGGTATTGGCCATCGACACCTCGACCCCGGCGGTCACCGCGGGCCTCGTCGCCCTGGACGGCGACGTCCTCGAGTCGCGCGGCGACCGCGTCACGGTCGACCCCCGCGCGCACGGCGAGCTGATCACGCCCCACGCCCTCGAAGCCGTCAAGGCCGCGGGCGTCACGCTTCGCGAGCTCGACGCCATCGTCTGCGGCGTCGGCCCCGGCCCCTTCACCGGCCTTCGCGCCGGCATGGCCACCGCCGCGTCGCTCGCCCACGCACTCGGCATCCCCGCGTACCCGGTGTGCAGCCTCGACGCGATCGCCGCCGACGTCGCCCCCGGCGAAGCGCCCTTTCTCGTCCTCACCGACGCGAGGCGCCGCGAGGTCTACTGGGCCGCGTACGCCGCCGACGGCTCGCGCACCGACGGCCCCCACGTCGAGCGGCCTGCCGACCTTCAGACCACCATCAAGGTCGCGGCGGGCGACGGCGCTCTCCTCTACGCGGACGCTCTCGGTGTCCAGCCGATCGAGCCGCGCTTCCCGTCACCCATCGGACTGGTCAAGGCCGCTCGCAAGGACTTCAACCACGAGCCGGCCCAGCTCACCCCGCTCTACCTCCGCCGCCCGGACGCCGTCGAACCGGCCGCGCGCAAGAAGGTGACCACGCCGTGAGGCTGGAACCCTTACGCCGCAAGGATATCCCCCGCTGTGTCGAGATAGAGAAGATCCTCTTCCCCGGCGACTCGCCGTGGAGCGCCTACGCCTTCCACGCCGAACTCGACGGCGGCGGCTACTACCTGGTCGTCCGTCCGGAGGAAAGCGACGAGGTCATCGGTTACGCCGGGCTCGCCGTCGTCGGCCGCCGCGGCGACCACGAGGCGAGCATCCACACGATCGGCGTCGACCCCGGCCACCAGCGCAAGGGCATCGGCACCATGCTGCTGAAGGCACTCCTCGACCGCGCGGACGAGCTCGCCGCACCGGTCTTCCTCGAAGTCCGCACCGACAACGACGCGGCGATCACGCTCTACGAGCGGCACGGTTTCGAACGCGTCGGCCTCCGGAAGCGCTACTACCAGCCCTCCGGCGCCGACGCCTACACGATGGCCCGCCCGCGGGCCCAGGTCCGAGACGAGGTGGCGGGCTGATGCCGCGCATCATCATGGGCATCGAGAGTTCGTGCGACGAGACCGGCGTCGGTCTCGTCCGCCTGCACGACGACAACACCGTCGAGCTCCTCGCCGACGAGGTCGCCTCCAGCGTCGACCAGCACGCCCGCTTCGGCGGCGTCGTGCCCGAGGTCGCAAGCCGCGCGCACCTGGAGGCGATGGTCCCGACGGTGGAGCGCGCCTTCGAGAAGGCCGGGCTGAAACTGTCCGATGTGGACGCGATCGCGGTCACCGCGGGTCCAGGCCTCGCCGGTGCGCTCCTGGTCGGCGTCGCCGCGGCCAAGGCCTACGCCGCCGCGCTCGACATCCCGCTCTACGGCGTCAATCACCTGGCCGGGCACATCGCCGTCGACACGCTCCAGCACGGCCCGTTGCCCGACCGGTTTCTCGCCCTGCTCGTTTCGGGCGGGCACACGCAATTGCTGCTGGTGGACGACATCGCCTCCGAGATCACCGAACTCGGGTCCACTGTGGACGACGCGGCGGGCGAGGCCTACGACAAGGTCGCCCGCGTGCTCGGCCTGCCGTACCCCGGCGGCCCGCCCATCGACAAGGCCGCCAAGAACGGTGACGGCGCCGCCATCGCGTTCCCCCGGGGAATGACCGGGCCGCGCGACGCCAAGTTCGACTTCTCCTTCTCCGGCTTGAAAACCGCCGTCGCCCGCTGGGTCGAAGGCGCCGAACGCCGCGGTGAGGACATTCCCGTCGACGACGTCGCCGCGTCGTTCCAGGAGGCCGTCGCCGACGTGCTCACCATGAAGGCGATCCGCGCGGCCAAGGAACACGGCGTGGACACGCTGGTGATCTCCGGCGGCGTGGCGGCGAATTCGCGACTGTCCGAACTCGCCGCCGAGCGCTGCGCCGAAGCCGGGATCACCCTGCGGGTCCCGCGGCCGCGGCTGTGCACCGACAACGGCGCGATGATCGCCGCGCTCGGCGCGCACGTGGTCGCCGCCGGACGGCCGCGGGCATCGCTCGATTTCTCCGCGAATCCCGCCCTGCCGGTGCAGATCGTCTCGATCTAGCGCGATTCGGCGGCGGTGCGCGGCGCCGGGGCGAGGTTGAGCAGCTCCTCCAGCGCCGCCACCGACAAGGCGGCGGCATTCCCGTCACCGTAAGGGTTTCCGGCGTGCGTCGGATGGAGGTCGCCACTCAGGACCTTCGCCGCGGTGTCCGCGATGAGGCCGGTGTCCGTCCCGACCAGCCAGGCGCAGCCCGCCTCGATGGCTTCGCGCCGTTCGGTGACGTCGCGGAGCACCAGGACCGGCGTGCCGAACGTCGGTGCTTCCTCTTGGATACCACCGGAATCGGTCAGGACGAGCTCGGCGAGCCGCAGCGCGCGCACGAGGTCGGGGTATTCGAGCGGCTCGGTGATCGTCACCCGCGGCGTCCCGCCGAGCGCGGCCGTCACCTGATCCCGCACGGCCGGATTGGGATGCACCGGGAACAGCACTTGGACGTCGCTGTGCTCCGCGACGATCAGCTCGATGGCGGCGAGTGTGCGGCTCAGCGGCTCGCCCCAGGACTCGCGCCGATGTGACGTCACGAGGACGAGGCGTTCGCCCGCCTCGGCGATTTCCATCTCCAGCAAGGCGAGCGCGGTGTCCCTCGCCGGGAGATCCCGCTCGGCGATCGCGATCACGGCGTCGACGACGGTGTTGCCGGTGACCGCGATCCGTTGGCGCGGAACCCCTTCCGTGCGCAGCGCGGCGGCCGCGGCCGGTGTCGGCGCGAGATGCAGGGCGGCGATCCGCGAGATCATCTGCCGCGTCCCCTCTTCGGGGAACGGCGCGGCGAGGTCGTGCGTGCGCAGGCCCGCCTCCAGATGTACGACCGGGATGCCCTGCCAGAACGCGGCGAGCGCGCCGGCCAGTCCCGTCGTCGTGTCGCCTTGGACGACGACCGCAGCCGGTGCGACACGTCGCAGCACGTCGTCGAGCGCGGGCAGCAGCCCGGAAACGAGTTCCGCCTGGGTACCGGTGGTCCTGGGCGGGGTGTCGAGCCACGCGTCGACCGGCAGTCCGAACGGGATCAGCGCCTGTTCGACCATGCCCTGATGCTGTCCGCTGTGGACGACGAAGGGCCGTAGGTGCGGGTGCTCCGCCAGCGCCAACGCCAGCGGCGCGAGCTTGACCGCCTCCGGCCGCGTTCCGGCCAGCAACATCACATCCACGCGTTCGCGCTCCTCATCCACGTTTCGAGTGTCCCGCAAAACGCGGGAGATGGCCGCCGGCGCGCGAGGGGCCCACGCCGGCGGCCGTTCCGTCCTGGGAAGCGTCAGCTCCCCATCTCGCCGAGCCGTTTCGTGCGGCGATAGCCCGCGATGACCGCGATGGTTCCGAGAACCAGCAGGATCACCCCGACGGCCAGCCACCAGCCGATGTCGGCCCCGGTGGCGGCGAGGGCACCCACCCCGCCACCGGCGACGCCGACTCCGGCGCCAGGCAACTTGTACATTTCGACCTCACTTCACCCAGGTCAGGCGGTGGTCGCCGGACGCCGGTTGCGGACGACGCGGATACCGACCGGGATGGCGACGGCGCCGAGCAGGCCGAGACCGATCCACAGCCCCGCGCCCGAAGCGAGCGGCACGGGCAGACCGGCCGGACCGCAGGTGGCCGACGAGACGATCACGTCGCCGGAACCGAGCGGGGTGAGGGCCTCGCCGAGCAGCTTCACGTGGATGGCGTTGACCGTGAGGCTGCCGTCGCTGTTCTTGATCTGTTCGTTCAGGATGATCGTCGCGACGTTGACGGTGCCGAGGCCGACCTTGATCTGCGTGTTCGGGGCGGGCGTCGAGTCGACCGTCCCCGCGCTGCCGAGGTTCGCACCGACCAGGTTCGTCGCACCCTGCACACCCTTCTGGGTCGCTGTGCAGGTGGCTTCGACGACCTTGACGCCGACGTTGCCGAGCGCGCTCTTCAGCAGTGGCAAGCCGACATCGGCGGTGCTGGCCTTGGCGGTCACGGCACCGGAGTTGTCGTCGCGCTTGGCTTCGGTGTTGATCGCGCCCGCGGTGAGCACGCCGGTGAGGTCGACCTTCGCGAGGCTGTTGGCGGTCGGCCCGGAGGTCTTCGCCTCGGCGAGCGGCCCGGCTTTCACCGCGTCGAGGCCGAGGAGCTTCACATCGACCTTGACGCCGTAGGCGGAGCCGTCACCGGGGGCCGCCGAGGCGGGCGCCGCGCCGGCGATGGCCACGCTCGCCACCACAGCGGCGAGCAGTCCACCTCGTCGCAAGAGGTGCGTGTTCTTCAACTGGTCCTCCGAATTGATTCGTGGGGAGTTTCTCTGGATCTGCGGTCGGCACGAGGGCACAACCGTCGCGGACGAATCCTCAGCTGGCCTGACTCGGCTCGCGGATCGTCTATCGCCGAGTGTTTCTTAAATTGAACGGAAAACTGCGAGGATCACCGGATCGGGTGGTCTTGCGGACATTTTCCACAGGTCGCCGCAGGTGTCACTCTTTCGGCCTAGTCAGTTTCTCCACGATCGTGCCGAAAGGCTCCATGATCACCTTGAAAAGGCGAACCCCGGTCGAAAGGGCCGGTTCTCGCTGACTTACGCTCGTCGGCGAGGTCCCTGTCCGCTTCGACGTCTCCCGTCGTCTGCTGCGTCTTTCCTGAGAGGGTCATCGTGGCCGTTGCGAGCGCTCCTTTGCCGAGTTCCAGCCGGTTTCCGCTGCGTATAGCGGTGCTGGCGGTACTCGCCGTCGCGGTCGGCCTGGTGCTGGCCGAACGCCTGTACCGGGTTTTCGAAGTCCAGTTCTCGGGCCTGATACTGAGGGTCATCACCACATCGGGTGTCTTCGTCGCCGGTGAACGCGAGACTGTCTACTTTGGGTTGTCCGGCGATACTCCACTCGGGTTAAGAATGACTCCGGAATGCTCGTCGGCATTCATGTTGCTGCCACTGTTGCTGGTGACGGCCGTCATGTTGTATTTCCGTCCGAGAAATGCGAAGCGGCTCTTCACTTCGTTGCTCATTTCCGCGGTCGTCGTCATTCTTGTCAATCAGATGAGGGTTTTGGCCATCGTCGGGCTCGTGAACGTGATGGGTATCGACGAAGGCTATTACTGGGGTCACACCCTGCTCGGTTCGATGGTCAGCGTCCTCGGCGGCGCGATCGCCCTCGTGCTGTTCGTCTGGCTGAGCACCCGCAAGCCCCGTGCCGAACGCGTGGCCGCCTGATGGGCGGCGGCTCGATCAAGATCCTTCTGGCGATCACGCAGGCCTTCGCGCTCACGATGAGCGTGGCGTTCATCGTGTACGTGGTCGTGATCGTCGTGCCGTACCTGCGGCGAAAACCCGCACCAGTCGGTGACGCCGCCGACTTCACCTGGCACTTCTTCGTGCCGTGCCGGGACGAACAGACCGTCATCCGCGAGACCGTGCGATACCTGCGGTCGACGTTCCGGCACGCACACGTCTGGGTCGTCGACGACGACTCCGAGGACCGCACGGCGCGGGTGGTGAGGTCGATCTGGCGGCGCAACGGCGGCTACGACCCGTACCTGCATCTCGTTCCCCGGCGCCGTCCGGAGGCGAGGACGGGCAAGGGCGACGCGCTCAACGCGGCGTATCAGGCGCTCAACGACTGGATGGGCCCGGACGCGCGCCGTGACGACGTGGTCGTCGTGGTCGTCGACGCGGACGGGCGGCCGGCGGCGAACTGCCTGGAGGTGTGCGCCGCGGACCATCTCTTCGGCGACGAGACGATCGGCGCCGTCCAGCTCGACGTCTGGATGGGCAACGCCGGCACCCGCCCGCCGGGGAAGAACTGGTTTTCGCGTGCTTTCGGGCTGAAGCTGGCCCAGATGCAGGATCTGGAGTTCCGCACGGCCATCGCGGCCATCCAGACCTCGCGCGGCTTCACCGGCACGATCTCCATGGGTGGCAACGGTCAGTTCACCCGGCTGTCCGCATTGGACTCGATCGCCGGGCCGGACGAACAGCCGTGGCGCGGTTCGCTGCTGGAGGATTTCGAGCTCGGCGTGCACCTGCTGACCGCGGGCTGGCGGACCGGCTACACCCCGGATTCCCATGTGAAGCAGGAAGGTCTGTACAGCCTGCGGCGGTTCCTGGTGCAGCGCACGCGCTGGGGCCAGGGCACGATGCAGTGTTCGCGGTATCTCCGGCGGATCTGGGATTCGCCGCATGTGAGCACGCTGGGCGCGGCGGAGATGATGTACTACCTCGCGCAGCCGTGGATGCAGCTGCTCGGCTCGCTGTTGTACCCGATCCCGTTCATCCTGCTGCTCTTCAGCACCGCGGGTGATCCGGCACAGGTGTGGACCTGGTTCGCCGACGACGGCGCGTGGATCCTGTTCGCGATCTACGGCTCGTTCGGGCTGCTGCCGTTCATCGTGTGGGGCCCGATCTATCAGTTCAAATGCCTGAAGAGCCGCAATGTCCTACGTGGACTGGGGATGGGCTTCGCCTACGCGCTGTACATCTACACGTTCTACATCACGTCGTGGCGGGCGCTGTTCCGGTTGGTGCGCGGCCGCAACGGCTGGTCGAAGACGCGGCGGAACACCGAGCACGCCCCCGGGGTCAAGGTCGCGCTGGACTCCTGACCCCGGGGACGGCCTCAGAGGGCGGGCAGGATCCGGACGTCGTCCGCCTTCACGAAGGCGATGCGGTGTCCGAACTGGATCTGCACGTACTTCGTCTTGCCCTTGACGACCACGTGGTTCGCCGGGTCGAACGTCGTCGCCGAGTAGTACTCCGAGCCGAGCACGTTGCCGACGGAGTACCGCTGGCCGGCCGAGAACGTGTACGGCAGCGGGACGACCTGCTGCACCGGCACGTTCGCCGGGTAGGCCTCGGCTTCGGGATACGCGCGGCCGAACACCGGCACCGTCGTCAGACCCGGCTTCGGCGTGACGACCAGGCCGAACGCCGGGCTCGTCGTACGCTGGTCGCGGAACCAGCCTTTCTGGCCGAGGTACCAGATCGCCGTCCAGCCGTCACGACGCTCGGCGACCACGTACCGCTGGCCGGTCTCCGCGCGGCTGCCGATGTCGGAAACGGCCATCGTGCTCGCCGAACCGTCCGGGCGCAGGCCGATGTCCTTGAGCAGCGGCGCCGAGTCGCTCGGCTCGCTGCGCAGTACGACCGAACCGGAACCCCTTGCCGGACAAGGCTTTCCAGCGGCCTCGCAGCCGGTGAACGCGGGCTGGTTCGTGGCGAAGTCCGGGGTGATGGTCACCAGCGGAGAGCCGGGACGGCCGAAACCGGAAAGCGGCGCGCCCATCAGGTCGAAGTAGTGCGCCCAGTCCCAGTACGGGCCCGGATCCCAGTGCATGCCCCGGATCGTCGAGGGGAGCGTGCCGGGGACGTTGTCGTGGCCGAGGATGTGCGCGCGGTCGAGCGGGATGTCGTACTTCCGCGCGAGGTAGGCGACGAGCTTCGCGGAGGTGCGGTACATCGCCTCCGTGTACCAAGTGCCCTTCGCGGCGAAGCCCTCGTGCTCGATGCCGACGGACTTCGCGTTGACGTACCAGTTGCCCGCGTGCCAGGCGACGTCCTTGGTCGGCACGTGCTGCGCGATCTGGCCGTCGGACGAGCGGATCGTGTAGTGCCAGCTCACGTACGTCGGGTCGGTGACAAGGTCCATCGCCGTGTCCCAGTAGCCCTCGGTGTCGTGGATGATGATGTATTCGACCTTCTGGCTCTTCGGCCGGTTCGCCTTGTCGTGGTTGCCGTAGTCGTTGTCCGGCAACTCCTGGTACGGCGCCGGCACCGAAAGGCACGAGAGCTTCTTCGGGCACTCGATCTTCGGGTCTTCGGCCTGGGCGCGTGCCGGGCTCACCGGTGACGCGGCGAGGGTGACGTTCTGGCCGTCGTCGGTCCTGCGGCTGACGCCCATGGAGATGGTGTCGAAGACTTCGTCGGCGAAGGACTGCGCTCCCTCCGCGTCCTTCTCGCCGCTGTAGCGCGCGACGGCGGCTCTCCAGTCGCCGGTCTCGCGCTGGTACTTGGCCAGCAGGGCGGCGCCACCGCGGATGTTCTGGGTGGTGTTCGTGCGCAGCGTCGCGACGTCCTGGCCGATGAGCGTGGCCGCTTCGTCGATGGTCTGGAGACCGGGCGGGGGAGGCTTCGGCGCCGGCGTCTCCGGGAGTTTCGCCGGGCGGGCGTCGTCGCCGCGCGGGTCTTCCTCGCCTTCGTCGTGATGCGTGCCCGTGCCCGCCTCGCGCAGGTCGGTCAGGTGCATCGGGCCGTACCCGGCGGACGTGCTCGGGGTGCCGGCGTTGAAATCCCAGCGCGACTCCAGGAAGGAGACGCCGAGCAGGACGTTCTCCGGGACGCCGAACTCCCGCGCGGCGGCCGCGAAGTCCCGCTGACGCTGCTGGTCCGCAGGAGCGGCTTCGGCAGGGGCCGCGGCGAGGAGGCCGGCGGCGAGGGCGAGGACCGCGAGCCCGGCGGTCCGTTTGGACCGGCGCCGGAGCGGCTCGAGGGTTACGGGACGGAAGGGACGCGGCATGGGCGTATACCCCCAGTGACTAGGTCTGCTGAACAGGACCGACCCCAACGGTCGGAACCTAACCAGAAACCGGCTTTGCCCGTAAGGCCCCTCCAGATCGCGATTAGGGGGCTAAACGCAGGTCGGTGCCAAGGTGGGGGCATGGAGCTTCTACGGGAGAAGGACCACGTCTTCCTCGACTTCGACGGGCCGGTGTGCGACGTGTTCGCCAGGCTGCCGGCGAGCGAGGTGGCGGACAGGCTCAACCGCCTCATCGAGCCCGAGGTGCTCGACTCGGCCGATCCGTTCGACGTGCTCCGGTTCGCGGCCTCATGCGGCCCGAACGCCGGGCATGTCGTCGAGCGGCAGCTCACCCGCTTCGAAGGGGAGGCCGTCGCGCAGATCTCGCCGTCGCCCGGTGTCGCGGACGTGCTCCGCGACTGGCGTGCCCAGGGATTCACGGTGACGATCGTCAGCAACAACTCCGTCGACGCGATCCGGTCCTTCCTGGGGCTGCACGAGCTCGCCGAGTTCGTTCGCGGGATCAGCGCGCGGACGACGAGCGACCCCGCGAGGCTGAAGCCTCAGCCGGCGCTCCTCGACGCCGCGGTGAAGGCTCTCGGCACGTCGCCGGGGCAGTGCGTCATGGTCGGCGACTCGGCCGCGGACATCCTGGCCGCCCGCGCCGCCGGCGTCGCTTCGATCGCTTTGGCGAAGACGCCCGCCAAACGCCGGGCCCTCGCGGCGCTCGACCCCGATGCCCTGGTGACCGACCTCGCGGACTTGCGTTTAGCCCCCTAATCGCGATCCGGTGGTGCCGGGCGGAGCAAAACGGCCGGTCAGGGGCTCGGCGGCCGAGTTTCCCCGGGGTGAGCGGACCCTCCTTGCGAAGCTGGCACTCACATGGCTAGAGTGCTAATTGCACGGCCCGAACACGCCCCGGCACCCGCGACGGCGGGGGTGGTAGGAGCCGTAACTAATCCTGCCAACGCTTTCGACGACCGTGGAGGTCAACCCGGTGAGCGTGAACATCAAGCCGCTCGAGGACAAGATCGTTGTCCAGACGAGTGAGGCCGAGGAGACGACCGCTTCCGGCCTCGTCATCCCCGACACCGCCAAGGAGAAGCCCCAGGAGGGCAAGGTTCTGGCCGTGGGCCCGGGCCGCATCGACGACAAGGGCAACCGCGTTCCGCTGGACGTGGCTGTCGGCGACGTCGTCATCTACTCCAAGTACGGCGGCACCGAAGTGAAGTACAACGGTGAGGACTACTTGATCCTTTCCGCTCGCGACGTGCTGGCCGTCATCAACTGACGTCCGCTCTCAGCGCATGACGCCCCGGGCCCCGCATTGCCGGGGAACGGGGCGTTCGTGTTTTCCGAGCTTTAGAACTGGAAGGTAAGCGGAACAGGCCATGCCCAAGCAGATCAGTTTCGACGAGGACGCTCGTCGCGCGCTCGAGCGCGGGGTGAACAAGCTCGCCGACGCGGTCAAGGTCACCCTCGGCCCGCGCGGTCGCCACGTCGTACTCGACAAGAAGTTCGGTGGCCCGACCATCACCCTCGATGGCGTCACCGTCGCTCGTGAGATCGAGCTCGACGACCCGTTCGAGAACCTCGGCGCCCAGCTCGCCAAGAGCGTCGCCACCAAGACCAACGACGTCGCCGGTGACGGCACCACGACCGCGACCGTGCTCGCGCAGTCGCTGGTGAAGGTCGGCCTGCGCAACGTCGCCGCCGGTGCCAACCCGACCGCCGTCGGCCGTGGCATCGAGGCCGCCGCGGAGAAGGTCATCGCGGTCCTCAAGGAGAAGGCGACCCCGGTCAAGGGGCGCGACAACATCGCCCAGGTTGGCACCGTCACCTCCCGTGACGCGGCCATCGGCGCCCTGCTCGGCGAGGCCGTCGAGCGGGTCGGCGAAGACGGTGTCATCACGATCGAGGAGTCGTCCACGCTGGCGACCGAGCTCGTGATCACCGAGGGTGTGCAGTTCGACAAGGGTTTCCTGTCGGCGCACTTCGCGACCAACCCGGAGGAGCAGAAGGCGATCCTCGAGGACGCCTACATCCTGCTGGTCCGCGAGAAGATCTCGGCGCTGGCCGACCTGCTCCCGGTGCTGGAGAAGGTCGTCGAGGCCAAGAAGCCGCTGCTGATCATCGCCGAGGACGTCGACGGCGAAGCGCTCTCGACCCTCGTCGTGAACTCGCTGCGCAAGACGATCACCGCCGTCGCGGTCAAGGCGCCGTTCTTCGGCGACCGCCGCAAGGCGTTCCTGGACGACCTCGCGGTCGTCACCGGCGGCGAGGTCATCTCGGCCGAGATCGGGCACAAGCTGTCCGAGACCACGCTGGCCCAGCTGGGCAACGCCCGCCGGATCGTCGTCACCAAGGACGACACCACGCTCGTCGACGGTGCCGGCACCAAGGACGACATCGCGGGCCGCGTCGCGCAGATCCGCAAGGAGATCGAGAACACCGACTCCGACTGGGACCGCGAAAAGCTGCAGGAGCGGCTGGCGAAGCTCGGCGGCGGTGTCGCGGTGATCAAGGTCGGCGCGGCCACCGAGACCGAGCTGAACGAGCGCAAGCACCGCATCGAGGACGCCGTGGCTTCGACCAAGGCGGCCGTCGAAGAGGGCATCCTGCCCGGCGGTGGCTCGGCGCTGGTGCACGCGGTCAAGGAGCTCGACGGTGGCCTCGGCCTCGAGGGCGACGAAGCGACCGGTGTCCGCATCGTCCGCGACGCGCTGTCCGCCCCGCTGTTCTGGATCGCGACCAACGCGGGCCACGAGGGCGCGGTCATCGTGAACAAGGTCCAGGAGCAGAGCTGGGGGCACGGCTTCAACGCCGCCACCGGTGAGCTCACCGACCTGCTGGCCGCCGGCATCGTCGACCCGGTCAAGGTGACCCGGTCCGCGGTGGCGAACGCCGCTTCCATCGCCCGGCTCGTGCTCACGACGGAGAGCTCCATCGTCGAGAAGCCGGTCGAGGAGGAGCCCGCCGCGGCCGGTCACGGCCACGCGCACTAGTTCCACCCCTTGAAGCGGGGCGGTACTCCATCCGGAGTGCCGCCCCGTTTTGCTGTGCCCGTCGGCGACCTGCGTTTAGCCCCCTAATCGCGATCTGCCGCCCGACCTGCGTTTCGCGGGCTAAACGCGATGCGGCGGTCGGAGAGCGGCGGCCGGGCCGACTTGCGTTTCGCGGGCTAAACGCGATCCGGGTGGCGCGGGTGCCCCCAGCCGCACCGACCTGCGTTTAGCCCCCTAATCGCGATCCGGCGCCGGAGACGCGGAAGGGCGGCACCCCACCCGGATGCCGCCCTTCCGCGTTGCCGACTCGGCCGGATCAGCCGTTCGACATGCTCAATTGACGCTTGTCCGCCTTGATGATGTGCTCGCGTTCCGATTCCGACAGGCCGCCCCAGATCCCGTACGGCTCGTGCACGGCGAGCGCGTGGTTCCGGCACATGGCCAGTACCGGGCAGGCCAGGCACACGGCTTTGGCCCTCGCCTCGCGGCGGGCTCTGGCCGGCCCGCGCTCGCCGTCAGGGTGAAAGAAGGACGCGCTGTCCATGCCTCGGCACGACCCTTCGAGCTGCCAGTCCCATACATCCGCGTTGGGCCCTGGGAGCCTGCGTGTGTCCGCCATCCTGACCGCCTCCGTCATCCGGTCGAAGCGTTTACCTGCTCTGCTGCGCTGCGGATACTCCATTCGGTGCAACGGCGGTAACGTTAGAAGCGCGCCAATACTTGTTCAAGAGATTCAAGACGATTCAGCCGTTAGGCATCCCCCGGATGTGTGAGCGGTACTTTCCGTTCCGGTTGCCGCCGTCCCGGGCTGCCTGGATATTGGGTCGAGTGGGATCTCGGATCAGCAGTGAAGAACCCACCCTGCCGGTGGCCTCGGTCGCTCGTCGGCTCGGGGTCGCGCCGTCCACCCTGCGCACCTGGGATCGCAGATACGGCGTAGGGCCGAGCCGTCACACCAACGGCCGTCACCGTCGCTACGGCAGTTCCGACATCGGCCGCCTCGAACTGATGCAGCGCGCGTTGCTTCGCGGCGCCTCGACGGCCGAAGCGGCGAAGTACGCGCTGGAGCAGATGCCCCGGACGACGACGGAGCCGCCCGAAGCCGCCGTGGTCCAAGTGGACGAGCGGGCCGCCGCGCCGCCCGCCGACGATCATGACGTTCCATCTCGTCTCGCCAGGCGCTTGAGCACCGCAGCGCTCGCGATGGATTTCGGCGCGGTCCAGCGCATGCTCGCCGACACGATCCGCGAACTCGGCGTCCTGCCGGCCTGGACGGGTGTCGTCTCGCCGGTCCTGACAGCGCTCGGCGCGCGCTGGCGCGGTGTCAGCGCCGGAGCCGAGGTCGAGTATCTGCTCGCCGAATGCGTGTACGCCGCCCTCGTCCGCGCGACGCCGGTGCTGCATGAACCGCGTAACCAGCGACCGGTCCTGCTGACCTGCGTCCCGGACGAGCGCGACAACCTGCCCATGTACGCGCTCGCCGCGGCGCTGGCGGGACGCCGGATCGGCGCCCAGCTGTTCGGGGCCTCCTTGCCCGCCGAGGTGCTCGCGGTGACCGTGCGCCGCAGCGTCCCGGCGGCGGTGGTGCTGTGGTCGGGACGACGTGCGACGGCGGACCCTCGCCTGTTCGCCAGGGTGTCCCGCGGCCGTCAGCGCAGCAGGCTCTTCGCGTGCGGCCCCGGCTGGGACCCCGCCGCCCTCCCGGACAAGATCGAACTGCTCGGCGAACTCGCGACCGCCGCCGACCGGATTGAGCACGTTCTTGTCGGTGCGAGGCGATAGAAAGGACGCATGGAATCGTCCTTGCGGTCCGCCGCGTTCGGCGACGGCGTGCCGCCGCCGAACTCTTTCGCGGTGCCCGCGTCGTCTCGCGGACGGTTGCTCGCCGCGATCGGGCTCGGCGCCCGCGGCCGGTACGCGGCGGCGGCCACGCTGCTGAACGGGTTGCGCACGGGGAAGGATCCGGTGGTCGCGTCGCTGGCCGCGAGCACGCTGGCCTCGCATCGGCGGCAGCTGGGCGGGCATGCGGCGGCCCTCGTCCTCGACGGCGAGGCGCTCGCGCGGGTGGTCACGGAGCCGCGAGGCGAGCCGGACCCCGACGGTCTGGACGCCGAGGGGGCGCGGGCGGACGCCCTCCTCGGCCTCGCGGCGGACAATCTGGGGCGCGGCAGGCTCGCCGTCGCCCGGAGGTTGCTCGCCCGTGCGGGCGCGCACACCGGCAACTGGCGGACCCGGACGAGGGCGGGCTGGGTCGGCGCGGAAATCGAACTGGCGAGTAACATTTCCGCCGCGGCGATCGCACCTGCGGAAATGGCGTGGGAAACAGCGCGCGCCAGGGGTGCGTGCCGGCACGTCGTCAAATCACAGCTTGTACTCGGCGTGACGATCGCGAATGGCGGTTCCGCTGAGCGGGAGCGCGCGAAAGCGCTGGTGGAGAGTGCGCGCGAAACCGCTGAAAAATACGAATTCAATTCACTTTTGTGGGTGGCGTGCCTGGTCGGGGCGGACTTCGGGGCAGGACACGCCGATGAGTATCGATTCAGAGGGGCGGAAGTGTTGCACGCAGTGTTACGGCATGCGGATCCTTGCGGGAGGTGGCTCGCCCGGCAATCTCCGTGGGTGCCCCTCTGACGGCGTCTAGCCTGTTGGAGGGCCCATTCCGGCAACCGGGCTAAGAACTTTCAAAAAAAGCCACCGGATCGTGTCAAGGTTCGGGCTAAAGCGTCCGATAGGGGAAGTGGAATGTCACCCGGCTGCAGGAAGGAAACCCCGTGACGACGGTCTTGATCTGCGACGACCGACGCAGTGTCCGCGAAGGGCTCACCCGAGTGATGTCCGCGGTCCCAGGGGTCAGTCGCATCGACTGCGTAGCGCACGGTGACGAGCTGCTGGCCCGGTACTCCCGTCAGCCGGTCGACGTCGTGCTGGTCGGTACCCAGCGCGCCGTCCCGACCGGCGTCGAAGCCACCCGGCGGCTCGTCTCGGCGAACCCCCAAGCGAACGTGATCGTGTTCGGCGCCCCGGACGACGCGGGCAGCATTGCCGCCGCCATCGCCGGCGGAGCCCGCGGCTACCTGCGCTGGGACGCCTCGCGTCCCGAGCTGGTCGCCGCACTGGCGCACACGCTCGCCAGCACCTCGGTGCCGGCGCCGCGTCAGCCGTCGGACCCCGGTGTCCAGCTCACCGAGCGAGAGCTTCAGGTGCTTCGCGGGATGAGCCAGGGCAAGAGCAACGGGCAGATCGGCCGAGAGCTGTATCTGTCCGAAGACACCGTGAAGACCCACGCGCGCCGCTTGTTCCGCAAGCTCGGCGTGCGAGACCGCGCTCAGGCGGTTGCCCACGGATTCCGCCGTGGACTTGTTTCCTGACAACGCTTTCTTGATTTCGACGGCGAGATCGCACAACGGGTGACGAACGGGCCGGGGGTACACCCCTGGCCCGTACCTGTGTTCCCTGTCACGCTTCGCGCTTTTCTGTTCACCGCTCGGGCACCCTGGCCCGAGCGAGTCCGCCTCCGGGTGGACCGTCGTACCCCACTGTGTTCCGGCTCGTTGAAAGTTCGACCACGAGCGAAAGGGACCAGGAAGATCCGGGTTCAGCGTGCTCGCCGGCAGGGCGGCGCGCCGATGGCGGCCGTCAACGAAGGCGGCGAGCCCGAGCGGTACGGTAGTTGTCACCGGTAGTGGATTCCGAAGTCACACGCCGGACTCTTTGCACGCCTATACGTAACACTGGGACTGTTGTCTGCGATGGCCAATGTGGGGGACGGACTGGATGAGCCGGTCGCCGCTGCTGTTGAGGGTGACCCTCAAGCGGTCGAGCGGTTGCTGGCGGCCATCCGTCCTTTGGTAGTGCGGTACTGCCGCGCTCGGGTTGGCAGGCAGGAGCGTTCGTTCGCTTCCGCAGACGACGTTGCTCAGGAGGTGTGTCTCGCGGTGCTCACGGCATTGCCTTCGTACCGTGATCAGGGCCGCCCGTTCCTGGCCTTCGTCTACGGGATCGCCCAGCACAAGGTGGCCGACGCGCATCGCGCCGCGGCCCGTAACCGCGCCGAACCGGTCGCCGAAGTCCCCGACGAGGTCGAGGGCGGCGTCGGTCCCGAGCAGCGTGCCCTGCAAGGCGAGCTGAACGAGCGCATGTCGCAGCTGCTGCGCGTCCTACCCGACAAACAGCGTGAGATCGTGGTCCTGCGGGTGGTCGTGGGATTGTCCGCCGAAGAGACGGCCGAGGCCGTGGGGTCCACCCCAGGCGCCGTCCGGGTGGCCCAGCATCGCGCCCTCGCGCGCCTACGTAAGGTTCTGGCCGCTGAGGAGGTGATCTGAGTGACCGATCGCGACCATCGGTTCTCCCCTGGGACCGATCGTGAACTGACGGCCTTTGAAAGAGGGCTGACGCCCTCGGAGGCCGAGTTCGCCGCGGATCTGTCGGCCGTCCAGGCCGATGACGCGCTGCTCGACGCACTCGGTGGCTCGGATCCGAAGATGGCCGACGACCTCGGCGATCAAGAGCTCAATGCGTTGCTGCTGGCCTGGCGGCGTGACATCGACAGCGAACCGCTCGCGGAACTCGTCGACGTCGACACCGCCGTCGTCACCGTGAAGACCGCCGCGCTCGCCCGCAAACACGGGGGAAGACGCCGGCTGCTGGTCCCGGTGGCCGCCGCCGCGGCCGTCTTGGCCATCGCCTTCGCCGGTACCGGTCTCGCCGCGAAGGACGCGCAGCCTGGTGACACGCTCTGGGGCCTGACCAAGGTGCTTTACGCCGACCACGCCCGGTCGGTCGAGGCCGCCGCCGCGGCCAAAATCGATCTCGAGAACGCCAACCTCGCGCTCGCCGGCGGGCGCCTCGACGACGCCCGCAAGGCGCTCGACGAGGCCCAGGCCGCGCTGAGCCAGGTGACCGACGAAGAAAACCGCGGTCAGCTGCTCGAACAGCACCGCCAGTTGAGCGCTCAGCTGCAGAACCCCGGCCAGCAGCCGTTGCCGCCGGATCAGCAGCGGCCGACGCAGACTCCGGTCGCGACCACACCACAGCCCACTCCGCAGCCGACCGCTCCGCCGACGTCGCTGCCTGGAGGCGGCAACCCCGGCACGAGTCTGCCGGGCACCACGACTCCCTCGCCGACTCCGCCCACCACGACCAGCGAGCCGCCAGCGCCCACGACGTCCACGACGCCGCCGGCCTCGGGCAACGACCCCGGTGGCTCGCGTAACGAGCCGTCGCCGGGCGCCGGAGCGCAGGCTCCCGGTGCGGTCGAGACGACGCCTTAACACCCCGCGAACGCCCGAAGGGCCTGGTGAGATCTCTCTCACCAGGCCCTTCGCTGTCTCAGATCGCGTTTAGCCCGCTAAAGGCGATCGCCTTTAGCGGGCTAAACGCGATCAGTAGGCGCTCTCGTTGGCCGTGACACCGTCCGCGAAGCCGCGGCAGTAGTCCCAGCTCACGTAGTCACCGGGGTTCGGGTCGAACGCGGGCTCGTGCGGCCGCATACGGCCGTCGGCGAGCAGCTGTTCGAGACTGGCGCGCAGCAGATGCCAGTCGTGGTAGTGGGGTTCGTCGCATTCACCACAGTCGACCACGATCCCGCGCACCCCGCGCGGCTCGAGGAGCGCCTGGTAGACGGCGAGATCGGAGAGATCGGCCAGCAACTCGGTGCGTTCTTCGTCGCTGATCGGCTCGTCGAGCCGGTCGGCGTCGTCGATGAACGCGCGGGCCGGGTCGTCCGGGTCATCCGCGAACGGGTCTGGGGGCAACGCATCTTGCGGCACGCCTGCACGCTACCGGGCGCCCACCCGGGCCGGGCGGCCGCCCGGCCCGGATATCATGAGGAGCAGGCCCCCGCCACGATGCCACCAGCCACGGCGGCTTCCCTCCATCACCGCCAGGAAGGCCCTTCGCCTGCTATGACCAGCGACAGCGTCACCGCCCCCGTCCCGAGCAAGTTCGCCATGCTCGGGCTGACCTTCGACGACGTGCTGCTGCTGCCGGCCGAGTCCGACGTGGTGCCCAGTGCGGTCAGCACCCGCACCCGGCTCTCGCGCAACGTCACCCTGAACATCCCGCTGGTCTCCGCCGCCATGGACACGGTCACCGAGGGCCGGATGGCCATCGCGATGGCGCGTCAGGGCGGGATGGGCGTGCTGCAGCGCAACCTGCCGATCGACGACCAGGCGGCCGCCGTCGAGGTCGTGAAGCGCTCCGAAGCCGGCATGGTGACCGACCCGGTCACGTGCTCGCCCGAGGACACCCTCGCCGAGGTCGACGCCCTGTGCGCGCGGTTCCGGATCTCCGGTGTGCCGGTGACGGACGCCGCCGGGTCCCTGGTGGGCATCATCACCAACCGCGACATGCGGTTCGAGGTCGACCACACCCGTGCGGTGCACGAGGTGATGACGAAGCCGCCGCTGGTCACCGCGCAGGTCGGCGTCACCGCGGAGGCCGCGCTCGGGCTGCTGCGCCGTCACAAGATCGAGAAGCTGCCCATCGTCGACGGCGCCGGCAAGCTGCGCGGGCTGATCACGGTCAAGGACTTCGTCAAGACCGAGCAGTACCCCAACGCCTCCAAGGACACCAACGGCCGCCTGATCGTCGGTGCCGCCGTCGGGGTCGGCCCGGACGGGCACAAGCGCGCGATGGCGCTGGCGGACGCCGGGGTGGACGTGCTGATGGTCGACACCGCGCACGGGCACTCCCGCGCCGTCGTCGAGACCGTCGCGCTGCTGAAGAAGGAACTGGGCGACACCGTCGACATCGTCGGCGGCAACGTCGCGACCCGGGCCGGCGCGCAGGCGCTGGTGGAAGCCGGCGCGGACGGGATCAAGGTCGGGGTCGGCCCCGGTTCGATCTGCACCACCCGCATCGTCGCCGGGGTCGGCGTGCCGCAGATCTCCGCGATCTACGAGGCCGACCAGGCCGCACGTCCGGCCGGGATCCCGGTGATCGGCGACGGCGGTATCCAGTACTCGGGCGACATCGCGAAGGCGATCGCGTCCGGCGCGTCCACGGTGATGCTCGGCAGCCTGCTCGCGGGAACCGCCGAATCGCCCGGCGACCTGATCCTGGTCAACGGCAAGCAGTTCAAGACCTATCGCGGCATGGGCTCGCTGGGGGCCATGCAGTCGCGCGGCCAGGCGAAGTCCTACTCGAAGGACCGCTACGCCCAGGACGACGTGCTGAGCGAGGACAAGCTGGTCCCCGAGGGCATCGAGGGGCGGATCCCGTTCCGCGGGCCGCTCGCGAACGTCGTCCACCAGCTGGTGGGCGGGCTGCGGTCGGGAATGGGGTACGCGGGCGCGTCGACCATCCCCGAGCTGCAGGAGGCGCAGCTGGTGCGGATCACCGCGGCCGGGCTCAAGGAGAGCCATCCGCACGACATCACGATGACCGTCGAGGCGCCGAACTACACCACCCGTTAGTCCGTCCCTTAGGACACTTACCCATCCGGTTCCGTTCCCAGGAGACTTGGCCCGCCGATCAAGTCTCCTGGGAGGAACCCGATGTCTTTCACCTCGCGCCGAACCGCGCTCGCCGTCTTCGCCGCCGCCGCCCTCGGGCTCGGCGGCGGAGTGGCGGCTTCCGCCGTCCCCACCGCTTCCGCCGCGCCTTCCGCACCTGAGGCCGCGGCTCTTCAGGCCTCGCCGGGTGAGCTGTGGAAGCGCACCGAGCTGTACTTCGGGACGACGAAGCCGGGCGGCGGGGAGCTGACCGACGCCGAGTTCGCCGCGTTCACCGACAAGTCCGTCACACCGAGGTTCCCGGACGGGTTCACCGAGCTGACCGGACGTGGCCAGTGGCGCGGTTCGGACGGCGTGATCTCGCGAGAGAAGTCGAAGGTGATCGTCGTCGTGTACCCGTTCAGCGACCGCGACGCGAACCGCGAGATCGAAGAGATCCGGACCGACTACAAGAAGGCCTTCGCGCAGGAATCCGTCCTCCGGACCGACTCGGTGGAGAAGGTCTCCTTCTGACCCGAGCGCCTTTAGCGGGCTAAACGTGAAACGGGTGGGGCGAACGGGGCTGGTGTGACTTCCGGCCCGGTTCGGGTGCCCCGTGCGCAGGTCACCCACGCGGCCTAGCGACAATGGGGTGTAACGGTCGTCGGTGAGAAGGGACTTGACGTGCGGGATCTGGTCGAGATCGGCATGGGCCGCACCGCGCGGCGGGCGTATGACCTCGATGACGTGGAGATCGTGCCGTCGCGGCGCACCCGGTCGTCTTCGGTCGTGTCCACCGCCTGGCAGATCGACGCGTACCGGTTCGAGCTGCCGCTGGTCACGCACCCCACCGACGCGATCGTGTCGCCGGGGACCGCGGTGGCCGTCGGTGAGCTCGGCGGGCTGGGCGTCCTCAACGCCGAAGGGCTGTGGGCGCGGCACCCGAACGTCGAGGACGCGATCTTCCGCCTCGTCCGGGCGGCCGAGGACACCGAGGACCCGACCGCGATCGTGCGTGAGCTGCAGGAACTGCACTCCGCCCCGATCCGGCTGGACCTGCTGACCGAGGCGATCAAGACCGTCCGCGAGTCCGGGGTCACCGTGGCCGCTCGGGTCAGCCCGCAGCACGCCGCGGAGCTGACGCCGGACCTGCTCGCGGCCGGCGTCGAGATCCTCGTCGTGCAGGGCACGATCATCTCCGCCGAACACGTCCAGCGTGACGCCGAGCCGCTGGACCTGAAGGACTTCATCGGACGGCTCGACGTCCCGGTGATCGCGGGCGGCGTCAGCGACTACCGCACCGCGATGCACCTGATGCGCACCGGTGCGGCCGGCGTCATCGTCGGGCACGGGGCCAGCCGCGGGGTGACGAGCACCGACAGCGTGCTGGGGATCGGGACGCCGATGGCGACCGCGATCGTCGACGCCGCGGCCGCGCGGCGTGACTACCTCGACGAGACCGGCGGCCGGTACGTCCACGTGCTCGCCGACGGCGGGATGAGCACGTCCGGTGACATCGCCAAGGCCATCGCCTGCGGTGCCGACGCGGTCATGCTGGGCGCGCCGCTGGCCGCGTCCTCCGAGGCGCCGGGGCAGGGGCTCTACTGGACGTCGGCGGCCGCGCACCCGTCGCTGCCGCGTTCGCGCGTGGCGCTGGGGCCGGACTACGCCGTCGACTTGAAGACCCTGCTCTTCGGGCCGTCCTCGGACGCTGAGGGCGTCGTGAACCTCTTCGGAGCGCTTCGCCGCGCGATGGCGAAGACGGGCTACTCGGACCTGAAGGAGTTCCAGCGGGTGGGCCTGACCGTCCGCCGCTGACACTCGCTTCCCGGCCCGGATCGCGTTTAGCCCGCTAAATGCGATCCGGGCCGTTGGCGTCTCAGGAGCCCCAGCAGTCCCAGGTGTCCCTCCTGCGTCACGTTTAGCCCGCTAAAGGCGCTCCGGTGGCCGGGGGCGGTAGTGGGCCGAGCCGAGGGCCTGGGCGATCTTCCGCTGTAGGTCTCGCAGGATCGGGAGGGTTTCGTCGTCCGCGAAACCTGTGCTGATCGACCAGTCCATCCCGGAGCCGAAGACGTCGCTGGCGAACACGATCTCGGTGGCCACGAGGGTCCTCCGCCAGCCCGAGGCGGGTAGCGGTTCTTCGTCGGCCAGCGCCGCGCGCAACCTTCGTGCTTGTTCGAAGAGGTCGGGCACGTCCTTGAAGCCCATCGCGACGGCAAGGTCGTCGGTGCAGGCGGCCGGCCCACCCCATTCCGCCAGGCCACAGCGCAGTACCGTGCGCTCGTCACGCGTCAGGTCGATCGCCACCGGGCATCAGCATCCACCGGTCGATGATGCCCCAGTCGCGTTCGTACATCCGGCTGGAAGGTAACCGGCGAGTAACTTACCTCTGGTCAGAAGGGGTGGCCGGGGTTACAGTCGAGGGTGTGACTGCGAGTAACACCACCACTGAAGACGACTTCGACTACGACGTGATCGTCGTCGGCTCCGGGTTCGGCGGCAGTGTCGCCGCCCTCCGCCTGACCGAGAAGGGCTACCGCGTCGCCGTCATCGAGGCGGGCCGCCGCT
This sequence comes from Amycolatopsis sp. NPDC000009, assembly GCF_055563465.1. Classification (NCBI taxonomy): domain Bacteria; kingdom Bacillati; phylum Actinomycetota; class Actinomycetes; order Pseudonocardiales; family Pseudonocardiaceae; genus Amycolatopsis; species Amycolatopsis sp. NPDC000009. The sequence goes on from NZ_JBVHDI010000007.1 coordinate 114,273, forward strand.
TCGCCGACGACGAGTTCGCGAAGACGTCCTGGGACCTTCGCCGCTACGTCTGGGCGCCGCAGGTCGGTTGCTTCGGCATCCAGCGCATCCACATGCTCAAGGACGTCATGGTGCTCGCCGGCGCGGGCGTCGGCGGCGGCTCGCTGGTCTACGCGAACACGCTGTACCGCCCGTTGAAGCCGTTCTACGTCGACCCGCAGTGGTCTCACATCACCGACTGGGAGTCCGAGCTCGGCCCGCACTACGACCAGGCCAGCCGCATGCTGGGCGTCGTCACCAATCCCAGCGTCACGCCGTCGGACGTCGTCATGAAGGGCGTCGCCGAGGACATGGGCGTGCCGGACTCGTACCACCCGACGCCCGTCGGCGTGTACTTCGGCAAGCCGGGGGAGCGTGCCGAGGATCCGTACTTCGGCGGCGCGGGCCCGGCGCGCACCGGCTGTACCGAATGCGGCGCCTGCATGACCGGCTGCCGTGTCGGCGCCAAGAACACGCTGGTCAAGAACTATCTGTACCTCGCGGAGAAGGACGGCGCGAAGGTCATCCCCCTCACCACCGTGAGCGCGATTAGCCCGCTAAACGCAGGTGGGTACGAGGTGAGCATCAAGAAGACCGGGACCACATCGCGCAGGTTCCGGCACAAGCTCACCGCCGCGCAGGTGGTGCTCGCCGCCGGCACGTGGGGCACGCAGAACCTCCTCCACGGCATGCGCGACACCGCCAAGCTGCCGAAGCTCTCACCGCGTCTCGGCGAACTGACCCGAACGAACTCCGAGGCCATCATCGGCGCCGCCCGGACCTCGGTCGACGAGGAGCGCAACTTCAGCCGCGGCGTCGCGATCACGTCGTCGATCCACCCCGACGAGAACACGCATATCGAGCCCGTCCGCTACGGAAAGGGCAGCAACGCGATGAGCCTGCTCCAGACCATCGCCACCGAAGGCGATTCGGCGGTCCCGCGCTGGCGCCAGGCCGTGAACTTCATGCTCAAGCACCCCGTCCAGACCGTGAAGCTGCTCAACGGCTACCGCTGGAGCGAGCGCACGGTGATCCTGCTGGTGATGCAGAGCCTCGACAACTCCATCACCACGTACACCAAACGCGGACTCTTCGGCCGCCGCAAGTACACGTCCAAGCAGGGCCACGGCGAGCCGAACCCGAGCTTCATCCCCGCCGGGCACGAGGCCAACCTGCGCACCGCCGAGCGTATCGGTGGCATGGCGGGCGGCACCTGGGGCGAGATCTTCGACATCCCGCTGACGGCGCATTTCATCGGCGGCGCCCCGATCGGCACGGCGCCCGACAACGGCGTGATCGACCCGTACCACCGCGTCTTCAACTACCCCGGTCTGTCCATTGTGGATGGATCGGCGATCACGGCGAACCTCGGCGTGAACCCCTCGCTGACCATCACCGCGCAGGCCGAGCGGGCCTTCTCGTTCTGGCCCAACAAGGGCGAACAGGACAGCAGGCCGGCGCAGGACTCGCCGTACACCCGCCTCGAACCGATCGCGCCGAAGAACCCCGCGGTTCCGGCGGACGCGCCGGCGGCGCTTCGGCGGTAACTTGGGGGATGTGACAGCCTCCGAACGCGCACACGTCCTGCTGAACCGCGTCCGCGCCCTGCACGACGAATGGGAGCGCGTCGTGCGCGGGCTCGACGAGGAGGTCGTGCACGCCCCCAGCGGGTTGCCCGGCTGGACGCGGGCGCATCTGCTGTCCCACCTCGCGCGCAACGCCGACGGCCTGGTCAACCTCCTCACCTGGGCGAAGTCAGGAGTCGAGACGCCGATGTACGCCGGTGAGGCGGCCAGGGACGACGACATCGAGAAGGGTGCGTACCGGTCGTCCGGGGAGATCGCCGAAGACGTCGTCGCGTCCGCGGCACGGTTCGTCGAGGTCGCCTCGACTATGCCGGACGACGCGTGGCAGGTGCGTGTGCGCGCCCGGCGGGGGCGCGAGATCCCGGCCGAGTTCGTGCTCTGGCTCCGGCTCTCGGAGACCGCGATCCATCTGGCCGACCTCGATCTCGGCTACGACTTCGCCCGCGTCGCCGAACTGCTCGGTGACGACTTCGAGATCGTCGTCGGCAACGCCATCGGCATGTACGGCGGCGAGCTGCCCTCCGTCCTGCTGATCGCCGTCGGCGCCGACGGGACCCGTCACGAATGGCGGATGGGCACCGGAGAGCCGGTCACGCTGACCGGCTCCCCGGGTGACGTCCTGGCGTGGATCACCGGCCGCAGCGATGGATCCACTTTGGACGGTACCGCGCCGCCGCTGCCACACTGGCTGTGACGGAACCGTCCACAAAGGATCAGGAGCGGAACGAGTCCACGCCGAACTGCTTGGCGATGTCGTCGAGCATGGCGTGCGCGCCCTGCAGGCTCACCGAGGTGAACCAGGTGGTGTCGTTGACGTCGATCTTTTTTCCCTTGAGGGTTCCCCAAAGCGGGTTCGACTGGAACTTCGTCATGGGGTTTTCGGCCTGTTTGGTCTCGTCGGTGTAGCTGGCGATGAAGATCGCCTCGGCGTCGAGCTTCCCGATCTCCTCCTGGCTCAGGTCGTTGGAGATCTTCGCCTTGTTGTCCGGCTGATCCGCGGGACGCAGGATCCCGGCGTCGGCCATCACGCTCCCGGGGAACGACGCCGTGCTGTAGAGCCGCACCGTCGGCTCCCCCTCGATGAAACGGACCACGGAGGCGGTCACCGGCTTGCCGAGCTTCGCCTTGACCGCGTCACCGACCTTGCGGGCCCGCTCCTCGTAGGACTTGATCTTCTGCTCCGCCAAGGCTTCCTTGCCCAGCGCCTTGCCGAGCATCCGGACGTTGTCCTTCCAGGTGGCCCCGGTGGTCTGGCTGAACACCGTGGGTGCGACCTTGCTGAACTCCGCGTAGAACTTCTCGTGGCGCACCTTCGCGGACACGATCAGCTCCGGCTTGATGTCGTAGAGCTTCTCGATGTCCGGGCTTTCGAGCGCGCCGATCTCCTTGGCGCCCTCGGCGAACCTGCGGTCGTCGCCGAGATAGTCCGGCAGTTTGTCGTAGTTGCGGTACTTCGTGTACGCCACGACCTTCGTTTCGAGCGCCAGCGCCGCGTCGACGTAGCTGGAATCGAGGGCCGCGACGGTGGTGGGCTGCTTGTCGATCGTGGTCGACCCCATCACGTGTTCGACGGTGCGCGGGAATCCACTTTGGCCGGTGCCCGTGGAGGCGGATTCCTGTTCTCCGCCACCGCATGCGGAGAGTGCCAGGCAGGCGGTCACGGCGAGGGTGAGGACTGCGCGCCGGGGTGGGGTCATGGGTCACTCTTTCTGTGCGGTTAGGCTTTCCTAACCGGAGCATAGGATGGCGGATGTCCACAGTGGAAGTTCGTGTTGGAAAGGCGACAGCGGGCGCCCTGCTCGTCACCCTTCTGGCTGTGATCTGCGTCGCGAGCATCGCCCTCGGTGCGCGCTCGATTCCTTTGGGCGTCGTCTGGGACGCGATCTTCCATCCCACGGGTGTGCCGGATCACCTGATCGTCCGTTCGTTGCGGGTGCCGCGCACGTTGCTCGGTGTCATCGCGGGGCTCGCGCTCGGCGCCGCCGGGGCGCTCATGCAGGGCCACACCCGCAACCCGCTCGCGGACCCCGGTTTGCTCGGCGTCACCCAGGGCGCGGCGTTCGCGGTGGTGCTCGCCGTCGTCGTGCTCGGCATCGACGACCTGTACGCGTTCATCTGGTTCGGCTTCGCCGGTGCCCTCGTCGCGAGTACCGTGGTGTTCCTGCTCGGCGCGGTCGGCGGCCGCGGCGCCACGCCGGTGACGCTCGCGCTGGCCGGAGCGGCGGTGAGCGCCCTGCTCAACGGCGTCATCTCCGCGATCGTGCTCGGCGACGACCGCGGGATGGAGACCTACCGGTTCTGGCACGTCGGTTCGATCGCGGGCCGGGATCCCGCGATGGTCGGCCAGATCGCCCCGTTCGTGGCCGCGGGGCTGCTGCTCGCGGTGATCAACACCCCGGGAATGAACACGCTCGCGCTCGGTGACGACGTCGCCGTCGCACTCGGACGCCGGGTCGGCCGGACCCGGCTGCTCGGGGTCGTCGCGATCACGCTGCTGACCGGCGCGGCCGTCGCCGCCTGCGGCCCGATCGCCTTCCTCGGCCTGCTGGTCCCGCATTTCGCGCGGGCGATCAGCGGACCCGACTACCGGTGGCTGGTGCCGTTCTCCGCCGTGCTCGGCGCGATCCTGTTGCTGGCCGCGGACCTGCTCGGCCGCGTCGTCGCCTCGGACAACCTGGAGGTCGGCATCATGCTGGCGGTGCTCGGCGTGCCGGTGTTCGTCCACCTCGTCCGCAAGAAGGGCCTGGCACGGATATGACGGCTCCCAAGGTGATCTCGCTCGGCCCGGCGGCCTGGACGGTCCGGCCGAGGACGCTCGCCGTCGTGGTCTTCGCCGCGGCCGCGCTGGTGCTGGTCGCGGCGCTGAACATCGGTATCGGCACCTCCCACATCGGCCTCGGCGACGTCCTGAAGACGCTGTTCGGCGGCGGCACCGCGCGGGAACGCGGGATCATCTTCGACCTGCGGATGCCACGCACGTTGACCGCGATCGGTGTCGGCGCGGCCCTCGGGCTGTCCGGCGCGCTGTTCCAGACCATCGCCAGGAATCCGCTGGCCAGCCCGGACATCCTCGGCATCACCTGGGGCGCGGGCGTCGGCGCGGTCGGCGTGATCGTCGCGGGCGGCACCGGCGGCCAGGTCAGCGGCCTGGCGAGCACGCTGGGTGTCCCGCTCGCCGGGCTGGCGGGCGGCGTGATCGCTGGTGTCCTGCTGTACGCGCTTTCGTGGCGGCGCGGGATCGACGGCTACCGGCTCGTGCTGATCGGCATCGCGCTTTCGGCCGTCGGCTACAACCTCGTGTACTGGATGCTGACCATCGGGGACGTCGACAACGCCGCGCGGGCGACGACGTGGATCGTGGGCAGCCTCGCCGACGTCGGCTGGGAATCGGTCGCCCCGGTCCTGCTGGCGCTGGCCGTCCTCGCGCCGATCACGCTGGTCGCCGGGCACACGATCGGCGGGTTGCAGTTCGGCGACGACACCGCGCGCGGCCTCGGTATCCGGGTCGACGCCGCCCGCGGCACCCTGCTGCTGCTCGGCGCGGCCTTGGCCGCCGTCGCCACCGCGGCCGCCGGCCCGATCACCTTCGTCGCGCTGGCCACCCCGCAGATCGCCTTGAGGCTGGTCCGCTCCGCACAGCCGCCGCTGTTCGGCTCGATGGTCCTCGGCGCGCTGCTGACCGTCGGCGCGGATTTCGTGGTCCGGGTGACGCCGGGCCTGTCCGGGCTCCCGGTCGGCGTGCTGACGGCGATCCTCGGTGCGCCCTACCTGATCTTCCTGTTCATCCGCAGCCGTAAGGAGGAGCGCGCGTGAACGCCAGACTGCGTGCCCGGGAATTGGAACTCGGCTACGGCGAGACGCCCGTCGTGACCGGGCTGGACCTCGACGTCCTCGACGGGACCGTCACCGCGATCATCGGCCCCAACGGCTGCGGTAAGTCGACGCTGCTGCGCGCGCTGGCCAGGTTGCTCAAACCGCGCCAGGGCGCGGTGCTGCTCGACGGTGAGCGCATCGACAAACTGCCGACCCGTGAGGTCGCCAAGATCATCGGCCTGCTGCCGCAGACCCCGTCCGCGCACGAGGGGCTGACCGTCTCCGATCTGGTGCGGCGGGGCCGGCATCCGCATCAGAGCTGGTACCGGCAGTGGTCCTCCTCCGACGACGAGGCGATCGAACGGGCGCTGCGGCTGACCGGGATGGAGGAACACGCCGGCCGGGTCGTCGACCAGCTCTCTGGCGGGCAGCGGCAGCGGGCGTGGATCTCGATGACGCTGGCGCAGGAGACCGGCCTGCTCCTGCTCGACGAGCCGATCACGTATCTCGACCTGGCGCACCAGATCGACGTGCTGGACCTGGTGTACCGGCTGCACGACGAACGCGGCACCACCGTGGTGATGGTGCTGCACGATCTGAATCTCGCCGCCAGGTACGCCGACAAGCTGGTCGCGATGCGCGGCGGCCGGATCGTCGCGCAGGGCTCGCCCGCCGAGGTGCTCACCGAGCCGCTCCTCGAGGAGATCTTCGGCCTGACCGCGAAGGTCATGTCGGATCCGGTGTCCGGTACGCCCTTGGTCGTGCCGGTGAGCGCACACCTTCGGGGGTAAGGCCGCAACCTGCCCGCCCCCTGGGCGTCTAACGGACATGAAGCTGGGGCGCAGGAACTTCCTCAAACTCGCCGGTGCGACGGCGGCCGGGGTGGCCGCGACGGCGTGTTCCGCCGCGCCTCCGGCCCAGGCGCCCAGCTCCGCGCCGGGAACGTCATTGCCGCCGAGCACGGGCGTCACGACGCCGCCCGGTCCGCCGGACTGGGCGGCATTGCGGAACAAGGTTTCCCTGCTCTTGCCGGGCGATTCCGGTTACGACAGCGCAAAACGCGTGTTCAACCCGGCCTTCGACGGGCTCAAGCCCGCCGCGATCGCGAACTGCGCCAAACCCGAAGAGGTGCAGGCGGCTGTTTCCGCGGCCGCGAGACGGGTTCCCATCGCGGCGCGTAGTGGTGGGCACAGTTACGCCGGCTACTCGGTTCCCGACGGCGGCCTGATGATCGACCTGGGCGGAATGTCCTCAGTGGACGTCCAAGGTGAACAGGTCGTGATCGGCGCGGGCGCGAAGCTGAAGGACGTCTACGCGACGCTCGGCCGTGCGGGCCGATGCCTGCCCGCGGGTTCCTGCCCCAGCGTCGGTATCGCCGGGCTGACGCTCGGCGGCGGAATCGGTGTGCTCGCCCGGAAATACGGTCTCACCTGTGACCATCTGGTGTCCGCGCGAGTGGTCACGGCGGACGGGGAGATCCGGACCGTGTCGGCGGATTCCGAGCCGGAGCTCTTCTGGGCGTTGCGCGGCGGGGGAGGAGGTAACTTCGGTGTCGTCACCTCGTTCACCTTCCGCACCGATCCGGCGCCGTCGGCGGTTTCGGTGTTCTCCCTGCGTTTCCCGGCGGGCAGTGCGAACGACGTCGTCGCCGACTGGCAACGTTGGCTTCCCGAAGCGCCGCCCGAGCTGTGGGCGAACGTGGTGCTGTCCGGCGGATCGACGGTCGGTGCGCGGATTTCCGGTTGCTACGTCGGCGATTCCGCTTCGCTGGCCAAGCTGCTCGACAAGATCGGCGGGACACGGACGGTGAAGCAGCTCGACTATCTCGGTGCCATGAAGTACTTCTCCGGCAGCGAGAATCGTCAGTCCTTCGTGGCCTCATCGCGGATACTCGAAGTACCGGTGGAGCCCGCGAAGCTGACGTCCGTCCTCAACGGCAGGCAAGGAATGGACCTGCTGATCGACGGTCTCGGCGGCGCCGTCGCCGACGTCGCCCCGGATGCCACCGCGTTCTGGCACCGGAAGGCGATCGGGAGTGTGCAGATCTACGGTCAGGCGGACGTGAACAACCGTTCCGTGGCAACGGATTCCGTCGCGGAGGTGGTGGCGGGGCTCGGACTGGGCGGGGGTTACGTCAACTACATCGACCCCGCCCTGCCCGACTGGATGACGGCCTACTACGGCGGCAACGCCACCCGCCTCAAGCAGATGGCGAAGACCTACGACCCGGACAAGGTGTTCGGGTTCGCGCAGGCCGTCACCCCGGACTAGAGGTCGATACCGGTGAAGACGGTGACCCGTTCCTCGGTGAGGTCGTGCATCGCGGCGAGAACGCCCTCCCTGCCGACGCCTGATCCCTTGACGCCGCCGTACGGCATCTGGTCCGCGCGGTAGCTCGGAACGTCGCCGATGATCACGCCGCCGACTTCCAGCTCCGTCGACGCGTAGAAGGCGAGATGCACGTCGCGGGTGAACACTCCGGCCTGCAAGCCGTAGGCGGACTCGTTGACCGACGCGAAAGCCTCGTCGACACCGTCCACAAGAGACACTGCTAGTACCGGGCCGAAGATCTCCTCCGCCCAGGCCTTTGTGGACGGTGGAACATCGGTGAGCACGGTCGGCTCCACCGTCGCGCCGTCCCGCTTGCCACCGGTGAGGATCTTCGCGCCCGCGGCGACGGCCTCGTCGATCCAGGCGACGATCCGTTCGGCGGCGGCCTCGTCGACCACCGGTCCCACGTCGGTGTTCTTGTCGTACGGGTCGCCGGTTCGCTGTGCCCGCACGGCTTCCACCAGGGCGGGCACGAATTCCTCGGCGACTTCGCGTTCGACGATGACCCGCTGCACGGCGATACAGGACTGCCCGGCCTGGTAGTTGCCGAAGGTCGCGATGCGCTCCGCGGCACCTTCGGGATCCGGCCAGTCGCGGAGCACGACGGCGGCCGCGTTGCCGCCGAGTTCGAGCACGACGTGCTTGCGCGGCGCGGCATCCGCGATCGACCAGCCGACCGGACCCGAACCGGTGAACGACACGACCGGCAGCCGGGGATCGGCGACCAGTGCCGACGTTTCCTCGTTGCCGAGCGGCAGCACCGAAAACGCGCCCTCCGGCAGGTCCGTCTCGGCCAGGATCTCGCCGAGGATCAGCGCGGACAACGGCGTGCGCGGAGCGGGTTTGACGATGATCGGAGCGCCGACCGCGAGCGACGGCGCGACCTTGTGCGCCACCAGGTTCAGCGGGAAGTTGAACGGCGCGATGCCCAGCACCGGGCCGCGGGGGATCCGGCGGGTGAGCGCCAGCCTGCCTTCGCCCGCCGGGTCGGTGTCCAGGCGCTGCAGGTCGCCACTGAACCGGCGGGCCTCTTCGGCCGCGATCCGGAACACCGAAACCGCCCGCCGGACCTCTGCTTCGGCCCACTTGAGCGGTTTGCCGTTCTCGGCGGTGACGACCTCGGCGATCTCCTCGGCCCGGCCGGCGATGACCCGCGAAACGTGGTCGAGCGCCGCGGCGCGGCTGTGCGCCGAGGAACGCCGGAACTCCTTCGCGACGCTCGCCGCCGCGCTCACCGCTCGTTCGACCTGCTCCGGTCCGGGCACCGCGACGGTGGCGACTTCACTGCCGTCGTAGGGGTGGTGCACGGTGATCGTCGAAGCGCCCTGCTCGGGGCGTCCGGCGATCCAGGCGGGGCGCGGCTCCGGGGTGATCATGTCCATGGGGACAAGGTATTCCAGTCAGGGTTCGACGAGCACCTCGAGCGCTACGCCCGGCTCGCGGTGAACAGCAGCGGGGTGGCGACGCCGTGCCGGGCGCTCAGGTCGGCGAGGAGGCCGGCGAGCCAGCCGACCGCCTCCGGTGACCACTCGGCGAGCGTTCCGTGGAAGGTGATCGCGTGCCGGGGCGGGCCGTTCCAGAAGTCATCGTCGAACGGGGGCCTGAGATCGGCCTGGCCGTCCGCGTACGACTCGCACACGAACACGCCCTGATCGACCTCGGCCAGCCGGTCCGCGATCGACAGGACCGCCGGGGACTTCCCGCCGTCCAGCGTCACGCGGACGGCCGTCCTCGACGCCGGATCGCTGTCCTCGAACCACGCCGTGGTGAGCAACGAGGGCGAGCGGGCGATCTCCGGGCGTGATGTCGTGTCGAGGCACTGGACCGGCAGCAGTACCTGCACCGCGTCCCACGTCAGGCTTCCGATGCGCGCTACCGCGTCGGCGGCGCAGCTCAGGAACGGCTGCACCGGCAGCGGCCGATCGCCCGGTACCGATTCGGCCTCCACCTGGAACCATGCGGCGAGCTGTTTGTCGGCGAGCGGGTGTTCCAGGCCCGCGTCGTTCATGGCCCACGAACCCGCCGGGCCGTCTTCGCGCAGCCAGCCCATCGCGACCGAACATTCGTAGAACACCAGGTACGCGTCGCGATCCGTGTCCGGGGCGCGCCACGGGTGTGGCGTGAACTCGCCATAGAGGGCCGCGAACAGGGTGCCCGCGAACCCGCGGGCACCCGGCGTCAGGCCAGGGAGGACTTCGTCGCCGTTGTTCGTCACTTCACCCCTGCCTGATCGCGATCGCGTCAGCTCACTGATCGGGCCCGGTGACCCGGCACGCCACGTCCGCTTGGCGATTGCGCACTTCTCCGCTGTCGACTTCCCAGTTTACGTCGACATCCACGTGATTGCGCCAGGACGTCATATCGGCGGTGTCGCAGTCACGTCGCGCGGGCACTCGCCGGGCGCTGCCGCCGCCCGGTTTGAGATTGCCGTTCTCGCCGCATGCTTTTCGGCGCCAGGTGTTGTCCGTGTAGTACTCGTACAGACACGTCTTGACCGTCGCGGTGTCTCCGGTGCAATTCCCTTTGTTCCACCAGCCATGGCCCGATACCGCGAAGCCGGTGCCGGATCGGTGCGGGTTGTCGACTCCCGTGTCGGGCGTGCATCCGGCGAGCGCGGCGCCGTTCTCGTCCGTATAGGTACCGCTGGTCAGCCCGGGTGGCGCGAGGCCTGGAACGGCCTCCGCGTAGGAGACGGCCGCCGCCTCGGACACCGGAATCGCGGTCAGCAAGAGCGCGGCCGCGGCGCCCGCCAAGAAACGTGCACGGTTTCTCATGATTTCCCTGCCCCCTTTTCGAGAAATATGAAAGGGGACGCGGCTCACCCCAGTGAAATGCCGCGTGAAAACCCCCTGGAACAGCCAGGCTAGCGATTCCAGGCGTATCGCGGGTGCCCTCCATCGAGCTTCATCCGTTTAGCGCAAGACCCGCTCCCTTTCCTGCGGCACTCGCGTTTAGCGGGCTAAACGCGACGCGTGTAAAGGTCACGCAGCAGGAGTACTTCGGCGCCGTGGTGGAGGACCTCGCGGTTGATGTGGAGGACGAGGGCTGCGAAGGGGTACTCGGCATAGGGGCCCTCGGCCTCGCCGCAGGGGCGCTCGAGGTCGGCGGCGGTGAGACCGCGGACGCCGTCACGCCAGCGCGCGTAGGCGTCGTCGAGCTGCTTCAGAGCTTCTTCGGCGGAGCCCGCGTAGGGGAAGGTCTGATAGTCGGCGGGCGGGCCACCGAAATGCGACGCGGTCCGCATCGCGAAGACGCCGACGATGACGTGCGCGAGGCGCCAGGCGATCGTCGTCACCGGCGGCGGTGACGGCTCCGGGTACGCCCAGTCGATCACTGGCTCGCCGTCCTCGCCTGGCCGGATCGTCCAGCAGTCCTCAACGGGTTCCCAGAGGTATTCGTCGTCGGTGAGGGTGTCCAGCCGGGGCCGCAGATGGTTCTGCCAATGCCAGTCGAGCTGTTCGGAGAGTTCCTTGCTCCAGTCGATGCCCATGTCCGGACGGTAGGACGCCTCGCGGTCATCCGCTGTCCTGAATCGTGAGGGGGTTGGCGGCGAGGTGACCCGGCCCACCTGGGACGATGGTGGGGAAGCGTGCTGCTCTGATCTGGAGGTTTCAGGTGCCCAGTCCCACCGGTCCGGTACTCGTCGTGGACTTCGGGGCGCAGTACGCGCAACTGATCGCGCGGCGCGTGCGTGAGGCGCAGGTCTACTCCGAGGTCGTCCCGCACACCGCCACCGCCGAGGACATCCTCGCCAAGGACCCCGCCGCGATCATTCTTTCGGGTGGCCCTTCCAGCGTGTACGCGGAGAACGCCCCCGCCCTTGCTCCCGGGCTGGTCGACGCGGGCGTGCCGATCCTCGGCATCTGCTACGGCCACCAGGTGCTCGCGCAGGCCCTCGGCGGGACGGTCGAGCCGACCGGGATCCGCGAGTTCGGCCGCACCGAGGTTCGCGTCGCCGGTGAGGGCGGTGTCCTGCACGCCGGTCTCCCGGGCAACCAGCCGGCCTGGATGAGCCACAACGACAGCGTCACCAAGGCTCCCGAGGGCGCCGTCGTGACCGCTTCGAGTGACGGCGCCGCCGTCGCCGGGTTCGAAGACGTCGAGCGCCGCTTCGCCGGCGTCCAGTACCACCCGGAGGTGCACCACTCGCCGCACGGCCAGGAGGTGCTCCGCCGCTTCCTGCACGACATCGCGGGCATCAAGCCGCAGTGGACGACGTCGTCCATCGTCGACGACCAGGTCAAGCGCATCGTCGAGCAGGTCGGTGACGGCCGGGCGATCTGCGGGCTCTCCGGCGGCGTCGACTCCGCCGTGGCCGCCGCGCTGGTCCAGCGGGCCATCGGTGACCGGCTGACCTGCGTGTTCGTCGACCACGGCCTGCTCCGCTCCGGCGAGCGCACCCAGGTCGAGCGCGATTTCGTCGCCGCGACCGGGGTGAACCTGGTGACCGTCGACGCGCGGGACCGGTTCCTCGACGCGCTGGCCGGGGTCACCGACCCCGAGGAGAAGCGGAAGATCATCGGCCGCGAGTTCATCCGTGTGTTCGAGCAGGCCGAGCGCGATCTCAAGGCCGAGGGCGACTACAAGTTCCTGGTCCAGGGCACGCTCTACCCGGACGTCGTCGAATCCGGCGGCGGCGAGGGCGCGGCGAACATCAAGAGCCACCACAACGTCGGCGGGCTGCCCGACGACCTGCAGTTCGAGCTCGTCGAGCCGCTGCGCCTGCTGTTCAAGGACGAGGTGCGGCGCGTCGGGCTGGAGCTCGGGCTGCCGGAGACGATCGTGCAGCGGCAGCCGTTCCCCGGCCCGGGGCTCGGCATCCGGATCATCGGCGCCGTCGATGCCGAGCGGCTCGAGACGCTGCGTGCGGCGGACGCCATCGCGCGTGAGGAACTCACGGCGGCCGGTCTGGACGGCGAGATCTGGCAGTGCCCGGTGGTGCTGCTGGCCGACGTCCGCAGCGTCGGTGTCCAGGGTGACGGGCGGACGTACGGGCACCCGATCGTGCTGCGGCCGGTGTCGTCCGAGGACGCGATGACCGCGGACTGGACGCGGCTGCCCTACGAGGTGCTGGAGCGGATCTCGACCCGCATCACGAACGAAGTCGCCGAGGTGAACCGAGTGGTCCTGGACGTCACGTCCAAGCCGCCGGGCACCATCGAGTGGGAGTGACCGGCCCCGGCCCGGACCTGCGTTTAGCCCCCTAATCGCGATCTGTCGTCCCTGGGCACCCGGGCGACCCGGATCGCGTTTAGCCCGCGAAACGCAGGTCGGCGGCCGTGGGCACCTGCCGTGCCCCGATCGCGTTTAGCCCGCGAAACGCAGGTCCGGGCGCAGGGGTACAGCAAGGCGAAGGCCCCGGCGAGGGGCCGGGGCCTTCGGAGTGGGGTGGAGCGTCAGCGGCGCCGCTAGCGGCGGCTCTTGCGCAGCGAAGCGGCGAGCAGCAGGACGCCGACGAAGATCGCCCCGCCCGCCATGACCCACCGGAAGTCGAACTGCGGGAGCCACGTGGAGCCGTCCGAGAGGACGTAACCCGACACCAGCAGCGTCGCGATTCCGATGATCAGCGTGAAGACGTCCACCCCGCGCTTAGCGGGCGGCGACGACTGGGTCTGCGTGCTGTCGTAGTCGTACTCAGCCACGGCGCACCTCCACGTTCCCGACACCGTTCTTGACCTTCAGAGTGATCTTCTGCCCGTTGTCGCCCGGCGCGGTGAAGTCGACGGCGTCCTCACCGACCCCCGAGCGGGAGTGGCCGAGGCAGTCGACCTCACCCGCGCCCGTCTCGCAGGAAACCTTCACTTCGGCACCTGCCGGTACGAGCACCGTCGAGTTGCCCGCTCCGTTGGAGACCTTCGTGCTCACCGACGCACCAGGAGGCAACTTGGTCAGGTCGATGTCGATGTTCCCCGCAGAGCGGTGGTACTCCGGGAGCACGTCGGACACCTGGCTAGGCGTCGCCGTCAGGTCGCCGACACCGCCCTTCACGGAGAAGTTCTCGAACGGGACCGTGGTCAGCGCCATCCCGACGATCGCCAGCGGCACAGCCAGCCCGATCAGCCCGCGGCCGCCCCGGACGAACGAGCCGGCCACCAGCCCGATGCCGACCACACCCAGGGTGAGCCCGACGACGTGCTGCGGGGTGAACCACGCCTCGCCGTCCAGGCCGAGGACGGTACCGACCCCGGCGACCAGTACGGCGATCCCGAAGGTCGCGGCGCCGATCTTCGACTTCCGGCCGCGAGGCGCCGGCGGCGCGGGAGGCGGCGGAGGCGTCTGCGGCGGCAGACCGCCGGACGGCGAAGCATTCGGCAGGTCCCAGGCCGACGGGTCGGCAGCGAGCGGGTCCCAGCCGCCCTCCGTCGCCTGCGCGGTGGAAGCCGCCGAGGCCGAAGCCATGGAGAACGCGGCGGCGGGCTGAGCCGGGGTGGGAATCGACGGCCGGTTGAACTGCCCGCGGTTGCGGTGCAGCAGGTACAGCGCGACGGCCATCAGCGCGAACCCGATCAGCCCGGTGCCGTCGGTCATCCAGCCGCCGCTCAAGGTCCAGGTGAGACCTGGGAACAGCAGGAGCAGCAGCATCACCGCGAAAGCCGGCGAGCTCGACGCGCGCCCCCGGCCGATCAGGCTCTCGAACGCGGAAACGGGGTCGCCCTCCTGCGGCAGGAACAGCCAGCCCAGCAGATAGACGAAGACGCCGAAACCGCCGAACACGGTCGCGGCGACCAGCGCGACCCGGACCACGGTCGGGTCGATGCCGTACCGGTAGCCGATGCCGGCGGCCACACCGGCGAACTTCCGGCCCGCCACCGGGCGGACCGGCCTGCTCCGCCAGAAATCTTTGACGGTCTCTTCGAAGCCGGCCGCGGGGCCGCGCTTCGGAACCTGTGTCTCACTCCCACTCATGCCACAAAGAATGCGCCCCGCCGGGCCCCCGCCACATCCGGGAACGTCCCTGAGGTTTCCCCCAGCGGGAAGAGTCAGGGGTTTCCCCGATGGATCAGTACCCCACTCCGTGTGACCATGGAGAACGTGCAGGAATCCGCCCCCAACGACCTCGCCGGACCGGTGAAGCCGACGATCATCGAGCGCCCGCCGGTGCCCGTCGCCGGCAGCCTGTCCCCGGCACCGTTCGAGCCGCCCAAGATGTACCGCCGCCGCTCCGGCCGCGCCATCGCGGGTGTCGCCGGCGGTCTCGCCGACCACCTCGGCGTCAGGGTGCTCTGGGTCCGGACCGCGTTCGCGTTGCTGGCCGCGCTGAACGGCGTCGGTCTGCTCGCGTACGGCCTGCTTTGGGTTTTCGTGCAGCAGCAATCCGGTGAGGTCGAACCGGAGAAGCCCGCGCCGAAGGAGAAGCAGCAGGCTTTCGGCCTGATGGCGCTGGGTGTCGGCCTCGCCGTCGCCAGTGGCACGCTGACCGGCTTCATCAGTGGCTGGGTCGCCATTCCGCTGGCGCTGGCCATGATCGGCGCGGCGGTCGTCTGGCGTGAGGCGGACGAGTCGCAACGCCGCCGCTGGCGCCTCGGTGCCAAGGGCGGTGTCGCCACGGCGTTCCTCGGCGGCGGTGGCTGGTCGGCCGCGATCCGCGTGGTCGCCGGTGTCGCACTGGTGATGACCGGTATCGGTGTCGTCGTGCTGGAGAGCGGCAGCATCGACCAGGTCAAGTTCGCGCTGGTCGCCGTGATCGCGACGCTGTTCGGGGTGGCCGTGCTGACCGTCCCGTTCTGGCTGCGCCTGGTCCGCGACCTGTCCGACGAGCGGATGGCCCGCATCCGCACCGACGAACGCGCCGAGATCGCCGCGCATCTGCACGACTCGGTCCTCCAGACGCTCGCGCTGATCCAGAAGCAGGCGGAATCGCCGCGTGAAGTCGCGAGGCTCGCGCGTGGTCAGGAACGGGAGCTGCGCGGCTGGCTGTACGGGCCGTCGGGGTACGGCAAGAACAAGAAGACCGAGGACGAGGCCGTCAGCGGTCAGCTGTCCGAAGTGCTCGCTGCCGCGTGCGGCGAGGTCGAGGACGCGTTCGCGATCTCGGTGCAGCAGGTCGTCGTGGGGGAGGCGACGCTGAACGAGCCGCTGACCGCGCTGGTCCAGGCGGCGCGCGAAGCGATCGTCAACGCCGCCAAGCACGCGGGTGTCGACGAGGTCAGTGTGTACGCCGAGGTCGAGCCGACGGCGGTGACGGTCTTCGTGCGCGACCGGGGCAAGGGGTTCGACCCCGACGTCGTGCCGAGCGATCGGCACGGGCTCGCCGATTCCATCCGGGGCCGGATGGAACGGCACGGCGGGAAGCTCAAACTGCGTACCGCACCGGGTGAAGGAACCGAGGTCCAGTTGGAGATGCCGGTCAAGGTGGGGAAGGGCGCGGCGTGAGGTCGCTATGCTCACGGGACAGGGCGAGTGAGGGAGCATCGTGACGGAGAACCAGCAGACGCGGGAGCCGGTCAAGGTCTTCCTCGTCGACGACCACGCGCTCTTCCGGGCGGGTGTGCGCACCGAACTGGACTCGATCACCGACGACGTCCGCGTGGTCGGTGAGGCGGGCTCGGTGGCCGAAGCGGTCGCGGGTATCGCCCGGACCAAACCGCAGGTCGTGTTGCTCGACGTGCACATGCCGGACGGCGGCGGCGCCGAGGTGCTGCGCCGGGTCCGGCCGGAACTGCCGGACGTCGTGTTCCTCGCGCTGTCGGTTTCCGACGCCGCGGAGGACGTGATCGCCGTGATCCGCGCGGGGGCGCGGGGGTACGTCACGAAGACGATCTCGTCGAAGGAACTCGTGCGCGCCGTCGTACGGGTCTCGGACGGGGACGCGGTGTTCTCGCCGCGGCTGGCCGGGTTCGTGCTCGACGCGTTCGCCGACCGGCCGGGTTCCGCGCCGATCAGCGACCCGGATCTCGACCTGCTGACCCCGCGTGAGCGTGACGTGCTGCGGCTGCTCGCGCGCGGGTACGCGTACAAGGAGATCGCGTCGGAGCTGTTCATCTCGGTGAAGACCGTCGAGACCCACGTGTCGAGCGTGCTGCGGAAGACGCAGCTTTCGAACCGGTACGAGCTTTCGCGCTGGGCTTCCGACCGGCGTCTCGTCTAGGTGGCGCCTGTTCTCATCGGCCTGGTGGCCGTGTTCTTCCTGGGCATGGGGCTGCTCGGGCTCGTCGCGCCGAAGCGGCTGATCCGGCCGTTCGGCATTTCGCTGGAGTCGGCGACGGCGCGAACCGAGGTGCGCGCCGTGTACGGCGGATTCGGTGTGGCTGTCGCGGTGCTGCTCGGGTTCGCGGCTTTCGACGTCGGCGGGATCCAGCGGGGCGCCGCGATCGCGGTGGCCGTCGCGCTCGGCGGGATGGCCTTCGGGCGGCTGGTCGCCCGGTTCGCGGAGCGGCCCGAGCGGTTCTATCCGAGCTGGCTCTACTTCTGGGTCGAGATCGTCCTCGCCGCTCTGCTCATCGTCGCGACCCTCTGACCTGCGTTTAGCGGGCTAAACGCGATCCGGCGAGCCCCCAGGCCCCACCGCATCGCGATTAGCCCGCTAAACGCAGGTCGTCGCGGTCACGGCGCGGCCTCCCCGGCGGCGGCCAAGGGGCGCTCGACCTGCGGAGTGGTAGCAAAGGTCCCTTGCTCCCTCGGGCGGAGCCGGGTCAGCGCGACCCCGCCCAGCACGACGACCATCCCCGCGATCACCCGCAGGTTCAGCGGCTCGGCCAGGAACACCGCGCCCAGCAGCACCGAAACCACCGGAAGCAGGTAGCCGACGATCGACGCCGCGACGGCGCCCTCGCTCGCGAGGAGCTGGTAGTTCAGCGCGAACGCGATCCCGGTCGACCCGATCCCCAGGATCACCACCGCGACGACCGCGCCGGTGCTCAGGTGCACCTGCTCGAAACCGCCCATCGGCATCGCGAGCAGCAGGAACCCGGTCGCCAGCAGCATCTGCCCGCCGGCCAGCGACAGCGGCGAATCGCCGGTGCCGGTGAGGTATTTGCCCTCGTAGACGAACGCGAACCCGTAGCTCGCCGCCGCCGCGAGGCACGCCAGCGCGCCCCAGCTGAGCAGGCCGGAAGCCTCCCACGGCGCGAAGATCAGCAGGATCCCGGCGAGACCGACGACGAGCCCGGTGACCCGCACCGCGGTCATCTTCGTCCGCGCGCCCATCATCGGAGCGGCCAGCAGCACCCACAGCGGTGTCGTCGAGTTCAGCACCCCGGTGATCCCGGAATCGACGGTCAGCTCACCCCACGCGAACAGCAGGAACGGCAGCGCGTTGTGGAAGAACGCCGCGACGGCCAGATGTCCCCAGATCCGCCGCCCCGACGGCAGCCGGCCCCGGCCGAGGTAGCAGAGCCCGATCAGCACCGCCGCGCCGAGCGCCACCCGCGCCAGCACCAGTTGCACCGGCGAGAACGCGCCGAGCCCCAGTTTGATCCAGAAGAAGCTCGATCCCCACATGAGCGCCAGCGCGCCGATCCGCAGCAGGGTCTTCGTCTCGCCCACCCCAGTCCTCCTTAAGTGCCTGGCCCAGCTTCGCCGCGCCGACGCGTAAGGACAAGCGAAAATAACTGCAGGAAGCCTTAAGAAAAACTGTAAGATCGGGGCATGCTGGACGTCCGCCGCATGCAGGTCCTCCGAGCCGTGATCAGCAGTGGTTCGATCACCGCCGCCGCCCGGAATCTCGGCTACACACCTTCCGCGATCAGCCAGCAATTGTCCACCCTGGAAAGGGAAGCGGGCGTCGAACTGCTCGAACGCGTCGGCCGCGGCGTGCGGCCGACACCCGCCGGTTCGCTGCTGTCCGAACACGCGGAAACGCTGAGCACCCAGCTCGCGAAGGCCGAGGCGGCGCTCACCGAACTCAAGGAAGGCCGCACCGGCAGGCTCGCGATCCGCTACTTCGCCACGGCAGGCGCCTCGCTGGTTCCCTTGGCCGTCGCCGCGCTGCGCCGGGACTTCCCCGGCGTCCGCCTCGACCTGAAACTGGTCGAGCCCGACGATTCGCTGCCCGAGATCGAGTCGGGCAAGGCCGACGTCGCGATGATCGTGCTCCCCAGCAGCCATCCCCGGATCAAGGGGGTCGAGTACGTCCACCTCCTCGACGATCCGTACCGCGCGATCCTGCCGAAGAACCACCGGCTCGCCCGCAAACGCGTCCTCGATCTCGGCGAACTCGCGGAGGATCCGTGGGTCGGCGTCGACGGTCTCCCCGGCGCCTGCCGCGACATCCTGCTCGACGCCTGCGGCGCGGCCGGATTCGCCCCGAACCACGTCGTCGAATCCGAGGATTACCAGACGGCGCAAGGGTTCGTGGCCGCCGGGCTCGGGGTCGCGCTGATCCCGGAGCTCGGTCTCGGCGCCCCGCATCCCGGCGTCGCCATCCGCAAGGTCCGGCGGCCGGATCCGGTGCGGTCCATCCACGCCGCCGTGGCAGCGCACGCCAGGGAACACCCCGCGGTGCGCCGTTTCCTCGGCGCGATCCGCGAAGGGGCCGGACAGGTAAGCGGGAATGGCCGAGTGGGCACGAAAACCGGCTGAGCTTGATCAGCCGCGCCGGCGGTCGACAACCTGGCAGGGAACCCGCCAGCGAAAGGACCCCGGTGCGTCCCCTCATCGTCCTGCACGGCTCTTGGCACCAGCCCGCCCATTTCGACGACGTCGTCGAACGCCTCCGCCGGGAGGGCGCCGAGGTCACCGTCCCCGACCTCGGCGCGCGTCCGATCGCCGAAACCACCCGGGCCGTCCAGGAACTCGTCGACCGGGCGGCCGAGCCGCCGGTGGTGCTCGGGCACTCCTTCGGCGGGCTGACCGCCAGCGGCCTCCAGGGTGCGGCGCACCTGATCTACCTGGCCGCGATCGTCAGCGAGCCGGGGGAAACCGCCCAGTACTGGATCGAGCGGACCAAGGAGGAAACCGGCCGCGAACCCCAGCAGCTGCCCTTGATCTTCGATGATGAAGGCTGGACCCATCTCGACCTCGCCGCCGTCCGCGAGGCCATGTACGCAGACTGCACGGACGCCGTCGTCGAGCGCGCCACGGCCCTGCTGCGTCCCGAGCCCGTCACGATCTTCGACGAGTCACCGGAAGGCGCGGCGTGGAAGGACACCCCGACCACCTACATCACCTGCACCGAAGACCGGACGCTCGTTCCGGAGATGGTCGTCCACTTCGCCGCGCGTTGCGACACGACGGTGACCTGGCGGGCGAGCCACAGCCCGTACCTCAGCCGTCCGGTCGAGCTGGCGACGCTGGTCCTCGAACTCCTCTAGACAAGGAACAGTTCCGCGAACAGGACGCCGACGAGGATCGCCGCCACGACGGCACCCGCGACGATCAGCCATTTCCGGGTGTCCGGCGACTTCGCCGCCACCGGCGCGGCGGGCGCGTACTGCTGCGCCGGCGGCGCGTACAGCGGCTGCGGCGGCTGGTACTGCTGCGGCTGGTGCTGGGGGAACTGCGGCGCCTGCTGCTGCATCGGCTGATGCGGTGCCTGCTGGATGGGCATCGGCATCGAGGCCGGAACCGTCGGCATGGCCGGCGCGGTCGGCGGGATGAACGCGGTCTGCCGCCCCTCCGTGATCGCGTTCAGCGAGCGCACCGTGTCGGCCATCGTCGGCCGCGCGTCCGGCTCCGCCCGCAGCATCTTGCGCAGCGCGCCCGCCAGCGGCCCGGCGGTCTGCGGCGGCCGTTCCGAGGACTCGCCGTCTTCACCGAACGGCGGCACCCCCTCGACGGCCGTGTACAGCGTCGCGCCCAGCGAGAACACGTCGGACGCCGAAGTCGCCGGTTCGCCGCGCGCCACCTCGGGCGCCCGGTACGCCGGGCTCGCACCGCCACCGGTGATGCCGATGTCGGTGAGCTTCACGCCGCCGTCGTCGGCCAGCAGAACGGTGCCCGGCTCGACGGTCCGGTGCACCACCCCGGCCTCGTGCATCGCGGCCAGCGCGCGGCCGAGCACGATGCCCAGCCCGGCGGCCTGCTCCGCGGTCAGCCTGCCGTGCTCGGCGAGGAAGGTCGCCATCCCGCGGGACGGGATGTACTCCATCACCAGCCACACGTCCGGCCCGTCGGGCAGCACGTCGTACACCTTGATCGCGGTGGCGTGCTCGAACTTGGCCGCGTCCTTGCCTTCCTGGACGACGACGGCCTTGGCCTGCTCCGCCCGGTCCGGCGGCAGGCCGACGGGCAGATACATGCGCTTCATCGCGACCGTGCGCAGCAGGCGGGTGTCGAACGCCAGCCACACGATGCCCGCCCGGCCGCGCCCGATGGGCTGGTCCAGGCGGTACCGGCCGCCGACGATGGAACCTTCAGAACTCAATGCAATCCTCGGATCACGCGCCGGCCGGGGTTGAACTCACTGGTGGGTCGGACGGCTCTACAGACTTGCTGGAACTCGTCGGGGTCGACGTCTTCGTCGGAGTCTTGGAGGGCGTCTTCGTCGGCGTCGGCGGGTCCGGCTCGTCCGTCTGGCTCGCCTTGGTCGACGTCTTCTTCGACGAAGTCGTCTCCTTGGGCGGCTCCGAGGATTCCGTCTCCGTCGGCGTTTCCGTCGTCTCGGGCGCCGAAGACGTCGCTGACGGAGACGGCTTCGTCGACGAGTTCCCCACCTGCGCGGGCGTCTCCGGGTTGTTCGGGCTCAGCAGCCAGAAACCCAGCGCGGCCAGCGCCACGACCACGACACCGCCGATGATCGCGGGCTTCTTCCACGCGCCCGGCTTCTCGTCGTCGTCCTCGTCCACCGGGCTGGTCTGCGCGCGGGCGGGCGGCGGGGGCGGGTTGTCGTAATCGTCGTCGTAGGGATCGTCGTCGTAGTCGCCCGCGGGGATCGGGACGGCACGCGTGGGCGCGGGGCCGGCGCCGGGATGGCCGCGTTCGGCCAGCAACGCCGTCTCGTCGTAGTTGTCGTACCCGTCGTAGTCGTCTTCCGGGTAGCCCGACGCGGGCTGCTGGTAGTCGTCCTCGTCGTCGTAGTACGAGCCCGCCGCGTCCTGCTCGTCGAGGAGCGAGCCCGAGTGACCGGCGGCCTCGCTGTCGAGCGCCTGGGTCACGCCACCGCCGGCGAGCGCGCCCGCGATCGGGGCGGCGAGCACGGTGTCGTCCGCGGGGCCGCCCAGCGGCGTTTCACCCCGGGCGACGGCGGCGAGGAGCTCTTCGCACTCTTCGGCGGTGGGGCGGTGCCGGACCTCCGGGTGCAGCAGCACGGCCAGCACGCTGGCGAGCGGGCCGGACTGGCGCGGCGGGATGATCTGCCCGGCCGCGACCGCGTGCAGCAGGCTCAGCGTGTTCTCGCTGAGGCCGAACGGCGGCTGGCCTTCGCAGGCGGCGTAGAGCGTCGAGCCGAGCGAGAAGACGTCGGACTCCGGGCCCGGGTCACCGCCGATGGCCACCTCGGGCGCCAGATAGGCGGGGGTCCCGGCGATCATCCCGGTCTTCGTGACCGTGACGTCGTCCTTGGCCCGCGAGATGCCGAAGTCGGTGATCTTCACGGTGCCGTTGGGCGCCAGCAGGATGTTGCCCGGCTTGATGTCCCGGTGCACGATGCCGACCGCGTGGGCCTCGGTCAGCGCCGCCGCGACCTGCGCGCCGATCCGCGCGACCTCCGTCGGCGGCAGCGTCCGCTCCTCCTGCAGCACCTGGGCGAGGCTGGTGGAGTTCAGGTACTCCATGATCAGGCACGGCTGGCCGTTGTCGTCGGTGACGACGTCGAACACCGAGATGGCGTTCGGATGGTGCAGTCTGGCGGCGATACGCCCCTCGCGCATCGTGCGCTGACGGGCGTCTTCGGCGTCGTGAGCCTCAAGCCCGGGTTGCAGAAGCAACTGCTTGATCGCCACCGTGCGGCCGAGTACCTCGTCGTGCGCTTGCCACACGGCCCCCATCGCGCCCGTGCCGATCCGCCCGGCGATGCGATATCGACCGGCGACCAGGCGACCCTCGTCGCTCACGCGACCTCCCTTTGGGCTCCGTCTTCACGACGCGGAATCGTCCGCGTGCGCGGTGCGGCCTTCAGCACGCCACAGCGTTGGAGCGTATGCACATGTAGTGGTCTTTGTGCCGGCTTTTCCGAGACCGACTCGTGACAAGGCTAGGCGCTCACTCTGCGCACACACACGCGGCACACTCTGATCGCCCTGGGTGGAGGGCTGTTGCACGCGCGGTGTCCGTCACATGTGCTGCGCGGACAGCAGCCGCGCGTCGGTGATCAGGCCGGAGGTCTCGTCGGCGAATTCGAGCACCTGCGTGACCCGCAGCAGGCCGCCGTCCGGGTTGCGCATGGTCACGACGGCGAGGATGGTGCCGTCGGCCTGTTCGCGGAGGTCCTGGATCTGGATGGCGTCCATGGCGCTCCACGCCTCGATCAGCTTGCCCGCCTCGGACTCGGCCAGCACCGGCGTGATCAGCGACATCGCGCCGTAGGGATCGGCGTCGACGGTCTGGTAGAACTTCCGGACCGCGTCGATCTTGTCCTCGACCGTGCTCACCGCGGCGGGTTTGACGGCCGGCTGCGAGCTGGTGCTGCTGGACGACGAGCCCTGCGGCGGGAGCGAACCCGGACCGGTGCCCGAAGACGGGTGAGGTGTCGTGCTGGTGCCCGACGGCGTCGGCGTCTCCTGCTTCCGCTGCGGCTCGGTGGAGTCCGGGACGGCGAGCCCGCCGAGCGCGGCGGCTCCACTCATGGCCTCGGGTGCGGCGGCACCCGGCACGGTGCCCTGCGGCTGCGTGCCCGCGAGCACGCCCGCGGTGACGACGGCGCCCGCGACCAGGAGCCCGGCGGCGACCAGGCCGGCCAGCTTGGCCCGGCGGACGGCGCGGCTTTCCGGCTCGTCGACCTCGGGTTCGGGCCGCGGCGACCGCTCTTCGCGGGTGCGCGCGGGAACGAACTTCTGCGGCTCGCGGAAGACCTGCTCGAGATACTCGCGGTCGACGCGGGTGTCGTTCAGGATCTCTTCCGGGATGACGTCCTCGACACGTACGGCGTCCTCACGCCGTATGCGCTGTCGATCAAGCACGAAATTCCTCGCTCTGGTCCGGGGCAGGCGCTGGGCCGTTCGGCCGACGCCTTTGGTCCGCGCGGCCGTCTTCTGAACGGTGCGGACCCTGCAGTCGTCAGGTAACCCTGTGCGGACGGTCCACGGCCAGACTCCATCGCCGGAATGCCGTCGCGATACGACGAACGGCAGCTTAGGTCACCCACCCGGACCAGGGGACGACCGCTCAACGCACCGCACGTGCAGAGGAACAGGACACTTGCACGTGCGTGGTCGCCTACATGCCGTCGTCGACGATCTTGTCGTCGTCGCCGAAGGTGAACGTGCGCTGTTCCATGGTCTTCGTTCCGTCTTTGTGCGTGACCTCGACGGTGTTGACCGTGACGCCGCGGCGCTGGTCGATGCTGACCTTCTTGACCTCGAAGTAGGCGACGTCGGCGTAGCGCTCACGGAGGCCTTCAGCGCCTTCTTCGCCCAGGCTGCCGGAAGTCACCGAGGACGCCTCTTGGGGGTCGGTGGTGACGGAGTTGAGGAAGATCTCGGTGTTGTCGCCCATGGCCTCCGCGTCCGGCTGCGACGCGTACCAGGGGGCCGGTGTGGTGGTCCGGTTGGCCGGGACGATCGGCGGCTTCTGCGGCCGGTCGCTCGACGGCGGCACGGGCCGCCCGGAGGTCACCGGTCCGCTGGAGCCGGGCCGCGACGAGCCGGTTTCGTCGTCCGTGGGGGTGCCCGAGTTGGCGGAGCTGCGGTCGTCCCTGGTGGCGGACTCGGTCTCGGATTCGGACGGGTTGCCCGCCGCGCCACCCTGCGGCGGCGTGGCCGGATGGCCGGCGACACCGTCCTGGGTCAGCGGGCTGCCACCGCGGTATCCGGGCCAGCCGCCCTGGCTCTGCTGCTCCGGGAGGGGTTTGCCGACCAGGTACGAGCCGGCGAAGAGCAGGCCGATCACGACCAGCGCCGAAGCCGCCGCCGCGAACCACGCGGCCTTGCGCCAGGTCTTGGGCGGGGTCACCGACGCGGGCACCGAACCGAGGTCGAAGGTGCTCAGACCGTCGACCTCCGGGGCGAGGTAGACGCGGACGTCGTCGGTGTCGTCGACCTCCACCGGCTCGGGACGGCGGGGAGCGGGGGCGGTCAGCGTCACCTTCGTGCGCTGCGCGACCTTCGCGGTCCGTTTCTCGGCGGGAGAAGGGACCGGTTCGGTGAAGGAGACCTCGACGCGGGCTGGGACCTCGCGGGCGGGCTGGGGAAGCGGCAGGCGGCCGCTCGATGGGGCGTAGCCGGGGCTCGGCGCCCTCCTGTCCCGCGGTGGCGGCAGGGGAAGGGAGCCGGTGGAAGGCGGGGCGAACTCGCGGTGCGCGTGATGCCCGTGCCCGGTTGGCCGTTGCCGCCTCGGCGGCACGGGCGGAGTCCAGCTCTCGGCGCCGCCCGCCCGGTGGCGACCCGTCTGTGTGGTGCCGTCGCGTCCCTGATGTTCCGCCCAGCCGTTCATGTCCGAGCGACCCCCTCACGGGCCGGCCCTGACGGCGATGTGACATCGGTTAAGCCGAACGGAGCAGCGGGTTCACGGGATCCCTCGCTTGCAGACTCCCAAGCACTCTCGTGAGCAAATGCACGCGCATACGACTGGGGGCGCGCGGGGCCATCGCCCCCGCGCGCCATCCGGGCATCGCCCGACCCAGACGCAAGGGTCCACACGAGGACCACATTAAAAGTTCGACACCCGCAAGTCTTCACCCACTCTGCAAGTTGCAGATGTTTCACTCGGTCGGGCGCGGCCGAACGGGCCTTGGTGACGTTACGGAGTGCTATCGGTGCTGGTGAAGCCGTTCAGTTGCCGCTGCGGTACTTCTGCTGGGTCGATTGCAGGGCTTTCGTGGCGGTGATCCCGCTACCCGCTGCAAGCAGAATGGCGATGATGTCGAGCGTCGTTCCCCCACTCGTGAGCAGCCAGGCGAAAAGCGAGGCGGCGGTGGTACCCGCTGCGATCGGCCAGCGCGTCTTGACGTACTGGGCGATGGGGGTCCCGCCCGCGCGCTTACCCGCCGCGTTGTTCAGCATGGCGAGATAACCGAGATGGCCCAATGCCGCCAGGACACCGGCGATCGCGATGATCACGGCGATGAGGTTAATCATGTGTCCAGTTTGCCCTGTCCCGCGCCGTCGTGGCTCGGGGAACACCCTGAGTTCCGCCTCACGGCACAGGATCGTGACGTGGCCGGATCGCGTTTAGCCCGGTAAACGCGATCCGGGTGCGTCGTGGGGGAGCAAGGGACCTTTGCTACCACCTACCGCCCCAGCCTGCCCCGGCCGAGGTTGAGCAGCGCCATCGCCAGCTGCCGTCCCTCCGGCCCGAGCTCGCGGTAACGCGCCAGCACGTCCATCTCGCGGTTGTAGACGATCCTGGTGCCGCCCGCGGCCATCCTGGCCGCACCGATCGTCTTGGAGACTTCGACGCGGCGTTTGACCAGCCGCAGGATCTCGCCGTCGAGGAAGTCGATCTCCTTGCGGAGCTCACCGATCTCTTCGGCGGTGGCGGTGGGTTCTTCGGCGTCCGGCTTCTGTGTGGTGTTCATCGGGACCTCTCTTCGGTCCGGATTCCCTGCTGGCCCCCGGAACAGCGTAAAGCCCCGGGGTCCGTGGACTCCGGGGCTTCGGGTGATGGCATTGGCGGCACTATGCGATCACGGGAGCCGGAGTCCGGGTCCCGTAAAAAAATCGCGTCGCGTGGTGCCGCATGCCGATCATTATGCCACAGCGATACGGTCCTCCGGCCCGAAGCGGCGGCGTGCTCCGCGGACGCGGGCGTGCACGAGGACACTCATCGCCAGCCAGAACATCGGCATCGCGGGCCAGAAGAACGGCACGCCCGAAGCCGTCCAGCGGACGATCAGCAGCACCGAAAGCACCACGGCGACCACGAGGTGGATCCGCACCGCCGGATGCCCGAAGGCGACCAGGCGCCGCTTCGGGGCGGGTTTCGGCAGATCCGACGTGAGAGCGACGAGATCGTCGGTGTATTTGGCGGAATACACAGCGCTCAGCCGGTCTTCCACCTCTTGAAGAGTGAGACGGCCTTCACCGCCGGCGGCCTGGATGCGGGTGGCGACCCGCTCGCGGTCGACGTCGGCGGCCCTGAGCCGGGAGGGAATTCCGTTGGTGTCCATGGCGACCGATCCTCCGCCGCGAACACCGCTCGCGCGTCGGACGGCAGGCGGCAACATCGCCTACGCCCGGCGCTGTAGCGTGGACCGGCGATGAACACCCTCTTCGATCTCCCAGCGGACGGTCCGGCCAAGTCCCGGCACTCGGACCTGCTCGACGACCTGAACCCGGCGCAGCGCGAGGCCGTGACCCATGCGGGCTCGCCGCTGCTGGTCGTCGCGGGCGCGGGTTCCGGCAAGACCCGGGTGCTGACCCGGCGGATCGCGTACCTGCTGGCCGAACGGGACGTGCACCCCGGCCAGATCATGGCGATCACGTTCACCAACAAGGCGGCCGCGGAGATGCGGGAGCGGGTGAGCGACCTCGTCGGCCGCCGCGCGAACGCCATGTGGGTGTCGACGTTCCACTCCATGTGCGTGCGGATCCTGCGCCGTGAGGCCAAAACACTGGAGATGTCGTCGAGTTTCTCCATCTACGACTCGGACGACACGAAGCGGCTCATCACCCTCGTCGCCCGGGATCTCGACATCGACCCGAAGAAGTACGCGGCTCGCACGCTGGCCGTGCACATCTCGAACCTCAAGAACGAGCTGATCGATCCGGAGACGGCGGTCGCCGACGCGGGCAACGACCTGGAACGCCGCGTCGCCGAGGTCTACGTCGAGTACCAGCGGCGGCTGAACCAGGCCAACGCGTTCGACTTCGACGACCTCATCATGCGGACGGTCGAACTCCTGCAGCGGTACCCGGACGTCGCCGAGTACTACCGGCGGCGGTTCCGGCACGTGCTGGTCGACGAGTACCAGGACACGAACCACGCGCAGTACACGCTGGTCCGCGAACTGGTCGGCACCGAGGCGAACGAGGCCGGGATCGAGCCCGCCGAACTCTGCGTCGTGGGTGACGCGGACCAGTCGATCTACGCCTTCCGCGGCGCCACGATCCGCAACATCGAGGAATTCGAACGCGACTTCCCGAACGCGCGGACCGTGCTGCTGGAACAGAACTACCGCTCGACCCAGACGATCCTGAACGCGGCGAACGCGGTCATCGCGCGAAACCCCAACAGGCGCGCGAAGCGGCTGTGGACCGATTCCGGTGACGGCGAGAAGATCGTCGGCTACGTCGCGGACAACGAGCACGACGAAGCGGCGTTCGTCGCGGGCGAGATCGACGCGCTGGCGGACAAGGGCGAAGCGGACTACTCCGACGTCGCGGTCTTCTACCGCACCAACAACCAGTCCCGTGTCTTCGAAGAGATCTTCATCCGGCTCGGCCTGCCGTACAAGGTCGTCGGCGGGGTGCGGTTCTACGAACGGCGCGAGGTCCGCGACATGCTCGCGTACCTGAGGGTGCTGGCGAACCCGGAGGACACGGTCAGCCTGCGCCGCATCCTCAACGTCCCCAAACGAGGCATCGGCGACCGCGCCGAAGCGGTCATCGCGACGTACGCCGAGCGTGAGCGCATCTCGTTCGCGCAGGCGTTGCGCGGTGCCGTCAACGGCGAGGTACCGCTGCTGAACCCGCGCTCCGCCAAGGCGATCACCGGTTTCGTCGAGTTGATGGACGAGCTCGGCGAGGTCGTCGAGAGCGGTGCGGAGGTCGCCGACATCCTCGAAGCGGTCCTGGAGCGCACGGGCTACCGCACGGAACTCGAGGAATCCGAAGACCCGCAGGACGCGTCGCGGGTGGAGAACCTGACGGAACTCGTCACCGTCGCGCGGGAGTTCACCGAATTCACCACCGAGGTCGCCGGTCCGGAGGGTGAACTGCCGGAGGCCGAGCCGGGGGTGCCGGAGCCGGGCTCGCTGCCCGCGTTCCTGGAGCGGGTTTCCCTGGTGGCGGACGCGGATTCGGTCCCGTCGCCCGACGGCGGCGAAGACGGCGAGGGGCACGACGCGGGTGTGGTCACGCTGATGACCGTGCACACCGCGAAGGGCCTCGAATACCCGGTCGTCTTCGGAACGGGCTGGGAAGACGGGATCTTCCCGCATATGCGCGCGCTCGGTGACCCGACCGAGCTGGCCGAAGAGCGACGGCTCGCCTACGTCGCGATCACGCGGGCGAGGAAGAGGCTGTACGTCTCCCGTTCGATGGTGCGTTCCGCCTGGGGCCAGCCGCAGATGAACCCGGCTTCGCGGTTCCTCGACGAACTTCCCGCCGACCTGGTCGATTGGCGCAGGCTCGCGCCTTCCTCGTCCTCCAGCGGTTTCGGTTCGTCGGGTGGGTCGCCGCGTGCCGCGACGACGTGGGGGAGCCGCGGCGGTGGCTCGTCGTCATCGAGGCAGGCGAGCACGAGCCCGTTCGGCAAGGGCTGGAAGGACACCGTCGCGCTCAAACTGGACGTCGGCGACAGGGTCAGTCACGACAAGTACGGGCTCGGCACCGTCGTCGCCTGTGACGGCGCGGGGCCGCGGGCCACGGCGACGATCGACTTCGGCGCCGCCGGCAAGGTCCGGCTGATGCTCATCGGCAGCGTCCCGATGGTCAAACTCTAGCTCTGACCTGCGGTTTCTTCGCCGCGCGCGAAAACTGTCGGACCCCTCCCGTATACCTGTGTCATCGAACACGAGTTCGATGAGCTGGGGTAGGCTGGACGAGCCGGTGTGCCCCCGATCAGGAGGAGGGGGCACACGGTGTGGACGGGGTCTTGTTTGGGGTTCTCTCGAATGGGGTACTCGAGTACTTGCGGGGTGTTGAAGAAGGGGCGGGGACGGATCGGGGTCCGGAACCGCCGGAAGTGCTCAGGCTGGTCGCGGCCTGGCGCGCGTTACTGCGGACGCACGAACCGGACGGGGCCGGACGGTGCGTCGTATGCGGGCACGCGCGGCGATGGCTGTTCGGGCCGCGGCCAGCCGGGTGCCGAACTCTTCCTCGGGGACTTTTCGCCGGACGGCGCCCGGCCGGTCTCTGCACGGTCTGGCAGATCGCCGTGGGGTACTTCGTCCAGAAGCTGCCTTCCGGCGCGTCGTGAGGGGTTTGAGGCCCCGGAAGGCCACGCATGCTCCGAGCCGGATGGCCTACGACGCTTCCCGATGCTCTGGAAGCAGATGCTCTCGAAGCGGCTGCTCTCGGAACCCTTGTCCTCGAAACCCTTGCCCTCGAAGAACCCTTTGCCGTCGAAGCCGTCGTCCTCGAAAGGGGAAGCGAAGGTCCTGGAGGCGCGCCAGAGCGTCGTCGCCCGGCGCGCCCTTGCCACGGGCGGAATCACCGGTGTGGTGAAAAGGTGCTGTGGTGAAAGGAAAGCCGGGGCTCGATCAGCCGACGCTCACGCCACGGGCGGCGAGCCACGGGCGCGGGTCGATCTTCTTCGTGCCGTTCTGCCACACCTCGAAGTGCAGGTGCGGGCCGGTGCTCTGACCACGGTTGCCGACCTCGGCGATCTCCTCGCCGCACTTGACCTTCTGGCCTTCGCGGACGGAGAACGAGTTCATGTGGCCGTAGACGTGGATGGTGCCGTCGGCGAGCTGGACCTTGACCCAGAGGCCGAAACCACTGGCCGGGCCGGCTTCGATGACCGTGCCGTCGGAGGCCGCGACGATCGGCGTGCCGATCGGGGCCGCGATGTCGATGCCGAGGTGGCTCGTGCCCCACCGGGCGCCGAAGCCCGAGGTGAAGGTGCCCTTGGCAGGCATGCAGGTCTTGGGACGCTTGGCCTCTTCTTCGGCCTTGCGGGCCGCTTCGGCCTCACGCTTGACCCGGGCCTGGGTGATGCTGTTGTTCTCCGAAAGCTTCTGGGCTTCGGCGGAGGCGTTCGTCGACTGGCTCGTCGGCAGCAGTTCGGGTGCGCCACCACCGGCTCCGCCACCGAGGGCGAACGAGGCGCTCGCGTCCTGGGTGCTGGCCAGCGGCGTGACGGCGGCGTCGGAGGATTCCGAAACGGACTTCAGGGTCTGCCCGGCAGCGGCGGCCGCGAAGGCGCCGGCAGCGACGGCTGCGACCACGACACGACCGCGAAGGGCCGAGGACGGGGGCGACAGGCGGTGCGAGCCCCGGACGCGGACGACCGCACCATCCAGTGCGTTCTCGAGCGCCGGGGAAGGAGCTTGGCCGCCGGGGGAGCGGTGTGAAGCCAAGACGGGGCCTTCCGTGTTCGGGGAGTCGGATCAAGAGCCCGGGCGGGGGATCCCGGTGAAGAACCTCGGGGGTGGTTCGTTCGGTGCTCTCATTCGTGATCTGACTGTAATGGGGACCCCGGGACAGTAACGAAGCGGCACCCCGATCAGCAAGATCTGGCGGCGCTCTCGGCCGATCGGGCGACGGCGATCTGGCCGTTGTCCAGTGAGGATTACCCAAAGTTAAACCAGGTTTACTCGCAACCGTGTGACTTGCGTTACAGGTTCAGGGGGCCGTTCGGGGGTACCGGAGGGCCGGGAAGGGGGCAAATGAGGGAAATAAGCGGTTGCTCGACGGTGTTGAAGGAGGTTTACCCGGACTAGGCCTCGTCCGGCCCTCTTGAACGGCCTGGTTGAGCGCTGGCCCGCCCCTGCTGCCGGGCCGCGCCGACCCCGGCTTGCTAGCGTCGCCGTCGATGACTTCGCGCTCACGGCACCCTGGTGACTCCGCCGGGCAAGCCGTCCCCGGTACCGCGTCCGCCGAACTTCTCCGGAGCGAACCGGGCTCCCGCCCACGAGCGCTCCTGCTGTCGGCGGGACTGGTGTCGGCCGGAGCGGTCGCGCTGGCGGCCGGCGCGCTGCTGCCCGTCATCCAGGGCGGTTCGCCTGGTTTCACCGCCGCTCCTCTGCTGGTCGTGCTGGCCTTGGCGCCCGCGGCGGCCGTGCTCTACGCGGTGGTCACCGGACGCTCGGGGCTCACGGCGGGGCTGGTGCTCGGGCTCACCGCGCTCGCGCCCGGACGGCTGCTGCTGGATCTGCAGCTGCTCGCCGACGGCTCCCTCGCCGCGCGCCCGGAACTGTTCCTCGCCGACAGGCTGCTCGCGCTGCCTCCGGCGGGGCCGGGGCTGTGGCCGCTGGTGGCGGGCCACCTGCTCACGCTCGCGGCAGGCGCGTTCGCCGCCGGAGCCGCCCGCGACGAGGCGGAATTGGCGGGCGAACTCGACGGACGGCGCCGCTGGCGGCTGCTCGGGCCCGTGCTCGGAGTGGTGGGCGGGGTCGGCCTGCTCCTCGCGCCGTTCGGTTCGGGCAACGCGTACCTCCTGGCCAAGAACGCCTTCGAGGGCCCGACCGTCGCGATGGCCGGGTACCTGTTGCTCGCGGCCTTGCTGCCGCTGACCGCGCTCGTTGCGGTGAGTTCGCCCTCGGCCGAGGTCGGCAAGGGCGGGTTCGCCGGAGCCGGGCTGGCCGCGCTCGCGGTCGGTGTCCCGCCCGTGATCGCGGGGCTGGTCGTGGACCGGCTTTCGGTCGCGCCGGGGCCGGTGGTCGTGACCGTCGCGGGCCTGGCTCTGGTGGGGCTGGCCTTCACCCGGTTCGACGTCGCGGATGCGGGCGATGCCGTCACCGGCGACCTGGCGGGCGAGGCCAAGCTGCCGGGGCTGTTCTGGTGGCGGCTGGCCACCGGCGGCCTGGCTCTGCTCGCCGCCGCGGCCGCGGCGGCGGGTGCGCTGGCCCCGGTGCTGAAGGCCAACGGGCCGACGCCGGTACCCGAGACACCGGCGCGCTGGCTGCTGCTCGGCGCCGCGGTCGTGCTCGCCGTGCCCGCGCTGTTCGTCTTCGTGCCGCGGCTCTCGGCGTTCGCCAGGGGAGTCGTCGCGGCCACGTGGGCGGGTGTGGTCCTCGCGGGCGCGGCAGTGCTGAGCGCGGCCTTGTCCGTGACCGAGGACAAGGCGGTGGACCCGACGCTGTTCGGGGTCGACCTGCCGGTGCCGTTGCCGGACAAGGTCGGCTTTTCGGCGGGCCCCGGGGTCACGTGGACGTTCATCGCGCTCGTGCTGGCGGCCGTCGCCGCGCTCGCCGCGGTGATCACCGGCGTCGTGGAGCGCGACGTCTCCGACGACGAAAACGACACCGGCCTGGACGGAACGCGGGCGAGCGGGAACGTGCTCACGCCACTCGTCGCGGCGGCGGTGCTGGCGATCGCCGCGTTCGGCACGCCGGTGTTCACCGCGCCCGGCTACACCGCTCCCGGCCTGTGGTCGGACTTCGGCGCGGCGTCGTGGGGCCTGCTCGGCGCGCTCGCGGTCGTTCTGGGCGTGTACGCGCTCGTTCCGCGCTCCCGGCCGGCCGCGGCGGCGTCCGTCTTGGCCGGGACCGCGCTGGTGCTCGGCCTGCGTGCGGCGGAACTCCCGCTCGTCGGCTCGGAGTACGACGGCTCCTCGGCCGGGATCGGGTTCTGGCTCGCGCTGGCCGCCGCCGTCGTCACCCTCGTCACGGCCGGGATGGCCGTCGCGGGCGCGCGGCGGGCCGGATGACGCGCCGTCTTCTCCGGGTCGTGCTGGCCGAGTTCGACGTCGAGGAAGGCGCGGCGATCGCGCTCGGACGGTTGCTGCGTGACGACGGCGTCGAGGTGGTCTACGCCGGGCGTCTCGAAACGGTCGACCAAATGGTCAGAACGGTCGAGCAGGAGGATCCGGACATCCTCGGCGTCCTGTGTGGCCTGAGCGAACCGGAGGGACTGGCCGGCGCGGTCCCCGGCGTTCTCGTCTTCGCGGTCGGTAACGGCCCGAGCGGGTTCGAGAACGCCTTCGAAAGCCTGGAAAACGCGGCGAACTGGGTCTCCGGTGTGCGGTCTCACACCGTGGAAACACCGTCTGACCGCGTACGGTGACCGACTTCACCAGGTGCGGAGTCCCCTGCTTCTACGCAGGTCGCTAACCTCGACTGGTCCGACAGCGCGGTCCGGCAACGGACCACCACAGTGGCGTGTCGTCAGGAGACTGGAGTAGTGGACCTCTACGAATACCAGGCGAGGGATCTCTTCGCCGCCCACGGAGTACCGGTTCTGCCGGGTGCCGTGGCAAACACCCCCGAAGAAGCCAAGGCCACCGCCGAGAAGATCGGCAACCAGGTCGTCATCAAGGCGCAGGTCAAGACCGGCGGCCGCGGCAAGGCAGGCGGCGTCAAGCTGGCCCAGACGCCGGATGAGGCCGCCGAGAAGGCCGAGGCGATCCTCGGCCTGGACATCAAGGGCCACATCACGCGTCGCGTGCTGGTGGCCGAAGCCTCGGACATTTCCGAGGAGTACTACTTCTCCTTCCTGCTGGACCGTGCGAACCGCACCTTCCTCGCGATGGCTTCCGCCGAAGGCGGCGTGGAGATCGAGCAGCTGGCCGTCGAGCGTCCCGAAGCGCTCGCGAAGATCCCGGTCGACGCGATCATCGGTGTCGACAAGGCGAAGGCCGTCGAGATCCTGACCGCGGGCAAGTTCCCGGAGAAGGTCGTCGACGAGGCCGCCGACGTCGTCGTGAAGCTCTGGGAGACCTTCGTCTCCGAGGACGCCACGCTGGTCGAGGTCAACCCGCTGGTCCGTGACCCGCAGGACAAGATCATCGCCCTCGACGGCAAGGTCACCCTCGACGAGAACGCCTCGTTCCGTCAGCCGGGCCACGAGGCCCTGGTCGACAAGGACGCGGAGAACCCGCTCGAAGCGAAGGCCAAGGCCAAGGACCTCAACTACGTCAAGCTCGACGGCGAGGTCGGCATCATCGGCAACGGCGCGGGCCTCGTGATGTCCACGCTGGACGTCGTGGCGTACGCGGGCGAGAAGCACGGCGGCGTCAAGCCCGCCAACTTCCTCGACATCGGCGGCGGCGCTTCGGCCGAGGTCATGGCGGCCGGTCTGGACGTCATCCTCAACGACACCGACGTCAAGAGCGTCTTCGTCAACGTCTTCGGCGGCATCACCGCTTGCGACGCGGTCGCGAACGGCATCGTCGAAGCGCTGAAGATCCTGGGCGACGAGGCCACCAAGCCGCTCGTCGTGCGGCTGGACGGCAACAACGTCGTCGAGGGACGTCAGATCCTTGCCGACGCGAACCACCCGCTCGTCACCGTGGTGGACACAATGGACAACGCGGCCGACAAGGCCGCCGAGCTCGCCGCGGCAGGTGCGTGAGATGTCGATCTTCATCAACGAGAACAGCAAGGTCATCGTCCAGGGGCTCACCGGCTCCGAGGGCATGAAGCACGCGACCAAGATGCTGAAGTCCGGCACGAACATCGTGGGTGGCGTCAACGCCCGCAAGGCAGGCCAGACCGTCTCCATCGAGGGCAAGGACCTCACCGTGTTCGGCACGGTCGAGGAGGCCATCAAGGAGACCGGCGCCGACGTTTCGGTCATCTTCGTGCCGCCGAAGTTCGCCAAGGACGCGGTCATCGAGGCGATCGACGCCGAGATCCCGCTCGCCGTGGTGATCACCGAGGGCATCCCGGTGCACGACTCCGCCTACTTCTGGGCGCACGCCGTCGCGACCGGCAACAAGACCCGCATCATCGGGCCGAACTGCCCCGGCGTGATCAGCCCCGGCAAGTCGAACGCGGGCATCATCCCGGCCGACATCACCGGTGCCGGCCCGATCGGTCTCGTGTCGAAGTCGGGCACGCTGACCTACCAGATGATGTACGAGCTGCGTGACATCGGTTTCTCGACCGGTGTCGGCATCGGCGGCGACCCGGTCATCGGCACGACGCACATCGACGCCCTCGAGGCGTTCGAGGCCGACCCCGAGACCAAGGTCATCGTGATGATCGGCGAGATCGGTGGCGACGCCGAAGAGCGCGCCGCGGCCTACATCAAGGACAACGTGACGAAGCCGGTCGTCGGCTACGTCGCGGGCTTCACCGCGCCCGAGGGCAAGACCATGGGCCACGCCGGCGCCATCGTCTCCGGCTCCTCCGGCACGGCCGCCGCCAAGAAGGAGGCCCTCGAGGCCGCCGGCGTCAAGGTCGGGAAGACCCCGAGCGAGACCGCCGTCCTGGCGCGCGAGCTGTACAACAGCCTCTGATCTTCGGAGACTGACGCTTTCCCCGGCGGGCCGGGCACCCTCACCGGTGCCCGGCCCGCCCCTTTTCGCCCCGGATCGCGATTAGGGGGCTAAACGCACGTGCGTTTAGCCCCCTAATCGCGATCCGGGGGCGGCGAGGGGGTTCCGTGGGGAACCTCCCCGGGTGTACAGACGTCTCAGAGCCCGAGGCGTGGGGTGTCCGCGTGTGCGCTAGCGTTCGAGCATCACAGCCGCCTCGTTTGTCCCGGGAGTCCCGCGCGCCCCGGGGTGCCGGTCGAACGACAGGAGAGCATTCGGATGTCCTATCCCAGCGGTGGGCCCGGCTACCCCCAGCAGGGTGGCGGCCAGCAACACCCCAACCCCAGCTCGGGAGCCTTTCCCCAGCAGCAGGCGCCGTCACCGGCCGCCCCGCTGAACCTGGCGTTGCTGCTCGCGCTCGCCGTCACCGTCCTCGGCCTGGTGCAGTTCTTCATCGGCTTCTCCGACGAGGCCGACGCCGCCGGGCAGGTCTCGCTCTTCCTCCTGGTCAGCGGTCTGCTCGCGGCCTTGCACGCGCTGCCGCGCGGCCCGAAGACGCTGCCGTTCGCCGCGCTGTTCAGCGTCATCGGCGCGTTCGGGGCACTGGACCTGGTCATCGGCTACGGGAGCGGCCGCGAGGACATCTCGGTCCCCGGCATCCTCACCGTGGTGCTGATCCTCGGCATCCTGCAGATGCTCGTCGCGGTCGCCGCGCTGCTGTTCGAGCACGACGTCATCAAGCTGCCCGCCGCGAAGCCGCAGCAGCAGGCGCCGCAGGCCCCGTACAGCCAACAGTTCCCGCAGCAGGGCCCGCAGGGGCCGTTCGGTCAGCAGGGGCAGCAGGGTCCGGCCGCCACGCAGGTCCAGCCGTTCGCCGGCTCGGGCCAGCAGGGCCAGCAGCAGCCGGGTGAGCAGTCCGGCCCGTTCTCGCAGCCGGGCGGGTTCCAGCCGCCGGTCACGCAGCCGCCGGGCCAGCAGGCCACGACGTACGCGCCGCAGCAGGGCCAGTTCTTCCAGCAGCCGCCGTCCTCCTCCTCCTCGGAGTCGGGTCAGAACCCGGGTACGCCGCCCGGCGGTTTCGGCCAGCAGAGCTGACCTCTGGCACCAAAAACACCCGCTGTGACTCTCCGTGTCACGGCGGGTGTTTTTCTTTTCCGGGTTACCCGACCGGGTGGGTTGAGCCACGTGCGCTGTCCGGTGGCGGCGTGCCTCACCCGGACGGCCCAGTCCGGATGTCATGGTGCGGTTCATGAAGCTGCTCACCCGCGACGAACGCCCGCCGGGCGAAGAGCCGGTGAGCGACCTCGTCCCCGAGCTGGA
This sequence comes from Amycolatopsis sp. NPDC000009, assembly GCF_055563465.1. Lineage (NCBI taxonomy): Bacteria > Bacillati > Actinomycetota > Actinomycetes > Pseudonocardiales > Pseudonocardiaceae > Amycolatopsis > Amycolatopsis sp. NPDC000009. The sequence continues at coordinate 151,397 of NZ_JBVHDI010000007.1, forward strand.
GGTCTCCAGGGCGAAGCGGGTTCGTGTGTTGCTCGCGGCGGCCTGTGCGCCCCTGTTGTTCTCCTTCACCGCCATCGCGGCCGTTCTCGCGGTGGTGTCGTTCGCCGCCGACCGGTCCCGCTTCTCCGCCACCGGCGCCGTGCTCGCCGCCGGCCCTGGCTGGCTCGCCTCGTGGCAGGTGGAACTCGACCTCGGCGGTCATCCGCTCGGCGTGCTGCCGCTGCTGCCGACCCTCCTCGTCGGCTGCCTCGTGGCGAGGGCGGCCGCGCGCGCCGCTCGCCGGACCGGCGGCCGGACGCCGGCGGACGCCGTTCCGGTGGTGACGGTGATCGCCGGCGCCCACGCCCTGTTCGGGGTGCTCGTCGCCATGCTGGCGGGGGGATCGCCGGTCGACGTGAACCCGCTGACCGCCTTTTGCGTACCCGGCCTCCTCGCCGGAATCGCCGCCATCGCGGGGGTCGCCAAGGTCTGCGGGCTGCTTGCCGCGGTGTGGGACCGGTTCGATCCAGTGGCCGTCCAAGGCCTGCGGGCGGGCGCGCTCGGCCTCGCCGCGTTGATCGCCTGTGGTGCCGTGGTGTTCACCGCGGCCACCGCGCTCTCCTGGTCCACTGTGGACAGTTTGTTCGAGTCGGGAGCCGGTGCGAGCTTCGGCCTGTTCTTGCTTTCCGTCGCCTACCTGCCGAACGCGGTCGTCGCCGCGCTGTCGTTCACCACCGGGCCGGGTTTCTCGGTCGGTTCGCTGACGGTCGGCATGTTCGGCTACCAGGAGGGGCAACTGCCAGGGGTGCCGGTGCTCGCGGGGGTCCCGTCGCACCACGCCGTCTGGTGGCCCGCGTTGCTGCTCCTGCCCGCGCTGGTCGGCGCGTTGGTCGGCTGGCGGATCCGCGCGATCGACGAGGACCCGATGCTGCGGATGCGGGCGGTCGCCGTCGCGGGCGCGCTCGTCGCGTTCGGCTGCGTCATCCTCGGGACCCTTTCGGGTGGCAGGCTCGGCGACGGTCCGTTCGATCCGGTCAGCGTGCCGGTCGGGGTCGCGTCCGTGATCGCCTTCTGCTGGATCGTCGTCCCCGGCGGCTTCGTCGCGTTCTTCGCCGGAGCGCACGAACCCCCCGAACCGCCGGGTGAACCCGAAGTCGAGGAAGACCTCGTCGAGCCCGAAGCCGAGGAAGAAACAGAGCCTGAAACCGAGGAACCGGCGGAGGACGCCGACGAGGCGCTGGCGGAACCCGAACCCGAACCCGAGGCCGAACCCGAGCCCGAAACGGAGCCGGAACCCGAGCCCGAGCCCGACGATGCCGTCGACGACGCTGTGACCGACTCCACCGAGGGGTCCGGCGACGAAAGCGCCCCCGGTGACGACCGTTAGGGTTGTCGCGACCAGGTGAAGCGCCGTACGCCCGAGTGCGTACCGCCGTGGCAAGGAGCCCGTTCTGGCTAGTCGGTTGGACCTGCCCACTCCGGTGAAGCTCGTCGTCCTCGCGTCCGGTTCCGGCACGCTGCTGCAAGCCGTGCTCGACGCCGTCGAAAAGCCGAACTTCCCGGCGAAGGTGGTCGCCGTCGGAGCGGACCGCACCGGGGTCGAGGCACTGACCAGGGCCGAACGCGCCGGCGTGCCGTCGTTCACCGTCCGGATGGCCGACCACCCGGATCGCGCGGCGTGGGACAAGGCGATCACCGAAGCCGTCGCCGCCTATCAGCCCGACCTGGTCGTCTCGGCGGGGTTCATGAAGATCCTCGGCGCCGAATTCCTCGCGCGGTTCCCCGGCCGCGTGATCAACACCCATCCGGCGTTGCTGCCGTCGTTCCCCGGCGCGCACGCCGTGGCCGACGCGCTGGCGATGGCCGTCAAGGTCACCGGGTCGACGGTCCATTTCGTCGACGCCGGAGTCGACACCGGGCCGATCATCGCGCAGGAGCCGGTGATCGTGGAGCCCGACGACGACGAGCACGTCCTGCACGAGCGGATCAAGGCCGTGGAACGCAGGCTCCTGGTGGAAACGATCGAAAAACTCGGCCGGAGCGGGTGCGCGGTCGAGGGACGAAAGGTGAGGTTTTCGTGAGTACCGCACAGGGACAGCGTCCCGTCCGGCGCGCGCTGATCGGCGTCTCCGACAAGGCCGGCCTGCTCGAACTCGCCACCGGGCTGCACGCGGCGGGTGTCGAGATCGTGTCGACCGGCGGCACGGCGAAGGTCATCGCGAACGCCGGGGTGCCGGTGACGCCGGTCGAAGAGGTCACGGGGTTCCCCGAGTCCCTCGACGGCCGCGTCAAGACGCTGCACCCGCGCGTGCACGCGGGCCTGCTCGCCGACCGTGACCGCCCGGAGCACGTCGAGCAGCTCAAGCAGCTCGACATCGCGCCGTTCGACCTGCTCGTGGTCAACCTGTATCCGTTCACGCAGACCGTCGCCTCGGGTGCGAGCCCCGAAGACTGTGTCGAGAACATCGACATCGGCGGCCCGGCGATGGTGCGTGCCGCGGCGAAAAACCACAACAGCGTCGCCGTCGTGGTGGACCCGTCGCGCTACGAGTGGGTGCTGGAGTGTGTCGCCGCGGGCGGTTTCGAGCTGGCCGACCGCAAGCGGCTCGCCGCGCAGGCGTACGCACACACGGCGGCGTACGACACCGCCGTCGCCGCGTGGTTCGCCAACGTCTATGCGCCCGCGGACGACTCCGGGTTCCCGGACTTCACCGGCGCTTCCTGGGAGCGCGGCGACGTGCTGCGCTACGGCGAGAACCCGCACCAGAAGGCCGCGCTGTACAAGCACTGGCGGCCGGGCCTCGCGCACGCGGAACAGCTGCACGGCAAGGCCATGTCGTACAACAACTACGTCGACACCGACGCCGCGCGCCGCGCCGCCTACGATTTCGAGGCCCCGGCCGTCGCGATCATCAAGCACGCCAACCCGTGCGGGATCGCGGTCGGCGAGGACATCGCCGAGGCGCACCGGAAGGCGCACGCGTGCGACCCGGTCTCGGCCTACGGCGGGGTGATCGCGACCAACCGGCCGGTGAGCCGCGAGGCCGCCGAGCAGATCTCCGAGGTGTTCACCGAGGTCGTCCTGGCGCCGGACTTCGACGCCGAGGCGCTGGAGATCCTTCAGCGCAAGAAGAACGTGCGGCTGCTGAAGCTGCCCGCGATCACGTCGCCGGATCCGATCGAGTTCCGGCCGATCTCCGGCGGCATGCTGGTGCAGACCGTCGACACGATCGCCGCCGAGGGCGATGACCCGGCGAACTGGACCCTGGCGACCGGCGCGCCCGCCGACGAGCGGACGCTGGCCGACCTCGAGTTCGCGTGGCGTTCGCTGCGCGCGGTGAAGTCGAACGCGATCCTGCTGGCGAACGACGGCGCGACCGTCGGCGTCGGTATGGGCCAGGTCAACCGGGTCGACTCCTCGCGGCTCGCGGTGTCGCGTGCGGGGGAGCGGGCGAAGGGCTCCGTCGCCGCTTCGGACGCCTTCTTCCCGTTCCCGGACGGGCTCGAGGTCCTGCTGGAGGCCGGCGTCCGCGCGGTCGTCCAGCCGGGCGGCTCGATCCGCGACGCCGAGGTCATCGCCGCCGCCGAGGCCGCCGGGGTCACCCTGTACCTCACCGGCACGCGCCACTTCGCCCACTGACGCCGACCTGCGTTTAGCGGGCTAATCGCGATCCGGGCCCGGACCTGCGTTTAGCCCCCTAATCGCGATCCGGCGGGGCGGACAGGACCACGGGCATGTCGGTGCCCGGCCGCGGCGGTCGTGCCATGCTGGCCGCGGATCGCGTTTAGCCCGCGAAACGCAGGTCCGGGCGCGCGTCGCCTTTAGCGGGCTAAACGCGACGCGGACGTACGCGAATCGGTAGGGGAGGATCGGTGCACCAGCCGCCGCAGGGGTACGGCCAGGGGCCGGGTTTCGGCCCGCCGCCTGGGCAGGGCTACGGACAGCAGCCGGGTTACGGCCCGTCTCAGCCTGGCTACGGTCCGCCGCCCGGGTACAGCCCGCCCGGCTACGGACAGCCGCCCAAGAAGAAAAAGACCGGGCTGATCGTCGGTCTGATCGTGGGCGGAGTGGTCCTTCTCGGGCTGGGCATCCCCGGCGCCATCTTCGCGTCCGAGTACTACTCGTCGGTCGGCAAGGCGCCGGTCTCGCAGCAGCCGCCCGCCGAGTGCGCCCTCTCCCCGGAGATCCTGAACAAGACCTTCACCAGCAGCTTCCAGGGCGTCCGCGACAACGAGATCAAAGCGGGCGACATCGTCACCAAGCAGCAGGGCTGTTCCTGGCTGCCACCGGAGAGCGACAACGTCCACGACCGCGCACTCCAGGTCATGGTGTACCGCTACGAGGGGCCGGACGCCGAGAGGCGCGCGTCGGAGTCGTCCACCGGGTCGGCCGCGCCGTCCGAGCGCCAGCAGCAGGTGCAGGGCATCGGGGAGAAGGCGGTCCTCGTCTCCCTCGACACCGACAGCGCCTTCAGCGGCGCGGAGCTGCGGGTCACCCAGGGCGTGTACGTCGTCATCGTCACCTACAAGGGATGGGACAAAGGGTTCTTCACGAACTCGCCGATCCCGCCCGCGGAGTCCGCCGAAGTGGCGAAGTCCGTGGGCGCCGAGCTCGTGAAGAACCTGCCCCGCTAGGCGTACAGGCCGTTCAGCCAGGCAGTCCATGCCTTCTCGGCTTCGTCCGCGTCGGCGTCTTCGGCGAACAGGTGGTGCCCGATGCCCACAGGCCAGCCCCAGACGCTCCGGCCGTAGAAGCGGTAAAGCGCGTCTTCGGTCCGGACGCCGATGAAGGCCGGCGTCAGGTAGTCGACGACGCCCTCGACGCCGGGGACGTCGAGGTACACGCGGTCACCCACGGCCTTCGCGCCTATCGCCGTCCGGACGACCTCGAATGCCTCCGGGGCCGTCGACGCTTCGGGTGCGTCGGCCTTGACGTACTTCGCCTGGCGACGGTTGAAGTGCGTCAGGTACTCGCCCAGCGAGTGGTAGTAGAACGACGTGTGCTGCACGCACGCGTCGTATTCGACGTCCCAGTCGTCGAGGACGGTGGTGTGCTCGAAGCGCAGGTAGGTGCCCCCGTCCCTCGGTTCGAGGACGTATTCGAGCGTGTTGAACCAGCCGCTCTCGTCTTCCGCGTAGGTGACGAAACGCTGTGACGGTTTCCAGACGGTGACCATGCCGCCGTCTGGGGTGAGGCCGGACTCGGCACCGCCGTCGCGGGGTTCGTACTGGATCGGCCAGAGCCAGCCGCCGGTGCCCGTGGTGATCGCGGCCCAGGTGTCCGCGGGTGTGGTGGGGAGGAAGCCCTCGAAGCGGACCTCGGATTCCTTCGCCATGACTTGTCCCTCTCTCGTCTGTCTTCACAAGAGCGACGCCTGGCCAGGGGCACTTTCGACAATCAGATCGCGTTTAGCCCGCTAAAGGCGATGTGACGCGGGTCACAATCTGGAGTGTCGAAGTGCGCCGGACAGCGGCGTCCCTGGGGTGTCCGCGAAGACGGCGACCCGAGGAGAGGGACATGCAGCAGAACACGATCGACGAGATCCTGAACCGCCCGCTCAGCCAGGAGCTCCTGGCGCGCGACCTGGCCCGGCTGGCCTACACCGCGCTCGACGGCACGCCGCGGGCGATCCCGATCGGCATCCACTGGAACGGCACGGAGATCGTCATGTGCACCTCGACGAACGCCCCGAAGCTGCCGGCGCTGCGCCGCAACCCCGCCGTCGCGCTGACGATCGACACCGAATCGCATCCACCGAAGATCCTGCTCGTCCGCGGCACCGTCGAGCTGGACTACGTCGACGGCATCCCCGAGGAGTACCTGCAGTGGAACGGCACCTACGAGATGACACCCGAACAACGGGTCGAATGGGAGGAGAACGTGCGCTCGCTCTACGACGGCATGGTCCGCATCGTGCTGACCCCGACCTGGGTCAAGCTCATCGACTTCGAGACCACCCTGCCCTCCGCGGTCGAGGAGCTCATCCGCCGGAAGGGTGCCTGAGCATGACACTCAAGAAGCTGGAACACGTCGGTGTCGTCGTCCACGACCTCGAAGCGGCCAAGGCGTTCTTCACCGCGCTGGGCCTCGAACTGGAAGGCGAAGCGTCGCTCAAGGGCGACACGGTCGATCGGCTCACCGGTTTGGCAGGAGTCCGGACGGACATAGCGGTGCTGCGCCCGCCGGACGGCCACGGCGGCCTGGAGCTGATCAAATACCACGCGCCGGACGGGCCGGAAGCCGATCCGCGCGCACCGATGAACACGCCCGGTATCCGCCATTTCGTGTTCTCGGTGGAGGGCATCGACGACGTCATCGAGCGCTTGCGGCCGCACGGCGGCACACTCGTCGGCGAGCTGGTCCAATACGAGGACAGCTACCGGCTCTGCTACGTCCGCGGTCCGGAGGGGATCGTCGTCGAGCTGGCGGAGGAGCTCGTACGCCGGGAGGCGTAGACGAGAAGCCGCGCCTCGACGGATTCCCGCGAAGCCCCGCGCTGTCAGCATTTCCGCCATGACAGTGACAGGAATCCTAGCCGCCGCGCTGATCGTCACCGGCGCGCCCGCCATCGTGACGGACGACGTCCGCGTGCACACCGGAGTGATCGACGGCGCCCGGTACCGGGTCGAGGTGCCGTCGAACTGGAACGGCAGATTGCTGCTGTACAACCACGGCATCTATCCGCCGGGCTACGTGCCCGAGGAGATCGAGCTCGCCAACCGGGAGGAGGCGAAGCCCGTTCTTCTCAGCGAGGGTTACGCGCTGGCCGCGTCGCTCTACAGCAAGCCGAACGGCTTCTCGGCCCGTGAAGCCGTCCATGACCAGACGGCGCTGCTCTCCTGGTTCGACCGCACCGTCGGCCGTCCGGAGCAGGTGCTCACCTGGGGAGCTTCCGGTGGCGGGCTCAACGCGGTCCTGCTGTCCGAGCGGCTTCCGCACCGGATCGACGGCGTGCTGGCGATGTGCGGTCCCGTCGCGGGCGGCTCCGCGTTGTTCGATCAGGCGCTCGACCTGGGGTTCGCGGTCCGGACGCTGCTGGCGCCGGAACTGGAGGTCGCCCGCATCGCCGACCCCGGGACGAACCTCGCGAAAGCCCGTCAGGTGATCGCGAAGGCGCTGGAATCACCCGATGGACGGGCGCGGCTCGCCCTCGCCAACGCGTTCGCCGACGTCCCCGGCTGGTCGACGGCTCACCATCCCCGATCCGCCGATGTCGCCGCGCAGATCCGTCAGCAGACGGAGTTCGTCCTGGCCGTCTACGACCAGCTGGCCTGGGGTGCGCACCGGGCTGACCTGGAGGTTCAGGCAGGCGGGAACCCGATCGGGAACACCGGCGTGGACTACCGTGCCGTGCTCGCCCGATCCAGCGAACGCGACCTCGTGGACCAGGCCTATCGGGAGGCCGGCCTCGACCTCGGCGCCGATTTGGTCACGCTCGCCGAAGCACGCCGGGTCAAGGCCGACAACGCCGCCGCCCGATGGCTCACCCGCGTCGGGACACCGACTGGACGTGGCCGGCCGCCCGTCGTCACGCTGCACCCCATCGGCGACGGCGTCGCCCCCGAACACGAGCGGACCTACGGCGACCGCGTCGATCCCGGCCGGATCCGGCAGCTGTTCGTGAACCGGGGCGGCCACTGCCAGCACACCGCCGCGGAGGAACTGACGGCGTTGCGCGTGCTGCGGGACCGCGTCGAGACCGGTCGCTGGCCGTCGACGTCGCCGGAACGGTTGAACGCCGAGGCGAACCGGTTCGGCCCGGAGTTCCGCTTCCTCTATGACTGGCTGCACGGTGAAGGTGGTACCGCCGCATCCGCGTTCCGGCGGTACCACCCGGCCCCGCTTCCTCGCTAAGGCTGATCGCGGAACCGGTCCGTCGCCTCCAGCAACGCGGCCAGGATGCCGGGCTCGTCGTACGCGTGCCCGGCATCCGGCACGATCACCAGTTCCGACTCCGGCCATGCCTTGTGCAGGTCCCACGCGGAAACCGCGGGCGTGGCGAGGTCGTACCGCCCCTGCACGATCACGCCGGGAATGTCCTTCAACGCGGCGGCGTCCCGGATCAGCTGCCCTTCCTCGAGCCACCCGTTGTGCACGAAATAGTGGTTCTCGATGCGCGCGAACGCCAGTGCGTACTCCGGCACGGCGAAATCCGCCACCAGTTCGGGCCGGGGGAGCAGCGTCACCGTTGCGCCCTCCCAGGTACTCCACGCGACGGCGGCGGGCCCGTGCACCGCCGGGTCGGGGTCGGCGAGCAGCTTCGCGTACAGCTCGACGGGGTCGCCGTCGAGCCCGGCGATCGGCGCCGTGAACTTCTCCCACAGGTCCGGGAAGACGTGCGCCGCGCCACCCCGGTAGTACCAGTCCACTTCGGACGAACGCAGCGTGAAGACGCCGCGCAGCACCAGCTCGGACACCCGTTCCGGGTGCTTCTCGGCATACGCCAACGCCAGTGTCGACCCCCAGGACCCGCCGAACAGCTGCCACCGGGAGATGTCCAGCGACTCCCGCAGGCGTTCCATGTCGTCGACGAGATGCCAGGTCGTGTTCGCCGAAAGATCGCCCGACGCCGAAGCGTGCGGCAGCGACCGCCCGCACCCGCGCTGGTCGAACAGGACGATCCGATAGGCGGCTGGGTCGAACAGCCGGCGGTGCGACGGCGAGCAGCCGCCACCGGGCCCGCCGTGCAGGAACACCACGGGCTTTCCGTCGGGATTCCCGCATTCCTCCCAGTACACGAGGTTGCCGTCACCGGTGTCCAGGTGGCCTGACGCGTGGGGTTCGATCTCCGGGTACATGGGCCCATCGTCGGGCACACGGCCCGGTTCGCGGGAGACGGGGCCGCCCGAAATCGGTGCGGTCTCGTGAGCGGTAAGGACGGTTCTGGCCGAGGGTGTCTCAGGTACCTACTGGCTCCGGCCACGGCCGACGTTGCGAAAGCCACTTTCGCAACCTTCAACGTTGCGAAAGTGGCTTTCGCAACCCGCCGGCCAAGCCCAGCACCCAGCAGAACCCCGGTACCAAGCGGATCCGGTCTCGTGAGTGGTAAGGACGGTTCTAGCCGTCCTTACCACTCACGAGGCTTCATTCCCCGTGGTAGCGCAGGCCGGTGCGCTTCAGGACGACCCAGCGCTCACCGGGCCGGTCCGCCACGACCGGATACCACCGCGGTGCGACCGCCTCGGTCAGCTCGCCACCCCGTTCGATGAGGGAGCTCACCGCGGGTTCACCCACCACGATGAGCGCGGACCAATCGACGTGCGCCAGCAGATCGTCCTCGGTGACCCCGAACCGTTCCTCCAGAACCGTGACCAGGTCGTGCCCGGTGTCCGGACCGGGCCGGACTTCGCTGACGTCAGGCACTTCTTCGACTACGACGGGTTCGTCGTAGTCCTCGTAGTCTTCATCTTCTTCGTCGTCCTCGCGTTCTTCGGACCAGACGTGGTGATCGAGCCGCGAGATGCTGTTGCTCAGGTCGAAGGCCTGTTCGTCGGTCATGACCAGGGTCACGGTCTGCCCTTCGGTCAACGTGAACGTCAGTTCGGCCTCCGGGTGGCCACTGGTGCCGGGCTCCGCCTCGACCATGCCCGCCACGGTTCCCGCCAGCGCCGTGGGCGCCGGGCTCGTGCCCCAGTCCAGCGACGGCAGGTTCGCGGCCATCTCCAGCACGCACGTCGCGGCGGTCCAGAACGCGTCCTTGTCCCGGAAGTCCTTGCGGCTGCTGGTCAGGGTCCGGCCGCCGCCCAGCGGCTCGGTCCGGGCGTCCACCTGGCCCCGCCCGGTCCCGTTCTCCCAGATCGCGGTGACCGTGACCCGGTTGGCCAGGCGTTTGCGGTAGTTCTCGATATGGCCTTCCCTGGCGAGTTCCCAGCCGTTCACCGTCTCGGGCCAAGCGTCGTCCACTGCGGGTTTTCCTTTCCTGACGCGGTGATTCCGGACATCGGACGTGACAGGTCCGGTGATCGTTCCGGCTCGCTTGACAACCGCTGCGCCACCCGGTCTACTGGAGTCATCGAACAAGCGTTCGAAGTGTCGCCTTCCCCGTGGCACGCCGGTGCCGTCCACAAAGGACGGTCTAGGTGTCGTGGGGAGGTGAGGTCCGGTGACAGCGGAGGTGGTCGAGGCGCGGGCCTTGCCGTTGGCGAGGCTGGCGGCCTTGCCAGGAGTGAGCACGGCCAGTGGCGTGGCCTCCGCGGCCGAACACGCGAGGACGACGGGAAGGGTGCTCCCGGTGTCCCCGGCGTTGTCCGGTCTGCTGCCCGCCGCGGGGCTCCGGCGCGGGAGCACCGTTTCGGTGCTGGGGTCCACGTCACTGATGCTCACCCTGCTGGCCGCCGCGACCGCCGGCGGTGCGTGGGCGGTCGCGGTCGGCCTGCCCGCGCTCGGGGTGGTCGCCGCCGCGGAACTCGGGGTCGAGGTGGGCAGGCTGGCGCTGGTCCCCCGTCCCGGTGCCGAGTTCCCGGCGGTGACCGCGGCACTGCTCGACGGTTTCGATCTCGTGGTCGTCGGTCCGGGGCTCGCCCGGCCCGAGGTGGCGAGAAGGTTGTCCGCCCGCGCGCGCAACCGTGGTTCGGTGCTGCTTTCGCTGGGCTCCTGGCCCGGTGCGGAGGTCGAACTGAGCTGTCGTCGCACGCGATGGACGGGCTTCGAGAGCGGTGGTGCGGGTTACCTCCGCAGCCGTGAGGTGGAGGTGCGGACAGGCGGCCGGGGTGCGGCCGCCCGGCCGATGTCGGCCTTGCTGCGGTTCCCCGGCCAGGGCGAGGTCGAGCGGGCGGACTTCCCCACGACCAGGTGGGGGACGGCGTGAACCCACCTGTACGCATGCTGGTGCTGTGGTGCCCGGACTGGCCGGCGGTCGCCGCCGCGGCCGCCGCGGGCGAACCCGTCGGCCGCCCGGCCGCGGTCTTCTCGGCGAACCGCGTGGTCGCCTGCACCGCGGTGGCCAGGGGATACGGCGTCCGCCGCGGGATGCGGCGGCGCGAGGCCCAGTCCTGCTGCCCGGAGCTGGCGGTCTTCGGCGAGGACGACGGTCGTGACGCACGGCTCTTCGAGGCCGTCGCACGGGCGGTGGAGGAGCTGGCCGTCGGAGTCGAGGTGGTGCGCCCGGGGATCGTCGCCGTCCCGGTCGACGGCGCCGCCGGGTACTTCGGTGGTGAGCACGGCCTTCTCGAAAGACTGGTCGACGAGGTGTCCGTGGCGGCGGGAGTGGAAAGCCAGGTCGGCGTCGCCGACGGCCTGTTCGCCGCGACGCTCGCCGCCCGCCGTTCGACGCTGGTCGAACCCGGCGGCACGGCGGAATTCCTGGCCCCGTTGCCCATCCGTGAGCTCGATCAGCCCGAGGCGGGCCGCGCCGAGCTGGTCACCTTGCTCAAACAGCTCGGCCTGCACACGCTGGGCGCCTTCGCGGCCCTCGACGAAAGCGACGTCTCCGCGCGCTTCGGGGCGGAGGGCGTGCTCGCGCACAGGCTGGCGCAAGGACGGTCCGAACGTCCGCCGTCGCGTCGGCGGCCGCCACCGGAACTCTCCCTCGCGAAGGCGTTCGACCCGCCGATCGACCGGGTCGACGCCGCCGCGTTCGTGGCGAAAGGGCTCGGTGAACGCTTCCACGCCGGGCTCGCCGCGCACGGGCTGGCCTGCACCCGGCTCGGTATCTACGCCACCACCGAGACCGGCGAACAGCTCGGCCGGGTGTGGCGCTGCGCCGAGCCGCTGACCCCGCTCGGCGTCGCGGACAGGGTGCGCTGGCAGTTCGAAGGCTGGCTGAAGGTCCGGGACACCTCCGCGCGCCCCCATTCCGGCGTCGTGCGGTTGCGGCTGGAGCCGGAGGAGACGGTCGAAGGGCGGTCGCTGCAGCTCGGGTTGTGGCAGGCGGGCGCGACAGGTGTGCTGCGACCGTCCACAGAGGACGAAGGCGTGTCCGGCGAGCGGGCAGGCCGCGCGCTGGTGCGGGTGCAGGGCCTGCTCGGTCCGGAGAGCGTCTTCACCGCGGTGCTCGACGGCGGTCGAGGTCCCGCCGAGCGGGTCCGGCTGGTGCCGTGGGGCGACAGGCGGGAGAAGTCGGCGCAGGCGGACGCGAACTGGGCAGGGCGGCTCCCGTCCCCCTCTCCGGCGACGGTCTTCGCCCGTCCGGTGCCCGCTCAGGTGCTGGACGAGAACGGGCGTGTCGTGGAGATCACCGCGCGGCGCCGGGTCACCGCCGCGCCGTTCCTCGTGGGTTTCGAGGGCGGTGAGCCGCGCGAGGTCATCGCCTGGGCCGGGCCGTGGTTCGTCGGTGTCCGGGCCGGGGCGGGGCACGCCCGGTCGGGGACCCGGATGCGGTTGCAGGTGCTGCTGGCCGACGGGCAGGACGCCGAAGAGGCGGTGCTGTTGCGCTTCGAGCACCACAAGAATCCGATGTGGACACTGGAAGGGAAGTACGACTGACCATGGACGAGGAGTACACGCGGCTGGTGCGGCGCTGGCTGGAGGAGCCGGTCATCCCGGTGCAACGTGCCGAGCTGGACACGGCCTGGGCGGCATGCGTCCCGCGCGCGGAAGTGTTCGTCCCCGCGCCGAGAAGCTCGACCGAGAATCGGTGACCCATGGGCTGGAACAACCCTCCGCGGCCGTGGAAGGAGCTCGCCCGCGAGCTCGCGGGCGAGGTGCCGCCCGGCGACGGCGGTGACAGCCCCGCCTGGAGTGCCAAGCGGCAGGGGTATCAGCGGCCCGCGGACCTGACCGGGCTGATCGGTGAAGACGACGGCGCCACCGCGCGCCGGGTGCCGTACGCCGAACTGCACTGTCATTCGAACTTCAGCTTCCTCGACGGGGCGAGCCATCCCGAGGAACTGGTGGAGGAGGCGGCGCGGCTGGGCCTGGACGCGATCGCGCTCACCGACCACGACGGCATGTACGGCGTGGTGCGCTTCGCCGAGGCGGCGAGGGAGCTGGGCGTGCACACCGTCTTCGGCACGGAGCTCAGTTTCGGTCTTTCGGGGCCGCAGAACGGGTTCGCCGATCCCGAGGGTGAGCATCTGCTTCTGCTGGCCAAGCAACAGGACGGGTACCTGAGCCTGAACCGGGCGATCACCGCCGGCCAGCTGTACGGCTTCGACAGGCAGTCGTCGTCCCCCAAGGAAAAAGCGGAGAAGGGCAGGCCGGTCTACGACCTGCGCGCGGTCGCCGAAGAGGTACGCGGGAAATGCGTGGTGCTCACCGGTTGCCGCAAGGGCGCGGTGCGCAAGGCGCTCGTCACCGAAGGCCCCGCGGCGGCCGTCGTGAGGCTGAAGGAACTCATCGACTGCTTCGGCCGGGAGAACGTCTACGTCGAACTCATCGACCACAGCCTCCCCCTGGACAGCACGCACAACGACCTGCTGAGCGAGATGGCCGTCGAGTTCGGCCTGCCGACGGTGGCGACCACGGCCGCGCATTACGCCCGGCCGGAGCGGGCCCCGCTCGCCGACGCGCTCAGTGCGATCCGTGCCCGGCGGGGTCTGGAGGACATGGAGGGCTGGCTGCCCGCCGCGGGGACGGCGTTCCTGCGGTCGGGGGAGGAGATGGCCGAGATCTTCGAGCGGTACCCGGGCGCGGTGCAGCGGGCGGCGCTGCTCGGCCGGGAGTGCGCGTTCGAACTCCACCACATCCAGCCGGAGCTGCCGCCGTTCGACGTTCCGGAGGAGCACGCCACCGAAGCGTCCTACTTGCGCTACCTCACCAGGAAGGGTGCGAAGGAGCACGAGAAGAACAAAGACGAGGAGTACCGCGAAAAGGCCCGCAAGCTGATCGACCACGAACTGGACATCATCGAAGAACTGGGTTTCCCCGGCTACTTCCTGATCGTCTGGGACATCGTGAACTTCTGCCGGGAGAACAAGATCCTCTGCCAGGGCCGGGGATCGGCCGCGAACTCGGCGGTCTGCTACGCGCTCGGCATCACCAAGGTCGACGCCGTGCGTTACGGCCTGCTCTTCGAACGGTTCCTCGCCCCGGATCGCGACGGTTACCCGGACATCGACCTCGATATCGAATCGGATCGCCGCGAGGAGGCGATCCAGTACGTCTACGAGAAATACGGGCGGCTGAACACCGCGCAGGTCGCGAACGTGATCACCTACCGGGCGCGATCCGCGGTCCGGGACGCGGCACGGGCGCTGGGATACACGCCCGGCCAGCAGGACGCGTGGAGCAAGCAGATCGACCGTTGGGGAGCGTTGCGGGCCACGGAGAAGGATCACGATCACGACATTCCGGAAGAGGTCGTGGAACTGGCCTGCGCGCTCGAAGACTTCCCGCGGCATCTGGGTATCCATTCCGGCGGGATGGTGATCTGCAAGCAGCCGGTGAGCGAGGTGGTCCCGATCGAATGGGCCCGTATGGAAGATCGCAGTGTCGTGCAGTGGGAGAAGGACGACTGCGCCGCCGCGGGGCTGGTCAAATTCGATCTGCTCGGGCTCGGGATGTTGTCGGCCCTGCACTACATGATCGATCTGGTTCGTGACCACAAGGGGGAAGAGGTCGACATCTCCGAATTGGATCTCAAGGATCAGAACATCTACGAAATGCTCTGCCGCGCCGACGCGATCGGTGTCTTCCAGGTGGAGAGCCGTGCGCAGCTGGCCACGCTGCCCCGCTTGCGCCCCAAGAAGTTCTACGATCTGGCGGTCGAGGTCGCGCTCATCCGCCCCGGCCCGATCCAGGGCGGTTCGGTGCATCCCTACATCCGGCGCAAGAACGGCCAGGAGAAATGGGATTTCGACCATCCGAAACTGGCCAACGCGCTGGGGAAGACCCTCGGTGTCCCGTTGTTCCAGGAACAGATGATGCAGATCGCCCTCGACATCGCCGATTTCACGCCGGCGGAGGCGGATCAGTTGCGGCACGCCATGGGGGCGAAACGTTCCGAGCAGAAGATGGAGCGGCTCAAACGCCGCTTCCTCGAAGGCGCCGCGAAGAACGACATCGATGACGAGCTCGCCGAGAAGATCTTCGGCAAGCTCAAGGCGTTCGCGAATTTCGGCTTCCCGGAGAGCCACGCGCTGAGTTTCGCCCTGCTGGTGTTCGCGAGCGCGTACTTCAAGTACTACCACCCGGACGCGTTCCTGGCGGGTTTGCTGCGTGCGCAGCCGATGGGGTTCTACTCGCCGCAGTCGCTGGTCGCCGACGCGCGGCGGCACGGGGTGCGGGTGCTCGGCCCGGACATCAACGCGAGTCTTCCGCACGCGACGCTGGAACCCTTGCCGGAAGGGGGAAAGCTGCTCGCCGTGCGGGGCGGGCTGTCCACCGTGAGGATGATCGGCGAGAGCCTGGCGAAGAAGATCGTCGAGGAGCGGGAAAGCGGCGGCGCGTTCACGGATCTGTCCGAGGTCGCCCGGCGGGTTCGGTTGACCAGACCGCAGGTCGAGGCGCTGGCCGCGGCCGGTGCCTTCGGTTGTTTCGGCGAGAGCAGGCGAAGCGCGCTCTGGGCGGCGGGCGCGGTCGCGGACGAAAGCCCGGAGAAACTGCCGGGACTCATCACCGGGGCCAAGGCGCCGATGTTGCCGGGGATGGACGAAATCGACGTCGCGGCCGCGGACGTGTGGGCCACCGGGGTGTCGCCGGACAGCTTCCCGACCCAGTTCATCCGGGAGCACCTCGACGAAATCGGCGTCGTCACGGCGGTGGGCCTGCGCGAGGTCCCGCATGGCGCACACGTGCTGACCGGCGGCGCGGTCACCCATCGCCAGCGGCCGGCGACGGCGGGCGGCGTCACCTTCATGAACCTCGAAGACGAGACGGGGATGATCAACGTGATCTGCACGATGGGGGTGTGGCAGCGCTACCACCGGGTCGCTCGCGGCAGCCCCGCGCTGCTGGTCCGGGGTGTGGTCGAACGCACCGGCGAGGTGGTGAACGTCCTCGCCGAGCAGATCCGGCACCTGCCGCTGCGGATCACCGCCAAGTCCCGTGACTTCCGCTGAACCCTCTTGACGATCACCCGGGGCTCGTGCTGAAGTTTCTCCAGCGTCGCAGTGCACCCGGCAAAGAGACCGTCGCGGGCATGGAGGCGCCGGACCATGGGAAATCATGGAAACCCCTTCTCGGACGAACGGCCGGTTGACGGCGTTCGGAAATCAACTTGTTCAGGTTCACGACTGGCTGCGTAAAGAGCTGGCCCTGCTGCACGACGACCTCGGGTCGGTCGCGGAGGGGCGTGCCGAGCGGCTACGCGATCTCCGCGCGCATTGCCTCACCTTCTGCTCGGCGCTGACCAGGCATCACACCGGCGAGGACGGCGGCGCTTTCCTCGTGCTGGCGGACAAATTCCCCGAATTGCGGCCGTCGCTCGAAGAGCTCGCGCACGACCACGAGGTCATGACCGGGATCATCGAACGGATCGAAGAGCTGGTCGCCGCTGTCGGCCCCGGGTCCAGTCAGGCCGAGATCCTCGACGTCCAACGCGAACTGGACGGGCTCACGGCGATCATGGAGACGCATTTCCGCTACGAGGAGAAGCGGATCGTCGAGGTGCTCAACTCGCTGGACATGCCGGAGTGGCAGGAGTCGAAGCCTTCTTTCCTGCTGAAATCCCATTAGGACATGATCTGTCCTATACGGGTTTTAGTGTTCTTCTCATCGCACCACGACGACTGAGGAGAACTCCGATGACCAACCCGATCCCCGACGGCTACCACTCGGTCACCCCGTGGATCATCTCGCGCGACACCGCGGGCATGATCGACTTCCTCGAGCGCGTCTTCGACGCCGAGCCGATCGGCGAACCGGTGTACGTCGAAGGCGGGAAGATCGGGCACGCGGAGGTCCGGATCGGCGACTCGGTCGTCATGCTGTTCGACTCGCGGGACCACTGGGTCGACACCCCGGCGTACCTGCGGCTCTACGTCGAGGACAGCGTGGAGACGCAGCGCCGGGCCATCGAGGCGGGCGCCGAAGAGGTGACGAGGCAGACCGAACTCTTCTTCGGCGACCGCGTCGGCCGGGTCCGCGACCCGTTCGGCAACCTGTGGTGGATCCAGACCCGGCTGGTCGACCTCGACTACCCGGAAATGGAGCGCCGCATGAACGACCCGAAGTTCATCGAGGCCATGCGCTACGTCTCCGGCTCGGAGATCATCCCGAGCCGCTGAAGTCGGTAGGGTGGCGATAGCGACGCGGAGGTGAGCCGGTGGATCGCCACCCACTCCGGGGCAACCCCGGGGAGTACGAAGTCAGCGAGACAAGGCGCCCCGCGCGAGCGCGGCATGCTTCGCGTGCGAGTCCGCGCGGATGACAGGAGAAAGAGTCACCTCCGCGTCGCTCCTCGAACCCCTGCCGCCGGTCTGGCGATTCCAGGTGGCCCGCTGGGCGACTTTCGACGAGTGCGCCGCCGGTCTCGACCTGACACCGGGCGAACTCTCGTGGTTCGCCGACGTGAAGGGCTGGAACAGGCGTGCGGCCGGCCCGGCCCGGCATTACACCTATCGCTGGATCCCGACCGCTTCGGGCGGAGTGCGGCTCATCGAGCGGCCGAAGCCGCGCATCGCCGAACTTCAACGCCGGATCGTGCGGCACGTCGTCGACGCGCTGCCGGTGCACGAGGCCGCGCACGGATTCCGGCGCGGCCGGTCGCCGATGTCGTGCGCGGCACCGCATGCCGGCCGGGAGACCGTGGTCAGGATGGATCTCGAAGGGTTCTTCCCGACGGTGTCCGCGCGCCGGATCTCGGCGTTGCTCGCCCTCGCCGGCTATCCGCCCGCCGTGGCGGAAGCGCTGGCGGGGGTGCTCACCACGGCTGTTCCGCCGGATGTCCTCGCCACCGTCCCCGACGGGCGGCGGGACCCAGCACGGGTGCGGCTGCTGAACAACCTGGCGGCCACGCATCTGCCGCAGGGTGCGCCGTCCTCGCCCGCGGTCGCGAACGCGATCACGCACCAGCTCGACCGGCGGATCGACGGCCTCGCCCGCGCACTGGGCGCGGTCTACACGCGGTACGCCGACGATCTGGCGTTCTCCGGGGATTCCCTGCCGCTGCACCGGTTGCTGCCCGGGGTCCGGCGGATCGTGACCGACGAGGGCTTCCGGCTCCGGGACGACAAGACGTCGATCGCCGCCGCGCACCAGCGGCAACGGGTCGCGGGACTGGTGGTCAACAGCTCGCCCGCCGCGACACGTGCCGACTACGACGCCCTGCGCGCGCTGCTCCACAACTGCGTCCGGACCGGCCCGGAGGAGCAGAACCGGGCCGGTCACCCGGACTTTCGCGCGCATCTGCTCGGCCGGATCGGCTGGATCGCCGCGTCTTCGGAGCGCCGGGCGGCGAAGTTGCGTGCCTTGTTCGGCGGGATCACCTGGTCATGAGCGGGTATGCGATCCTGGACGGGTGATCGAGACTGCCGAGGATTACCGAGAAGCCGTCCTTTCCCGGCAATGGTGGGAAAAACGCAGTTTCGTCGGCTGTGATTTCACCGAAGCCGACCTGCGCGGCCTCCGCACCCAGGGCTGCACCTTCGACCAGTGCGACTTCACCAAGACGGACTTCGAGGGCTCGCGCCACGAGGCGTCGGCGTTCCGCTCGTGCACCTTCGACCGCAGTGTGCTGGCGAGCGCGCGGTGGAGCTCCTGCTCGATGCTCGGATCGTCCTTTGTGGACTGCCGGTTCCAGAAGATCGCCTTCACCGAATGCGATCTCTCGCTGGTCTCGCTCAGCAAGGCTCGTTTGTCCAAAGTGGACCTGGGTGGCCTGCGGCTGCGGGAGGCGAACCTGATCGACGCCGACCTGACCGGCGCCGACCTGCGTGGCGCGGACCTCACCGGCGCCCGGCTGGCGGGCGCGAAGCTCGACGGCGCGGACCTGCGTGGCGCGCGGCTCGACGCCAACGGCCTGGTGCAGGCGAACCTCTCCGGGGTCCACGTGGACACCGAGACCGCGATCGCCTACGCCGCCGCGCACGGTCTCGTCATCCACTGAAACGGGCCGCTCCTGGCGAATTTCGCAAGGAACGGCCCGTTCATCGCGCCTGAGGGGCTTAGTCGATCGGCGGTTCACCCGGGTCCAGCTCGATGAGGTCGCCCTCGGCCAGCAACTCCTCGATGGACGCCGGCAGCAGGTACGCGGACCCGCCACCGGGCTGGTTGAACCACGGGATCGCGACACCGGCGAGGGCTTCGAGCGGACGCTGCACGCGGTAGACGTGGTACGGCCGGTTCACCCACTCCGGCACGAGCGAGCGCTCCTCGAAGGGCGTCCCGGCCGCGTAGGTCAGGTTGCCGTTCGGGCCGCCGAAGCGGTCCAGCTCGCTGCCCGCGGGCAGCTCACGAAGCTCCTTGCCGCGGAACAGCGTCAGCGGCGGCTCACCGTTGAGCGGCGAGATCGGCCAGTTCTGCTTGGCGTCGGGTGCCCCGGCGCCGGCCGCCGCGGCCGGACGGGCCGGTTCCTCGCGCCGCATCGGCGGCGGAGGCGGCGTCGCCGGCGGCTCACGCCGCGGCGGCGCGGGCGGCGGGCTCGCCAGCACCGGGTTCGGCCGCGCGGGGGGCGCGGGCGGGACCGGTGCGGGGGCGGGCTCGTCGTCCAAATCGTCCCCGAGCAGCTCCTCGGCCGTGGTGAACGCGGTCTGTTCCTGTGCCGGGATCGACTCCCGCGGCGGCACCGGATGCGAACCGGTCGCGATCTCGGGGGACAGCGTCGCCGTCACGGGCGGCGCCGGAGCAGGCTCCTCGACCGGTTCCTCTTCGACGGCGGGCTGTTCCGCGGGCGGCGGGGCGCCGTTCGGGTTCAGCAGGACCTTGCCGAGCATGAACGCGGCCGCGTCCTCGGCGTCGCCGAACACCGCCGGATTGGTCAGCTTCCCGTCGTACCAGCCGACCCGCCAGCCGCCGCCGTCGACCTGCTCGACGCTCCAGCCGTGCTCGGCGGGCGAGCCGATGCGGTAGACGTCACCGGGCACGTCGAGTTCGTCGAACTTCGCCTGCAACTCGTTCAACACCGGCTCGGGATGCTCGGCGCGGCGCGGCTGCGCTTCCTCGCGGCGCGGCTCGGGCTCCGGGTGGGGCACGGGGGTGGTAGCAAAGGTCCCCCGCTCCTGCGGCGGGGCGTCGACCTGCGTGATCTCGGTGTCCGACGGCGGGGGCGCCACGTCCGGCTCCGCGTCGTGCGTCAGAAGGGGCAGCTCGGGGCCGGCGTCGGCCTGCTCGACCGGCGTGTAGCCGGTGGTCGTCTCCTCCTCAGGCGGCGCGTACGGCTGGTCTTCTTCCTGCCGGGCGTACGCGGCCTGCTCTTCTTCGAGCGGCGGCTGCTCGTAGGCGCCGGCCTGCGGGACCCGCGCGTACGTGGTGGCCTCCGGGTCGGCGAGCTGCGGCTCGGGCGCGGTGCCCTGCCGCTCCTCGTCGGTGAAGGCGTCCTGCTCGGACGCGTACGGGTCTTCGTAGCCGTCTTCGTACTGCTGCTCGGCGGCGGCTTCGTGGAAGTCCTGCGCCTGGTAGTCCTGGGTGTCGTAGTCGTCTTCGTACCGTTGCGCCTGCTCGGCCTGGTCCGGGACGGTGGCTTCGGCGGAGGGGACGGCCGCCGCCGCGGCGACCGGAGCAGCGGCCGCGGCGGCCACCGCGGCCTGGTCCGGACCCTGCTGGTGCGGCGGCTGTACGGCCTGGTTCGGGCCGGGGCCCGCGGGACCACCGGGTCCCGGCTGACCGGGCGCGGCCTGCTGGGGCGGCACCGGGCCGTTCTGCGGCGGCCTCTGCGGAGGCGGGCCCGCGGGCACGCCGTTGTTGGGGCCACCAGGTCCGCCCGGGCCGTTGGGGCGCTGCTGCGGCGGCTGGTTCCCCCTGGTGAGGTACCCCGCCGCGGCCTGCAGCGTCGGGTCGTCGACCTCGGGCAGCACGAAGTCGTTCTGCCGGACGTGCTCGATCAGGTCGAGCTCCGGCGAGACGCCGTACTGGCGCAGGTAGAAGTTCACGGCGGCGGGCCAGATCCACTGCCCGTCGCTGTGGAAGGCGACCGGGACGGTGGCCTCGGGGGTCTGGGCGAGCCGGTCGATGTCGTAACCGCGTTCGGTGACCACCAGCGGCGCGCGGTCGAGGTACTCGAGCAGCCTGTCCTGCTCCTCGATCTCCAGATCGGGCCGGTTGATCACCGGACGACCGGCCGGGCCGATGGTGTCGAAGATACGGGCGATGCGGAAATGCGGTCCGGGCTGCTCGGGGCCGAGGCCGGACATGCGCCGGATCAGCCATTCGGGCACGTTCTCCTCGGAGCGGGGGAACATGCGCAGCTCGTCGGAGAGCGCCTGCGGCGGCGGCGCGAGGCGCCACTGCGGCTCGTCGCGGTTGTACTCGAGGTTGTAGCTGGACGGGTGGTCGAGCTGGTAACGGGCGTTGAACCAGGTGCCGCGGCCGTCGCGGTACATCCCGGCGCGCAGTCTGCCGAACAGCGTCGCGATGTCGTGCGTCGCGACCCATTCGTGTGAGGTGCCGTCCTCGGTGATGATCTCCCCGGTCATCTCGTGGTACCTGCCGACGGCTCGGTACTCGGCGGTCACCTTCCGCCAATCACGCGGAGCGGCCCGCAGCAGGGCGAGGCCGATCTGTTTGACCAGGGTGTCCTGCTCGGTCGCGTTCAACTGAGTCGTCGGTTGTGCCACGGTCACATTTTGACCGTATCCGCGCTCCTGTGCACCCCGCATGTGGGTTTTGCCGCTATTGACTCGCCGGAAGACGCCCTGACCTGGTGCCGGGTCACTCACCCGGGATACTGACCGAGTGAACCGAATCGCCCGCGCGAACCCGAAGGACGAGGACTGATGGCGGTGGCCGGACTACGGCGTGACCGTGGGGCACTGCTCCGTCACCTGCCGTTCCTGCTGGTGATGCTGGTGGTGGCGGTCGCCGCCCTCCGGATCGGCCAGTACCACTGGCGGCAGGGGGCCGCGCTGATCGGCGGTGCGTTGCTGCTCGCCGGCCTGCTCCGGGCGGTACTGCCCGAAGCGAAGGCCGGGCTGCTGGCGATCCGGGGGAAACCGGTCGACGTCCTGACCTACGGCGCGCTTTCCGTCTTGATCCTGTTCATCGCGTTCACGATCACCGGCGGACCCCTGTCCTGATGCGCGTGAAGGCCCCCTTCCCTCGACTGAGCCGAGGGAAGGGGGCCTTCACGCGCTTTCCGACGAGGTCAGGAAGCCATGGCGGGGGCGAGCCGGGCTTCGCGGCGGTCCATACCGCCGGACACCACGGCCAGCGAGAGCCCCAGGACGGCCAGCGACGCACCGACCCAGTTGGGTGCGACCAGGCCGAGCCCGCCGGCGATCACCAGGCCGCCGAGGTAGGCGCCGATGGAGTTCGCGATGTTGAACGCCGACTGCACGGCGGCGGAGACCAGCGACGGCGTCCCGCCCGCCTTCTCCATGATCCTGGCCTGCATCATCGGTCCGATCATGAATCCGGCGAGGCCGACGAAGAAGATCGTCACCGCCGCGCCGACCTTGCCGTTCGCGGTGAAGGTGAAGATCGCCAGCACCGACGCGAGCCCGATCAGCGAGACGTAGAGGCTCGGCATCAGCGCCTTGTCGGCGAGCCTGCCGCCGAGGTAGTTGCCGATCGTCATGCCGACCCCGGCCAGGGAGAGCAGCAGCGTGACGTTGGACGGCGAATAGCCGGTGACGTCGGTCAGCATCGGCGCGATGTAGGACAGGCAGGCGAACACGCCGCCGAGGCCGAAGGTGACGATCGCGAGCGCGAGCCACACCTGCGGGCGGCGGAAGGCGCCGAGTTCGCCACGCAGCGACGGCTCGACCGGTTTGCCCTGGTGGGGGACCAGTTTCGCGATCGCGGCCATGGCGAGCAGGCCGATCACGGCGACGACGCCGAAGGTCGCGCGCCAGCCGACCTTCTGGCCGAGCAGCGTGCCCAGCGGCACGCCGACGACGTTGGCCAGGGTCAGGCCCATGAACATCATCGAGACGGCCTTCGCGCGTTCGCCCGGTTTGGCCAGGCTGGACGCGACGACCGCGCCGGCGCCGAAGAACGCGCCGTGCGGCAGGCCGGCGAGGAAGCGGAAGGCGACGCCGAACTCCTGGTTCGGCGAGAGCGCGAAGAGGGCGTTGCCGAGCGTGAACAGCCCCATCATCGCCAGCAGCATCGTCTTGCGCGGCAGCCGGACGGCGGCGGCGGTGAGCAGCGGAGCACCGACCACGACGCCGAGGGCGTAGCCGGAGATGAGGTAACCGGCGGACGGGATCGACACGCCGAAGTCCGCGGCGGCTTCGGGCAGCACGCCCATCATGACGAATTCGGTGGTCCCGATGCCGAAGGCACCGATGGCGAGCGCGAGCAGCGCGACGGGCACGGCTCTCCCTTCGAGGGTCGTACGTGAGTAAACGATTACTCGCCCAGCGTCGCGGATGGGCAGCTGAATCGATTTAGGTCTCGGACACAAAAGAAGACAGCGCGTGCGGCCCCGCTGTCCTGCGTCCAGTTCAACCGATGGAGGGTGTCTTTGTCATCCCGGTTTCAGGTGAGGCTGACCACCCTCAGCGGCGGGCGGCGAGCACGCCCTGGAGCAGGCCGGGGAACAGTTCGTCGAGATCCTTGCGGCGCAAGGAGTTGTAGCGGGCGGTGCCCTGCTGGCGGCCCATGATGATGCCCGCTTCGCGCAGTGTGCGCAGGTGATGGGTGAGTGTGGACTTGGTCACGGCGACGTCGAATCCGCTGCACGAGATCTCGGTGCCGGACTCGGCCAGCTGGCGGACCATGTCGAGGCGGACCGGGTCCGCGAGCGCGGCGAGGACCGCCTCGATCCGGATCTCGTCCTGATCGGGATAGACGTACTGCTGCGTCGCGGCCATTCGTCCATAGTACGACGCCTCTCGAACTTCCGGCGAGTTCGTAGTACGGTCTGCATCGAACTACGACAACCATCGAACAACGACCCCCATGTCGCCTTTCGCGGGCTAAACGCGATCCGGTCGCCTCCCGCGCGGACCTGCGTTTCGCGGGCTAATCGCGCTCCGGCGCCGACCTGCGTTTCGCGGGCTAAACGCGATCTGTGGGGGTCTGGAGCTGGGGACTCATGACTTTCGCACCACCCAGGACCGCGGTGCTGGCGCTCGGTACGTTCGCGGTCGGCACCAGTGGTTACGTCGTCGCCGGGCTGCTGCCCGCGCTGACCGGCGAGCTCGCGGTCACCGAGGCGGCCGCCGCCCAGCTGGTCACCGCCTTCGCCATCGCGTACGCGGTCGGCTCACCGCTGTTCGCCGCGGTCACCGGTCGCTGGGAGCGGCGCACGCTCCTGGTCGCCGCCCTCGTCGTCACCGCCATCGGCAACGCCCTCGCCGCCCTCGCGCCCGGCTACGTGACCCTGCTGCTCGCGCGGGTCGTCACCGCGATCGGCGCGGCGGTCTTCACTCCGGCCGCGAGCGCCGTCGCAGCCGAGCTCACTTCGCCGGAACGCCGGGGCCGCGCGGTCGCGCTCGTCTTCGGCGGGCTCACCGTCGCGACGATCCTGGGTGTCCCGCTCGGCAGCGTCCTGTCGCAGAGCGTGGGCTACCAGGCCGTCTTCGCGCTCGTCGCGGCCTTCTCGCTTCTCGGTGCCTTCGCGGTCCGGCTGGTCCTGCCCGCCGTCCCGGCGCCACCTCCGGTCCGGCTGGCCGAACGGTTCACCGTCGCCAAGGATCCCCGCGTCCTCGCCATGCTCGGCGCGACGGTGCTCGGCTGCCTCGCCGCGTTCTCCGTCTATACCTTCATCTCGCCGGTCCTGTCCGCCACCGCGGGCGTCCACGGCACGACGGTCAGTCTCCTGCTGTTCGTCTACGGCGCGGGCGGCGCGCTCGGCAACGTCCTCGGCGGCCGCGCGGCCGACCGCTGGGGCGCCAGGGGACCGCTGCTGGTCGTGTTCGGCGGGATCACCGTGGTGCTCGCACTGCTGCCGCTGGTGGCGACCACCGTCGCGGGCGCGGCAGTCGTCCTCTTCCTTTGGGGGCTGGCCACCTGGTCGGTGAATCCGCCGATCCAGCACCGGCTGATCGAGCTGTCCAAGCAGAATGCCGGGCTCGTCCTCTCGCTCAACGCGTCCGCGATCTATCTCGGCGTCGGCCTCTCCGGCGTGGTCGGGGGAGCGGTGCTGAGCGGCGGCGGGCCGCTCCTGCTGCCCGAGGTCGCGGCGGTGCTGACCGCGCTCGGCGCGGCCGTGGTCGTGGCGGGCTGGCGGAACCGCGTGAAGCGGCCCGCGTTGGCCGAATGACGTCTATTCGGCGCGCGACTGGACTTCGCAGTCGGGGCCCGGGAACACCAGCCCTTCGTGTCCGTCCGCGAACCGGACGAGATACGGCGGGGCACCGTGTTCGCCGCGTACCTCGAGGATCTCGCCGCGTTGTTCGGCCGAGCCCACCGTGCGTCCGTGCACGTGGATCTCGTCTCCGACGGTCGCCTGCATGAGAACCACCTCCGACGTTTCAAGGTTAGGAGCGTCGGAGTGATCCCGCTACAGTGGCGGCATGATCCTCGAAATCCTTGGAGGCGCGACGCCTCACGTCCGGTGAGCCCGTCGATCCGGGTCCGCACACCGTCGGAACTGCGTGCGGCCAGAAGAAGGAAAGCCCACTCCTGCTGGGACATCTCGTCGCCGCGCCGCTGTGGCCACTGCACGGAGCGAACCTCGGCACGCTGCTGCGGACCTGTGACGCGGTGGGCGCCTGCCTCGCCGTGCCGCGGTTCCCGTGGGTGCCCGAGGCGCTGCGCCGGGGGAACACGTTGCGCCGTCCGGCTTGTGTGCACTGGGTGCACGATCCTCCGGGCTGGCTGAAGCGGGAAAAGGCGGCGGGTACGGCGATCGTCGGCGTCGAACTCGCCGACGAGGCCGTGCGTCTCGCCGATCTCGCACCCGCACGCGGCCGGACGATCGCCGTGCTCGGCCACGAGCAGCAGGGTATTCCGCCGGACGCGCTCGACCTTCTCGACACCGTCGTCGAAATTCCCATGGTGGGCACCGGTGCGAGTCTCAACGTCGCCGTCGCCGGCAGCCTCGTCCTGTACAAATTGGCGGGCCTGCTGTGACCGTCGCCGATAAGCTGCCCGGATGACCGACGTACTCGACAAAGTCGCCGGGAAGAGCGGCGAATTGGTGCTCCGCCGGGCAGGAGACGACTTCGAGGTCATCGCCAACGGCGTCTTCCTGATGGACACCCGGAACGGTGAATCCGAACGGTTGCTCGTGTCGGTGGCGGCGGACCTGGTGCCCGGCAAGGCCCGGATGCTGATCGGCGGCCTCGGCGTCGGCTATTCGCTGCGCGCCGCGCTGGATCATCCCGGTGTCGGCGAGGTCGTGGTCGTCGAGCGCGAACCCGCCGTGATCGGCTGGAATCGCGAGGGCCCGCTCAGGGCCGTCCATGACGACGCCCTGTCCGACGAACGGGTCACCGTCGTCGAGGCCGATCTGGTGAAGTGGCTGCGCCGGACGGAAGAACGCTTCGACGCGCTGTGCCTCGACATCGACAACGGTCCTGAGTGGACAGTCACCGACGGCAACGCGAAGCTCTACCGGGACGAAGGGCTCGACATGCTCGCCGAGCGGCTGCGGCCCGGCGGAGTGCTCGGAGTGTGGAGCGCCGAGTCGGTGCCGTCGTTCGCGAAGCGGCTCCGGGCGCGGTTCGGCGAGGTGCGGGAGCTGAAGATCCCGGTGCCGCAAGGGGAACCGGACGTGCTGTGGTTCGCGCGGAGGTAGCCGACGCCGTGCGGGTCAACGCCCGCTGGTGCGACACGGTGTGCCGGACGGGCACTTTCTCCGCCCGCGTCTGGAAGTCGGCGCGCCGGACCCCGCCGTCGTACCCGGACGCGATGACCCTGACCCCGGACGCGACGGCGGCAGAAGTGCTGGACGGGATCGACACCTCGCCGGGCTGCGCGGTGAAGGACAGCTTCGCCTGCCTGGATCTCACGCCGTCGGGTTTCGAGGTGCTCTTCGAGGCCACCTGGATCACGCGTACGGGGCAAGTGCCGCTCGAACCGGGCTGGTCCAGGGTCGACGACCCCTTCGACGACCCGTCCGTCGCCGTGTGGTCGAACGGGGCCGCCGGAGTCACGGCCAACCGGGACGGCGATTTCGCCGGACTGTCCAATTTGTACAGTCAAGGCGACCTGGACGACGCCTGGCGCGGCGCGACCTCGGCCGTCGCGGCCAGCTTCCCCGGCTTGCCGATCACCGGCTACGAACACGGCGAGGATCTCGACGCCGCCCTCCGCGCCGGCTACACGGCGCTGGGGCCGTTGCGGGTCTGGCTGAAATGATCGCCGTATGGAGATCACGACCTGGCACCTCGAGCAGACCTCACCGGACGAGCTGAGCGCGGCGAAACCGCCGGCCGTCCCGGTGACGGTCACCCGCGCCGAGCTGGTCAGCCCGGAGCTGAACCGCTACCTCTACACCGCCGTCGGCGGCGACTGGTTCTGGATCGACCGGCTCGGCTGGACGTGGGCGCAGTGGGTCGAGTGGCTGGACAGGCCGGGCGTCGAGACGTGGGTGGCGTATGCGCAAGGGACGCCGTGCGGCTACTTCGAACTCGACGGCACTGTCGACGGCGATCTTGATGGCACAGTGGAACTCGCGTACTTCGGCTTGATGTCGTCCTTCGTCGGCAAAGGCGTCGGCGGGCACCTGCTGACCGTCGCGCTGCGGGAGGCGTGGGCGCTCGCGGAGCGCTGGCCGGGCAAGACGCCGACGCGCCGTGTCACGGTCCACACCTGCACCACGGACGGCCCCGCCGCGCTCAAGAACTACCAGGCTCGCGGGTTCCGGCTGTTCCGCACCGAGGTCGAGCAAGCCGAATTGCCTGCCGAGACCCCGGGGCCGTGGCCGGGAGCGGGGAAGAAGTAGCTACTTCGCAGGCGCCTTCGCGGCAGCCTTCGCCGCCTTCTTGAACGCGCGTACCTCGCCGAGGGTCTTCGCGTTGGTGACGTCGGCGATCGAGCGCCGTGAGCCGCGGTCGCCGTACACGCCCGCGGCCGCGCGCCAGCCCTTGGGCTGCACGCCGAGCTGCTTGCCGAGCAACGCGAGGAAGATCGCGGCCTTCTGGTCGCCGTAGCCGGGCAGCGCCTTGAGCCGCTTGAGGACTTCGGGGCCGTCCGGCTTGGGCCGTCCGGCGGTCCAGATGCCGGCCGCGTCGCCGTCGTAGACCTCGACGACATGCTGGGCGAGATCCTTCACCCGGCGGGCCATCGAGCCGCCGTAGCGGTGGATCGCGGGCGGGATCACGCACAGTTCGACGAACGTCTCGGTGTCCATCGCGTGGATCTTCTCGATGTCGAAACCGTCCATCCGATCCGCGATCTTCTGCGGACCGCGGAACGCGTGTTCCATCGGGAACTGCTGGTCGAGGAGCATCCCGACGAGCAGTGCGAACGGGTCTTCGGTGAGCAGCCGGTCCGCTTCCTCGTCCCCGACCAGGTGCAATGCGCGCGTCATACGCCCAGGATCTCACGACCGGGCCGATCCGCGCGTCTTCATCTGTGTGGGTCGAACAGCAGGTCCGCGGCCGCCGTGGTGATGGCGGCCGACACCGCCGCCAGCGCGGGGGAGTCGAGTTTCCACTGCTGCCAGAACAGCGGTACGTCGATCGGGTGATCGGCGTCGAGACAGACGAAAGTGCCGTCGCGCAGCCGGTCGCCGATCTGCGCGAGCGGCACCATGCCCCAGCCCATCCCGGCCGCGACGGCGTCGAAGAACCCTTCGGACGACGGGACGTGGTGCCGCAGCCGGCTCGCGATCGTGCCGCGCTCACGAGCGAAGCGGTCTTGGAGGTCGTCGCGGCGGTCGAAGACGACGACGGGTGCTTCGGCGAGGTCGAGGTCCGTGCCGAGCGCCGGGCTCACGACGGCCAGGTAGCGCATGTACCCGAGCCGGTGCACCGAGCATCCCGCGACCGGATCGGGTGACGACGTCACGGCGGCCATCACCAGGCCCTCCCGTAGCAGGGTCGTGGTGTGGTCCTGGTCCTCGCGATGCAGTTCGAAGCAGATCTTGTGCTCGGGCGGCACCCTCGTGAGGGCGGGCAGGAACCAGGTCGCCAGCGAATCGGCGTTCACCGCGATCGTCAGCCGGACGGGCTCGTCGCCGGTGGTCAGGCCGAGTTCGGCCCGGGTGTCGGCCTCCAGCAGCGCCATCTGACGGCCGAACCGCACCACCGCCTGCCCGGATTCGGTCAGCCGCACCGGTTTCGTGCGGATCAGCAGGACCCGGCCGGTGCGCTGTTCGAGCGCCTTGACGCGCTGGCTGATCGCCGACGGCGTCACGTGCAGCGCCGAGGCCGCCGCGTCGAACGTGCCTTCGTCGGCGACCACCAGCAGCGTGCGGACCAGGTCGAGGGGCAGATCTGTCATCACGAGCGCTAATCTTACGTAAGAATCTTTAGCTGTACTGTTGACGATTCGCTTCCTAGTGTCATCCGTATGGGAGACGTTCTGTTCAGCGCGGTCGCCGGATTCGGCGCCACCATGGCCCTCATCGTCGCGATCGGCGCGCAGAACGCCTTCGTGCTGCGCCAGGGCATCCGGCGCGAAGCCGTGCTCGTCGTGGTGCTGATCTGCATCTTCTCCGATGCCATCCTGGTCAGCCTCGGCGTCGGCGGGGTCGGCGCGCTGGTGGGGACGTCACCCGAAGCGCTGACCATCGTCGCGCTGGTCGGCGGCGCCTTCCTGCTTTGCTACGGCGCCCTCGCGGCCCGTCGCGCGTTCAAGCCGTCCACGCTGGAGACGGGCGGCCCGGAGACCGGCGGATCGTTGCGCCGCATCGTGCTGACCACGCTGGCGATCACCTGGCTGAATCCGCACGTCTACCTCGACACCCTCCTCCTGCTCGGCGCCATCGCGGCCGGGCACGGCAGCGACCGGTGGGCGTTCGGCGTGGGTGCCGTCTCGGCCAGCGTGATCTGGTTCCTCGCGCTCGGTTTCGGCGCGAGGCTGCTCAGCGGGTTCTTCCGCAAACCGTCGTCGTGGCGGGTGCTGGACGGTCTGGTCGCCGCGACGATGATCGGCCTTGGCGTGGCTCTGGTGGCCGGGGCCTGATCACGGCAAGCGGGCCAGCGTTTCGGCGGTGAGCACCAGATCGGCCGCGGCCGCCGAATCGCGGATGGTCGCGGGCCTCGTCGAACCGGGGATCGCGACCATCGACGGCGACTTCGCGAGCAGCCACGCCAAGCACACCCGCTGCGGGCTGACCCCGAGTTCTTCGGCCACGGTGAGGAATTCCCCGTCGATGCCGCGGAGCGGGCCCCACGGCAGGTAGGCGAGCCCGAGTTCGGTGCACAGCGCCAGTTCCGGTTCGTGCGCGAGCTGTGCGGGCGCGTGCTCGTTCTGCACCGAAACCAGGGGCTCGCCGAGGATGTCCCGCGCTTCGAGGATCTGCGCGCGGGAGACGTTGGAGATCCCGGCGAGCCTGATCTTGCCTTCGTCGGCCAGCTCCTTGATCGCGCCCACGGACTCCGCCCACGGCACGTTCTCGTCGGGCTTGTGCAGCTGGTAGAGCCCGATGGCGTCGACGCCGAGCCGCTTCAGCGAGCCCTCGCAGGCGTTCCGGAGGTGGGCGGGAGTTCCGGTGACGGTCCACGAACCGTCACCGGGACGGCCGCGCCCGCCCTTGGTCGCGACGAGCACCGCGTCCGAGTCGCCGCGGACGGCCAGCGCGTCGGCGATCAGCTCCTCGTTGTGCCCGATTTCGCCCGCGTGCCAGTGGTAGGAGTCGGCCGTGTCGATCAGCGTGACACCGGCGTCGAGCGCGGCGTGGATCGTGGCGATCGCGCGGTCGCGATCCGGGCGGCCCTCGATCGACAGCGGCATCGCGCCCAGCCCGATCGCGCTCACTTCGACGTCTCCGATGCTGCGGTAACGCATGGGGGTCATGCCTTTCTGGTGTCTTCGATGGCTTCACCGAGCCAATCGGTGGTGGTGGAGAAGGAGAAGCCGAGGTCGGTCGCGCGCGAGGTGTCCAGGACGGCGTACCGGTCGAAGGAGAACGGTGAGGCGTCCCGCTCGACGATCCGGAACCGGGGTTCGATCGAGATCGCGCGGGCGATGTCGACGGCGGAGAGTTCGCCGTGCGAGCCGGCGTTGACCGGGCCGGTGAAGTCCGCGAGCGTGGCCCAGGTCAGGAAGTCCGCGATCTCCTTCGCGTGGATGAACGTCGACGGCCGCGGTTCCGCGTGGATGTCCACGGCGTCCCCGGCGTCCAGCCGCTCGACGTAGTGCCGCAGCCGCCCGGTGAAGTCCTCGCCGCCGAGGACGTGCGCGACGCGCACCGAAGCGAACGGTGTGTCTCCCGCCGCGAAGACCGTCTCGGCCTGCCGCTTGCCTTCGCCGTAGTCGTACGAAGGTGCCCCGAGGTCGACCGGCACGGGGGAGACCAGCGATTCGGTCATCGGTGCCTCCGTCCGGACCTGGTCGTAGACCTCGATCGTGGACGTCATCACGTAGCGGTCCGCGCGGAAGACACGGCGCGCGATCTCCGCCTGGACCGGCGTGTAGCAGACCTGGTCGAGAACGACGTCGAAGGAACGGGAACCCAGCGCGACCTTCAGCGCGGCTTCGTCGTCGCGGTCGGCCATCAGGTGAGCGACGCCGGACGGGGCAGGTGCGGAGCCACGGTTGAGGACGGTGACGTCCGAGCCGGCGTCACGCAGCCGCTCGACCACCCCGCGGCCGAAGTACCGGCTTCCGCCGAGAACGAGCACTTTCTTCATGTCCACCAGTGTTACGGTGGCGATCCGGGCGCTTGAAGGGGAGAACATGGGCGAAATGGCGGAATCACTGAAAGATTCTCGGTCGAATCGAGCATCCACCGAAAGCTCACTGGACGTGATCGACCGGCGACTCCTCGAACTCCTTCAGGAGGAAGGCCGAATCACCCTGAGCGAGCTCGGGCGACGTGTTTCGCTGAGCCCCGCCGCTGTCGGCGAGCGCGTCAAGCGACTCGAGGCCGACGGCACGATCACCGGCTACGCGGCGCTCGTTTCGCCCATCGGGATCGGCCTGGGGCTGCGGGCGTTCGTGCGGATGGCGCCGCACAGCGGGTTCACCGTCCGGCATCCGCGCACGCGGAAGATCATGGACCGGCCGGAGATCCTCGAACTCCACCACGTGGTGGGCGAGGACTGCTGGATCCTGAAGATCGCCGTGCGCGACACCACTCACCTGGAAGAACTGCTGGAGGATCTTTCCGTGCTGGGCGCCACGACGACGTCGATCGTCATGTCCAGCCCGATCGAACGGCGGGTCCTGCTGCCTTTGTGATCCTTCACAAGAACTGACGGGTAAGTCTGGTCGTTCTCCTGGTCCCGGTCGTCGAGTTGTGACGCATGATGACTCGCATCACATACTGACGAGTAACCGGAGGCAAGGATGCGGGCTCGGATCCTCACCATGCTGGTCGCGGCCTTGACGTTGACGATCGCCGTCCCGGCGGCGGCGAGCGCGGCGCCGTCGAGCGGCTGGAACGACTGGTCGTGCGCACCGAGCGCGAGCCATCCCGAGCCCGTGGTGCTGGTGCACGGCCTCGGCGGCAACGCGACGACCAACTGGTTCCACCACGCGCCGAAGCTCAAGGACGCCGGTTACTGCGTCTATTCGCTGACCTACGGCGCCACCGCCCTGGGCGGACAGGTGTTCGGCGGCCTCGCTTCCATGCGGAAGAGTGCCGTCGAACTCGGCGCGTTCGTGGACCGCGTGCGGGCCAGCACCGGCGCGGAGAAGGTCGACATCGTCGGGCATTCCGAAGGCACGACGATGCCCGCGTACTACCTCAAATTCGAGGGAGGCGCGGAGAAGGTGAAGCATTTTGTCGGCTTCGGCTCGAACTTCAAGGGCACGTCGCTCAACGGCTTCTCCGGCCTGGCCAAGGCCGTGCTTTCGCTGCCCGGCATCGATCTGCTCGCCGACGGCGTCTGCGGAGCGTGCCGCGAATACCTGGCGCCGTCGGACTTCCTCGACGACCTCGCGCGCGGAGGCGTGACGGTGCCCGGTCCGACGTACACGAGCATCGTCAGCCGGTACGACCTCGTGGTCACGCCGTACACCAGCGGGGTGCTGGACGAGCCGGGTGCGACCGACATCGTGCTGCAGGACCGGTGCGGATCCGACGTTTCCGGGCATCTGAGCCAGGCGATCGACCCGAACGTGACGGGCCTGATCCTCAAGGCGCTCGACCCGGAGAACGCGCCCGCGCCGAAGTGCGTGCCGTTCTTCGCTCCGCTATAGAACGCTGTAGGGCTCAGGGTCTGGTCGCGTGCACCACGAACACCGACCGGACCCGATCCTCGGTCTCGACGTCGAGGCGTTTCACGGTCACCTCGGTGAAGCCGGCTTCGGAGGCCAGTTCCGCCGCGTCGTCCTCGGTTTCCGGCAGCTTCAGGTCGGTGGGGACGATGGCGGCGAACGCCTCCGACGGCCGGAACGCCGACGCGAGCGGCAGGCTGAAGGCCACCCTGCCGCCGGGGCGCAGCGCCCGCAGCCAGTCGCGGAGCGCGGCCGCGCCGAGGAAGTGCAGCGAAGACGCGCACAGCACGGCGTCCGCACCCTCGTCCTCCACCGGCGACGGAACCGCGGAAGCGACCTGCCAGGTGATGCGCTTGCCGGGATCGTGCGTGGCCGCCTTCGTCTCGGCCTGGGCGATCATGCCCGGCGAGATGTCGATCGCGAGCACTTCGCCCGGGTCCAGCCGCAGCGCGGCGAACGCGGCCACCCCGGTCCCGGTCGCGACGTCGAGAACGCGCTCGGGCGCCGTGCGGCCGAGGCCGTCGACGAGCGCGTCGGCGACCAAGCCGTGAAAGGTGTCTTCGTCGTAGCGGGCGGCGATGCCGTCGAACAGCCCGGCCGCGATCTCTTCGCTCACGACGGCGACCCTATCCGCGAGGCGGCGGCGTCCGGCGAAACCGAGGTCGGTGCGGTGATACCAGGCCAGCTCCGGATCGCCTTCGAGCCAGCAGAGCAGGACGTCGACGCCGTCGAGCTCGGCGGGGAAGTCGATCAGGAGCGGGGCGAATCCCTTCAGCTCCGCGCCCGTCCGCTGAACGGTGGTCATCAGGTCGTCCAGCCGGGCCTGCGCGGCCTTCCATTCCGGCATCCCGCCGAGCGAGGTCTCGCGGCCACCAGGGCGCAGGGATGCGGCGAGCTCGGCCGCGTCGGCGCGGAGGCGGATCAACTCTTCGAGCACGGGGCGTAGCCGGGCGAGCTCGGCGCGGGCTTCGGGAACGGTGAACAGACCCATGCGCCGATGGTCCCAGCACGCTCAACGGCGCCGCCGGGCGAGTCTCGACGCGAGGCCCGCGCCGATCAGGAGGAACCCCGTCGCGAGCAGTCCGCCGATGAACAACCAGCTCGTGACGCCGTAGGTGACGTCGTTCTGCGGCAGGTACTTCACCAGCCGGAAGCCCCATTCCGGGACCGCGATCGTGGCCACGCCGGGGGCGACACCCCAGACGAGGCCGCCGAGGATCGGGCCGGTCGCCGAGAGCGCGCCGAGCAGCCCGACCGACAGCAACAGGATCCCGCCGCCCACGAGGAGGCCGATGCTGAGGACGTCGCGCTGGGTGCTGAGCGTCGCCTGGACGAGCATCTGCTGCCGCAAGCCGCCCCAGGCCAGCAGGCCAAGGGCGACCGGCGTCAGGATCAGGCCGCCCGCGCCGCTGAGGACGCGACGCACGCCTCGACCGGCGCGTGTGTCTTCGGGGCTCAGGTCGTCGTCGAAGGGCTCGTACGGTTCGTACGACTCGACGTCCTCGTACGGCCTTCGCGGATCTTTGGGTTGCTCGTACTCCCCGTACTCCTGGTAGTCCTCGTCGTCGTACTCCGCGGCGTACCGGTGCGATGACATGGGCGGGTCACCTCCCTGCACCGGACTACGGACGCCGGCCCCCTCCGGTTCACTTCGATCTCCCCGGAGCGCGTTTAGCCCGCTAAACGCGATTTGAGCGGCGCCGGGAGAGAGTGCCGACCAGACCGGCCCCGATCAGGAGGAAACCGCTCCCGACCAGCGCGCCCATCACCAGCCAGGTCACCAGGCCGACGCCAAGCCCCCTTCCGCCGACGTCGTAGGTGAGGCTCATGACGTCGCGCGGGCTCAGGAAGAACGCCACGCCCGGCAGCACGCCCCACACCAGCCCGCCCAGCACCGGCCCGAGCCCGGACAGCGCCCCGAGGAACGCGACGCCGAGCAGGAGCAGTCCGCCCAGGAGCAGGAGGACGATGCCGAGCGGGTCCTCGCTGACGGACAAGGAGCGCGAGAAACCCCGCTGGAGCAGAGAGCCGCCGTAGATGGTCAGGCCGAGCGCGACCGGTGTGAGCAGGACGCCGCCGAGCCCGCTGAGCACCCGGGGCACCGCGCGGCCGCTTTGCCTAGGCTGGACGTAGGGCTCCGGCTGCTCGTGCGGCTGCACGGCGTAGGGGTTGGTCGACATGGGATCGCCCTTTCCGGTGGGCCGGCGGAGGAGTGTGTTGTTCGATGATGACGCGGTCGCCGTCGTTCCCGTGACGGCTGGATGGCCGTCGTACGACCGGGTGACGTCGGACACATCTGCCTCGTGGAGACTTGATACCGACCACTACTGGAACCATCCAGCACCGTTAAGCAGTACGCTTGTACCGCTACCGGAGAGACTGAAGTAGAACGCGAAGATCCGCGGAAGGAGCACCGCTGCTCATGGCCAAGATCAAGGTCCAGGGCACCGTCGTCGAGCTCGACGGTGATGAGATGACCCGCATCATTTGGCAGTTCATCAAGGACAGGCTGATCCACCCGTACCTGGACGTGAACCTGGAGTACTACGACCTGGGCATCGAGGAGCGGGACCGCACCGACGACCAGATCACCATCGACTCCGCCAACGCGATCAAGAAGCACGGCGTCGGCGTCAAGTGCGCCACGATCACGCCGGACGAGGCGCGCGTCGAAGAGTTCGGCCTGAAGAAGATGTGGCTCTCGCCCAACGGCACGATCCGCAACATCCTCGGCGGCGTGATCTTCCGCGAGCCGATCGTCATCCAGAACATCCCGCGCCTGGTACCGGGCTGGACCAAGCCGATCATCATCGGCCGTCACGCGCACGGTGACCAGTACAAGGCGACCAACTTCAAGGTGCCCGGTCCCGGCACGCTGACCATGACCTACACCCCGGCCGACGGTTCCGAGCCGATGGAGTTCCAGGTCGCGCAGTACCCCGAGGGCGGCGGCGTCGCCATGGGGATGTTCAACTTCCGCAAGTCCATCGAGGACTTCGCGCGCGCCTCGCTGCAGTACGGTCTCGACCGCGAGTACCCGGTCTACATGTCGACCAAGAACACCATCCTGAAGGCCTACGACGGCATGTTCAAGGACGTGTTCGAGGAGATCTACCAGGCCGAGTTCAAGGCCGACTTCGACGCCAAGGGCATCACCTACGAGCACCGCCTGATCGACGACATGGTCGCCGCGGCGATGAAGTGGGAGGGCGGCTACGTCTGGGCCTGCAAGAACTACGACGGTGACGTGCAGTCCGACACGGTCGCGCAGGGCTTCGGCTCGCTGGGCCTGATGACCTCGGTGCTGCGCACCCCGGACGGCAAGACCGTCGAGGCCGAGGCGGCGCACGGCACGGTGACCCGGCACTACCGCCAGCACCAGCAGGGCAAGCCGACCTCGACCAACCCGATCGCGTCCATCTTCGCGTGGACCCGTGGCCTCGAGCACCGCGGCAAGCTGGACTCGAACCCGGAGCTGATCGGTTTCGCGAACAAGCTGGAGCAGGTCGTCATCGAGACCGTCGAGAGCGGCAAGATGACCAAGGACCTCGCGCTGCTGATCAGCAAGGACCAGGCGTTCCAGACCACCGAGGAGTTCCTCGCGACGCTGGACGCCAACCTGGCCAAGAAGATCGCCCAGGGCTGAGTCGCATAAGCGCCTGAAGGCCCCCTTCCCTCGTGGAAGGGGGCCTTTGGCGTTGTGACGGTCGGTAGCACGGGGGCGGTCCGGTTGGCGCCTCCGGGTGGTTGGCAATCCGGGATCTGGGCGCCCGCCCCGGCTTCTGCCACTCTGGACCGGACAGAAAACGATTCCCTTGTTCGAGGAGTGACCACCATGGCCATCTCGAAACCGATGTTGTTCATCGGCGGCGGACTGGCGCTGATCGTCGTCGTCGCCATCTCGGGACAGGACAGGGAGTCGAGCGCTTCGAGCCCGACCGGTTGCCAGGTCGTCGTGACGGCCGACGTGCTCAACGCGCGCGACGCCCCCGGCGGGCAGAAGATCGTCGGCAAGTACGTCAAGGACACGAAGATCGACGCGCAGCCGGTGGTCGAGAACGGCTTCCGCAAGATCGCCGAGGGCAAGTGGGTCTCCGCCGAGTTCGCGCCCCCGGTCGAAGGCGCGAAATGCGGCCCGTGACCTGCGGCTTCGCGTTTAGCCCGCGAAACGCAGGTGGGCGCCTTCCTCGGCCGCCAGCACCTCGCCGCTGAACACTTCTCGTGCTTCGGCCACCGAGATCGCGCGGTCGGACCCGGGCCAGAAGTGGGTCAGCAGCAACCGCCGGGCACCGCCGCGCTCGGCCCAGTACCCCACTTCGCCCGCCGTCGACACCAGACGCGGCGTCTCGTCGGGCGAAGGGCCCTGAAGCGTGGCGTCGGCGATGAGGAGGTCGGCGTCGCGCGCCAGTTCCGCGAGGATCGGGCTGGGTCCGCTGTCGCCGGTGTAGGCGACGGTGAGCCCAGGCGCGGCCAGGCGGACGCCGTAGTTCGGCACGTGGTGCGGAAGCAGGAACGTCGTCATCCGGAACGGGCCGACCTCGCGCGGCGGACCGAGTTCGCGCACGTCGAAGATCGTCGTGGGATGCGGTCGCGGCTCCAGCGCTTCGAGCCGGCGCACCGTGCCCGGAGTGCAGTGCAGCGGGACCCGTGGCTCGTCCGGCAGGCCGTAGGCGCGGGCCCGGCCGAGCGCGCTCACGTCGGCGCAGTGATCGGGATGCTCGTGCGTCACCACCACGGCGTCGACCCGTCCGCCCGGGCAGTGTTCGAACAGTCGTGACGCGGCGCCGTAGCCGAGGTCGAGCACGACTTTGAAACCCTCGTGCACCAGGAGGAAGCCGGCGCAGGCCCGGCCCGGTTCCGGCCAGACGCCGCAGCTGCCCAGCACGGTCAGCTCGCTCATGCGCGCAGTCTCCCAGTGCCGATTCTGTCGGACCCCCCGGGTAGCGTGCGACGGGTGCTGACCGTCTCCACTGTGAATGTCAACGGCCTCCGTGCCGCCGCGAAAAAAGGCTTCGTCGAGTGGCTGGGCTCGACGAAGGCCGATGTCGTCGCCTGCCAGGAGGTCCGGGCCGAGCTCAAGGAGCTGCCGGCCGGTGCCGCCGCGCCCGAAGGCTGGCACGTGGTGCACGCGCCATCGGCGCAGAAGGGGCGCAACGGCGTCATGCTCTTCAGCCGGGCGGAGCCGGAAGAGGTCCGCATCGGTTTCGGCGAGCCCGAGTTCGAGGACAGCGGCCGCTACGCCGAGATCCACCTGCCGAACGTCGTGGTCGCGAGCCTGTACCTGCCCAGCGGCGACGTCGGGACGCCGCGTCAGGACGAAAAGGAGCGCTTCATGGCGGCGTTCCTGCCGTACCTCGTCGACCTGCGCGCCAAGGCCGAGGCCGGCGGCCGCGAGGTCGTCGTCGTGGGCGACTGGAACATCGCCTACGACAAGATCGACCTGAAGAACTGGCGAGGGAACCAGAAGAGTTCGGGCTTCCTGCCGGAGGAGCGGGAGTGGCTCGGCCGTGTGTTCAGCGAGGCCGGCTATGTCGACGTGCAGCGCAAGCTGGACCCGGAAGGCCCCGGCCCGTACACCTGGTGGTCGTACCGCGGGAAGGCGTTCGACAACGACACCGGCTGGCGCATCGACTGCCAGATCGCCACCCCCGGCCTGGCCGAGCGGTGCACCTCCGTCGTGGTCGAGCGCGCCGAGTCCTACGACCAGCGCTGGTCCGACCACGCGCCGGTGACGGCGACGTACTCCGGATAGCCCGGTCCGGTCATGGAGACGAACGAAGCCAGGCGTATCGAGGCGACGAACGCCGAGCGCTACGCGATGTCCGGCCAGTACGGCTGGGAGTTCAGCCCGGACGCGCCGAACATGCTGGAACGGTGGACGGTGCTGCCGTTCAACCAGCGCGGTGACAAGCGGATGGCGTTCGGTGCGCTGAGCGGCACGTATCAAGGGCTGCGGTTCAGCGTCTTCGACTACCACCGCCGCCCGACGGTCACGAGCGTGCACACGCGGTGGACCAACAAGAAGGTCAACGAGCTCGACACGATTTCGATCGACACGGTCTGGGTCGTCAGCCTGCCCGCGCCGATGCCGAACTTCCAGATCGTGTCGAGCATCGAATCCGCCTGGGACGTCGAGCAATACCCGGAGCCCGCCACCGCGGACCGGAAGTTCAACCGCTGGTACAAGCTGATCGACACCGACCCGAACGTCGCGGTCGGCGTGCTCACGCCGCAGGTCGCCGCCACCATGCGGTCCTTGAAGCTGCACACCTGGTCGCTGGCGGGCGCGGAACTGGTGTACGTCGAGAATCCGACCTTCGGCCGGACCAAACCGGATGACGTTCTCTCGACACTGGGGCGTCTCGCGCAGCTGGTGGCACAGCTACCGTTCCACCTCGGCGGTGGTCAGCTCGCCGCGTCGCCACCCCCGCAGCAGCCCCAGTACCCGCATCAGCCGTATCCGCCGCAGAATCCCGGCTATCCGCAGCAGTACCCGCCTCCGCCGCAGTACGGTCAGCAGCCGTACCCACCGCAATATCAGGGGTATCCGCCGCCGCAATACCCGCCACCGCAGTACCCGCAGCCCGGGTACCCGCCCCAGGGATATCCGCCGCCGGGGTATCCACCGCGCGGTTACTGACGGGACTTCGCGCTCTCCGTCCACACCGGACTCTCGACGAAGTGATTGTCGAACTTTTCCTGACCGTCCAAGAGATCCTGGACGGTCGCCTCGCCGTGCCCGACCTTCTCCAACAGCCGGAAGTAGCCGAACCGTTCCACGCCGGGGACGAACACGATCAGGACGTCCGCCGACGAGTCGACGGCCGCGCGGAATGCGTGTGTGGTCAGTGGCGGGACGACCAGCATGTCGCCTTCGGAAACAGTGACGATCTCTTCTCCCACAAGGACTTCCAGCTTTCCTCCGAGCATGAAGAACATCTCGGAGGAGCCGGTGTGGTAGTGCGGCGCCGCTCCGTCGGCGCCGACACCTAACCGCGTTCGCGCGCTGCTCATGGCTCCGCCTGTGGTCGAGACGTCGGCGAGCAGCGTGACAAGGGTGGGTGCCGCGCCGACGGTCTCGGCTTCGGCGGCGCGGACGAGGACGGGTTCACGGGTTTCGATGCGCTCGGTCATGCCTGCGATAGTTCCATCGCTGATAGTTCGCTGTCAAACTATCTTCTGTCGAATAGACTGCTTCCGTGAGCGAAGAACGGAACAAGGACGCGATCGACGCGGTCGTCGGCGCGTGGCGGCGTGAACGGCCGGAGCTGGACTTGACCGCGATCGGGGTCGCCGGGCGCCTCGGTCGCGTCGCGATGCTGACCACTCCCATGGTGGAAGCCGTGTTCGCGAAGCACGGCCTGAAACAGGGGGAGTTCGACGTGCTCGCGGCGCTCAGGCGATCCGGGAAGCCGTACACGCTGATCCCGTCCGAGCTCTCGGCGACGCTGATGATGTCCAGGGCCGGGATGACCAGCCGGATCGACAGGCTCGAGTCGGCGGGCCTGGTCGAGCGTGCCCTGGATCCCGAAGACCGGCGCAGCTTCCGGGTCACGCTGACCGAGCGCGGGTTCGAAGTCGTCGATGCCGCGATGACCGAGCACGCGGCGAACGTCGCGAAGCTGCTTTCGCCGCTCGGCGAGGACCTCGCCGTCCTGGATGCTTCGCTGCGACGGCTGCTGGTTTCCCTCGAACACTGAAGGGGCCCTTCGCCGCGTCACATGCGGCGAAGGGCCCTTCAGGACCTCGGATGGATCAGCAGTACAGGTTGCCGCCCGGGCTCACGCCGAGGATGCCGGTGAACTGCTGATACTTGTTCACGCGGCTCTGCACCTGGGCGGGGTTGCCGCCGTTGCACTCGATGCTCCCGTTGATGCTGCGGATGGTCTCGCCGAAGCCGCGGCTGTTGACCATCGCGTTGTGCGGGGTCATCGTGCCGGGGCCGTTCTGGGTCATCCAGTACCAGATGCCGGTCTTCCAGGCGACCGCCGCGTCGTTCTGCACCAGCCACGGGTTGGTCAGCAGCGGCAGGCCCAGCGCGTCGCCGGCGGCCTTGTAGTTGAAGTTCCAGCTCAGCTGGATGGGGCCGCGGCCGTAGTAGGCGGCGTTACCCGCCGGGCAGCCGTAGGACTGGCTCGTGTCGCAGTAGTGCGGGTAGTTGGCCTCGTTCTGTTCGACGATGTGGACGAGGCCGCCGGTCTCGTGGCTGACGTTCGCCAGGAAGGCCGCCGCTTCCTGCTTCTTCACGGTGTCGCTGCCCGTGCCCGCGAAGGCCGGGTACGCGCTCAGGGCGGTGACCAAGCCGTTGTAGGTGTAGAAGGGGTTCCGGCTCGGGAACATCTGGTTGAACTGGGCCTCGCTGACCACGAAGCCGGACGGGTTCGGCGGGTTGGTGGTGCCGCCACCGCAGGAGCCCTGATCGGCCCAGACCTGCGCCGTTCCGGGGGTTTCGTTCTGGGTCCACCACTTCGCGGACCAGTTGTGCCCGTTGTAGGAGGCGGTGTTGCCGCCCCAGTAGACCGAACTCGCGTTCCACGGCGCCACGCAGTCCGCGGCGGAGGCGGACTGGGCCGGGACGACCACGGCGACCGTGGTGGCGGCGAAGGTGGCGGCGACCGCCGCGAGAATACGTCGAAGAGACATCGGTGGCTCCTTCGTACGAGGGGACCATGCAGGGAGATTGGTCTATACCTTTTAGAGGGTATGGCCAACAGGTATAGACCATTGTGGTCAAGAAACCAACCGGGGAAAGTCGAATACTGCCTGTTCGGCCGTGTGTGACAGTCGAATGGCCTAACCCTGTCCGGTTTTGTCAGAAAGCGATCTTGACCACGGCAACTCTGAGACGAGGGGTGCTCGAAACATCCCCCCTGTGAGGGGCTAGTCTCGTGCCCCGAGTTGATCAGAACCCACAGGTCTTGACACGCTCGGTAGTTTTTTGACCAGCAGCATGGAAATGCTCACTCGTTCGGGTTAGCGTTCCGGTTCGGCAAAGTCACGTCACGGGAGGCACTCCGGTGCGGAACCCAGTTCATCTCCTGATGCGATCGACCCTGTCCGCGGCGAGGGCCGCGGCGGTCGTCGCGATCCCGGTCGCGCTGCTCGTCGCGGGCGCGGGACCGGCATCGGCCGCGGACATGACGTCGCGATCGGAGATGGCGTTCGGTCTTCTGGGCCCGGTCGGCTTGATCGCCGTCGCGCTCGGCGTCGTCGGGATGGCCTTCGGCGTGTTCCGCCAGCGCCGCAAGGCCCGCGCGGCCGCCGACGCCCCCGTGGTCACCACCCCGCCCCAGCCCGCCGCCCCGCACGTCGCCGCGATGGCCGAGGCCGTGCTCGCGGACGATGCCCTCACTCGCCAGCCGCGCCCCTGACCTGCGCCTCCCGGCTCCGGATCGCGTTTAGCCCGCTAAACGCGACGCGCGCCCGGATCGCGATTAGGGGGCGAAACGCAGGTCGGTGCCCGCGGCCGGGCGGATCGCGTTTAGCCCGCGAAACGCAGGTCGGCGGATTTTTGGGTAGGTAC
This sequence comes from Amycolatopsis sp. NPDC000009, assembly GCF_055563465.1. Classification (NCBI taxonomy): domain Bacteria; kingdom Bacillati; phylum Actinomycetota; class Actinomycetes; order Pseudonocardiales; family Pseudonocardiaceae; genus Amycolatopsis; species Amycolatopsis sp. NPDC000009. Next base: position 194,098 of record NZ_JBVHDI010000007.1, read on the forward strand.
ACCTAGTCCCGCCCGGATTGTTTAGCCGCGCGCTGATCGCCACGCTCGGGTCCATGACGGTGACACGGCGTCGCAGCCGGCCCGGTGACCCCTTCCCCCGCGCCCTGGACCGGGCGATCACGGACAGCGGCCTCGGCCTCGACCGGATCCGGCACCGGCTCGCCCTGGAGGGCGTCCGGGTCAGCGTCGCGACCTTGAGCTACTGGCGGACAGGAAGAAGCCGCCCCGAGCGGTGCGACTCCCTGAAGGCGGTCGCGCTGCTGGAGCGGCTCTTCGAACTTCCACACGGTTCCTTGCTGAACCGGCTGGGCCCGCGTCGCCCCCGGGGGCGGTGGGGCGACGCGGGAACCGGATCAGACGCCGGAGTTGGTGCGGATCCAGCTGCGGAAGTAGGGGACGTCCACGTAGATCGACGGCCCGGTCGCGCAGGTGCTGCTGTTGTTCCCGGCGCGGCTGGTGGCGCCGACCAGCTGCCAGACACCGCTGACCTGCTTCACCTGCGGGCCGCCCGAGTCGCCGTAGCAGGCACCCGAGTTGCCGTTGGGGTTGTTGGTGCAGATCTCACTGGCGGCCCTGATGCCGCTGCACCGGGTGTCGGCGACGATCGAGGTGTTCAGCTCCTGGAGGTTGATCGGGGCGCCACAACCACCGCGGACGGGGCAGGTCTGGCCCCAGCCGATGATCCGCGTCGAGGTGCCAACGGCCCCGGACGAAGCGGCGATCGTGACCGGCGCCTGCGACACCGCCGTCGAGAGGCGCAGCAGCGCCAGGTCGGCGCTCGGGTGGGCGATGCGCTGGGCGACGCGGGCGACCGTGCCGCCGCTGGTGCGGTTCGTGGTGCCGACGCGCACCTGGTACGGCGTGCCACAGTGCGCCGCGGTGACCACCCAGGTCGAGCTGATCAGTGAGCCACCACACTGGTGGCCGCCGGAGCTCGACTGCTGGGACACCATGAACGAGTAGACCTGGGTCGCGTTGCCGCCGCCGACGATGTTCGGCTGGACGCCTCCGGTGGGCTCGGCCGCAGCCGCGACGCCGGAAAGCGAGAAGACGGCCGCGGCCGCCATGGCCAAGCCCATCAGTAGGGATCGTGCCTTCATCTGGGTTCTCCTTCGGTGTGGCCGGAAGATCCGGTGCCATGAACGCTAGGAATCGGGCACTCTGGCCAGAACCGTCGGAAGTATGTGGCGTTTAACCGTTTAGACCGTTCGGCCGGGGCGAGGCCGAGTGACCCGCCGTGGCGTGGCCTGAGAGAATCCGGGCGTGTCCGACGAACAGAAGCGCCCGCGCGTGCTCTCCGGGATCCAGCCCACTGCCGACTCGTTCCACCTCGGCAACTACCTGGGTGCGCTGCGGCAATGGGTGCGGCTGCAGGACACCCACGACACCTTCTACATGGTCGTCGATCTGCACGCGATCACCGTCGAGCAGGATCCGAAGGTGCTGCTGGACCGCACCCGCCGCTCGGCCGCGCAGTTGCTCGCGCTCGGCGTCGATCCGGCCCGTAGCGCGCTGTTCGTCCAGAGCCACGTGCCCGAGCACGCCCAGCTGGGCTGGGTGCTCGAGTGCCAGACGGGGTTCGGCGAAGCGAGCCGGATGACGCAGTTCAAGGACAAGGCCGCGAAGCAGGGCACGGATCGCGCCAGTGTCGGCCTGTTCACGTACCCGGTCCTGCAGGCCGCCGACATCCTGCTGTACCAGGCGAACGAGGTCCCCGTCGGCGAGGATCAGCGGCAGCACCTGGAGCTGACGCGCAACCTCGCGCAGCGGTTCAACAACCGCTACGGCAAGACGTTCACCGTGCCGGAGCCCCATATCGTCAAGGACACGGCGAAGATCTACGACCTGCAGGACCCGACCGCGAAGATGAGCAAGTCCTCGTCGACCGGCAACGGCCTCATCGAACTGCTCGAAGACCCGAAGAAGTCGGCGAAGAAGGTGCGCTCGGCGGTCACGGACACCGGCCGCGAGATCGTCTTCGACGCCGAGAACAAGCCGGGCGTTTCGAACCTGCTGACGATCCTCTCCGCGCTGACCGATCAGCCGGTCGCCGAACTCGAGAACTCGTACGAGGGCAAGGGTTACGGCGATCTGAAGAAGGGTGTCGCCGAGGCTTTCGTCGACTGGGTGACGCCGGTGCAGGAACGTGTCCAGTCCTATCTGGATGACGTCGCCGAGCTCGACAAGGCCTTGGCGCTCGGTGCGCAGCGGGCCAGGGAAGTCGCTTCGGTGACGTTGCGGAACGTCTACGAGAACATCGGGTTCCTTCCCCCGGCGGGCTGATTCGCGCTGCGATGTCGTCGCGGTGTGGTTAGCGTTTGACGGTGGCGAATGATGACGGCGCGAAGCCGGAACAGGACAAGCTGTTACCGCGCCTGAGGCGGAAATACGGCTGGCTCGATCACCTCATCCGGGCGAACGACGCCTTCACCGAGCGCTACGGCAATCACTATGCCGCCGCCATCACCTACTTCAGCGTGCTTTCGGTGATCCCGATCTTGATGGTCGCCTTCGCGATCATCAAGATCGTGCTCGCCGGCGACCAGGTGGTGACGAACCAGCTCGTCGACGGCATCAAGAAGTCCGTCCCCGAAGGGCTGAGCGATCTCGTCGGCAGCATCATCAAGGCGGCGCTGGATTCCGGCGGCGGTATCGGGGTGTTCGGTCTGCTGCTCGCCCTGTACTCGGGCATCGGCTGGATGTCGAACCTGCGTGACGCGCTGACCGCTCAATGGGGCCAGGAAAAGCAGAAGCTCCCGCTGGTTTCGACGACCATCAAAGACCTGCTGTCTCTGGTGGGGCTCGGCCTCGCGCTGGTGGTCTCGTTCGGCCTCACCGCGGCGGGCAGCGGCGTCGGGCGGTTCCTGCTCGAACTGGTCGGCCTCGAGAACCAGGGCTGGGCCGTGTTCCTGTTGAAGGTCGCGACGATCGTGCTCGGCCTGCTCGCGAACACCCTGGTCTTCCTGTGGGTCATCGCGAGGCTGCCTCGTGAGCACGTCGCGCTGCGCAGCGCCGTCAAGGGCGCGATCTTCGCCGCGGTCGGGTTCATCGTGCTCCAGCAGGCCGCGACCCTTTACCTCGGCAGTGTCACGAAATCACCGGCGTTCACGTTGTTCGGCCCGGTGATCGGCCTGCTCGTGTTCGCGAACCTCGTTTCGCGGTTCCTGCTGTTCGTCACCGCGTGGACGGCGACGGCGAAGGAGAACCTGAAGACGGTCATCGAGCCGCCCGCCCCGGTGCTGATCCACCCGAGGGTGACCGTTCAGCAGGGGCCGGGACTCGGCGCCGTCGGCGGGGCTTTCGCGACCGGCGCGCTGCTGGGCTGGCTCGGCCGCCGCAGGTCCTGACGTTATTCGCCGGCCATGGCCTTCTTGCGCTGGTGGCCGACGACGAACGACGCCACGATGATCAGGAAGACGACCAGCGTGATGATCCAGCCCGTCACGCCGAACGGGTCTTCCGCCGCGGCCGCGGCTCCGCTGTTCGACGCGCCGTCGGCGTTCGGCGCGGCGGTGGCCGGGTCCGCGTTCACGGCTTCCGGTGACCGGTATTCGATGCGCCCCACCGATTCGGCCTTGGACTCGCGCAGCGCGATGCCGTAGTCGAGGAGCTTCGCGGCCTGCTCGGTGACCCGGGTCGGACGCTGCTCGGCGCGCAGCATCACGACCCCGACTCGGTGACCGTTCCGGACCGCGCTGCCGGCGTAGGTGTGGCGCGCGTCGTCGGTGAAGCCGGTCTTCCCGCCGGTGAACCCGGGGTAGTTACCGAGAAGCTTGTTGTCGTTGTAGATCGTGACGACCGGTTTTCCCGCGGTGGCCGGGACTTCGAAGCTCTTGGTCTTGACCACGTTGGCGAATTCGGGGTTCTTCATCGCGTAGTGGAAGATCAGGCTCATGTCGTAGGCGGAGGTCGACATACCGGGGCCGTCGAGCCCGGACGGTGTCGCGGCCCGGGTGTCCGTGGCGCCGATGCGGGTGGCCAGCGCGTTCATCTTCGCGAGTGTCGCGTCCAGGCCGCCGAGCACGGTGGACAGCGCGTGCGCCGCGTCGTTGCCCGAGTGCATCAGCAGTCCGTGCAGTAGCTGGTCCACTGTGTACTGACCGCCCGCGGCGATGCCCATGCAGGTGCACTCCTGCTCGGCGTCCTCCTTGGTCGGCACGACGATCCTGCCCGGCGGGAGTTCGGTGACCACGACCAGCCCGAGCAGGACCTTGATCAGCGACGCGGGCCGCTGACGGGCGTGTGGATCCTTCGCCGCGATGACGTCACCGGTGTCGAGATCCTGCAGCACCCACGACGCCGAGGTGTTCCCCTCGGGCGGGTTCAGCGCGCGCTTCGGGAGCACGAGCCCGCATTCGGCCATCCGGTCGCCGCCCACCGGAACCGGCGGCACCGGCAGCGGCGCCGGAGCGGCTTCGCCGGGGCGCGGCTTCTCGGAGGTGTCGACGGGCGGGGGAGGCGTGACCTTGTTCGCGCACGGCTGCGCCTGGACTGGTGGCTTCGGGGCGGCTGTGGCCACCGGCGTCACCGCGAGGGCGAGCACACCGGAAACGAGGACCAGGAGCGACCGGGAGATAGCGCTGTGCACCCGAGCAATGTAGCGTCGCCGGGCTCGCTGCATACTCAGGGGCATGCGCATTTCGCGAGGTACTTCGATGTTCCTGCTGGGTTTCGGCGTGTGGTCGTGGATCATCTGGATCACGTTCGCCAAGAACCTCTGGGACAGCGACCGCGCTTGGGCCGCGGACGGCTCGCCCACCGCCTACTTCATCGTGCACGCGGTGCTGACGGTGGTCTCGTTCGTGCTCGGCACCATCATCGGGCTCATCGGTCTGCGCACGCTTCGTGGCGCCAAGTCACGGGACGGGGAAAAGACTGACGCCTGATCGGGTTTGTCGTCCTTTTGACGGTGTCGGGCAGGCTCCGGCTCGCTTAGGTTCACTCCACCGAATCATGGAGGTGGAATGTCCCGGATCAGACGCCTGCTCGTCCCCGCGCTCGTCGCGGCGGCGGCGGGAAGCGTGTTCGCGGCCCCGTCGGCGAGCGCCGCGCCCGCGCCCGAGTGCGACACCGCGAGCGCCCCGTTCAACTACGTGGTGCTCTACGACCCGCGCACCCCGGAGCGCAAGGTCGACAACGAGCTGCGCGCCAAGTGCGGCGAGAAGGTCGCGTACTACCCGGAGATCGGGGTCGCGGTGGCGACCTCGCGCAACGCCGACTTCCAGGCCAGGATCGGCGTCTTCCGCGCCTACTCGGGCGGCCGTGACGTCGCGTTCCCGCCGGCGGCCACCACCCGCTCGACCCGCTCCGCCGTGGTCGACACCAAGGAGAACGAAGAGACCACCAGCGTCGCCGTCGAAGAGGACCTGTCGGCCCAGCAGTGGGACATGCGGGCGATCCAGGCTCCCGAGGCGAACAAGATCTCCGGCGGCAGCCGCTCGGTGACCGTCGGCGTGCTGGACTCGGGCATCGAGCCCACCCACCCCGCGCTGAAGGCGGCCCTCGACCCGAAGGTGTCGGCAGGCTGCAACAGCGGCGCGCCCGACACCACGCCCGCCGCCTGGGCGCCCACGAACTCCGACCACGGCACGCACGTCGCCGGCACGATCGCGGGCAAGGACGCCGCACGCGGCTTCACGGGCGTCGCGCCCGGCGTCAAGCTGGCGTCGGTGAAGGTCGTGAACGACGACGGCCTGATCCTCCCCGAGGCCGCGGTGTGCGGGTTCATGTGGGCGGCGAAGCACCGCTTCCCGGTCACGAACAACAGCTACTACATCGACCCGGGCATGTTCTACTGCTCCAAGGAGCCGGGCGACGCGGCCGCGTTCGAGGCCGTCCGCCGCGCTGTGACCTACTCGACCGGCCGCGGCGTGCTCAACGTCGCCGCCGCCGGCAACAGCGGCTTCGACCCGGACAAGCAGACCACCGACCCGAACCGCCCGCACCCGGTCGACACGAGCTGCGGCATCCTGCCCAAGGCCATCGACGGTGTCGTCAACGTCTCGGCCATCGGCTACGCGGGCACGAAGTCGTCGTACAGCAACTACGGTGACGACGTTTCGGTCACCGCCCCCGGCGGCGACCGCGCCCAGCTTCCGCCCACCGGCGAGGGTGTCGGCTGTCCGCTGTCGACCATCTTCAACGGCGGCTACGGCGCCAAGTGCGGCACCTCGATGGCGTCCCCGCACGCCGCCGGTGTCGCCGCTCTGCTGGCGTCCCGCTACCGCCACGCTTCGCCGCGGCTGCTGACCTGGCTGCTGGAGCACCAGGCGGACACGGTGCCCTGCGGGACCGCGGCGCCGGTCTGTGAAGGTCCGGCGAAGGACAACTCGTACTACGGCCACGGCCGCGTCAACGCCCTGGACGCGGTGAAGTAGTTCTTTGCGATCACCGGGGCCGGTCCACGTTCGTGGACCGGCCCCGGTTTCGTTTTCGGGAACTTTCGCCGGATCCGCGATCGGGGTCCGTTTCGCTCCGTTGTGAGCACCTTCGACAGTGGGGAGTTCACGATGTCGTTGTCCAGACGGTTGGTTCCCGTGGTGGCGGGGCTGGCGATGCTCCCACTCTTGAGCGCACCCGCGGCGGTGGCGGCTCCGGTGGCACCCTGCAGCGACGAGCCACGAGAGCTGCCCATCAACGAGTTCACCGACTATCGCGAGATGGTGCGGGAACTCGGCAGGCTCGAACGGGTGAGCCACGGGCGGGTGGCGGTCAAGGAGGTCGGGCGGTCGAACCGCGGCCGGGTGATCCACCAGGCGACCGTCGGGACCGGGCCGAAGGTCTTCGTGGTCTCCAGCGAGATCCACGGGAACGAGAAGACCGGCACCGACGCCCTGCTGCGCATCCTCGACTACCTCGGCACGTCGGAGTCGCGGGACGCCGAGCGCTTGCGGAAGACCATCACCTTCGTCGCGGTGCCGAAACTGAACCCGGACGGCGCCGAACTCGACCGGCGCGGCAACGACCTGTCGTGGGCCGAGGTGCAGCGGAAGTTCCCGCAGCTGAAGGACCGGCCGCCCGCGTGGAACTACCTCAGCGACGTCCTCCAGGGCGACGACTACCGCAAGCGGCCGGGATTCGACGTCAACCGCGACTTCAATCCCGAGCTGAACTACGTCCCACGCGCGGAGGACTTCCCTGGTGCGCCGGATCAGCCGGGCTGGTTCATCACGCCAGAGGCACGGGCGCTGCGTTCGGTGTACCTGGAGCTGACAGCTCTGCGGGGGAAGGTGCCCGACGTCTACGTCGACCTGCACCATCAAGGCGCCTGCGTCCGGCAGGAGGGCAGCGACCGGCTGCTCGACGTCGGCATCGACTACCCGCCGCTGCCCGACAAGTTCTTCGAGCCCGGCCAGAAGTACGCGAAGTACCGCGACGCGTACACAAAGGACGAATCGCGGCAGCTGGCGATCAGCGCTTTCAACGGGATGACGTCGCGCGGTTTCGTCGGGGCGCGGTATCCGCACGCCCCGGACCGGGATCTGCCGGGGCAGGCGCGGTGTTCGTTCGCTTTGAACGGGACCGGGACGGTGCTGTTCGAGGTGCGCGGGCAGACGCAGACGCTCGGGCAGCAGCACCGGGAGCGTTTCACCCGCGCGGTGACGGCGGGGCTGTACAACATGCTGCGGGACGTGAGCACGGGTGCTGTCGGGTACATCGATCCGGAGGCTTTCGACCGGCTGCCCGGTACCGCCGGCTCTTCGCACCTCGCGCGCGTCCTGGAGTAGCGCGTCTGTCCGTGAAGGCCTCCTTGCCTACCTTGAGCGTAGGGAAGGAGGCCTTCACGGACCATCAGGCGGCGACGGCGAGGCGGACCTGAGGACGGGGACGAGAGGCCGCGACCTGCCAGGCGGTTTCCAGATCCGAGATCACGCCGGCCGGATCGTCCAGCAGTCGCGAAGGCAACGTTTGCACGACGACGACCCCGGCGGTCGCATACCTGGTGTTCCGGTCCACGGTCCGCTGGTAACCCGCCCGGCGGAAATGGAAGTCGAACGAGTCGATCTCCCAGACGAGTCCGACGTCGTCCCACCATGCGTCCGGCCGACCCAGATATTTGCCGGAAACGTCGAAGAGTTCGGCATTCCAATGACTGGGAGGCATCTCCAGTTGCCGGCTGAGCGCCTTCGCCCGTGACTCGGCCATCGAGCGGATGTCCACCCACTCGTTCAAGAGCCTTCGAGGCACCGCTGTTCCTCGCTGAGTTCCGTGATTCAGTTCCCCTAACAGCGCCTTGGGATGGCATCTGCCCTGCTGGATCGCCTCGATGAGCAGCTCTTCCGACACCAGCGGATCAACGAGCCGACGGACGGTGTCAGTCGTTGCTCGGATCAGCGGCGCGAGCGGTACATCGTTCCGGATCACCGGTTCGGGCAGACGCAGTGTTCTCTCCGTGGTCACGAAGCCGACGCTTCGGATCTTTCGATCGTGCGGTATCAGCACATGCAGCCCCGGGTCGTCCGGCAGCGCGGACGGACGCAATCCGTGTAGTCGGCAGGCTTCGACGCCGGTGAGCATTGTCTTCGCGCCCGAGTAGAGAAGGGCCGCGGTCACCAGTTCCGACGAGGTCGGCTTCTGATCATGCAGGAGGACGATCCCGGGAAGGAGCCGCTGCCAAGGCCCACCAGGCAAACATCGACTGTAGATCGTCTTACTGGGCATCTCCAGTGATTCCAGGTCGGCGACCCGGACGACGCCATTTCGGCTTTGCGCTAGCAGCAGTTCGGGATGCTGTGCCCATCTTCCCCTCTTGACCACGTGGCCCAGCCTGTCCGCCGGTGGCCGTCCTCGACAGCCTCACTTCGCAAACCTGTGGACAACCGGGTGCTTGTGGATAACTCCCGAAACGCCGTGAAGGCCTCCTTCCCTACCTTGAGGGTAGGGAAGGAGGCCTTCACGGACCGCTCCGTTAGACGCGCTTGAAGAGCAAAGCGCGCTTAACCTCCTGAATGGCCTTCGTGACCTGGATGCCACGCGGGCACGCGTCGGTGCAGTTGAACGTCGTCCGGCAGCGCCAGACACCCTCGGAGTCGTTCAGGATGTCGAGACGCTCTTCGGCGCCTTCGTCACGCGAGTCGAAGATGAACCGGTGCGCGTTGACGATCGCGGCCGGGCCGAAGTACGAGCCGTCGTTCCAGTACACCGGGCACGAGGACGTGCAGCAGGCGCACAGGATGCACTTGGTCGTGTCGTCGAACCGGTCGCGGTCGGCCTGCGACTGGATCCGCTCGCGAGTGGGCTCGTTCCCGTAGGCGATCAGGTACGGCTTCACGGCCTTGTACGCCTCGAAGAACGGGTCCATGTCGACGTAAAGGTCCTTGAGCGTGGTCAGACCCTTGATCGGCGCGATGGTGATGGTCGTCTTCTTGCCGTCCTGCGACAGCAGGTCCTTCATCAGGACCTTGCACGCCAGCCGGTTGATGCCGTTGATCTGCATCGCGTCGGAGCCGCAGACGCCGTGCGCGCACGAGCGCCGGAACGAGAACGTCCCGTCGATGTAGTCCTTCACGTAGAAGAGCAGGTTCAGCAGCCGGTCGGTGCGCTGCGCCGGGACGTCGTAGGACTCCCAGTGCGGCTCGGTGTCGATCTCGGGGTTGAACCGGAGGATCTTCAGCGTGACGGTGATCGGCGTGTGGTCGGAGGACACGGCCTCCGACTTCTCGGGAGTTGCCGTGGTCATCAGTACTTCCGCTCCATCGGTTCGTAGCGGGTGAAGGTCACCGGCTTGTAGTCCAGGCGGACGTCGGCGGTGAGGCCTTCGCCCTCCTTGTAGGCCATGGTGTGCCGCATGAAGTTCGTGTCGTCGCGGTTCGGGTAGTCCTCGCGCGCGTGCCCGCCGCGGGATTCCTTGCGCGCCAGGGCGCCGACGACGAGGACTTCGGCCAGTTCGAGCAGGAAGCCCAGCTCGACGGCCTCGAGGACGTCGGTGTTGTACCGCTTCCCCTTGTCCGACACGGTGATCCGGCTGTACCGCTCCTTCAGCGCCTGCACGTCGGTCAGCGCCTGCTTCAGCGTGTCCTCCGTGCGGTACACCGAAGCGTGCGAGTCCATCGTCCGCTGCAGCTCGGTGCGGATGTCGGCGACGCGCTCGTCACCGTGCTCCGAAAGCAGCAGCGCGAGCTGGTCTTCCACCACGCGAGTCGGGTTCTCCGGCAGCTCGATGTGCTCGTGCGCCAGCGCGTACTCGGCGGCGGCGATACCGGCGCGACGGCCGAACACGTTGATGTCGAGCAGCGAGTTGGTGCCGAGCCGGTTCGAGCCGTGCACGGACACGCACGCCACCTCACCCGCGGCGTACAGGCCGGGGATGACGTTCTCGTTGTCCCGCAACGCCTCGCCGTGGATGTTGGTCGGGATGCCGCCCATCACGTAGTGGCAGGTCGGGAACACGGGCACCGGCTCGGTGACCGGGTCGACGCCCAGGTACGTCCGCGAGAACTCCATGATGTCCGGGAGCTTCGCGTTCAGCGTCTCTTCCGGGATGTGCGTGACGTCGAGGACGACGTAGTCCTTGTTCGGCCCGCAACCGCGGCCCTGCAGCACTTCCTGCACCATCGACCGGGCGACGATGTCGCGCGGCGCGAGGTCCTTGATGGTGGGGGCGTAGCGCTCCATGAACCGCTCGCCGTCGGCGTTGCGGAGGATGCCGCCCTCACCGCGCACGGCCTCGGAGATGAGGATGCCGAGCCCGGCCAGACCTGTCGGGTGGAACTGGAAGAACTCCATGTCCTCCAGCGGCAGGCCCTTCCGGAAGATGATGCCGAGGCCGTCACCGGTGAGGGTGTGGGCGTTCGACGTCGTCTTGAAGATCTTGCCCGCGCCGCCGGTGGCGAACACGATCGACTTCGCCTGGAAGACGTGCAGTTCGCCGGTCGCCAGCTCGTAGGCGACGACGCCGGAAGCGACCGGGTTGCCGTTCTCGTCCGGGGTCAGCACCAGGTCGAGCACGTAGAACTCGTTGAAGAACTCGGTGCCGTGCTTGACGCAGTTCTGGTACAGCGTCTGCAGGATCATGTGACCCGTGCGGTCCGCGGCGTAGCAGGCGCGGCGCACCGCGGCCTTGCCGTGGTCACGGGTGTGCCCGCCGAAGCGGCGCTGGTCGATCTTGCCTTCGGGCGTCCGGTTGAACGGCAGGCCCATCTTCTCGAGGTCGAGGACCGCGTCGATGGCTTCCTTCGCCATGATCTCGGCGGCGTCCTGGTCGACCAGGTAGTCGCCGCCCTTGATCGTGTCGAAGGTGTGCCACTCCCAGTTGTCCTCTTCGACGTTCGCCAGCGCGGCGCACATGCCGCCCTGGGCGGCGCCGGTGTGCGAACGCGTCGGGTAGAGCTTGGTGAGGACCGCGGTGCGGGCACGCTGGCCGGATTCGATGGCCGCGCGCATGCCCGCGCCACCGGCTCCGACGATCACCACGTCGTACTTGTGGAACTGCATTGAGAACTCCGCTTACGTGTGTGGTGGGGCCGTCAGTTGGCCGAGATGCCGGGATCGAAGGTGAAGATCACCATCGTGCCGACGGCGAGGATCAGCACCATCGAGACGTAGAGCACGATCTTCAGCCAGAACCGGGTGCTGTCCTTGCGGGCGTAGTCGTCGATGATCGTCCGCAGCCCGTTGCCGCCGTGGATCTCGGCGAGCCAGAGCATCGACAGGTCCCAGAACTGCCAGAACGGCGAGGCCCAGCGGCCGGCGACGAAGCCCCAGTTGATGCGGTGCACGCCACCGTCGAGGATGTTCATGATGAACAGGTGGCCGAGCACCAGCACGATCAGGGCGAGGCCCGAGATGCGCATGAACAGCCAGCTGTAGAGCTCGAAGTTGCTGCGACGGGCAGCGGGGCGCTTCGGCGAGCGCGGCTTGTCGAGTGCGAGAACTTCGGTCGCCATGGTCAGTGCCCCCCGAACATAACTTCGACGGTGCGCTTCATCATGAAGAAGGCACCGGGAATCATCACCACGACCCAGATGGCCAGGATGGTCCAGAGCATCGGCTTCTGGAACTTCGGTCCCTTCTCCCAGAAGTCGACCAGCATGACCCGGATGCCGTTGAGCGCGTGGAACAGCACCGCGCCGACGAGGCCGACCTCGAGGAGGTTGACCAGCGGGGTCTTGTAGGTCTCGATGACCTCGTTGTACGTGTCGGGCGACACGCGCACGAGCGCGGTGTCGAGCACGTGCACGAAGAGGAAGAAGAATGTCAGCACGCCGGTGATGCGGTGCAGCACCCAGGACCACATACCGGGGTCTCCCCGGTAGAACGTCCCTTGCCGGCGTGAGGCACCCGCGGAGGCGCTCGCACCCGCCTCAGTGGCGGTGCTAGGCGTAGCCGTGGTGGACATCGGTGAACGGCCTCCAACGTCATGGCTTGGGCCCGCTGACCGCTGGTTTCCGCGCCTGCCGCCGGGACGTCCACCTGGGGACGGCTCCGGCGACGGTGCCGAGATCATGGTCATCGAGCGTGGATGAAAAGGATGCTAGACCCGCACCTCACGGTGGGCTCACCTCCGGGTTCCTCTGTGTGATGGACCAGACATCGGGACCGTCGCACGATCGAGTGACGAGGGCCGGTAACTCACCGGTTCGTCCACTGTGGACGCGTGGACGGCCCCGCCGGAGGGCCTGAACGGTGCGTGACGATCTTCGGCGCGTCACGCGGTCCGAGGGCCGCGCACTGCCTGCGATTACTCCATTCCGATCACCGTGCGTACTCCGTTCGTCGCGCTTGAGACTCATGAGTAAACGTTTGTGTTACGTAGCGTGCCTTTCCTATGGCAGCAAAGCGGCCGTTAGGTACCGTCTCTCGGTCGAACCCGGCAGCGTCGCCGGGTCGCTTTCTTCGGACCATCCGCTGGATCAGCGGGGAGGGAGACACACGTTGCGTCGCATGCGTGGAACCGCGCTGGCCGCCGCCGCCATGGCCGGTGCACTCGTACTGGCCGGGTGCGCGAAGGATTCGGGTGCGGGGAACAACAACAACGCGGGCTCTGGGGATCAGTCCGCCAGCTGCGTGACGGCGCCGAAGCCGCCGGCCGCGCCGGCCGCGTCGAGCAGCTCCGCGCAGTCGGGTGAGAAGGTCGACGGCAGCAAGCTGAAGGTCGCGCTGGCCTTCGACGTCGGCGGCCGCGGCGACGCGTCGTTCAACGACTCCGCCGCCGCCGGTACCGACAAGGCCAAGGCCGAGCTCGGCGTCACCACGGTCACCGAGAGCACCGCCGCGGCGACCGAGGACGAGGCCGCCAAGTCGCAGCGGCTCGACCAGCTCGCCTCGCAGGGCTTCAACCCGGTCATCGCGGTCGGCTTCGCTTACGCCAACGCCGTCAAGGCCGTCGCGCCGAAGTACCCGAACACCCAGTTCGCGATCGTCGACGAGTCCGTCGAGGCCCCGAACGTCACCTCGCTCGTCTTCGCCGAGGAGCAGGGCTCGTTCCTGGCAGGCGTCGCCGCCGCGTACAAGTCGAAGAAGTGCCACGTCGGTTTCGTCGGTGGCGTCAACACGCCGCTGATCCAGAAGTTCGAGGCCGGCTTCATCCAGGGTGTGAAGGCCGCTTCGTCCAAGGCCGTCATCGAGGACGAGTACCTCACCCCGGCCGGTGACTTCTCCGGGTTCCAGGACCCCGCGAAGGGCAACGTGAAGGCCGCTGCCCAGATCGCCAAGGGTGCGGACGTGCTTTACCACGCCGCCGGCGCCTCCGGTAAGGGCGTGTTCGAGGCCGCGAAGTCGGGCAACGCGCTCGCCATCGGTGTCGACTCCGACCAGTACAACCAGAAGACGGTCGAGGCGTCGAAGGACGTCATCATCACCTCGATGCTGAAGCGCGTCGACGTGGCGGTGTTCGACTACCTGCGCGCGCTGGCGAAGGGTGACCTGTCGTCGCTGCCGAAGCGTTTCGACCTCAAGGTCGACGGTGTCGGCTACGCCACCTCCGGTGGCAAGGTCGACGACATCAAGGACGTCCTCGACGGCTACAAGGCGCAGATCGTCTCCGGGGCGATCACCGTCTCGGACAAGCCGCAGAAGTAAGCTTCACCATGGCCCGAAGTACGTTTTCCCGCTGAGGGCCAATTGTGACCGCGGGGCTCGGGAGGGTTGACCACCCTTCCGAGCCCCAACCTGTTTACCCAGAACTGGATGGCTTTTCATGAGCGCTCCCCAGGCCGAGGTCACCGACGCCCCCGACCGGGGTGAACCGGCCGTGCAGCTGACCGGGATCACGAAGCGGTTCCCCGGTGTCGTCGCCAACTCCGACGTCAACCTCACCGTCACCAAGGGCGAGGTGCACGCCGTCTGCGGCGAGAACGGCGCGGGCAAATCGACCCTGATGAAGATCCTCTACGGCATGCAGCAGCCGGACGAGGGCGACATCGCGATCAACGGCGAACCGGTGAAACTGCGCAACCCGCAGGACGCCATCAAGACCGGGATCGGGATGGTCCACCAGCACTTCATGCTGGCCGACAACCTGACCGTCGGGGAGAACGTCTTCCTCGGCGCGGAGAACCTGCACGGCATCGGCCGCGCGGCGAGGGCGAAGCTGGCGGAACTCGCCGATCGCGTCGGCCTGCGCGCCCGCCCGGACGCGCTGCTGGAAGAGCTCGGCGTCGCCGACCGCCAGCGCGTGGAAATCGTCAAAGTGCTCTACCGCGGCGCGCGGATCATCATCCTCGACGAGCCCACCGCGGTGCTCGTGCCGCAGGAGGTCGACGCGCTGTTCGAGACCGTCCGCGCCATGCAGAAGGACGGCTTCACCTTCATCTTCATCTCGCACAAGCTCGACGAGGTGCGCGCGATCGCCGACACGGTCACCGTGATCCGCCGTGGCACCACCGTCGGCACGGCGGATCCGAAGACGATCACGTCACGTCAGCTGGCCGAGATGATGGTCGGCTCGGAGCTGCCCAGCCCGGAGACCCGTGAGTCCACGGTGACCGATCGGGCCGTCCTCCGCCTGGACGACGTCTGCCTGAGCGTCGAGGGTTCCGAGCGGAACGTCCTCGACCACATCTCGTTCACCGTGCACGCGGGCGAGGTGCTCGGGATCGCCGGCGTCGAGGGCAACGGCCAGACCGAACTCGTCGAGACGATCATGGGCATGTGCAAGGGCGGCGGCCGGATCGAACTGACCGAGGTCGACGGCAAGGTCGTCGAACTGCACAAACTGGGGACGCTCGCCCGCCGCGAGGCCGGGATCGGGTACATCGCCGAAGACCGCACGCGGCACAGCCTCCTGCTCACGCAACCCTTGTGGGTCAACCGGATCCTCGGCTACCAGACCCGCCGGCCGGTCGCGAAAGGACAGTTGCTCGACATCGACAGCGCGCGTGAGGACACCCGCCGCATCGTCGAGGAGTACGACGTCCGCACGCCGGGCATCGACGTTCCCGCGGCCGCCCTTTCGGGTGGTAACCAGCAGAAGCTGATCGTGGGGCGCGAGCTTTCCGGCGATCCGGTGCTGCTGATCGCGTCGCATCCGACGCGCGGTGTCGACGTCGGCGCGCAGGCGCTGATCTGGGAACAGATCCGTCAGGCGCGCGCCGCCGGGCTGGCCGTCCTGCTGGTTTCGGCCGACCTCGACGAGCTGATCGGGCTTTCCGACACCATCCAGGTCATGCTGCGCGGACGGCTGGTCGGCGAGGCCGACCCCGCGACCGTGACCCCGCAGGAACTGGGCTCCGCGATGACGGGTGCCTCCGAAGACTCCGAAGAAGGTGCATCGTGAGTTCCTGGCGTACGAGGCTGCTGCCGCCTCTGCTCGCGATCGTTTTCGCGGTCATCCTGACGGCCATCGCGCTGATCATCTCGGGGGCGGATCCGCTCCAGGCCTACGGCACGATGATCGGCCAGCTCTTCAAGGGCTCGACGGCCGTCGACACGGTGAACCTCGCGACGGTCTACTACCTGTCCGGGCTCGCGGTGGCCATCGGCTTCCAGATGAACCTCTTCAACATCGGTGTCGAGGGCCAATACCGGTTCGCCGCCATCGTGACCGCCATCATCGGCGGGGCGCTGCAGCTGCCGCCGGTGATCCACGTGCTCGCGATCCTGATCGTCGCGGTGGCCAGCGGCATGCTCTACGCGGCTATCCCCGCCGTGCTGAAGGTGACTCGCGGTGTTTCCGAGGTCATCTCGACGATCATGTTGAACGCGATCGTCGGCGGCATCGTGGCGTTCCTGGTCAACGCGGACCAGTTCGGCGTGCAGACCGGCAACAACATCGCCACCCGCGAGATCGCCGAAACCGGCCGGATCCCCGGAATCCCGATCGGGTCCGGTGAACTGTTCGGCTTCGTGGTCATCGCGGCGCTGATCGGCGCGGCCTACTGGTTCATGCTCAACCGCACCCGGTTCGGTTTCGAGCTGAAGGCCTCCGGTGAATCGACCACGGCGGCCGCCGCCGGTGGCGTCAACGCCAAGAAGATGACGCTGATCGCGATGCTGCTGTCCGGCGGTGTCGCCGGCCTGGTCGCGATGCCGGAACTACTCGGCCGCGACTTCAGCTACGGCATCACCTCGACCCAGATGTACGGCTTCACCGGTATCGCGGTCGCCCTGCTCGGGCGTAACCACCCGGCCGGGATCGCGCTGGGCGCCCTGCTGTGGGCGTTCCTCGACCGGTCCGCCGTTTCGCTGGAACAGATCAACGTGTCCAAAGAGATCGCCACGATCATGCAGGGCGTGATCGTGCTGTCGGTCGTCATCGCGTACGAGATCGTGCGCCGCGCGGACCTGGCCGCCGAACAGCGTCGCGTCGGTCGCGCGCTGGCAGGCAACGGCCGCAAGGGTTCGAGCGTTTCCGAGGGAGGTGCGGTGTGAGCACGGATGTTCTTTCGCCCAACACGGGCGGGACCACCATGCCGGTGAAGTCGCCGAAGCGCCGCATCCCCGGCTGGCTCAAGGGCGCCATCTGGGGGCTGCTGGCGGTCGGCGTGCTCGCGATCGCGTCGTACGCCACCGGCGTCAACACGCTCACCTCGACCAACACCGCGCATACCGCGCTGCGGCTGGCGCTGCCGATCCTGCTGTGCGCGCTCGGCGGTCTCTGGGCCGAACGCGCGGGCGTGATCAACATCGGCCTCGAAGGCATGATGATCCTCGGCACCTGGGGTGCCGCCTGGGGCGCGTACCACGGCGGTGTCTGGGCCGGGCTGATCGCGGCGGTCGTGTTCGGCGCGCTCGGCGGGCTGCTGCACGCCGTCGCGACGGTGACCTTCAACGTCAACCACATCGTCTCCGGTGTGGCGATCAACCTGCTCGGTCTCGGGGTCGCGAAGTACCTGGCGAACCTGGTGTTCACCCCGCTTTCGGGGAACCCGCGCCAGTCGCCGCCGGTGCCGAAGTTCGACACCTATTCGGCGACGTTCCTCTCGGACTGGCTCTCGGATCTGGAGAAGATGCAGCGCGTCTTCATCTCCGACCTGGCCGGCATCCTCAACGGCCTGGTCACCGAGGTCGCGCCGCTGACGATGATCGCGATCGCGCTGGTCCCGATCAGCTACTTCGTGCTGTGGCGGACGCGGTTCGGCCTGCGGCTGCGGTCCTGCGGCGAGAACCCGGTCGCGGCCGAGTCCCTCGGTGTGAAGGTCTACCTGCACAAGTACGTCGCCATGATCATCTCCGGCGGGCTCGCCGGAATGGGTGGCGCGTCGCTCGTGCTGCTCGCCGGCGGTGCGGACTACCTGGAGAACCAGACCAACAACCGCGGGTACATCGGCCTCGCGGCGATGATCTTCGGCAACTGGCGGCCGGGTGGCCTGCTCGGCGGCGCGGCGCTGTTCGGGTACGCGGACGGCCTCCAGCTCGCCGGTGGCGGCACCGCGGTGCTCGCGCTGCTGTACGGCGCGGTGATCCTGCTGGCCGTGATCGTGGCGGTGCAGTTGTTCCGCCGTCAGTGGATCGCTTCCGCGCTCGGTGTCGTCGGCGCCGGCGCGCTGTACGCGATCTACTGGACCAACGACGACCTGCCCAGCGACCTCATCCCGTACACCGCGCACTTCGTGACGCTGATCGTGCTGGCGGTGGCTTCGCAGCGGCTGCGGCCGCCCAAGGCGATCGGCGCCACCTATCGGCGAGGTGAGGACTGACATGGCTGAGTACGACTGGGAAGCCTTGCGGGCTCAAGCCGTCGAGGCGGCGAAGTCGGCGTACGCGCCGTACTCGGGTCTGCACGTGGGCGTCGCCGCTGTGGTGGACGACGGCCGGATCGTCGTCGGCTGCAACGTCGAGAACGCTTCGTACGGCTTGGGGATGTGCGCCGAATGCACGATGGCGGGGCAGCTGCGGCTGACCGGCGGCGGCAAACTCGTCGCCGTCGCGTGCCGCAGCGGCGCCGGTGACCTGCTGATGCCGTGCGGGCGCTGCCGTCAGATCCTGTTCGAGCACGGTGGCGCGGAGTGCCTGGTGGACACCCCGAGCGGCATCCTGCCGATGTCTTCGGTGCTGCCGGACGCTTTCGGGCCGGACGATCTGCCGTGAGCGCGTTCGCCGCCGTCGACGTCATCCGCGCGAAGCGGGACGGTGGACGGCTCACCGATGAACAGATCGACTGGACGATCGACGCGTACACGCGCGGCGACATCGCCGAGGAACAGATGGCCGCACTCGCGATGGCCATCTTCCTGCGGGGGATGGACTCCGGCGAGATCGCGCGCTGGACCGGCGCGATGATCTCGTCGGGGGAGCGGCTGGACCTGAAGGTCAGCCGCCCGACGATCGACAAGCATTCGACCGGCGGCGTCGGCGACAAGATCACGCTTCCGCTGGCGCCGCTCGTCGCGGCTTGTGGCGCGGCCGTGCCGCAGCTGTCCGGGCGCGGGCTCGGGCACACCGGCGGGACGCTGGACAAACTGGAGTCGATCCCCGGCTGGCGTGCCTCTTTGTCGACGTCGGAGATCATCCGGCAGCTCGACGAGGTCGGCGCGGTGGTCTGCGCGGCGACGTCCGGGCTGGCTCCCGCGGACAAGAAGCTGTACGCGCTGCGGGACGTGACTTCGACGGTGGAGTCGATCCCGCTGATCGCGAGCTCGATCATGAGCAAGAAGATCGCCGAGGGTTCGGCCGGGCTGGTGCTCGACGTGAAGACGGGTTCGGGCGCGTTCATGAAGACGCTTCCGCAGGCCAGGGAACTCGCGCGGACGCTGGTGGAGATCGGGACCGCGCACGGCGTCGCGACGACGGCGCTGATCACGGACATGAACGTGCCGCTGGGAAACGCCGTCGGGAACGCGATCGAGGTCGCGGAGTCGGTCGAGGTGCTGCGCGGCGGCGGCCCGGCCGACGTCGTCGAGCTGACCGTGGCCTTGGCGCGGGAGATGCTGGCGCTGGCCGGATTGTCCGATGTGGACCCGGCGGCGGTGCTGGCTTCTGGTCGGGCTTACGAGACCTGGTGCCGGATGATCGCCGCTCAGGGCGGGGATCCGGAGGCTGCTTTGCCGCGGCCTCGCCATGTGCACGTGGTTCCGGCGCCCGCCGATGGGATTTTGTCGCGTTTGGACGCTTATGCGGTCGGGGTCGCCGCTTGGCGGCTCGGGGCCGGACGGGCGCGCAAGGAGGACCCGGTGCAGGCCGCGGCCGGCGTGCTGTGCCTGGCGAAGCCGGGCGATGCCGTGTCGGCCGGGCAGCCGCTGCTGGAGCTGCACACCGATACGCCGGACGCTGTCCCCTCGGCTCTCGCTGCGCTCGAAGACGCCTACGCGGTCAGCTCCGCTGGGGCTCCGGCCTCCGCTCCGCTCGTCCTGGAGACCGTGCGGCCCTGACCTGCGTTTCGCGGGCTAAACGCGATCCGGAGGTCGCGAAGTACATGAAGGCCCCCTTCCTTGCTCTAGGCGCAAGGAAGGGGGCCTTCATGTACTTCGGGGTTCGGCTGGGGGCCGCTGGCGTCCCGACCTGCATTTAGCGGGCTAAACGCGATCCGGGGCGGGAGGTCCGCGATGCCAGCTCCCGGCGCAGGCCAGGCGGATCGCGTTTAGCCCGCGAAACGCAGGTCGGCGCGGGCAACCGGGCCGGAACAGCGTGAAGGCCCCCTTCCCTCGGCTCAGCCGAGGGAAGGGGGCCTTCACGCGCTAAGAGAGCGTCACCCGCATCCGCCGCGTTTCGTCCTCTGAGTGCGGTAGTTCGCAGTACGCACTTCAGCACTCAGAGGACGAAACGCGGGGAGAGAGCGTCAGTCCGTGGACTCGTCGCCGCCGTCGGCCTTCGCCTTGGCGTCGGCCGCCTTGGGCGCCCGGCCGTTGCGCGAGCTGCGGCGCGGCTGACGCGGGGCGGGCGGCGGCGGGGAGATCTGCTGCACGGCCGGGCCGCCGCCGAGCATCAGCTCCGCGAAGGTCGCCATGGCCTCGTCCAGCTGACCGCCGATACGGCGGACGGACTCGTCGTTGCTCTTGCGCACCAGCGAGTCGACCGAGTCGGTGTCCGGCTGCTTCTGCAGCGTGCTCTCGACCTTCGACAGGCCGGAGCGGATCGAGCCGTCGAGGTCGCCGAGGCGCCCGGTGAAGCCGTCCTCGACCTTGTCGAGCCGCTCCGCCAGGTCGTCGAGCCGCGAGGTGACCTTCTCGAGGCGGTCGCCGAGGCCGTCGAGGCGCTCCGAGGCGTCGATCATCTCGCCGGTCTCGGTCAGCGCGGTCTTCAGCGCCTCGGTGTTCGCGGTGAGGCTTTCCTTGGTCGCCTTGTCGAGGTTCTCGACGCGGGTGCGCAGCTCGCGGTCGACGGTGTCGACGCGGTCCCGCAGGGTGGACTCGGCCTGCTCGACGCGCTCGCGCACCGGGCCGATCACCGACTGCGGCAGCGCGTCGGTCTTCACGTCCTGCTTGTCGAGGTGCGCGCCGAGCTCGTCGAGACGGCGGTGGATGTTCTGGAGCTTGTCCTCGAGCCCGTCCATCCGGCCCCCGACGCCTTCCAGGCGCGCGGCCATGCCGTCGAGGCGGCCGTCGAGCTGAGCGAACGGCTTGGCCAGCTTGTCGACGATGCTTTCGACGGCGCGGGTCAGCGCGGCGATCGCGGTGTCCTGCGCTTCGAGCCGCGACATGGTCTCGTCGAGACGCTCGGCGAGCACGCTGGTCTCGGTGCGGTCGGGCATCTCGGAGAGCCGCTTGCGCACCGCGCCGAGCGAGTCGACGGGGGCCAGACGTGCGTAGATGTCGTCGAGCGCGTCGAAGATCTGCTGCTGTTCGCTCTCACGCACTTCGGCCGCGCGCACCAGCATGTTGCGCATCCGGTCGAAGGACGGGGCGGCAATGTGGTTGTCAGTGGTCACTGCGGTGTCCTTCGTGGGCGGGGAAATGGGAGGGACGTGACGTGAAGCTTATCCATTGCGAAATTGCTCTGCGTATGGCCCCCGGCTATCGGACAATGCCGAGCTCTGCCCTGATGGCCGATTCAGCCGGTGATCCACAAAGCCGAGGGTTAAGTCAAGCATGAGACTTACAGCCATGTAGGGGAATGACAGCCTGGTTACCGTTACGTATGTCCTCTGAAAGCAGCAGACCCAGCATCCCGGAGGCGGTACTGGCCCGCGCTCCCAAGGTTCTCCTCCACGACCACCTGGACGGCGGATTGCGGCCCGCCACGGTCGCCGAACTCGCCGAGCAGACCGGGTATCGGGCCCTGCCGACCAGCGATCCCGTCGAACTCGGCCGATGGTTCCGCGATGCGGCCGATTCCGGCTCCCTCGTCTCGTACCTTGAGACGTTCGCGCATACGTGCGGCGTCATGCAGACCGAGGAAGCGCTGGTCAGAGTGGCCGCCGAGGCGGTGGAAGACCTCGCGGCCGACGGCGTCGTCTACGCCGAGGTGCGCTACGCCCCCGAACTCTTCGTCGAACGCGGACTGTCACTCGATGCGGTGGTCGAGGCGATTCAGGCCGGCTTCGCCGAAGGTGAACGGAGAGTGGCGGCCGACGGCGGCCGGATCCGCGTCGGGACGTTGCTCTGCGCGATGCGCCAGCACGCCAGGGCGCTCGAGATCGCCGGTCTCGCCGTCCGCTACCGCGACGCCGGTGTGGTCGGGTTCGACATCGCCGGACCGGAAGACGGATTTCCGCCTACCAGAAATCTCGACGCATTCGAGTTCCTGCGGACGAATAATGCGCATTTCACCATTCATGCCGGCGAGGCGTTCGGGCTCGCGTCCATTTGGGAGGCGATTCAGCATTGTGGCGCCGAGCGGCTCGGCCACGGCGTGCGCATCGTCGACGACATCAAGACCGACAGCGACGGCACGGTCCATTTGGGACGGTTGGCCGCCTACGTCCGCGACCGGCGGATCCCCCTCGAGATCTGCCCCACGTCCAATGTCCAGACGGGAGCGGCGCGTTCGATCGGCGAACATCCCTTCGGCCTGCTCGCCAGGCTGCGGTTCCGGGTCACCGTCAACACCGACAACCGGCTGATGAGCGGCTGCTCGATGACCAGCGAATTCGCGGCCCTGAGCGACGCGTTCGGCTACGGGGTGGCCGATCTCGAGTGGTTCACGATCAATGCGATGAAATCCGCCTTCCTCGATTTCGACCAGCGGCTCGACATCATCAACACGGTCATCAAGCCGGGGGTATGCGTCCTTGCGTTCGTTAGCATAGCCAACTATTGTTCACTATGTAGGAGTTGATTCCCATATAGTGAAATGGTGGCGATGATGGCGCAGGTCGTGGACGTGAGGATCGGCGGCAAACGGCGCTGGCTCATCCTCGCGCTCGGTCTCGCCGCGCAGACCGCGAGCTGTTCGTTCCTTTACGGGATCCCGTTCCTGGTGCCGTCGATGCAGCGCGCGGAGGGGCTCTCGCTCGCCGAGGCGGGGACCGTGGTCGCGGCGCCGAGCCTTGGCCTGTTGTTCACCTTGATCTTGTGGGGTGCGGCGGCGGACCGTTACGGAGAGCGTTTGGTAATGGCCATCGGGCTCGGCGTCTCGGGGTTACTCCTCGTGTACGCGGCCATCGGTGACCACTCGCTCGTGACCCTCTTTGGGGTGTTCCTGCTCGCCGGCGCGAGCACCGCGTCAGTGAACGCCGCGAGCGGCCGGGCCGTCCTCGGCTGGTTCGGCCCGGCCGAACGCGGCCTCGCGATGGGCATCCGCCAGATGGCCCAGCCGCTCGGGGTGGGCGTCGCGGCCTTCGGGCTCCCGCCGCTCGCGGACCGCTGGGGTTTCCAGGTCTCGCTCATGCTGCCCGCGCTGACCGCGATCGGTGTCGCACTCCTGGTCGCCTGGCTCCTGGTCGATCCGCCGCGTCCGGAAGCCGAAGCGGGCAAGACGGAGAAACCGCCGTCGCCGTACCGGAAGCCCGCGCTGTGGCGGGTCCACGGCGCGAGCGCGCTGCTCGTCGTCCCGCAGTTCGCGATCTCCGCGTTCACCCCCGTCTACCTGGTGACCGTGCACGGCTGGACGGCGGCGTCCGCGGGCTGGTTCGTCGGCGCCGTCCAGATCCTCGGCGCGCTGGGCAGGATCGCGTCGGGTTACTGGTCCGACCGCGCGGGCAGCAGGCTGCGGCCGATGCGGCAGCTGGCGATCGCGAGCGCCGCGGTGATGCTGCTGGTCGCGCTCGGCGACGCGACGTGGCCGTGGCTGGTGATGCTCGCGCTCGTCCTGGCCGCGGTGATCACCGTGTCCGACAACGGGCTCGGGTTCACCGCGTCGGCGGAGATGGCCGGGCTCGCGTGGGCGGGACGGGCGATGGGCACGCAGAACACCGGCCAGAACATCGCCGCGGCGCTGACCCCGCCGATGCTGGGCTTGGTGATCGGTGATTCGCGGTACGCGCTGGCGTTCTGCGTAGCCGCGGTCTTCCCGATGCTCGCTGTGGCAGTGGTGCCCGTCCGGCACGAAAAGAGCCCCTCAGGACGAACCTGAGGGGCCCTTTCACGGGGTGGATCAGATGACCGTGAGCCGGTTCTCGAAGGTCTCGACGAGCTTGCGCCACTCCGACTGCTCGGCGTCGAACGGAGCGCTCGGCTCGAGGCGCGACGGGTCCGGCCGCAGCACGAACGACACCAGCCAGCCGAGGCTTTCGTTGGCGGCCAGCGCGGTTTCGACGCTGTCGTCGTCGGCCCACTCGGCGGCGTCGGTGATCAGCTCGACGGCCAGCTCCAGCTGGATCGGGTCGATCGCCTCGGGACCTTCGGCGATGTCGTCGGCGATACCGTTGAGCACGTACGTGTTCTCGGCGTCGACGTCGATTTCGAGCTCGCCCGCGGTGGCCTTCGTGGTCACCTCGTCCCAAGTGGACACTTGGGCGAGGTCGTTGTCCGCCAGGTCCTTCCCGTCCGCGATCGCGCGGATCAGGGCCTTCTCGGAGGTGAAGACGTCGATCTCGCCTTCGCTGCCGAGGAAGATCGGCTTGTCGTCGAGGTAGCAGCGCAGCGTGTAGTACTCGGCGCCCGAGGTGATGATCTTGATCGGGTCGATGCCGACCTCGCCCCAGAAGCCGACGGGCTCGTCGTCTTCGTCGTCGTCCTCGTCGTCCACGAGATCCTCGTCGACGGCGGCCGCTTCGGCCTCGGCGGACTCCGCGAGGAAGGTCGCGAGCTCCTCCGCGGTCTGCTCCAGCACCTTCTCGTCGACGTCGGGGACGGTCACGAGACTGTCGATCGCGTCGAGCACGGTGTCCCACTTCTCGGAGACCGCCTGCGACAGGTCCGCCCAGAGGCGCTCGCCGTCACGGCCGGAGAAGGGCAGTGTGCCCTGATCCAGCAGCGAGAAGCTCTCGTGCGCGTCGAGGACTTCGTGGACCTCGTCCAGCTCGCACACGTCCGCGAGCGAACGCACGATGCCGATGATCTCGGCCAGCTCGCCGAGCGTCCACTGGTCCGGCTTCTCGGCGACCAGCTCGGGGACGCCCACCAGGTCGTAGGTGTGGTCGTCGTCCGGGATGAGCTCGGGCACGTTCAGCGCGGGGACGACCTCCCACGCGGGGTGGTCGAGCAGGTCGTGCTGCTCGGAGGTCCGCACGAAGGCGGCGAGATGCGCGGCGTCCGGGAAGGCGTACAGGTCCTCCTCGTCGCCGAGGAAGGCTTCCCATTCCTCGCCGTCTTCCCGCCAGCGCGGCGCCCAGAGAGTGACGACGTCACCCTGTGGCAGGCCGAGTTCGATCGGGATGATGTCCTGTGCCATTCCTATAGCCCTCTCGGATTACCGCCTGTGTGCGCGGCCGGGTGATGGTGCCCGGAAGGTGCGCGGTACCGCGAAGCCTACGGGTTTCCGGCGGAGGGCGCGATCACCCCTGGGCAAGAAGCGACCAACGGATGGCACGATAGGTCCTCTGATGACACTTACAGACCTCCTGCCTGCGGATCCCGACCCCGACTCGCTGTTCGAAGCCTTCTCCACCTGGACGGCCGAGCGCGGGTTGGAGCTGTACCCCGCGCAGGAAGAGGCCATCATCGAGGTGGTCTCCGGGGCGAACGTGATCCTGTCGACGCCCACGGGCTCGGGAAAGAGCCTGGTCGCCGTCGGGGCGCACTTCACCGCGCTCGCGCACGGCCGCCGCAGCTACTACACGGCCCCGATCAAGGCGCTCGTCTCGGAGAAGTTCTTCCAGCTGATCGAGATCTTCGGCCCGGAGAACGTCGGCATGATGACCGGCGACTCGGCGGTGAACGCCGACGCGCCGATCATCTGCTGCACGGCGGAAATCCTGGCGAACATGGCGTTGCGGTTCGGTGCCGACGCGCCGGTCGGCCAGGTCGTCGCGGACGAGTTCCACTTCTACTCGGAGCCGGATCGCGGCTGGGCCTGGCAGGTGCCGCTGCTGGAGCTGGGAGGCGCGCAGTTCGTGCTGATGTCGGCGACGCTGGGCGACGTCTCGTTCTTCGAAAAAGATCTCACCCGCCGGACCGGCCGTCCGACCGCGGTGGTCACCTCGGCGCAGCGGCCGGTGCCGCTCACCTTCCGCTACGCGCTGACGCCGTTGCACGAGACGATGTCCGAGCTGCTCCACGGCGGGCAGTCGCCGGTCTACGTCGTGCACTTCTCGCAGGCCGCCGCGATCGAGCGCGCGCAGACGCTGATGAGCATCAACGTCACCTCGAAGGCGGAGAAGGAGGCCATCGCCGAGATGCTCGGCGACTTCCGCTTCTCGGCCGGGTTCGGGAAGACGCTGTCGAGGCTGGTCCGGCACGGGATCGGCGTGCACCACGCCGGCATGCTGCCGAAGTACCGGCGCCTGGTCGAGCAGCTCGCGCAGGCCGGGCTGCTGAAGGTGATCTGCGGGACCGACACGCTCGGCGTCGGCATCAACGTACCAATCCGCACAGTGGTCTTCTCCGCGCTGACGAAGTACGACGGTGTGCGGCAGCGGCATCTCAAGGCGCGTGAGTTCCATCAGATCGCCGGCCGCGCGGGCCGCGCCGGGTACGACACCGACGGCTACGTCGTCGTGCAGGCGCCGGACCACGTCGTCGAAAACGCCAAGGCGCTGGAGAAGGCGGGCGACGACCCCAAGAAGAAAAAGAAGATCGTCCGCAAGAAGGCGCCAGAAGGGTTCGTCAACTGGACGGAGAGCACCTTCGACCGGCTGATCGCGGCCGAGCCGGAGCCGCTGACGTCGAGTTTCCACGTCAGCCACTCGATGCTGCTGAACGTGATCTCCCGGCCGGGCAACGCGTTCGACTCGATGCGGCATCTGCTGGAGGACAACCATTCCGACCGTCCCGCCCAGCGGAAACTGATCCTGCGCGCGATCGCGATCTACCGCGCGCTGCTCGCGGCGGGCGTCGTGGAACGGCTCGACGAGCCCGACGAGCAGGGCCGCATCGTCCGGCTCACGGTGGACCTGCAGTTCGACTTCGCGCTGAACCAGCCGCTTTCGCCGTTCGCGCTGGCGGCGATCGAGCTCCTCGACGTCGAGTCGCCGTCCTATCCGCTCGACGTCGTGTCCATTGTGGAATCCACTGTGGACAATCCGCGTCCGGTGCTGTCGCAGCAGCAGTTCAAGGCGCGTGGCGAGGCCGTGCAGGCGATGAAGGCCGAGGGCATCGAGTACGACGAGCGGATGGAGCTGCTCGAGAACGTCACGTACCCGAAGCCGCTGGAGGAACTGCTGGAGGCGGCGTATTCCCGCTACCGGCAAGGGCATCCGTGGGTCGAGGACTACGAGCTCAAGCCGAAGTCCGTCGTGCGCGACATGTACGAGCGCGCGATGAACTTCGTGGAGTACATCGGTTTCTACCAGCTGGCCCGCTCGGAAGGGCTGGTGCTGCGGTACCTCACCGACACCTACGATTCGCTGCGGCACACGGTTCCGGACGAGGCCAAGAACGAGGGGTTGCAGGACCTCATCGAATGGCTCGGCGAACTCGTGCGCCAGGTCGACTCCAGCCTCCTGGACGAGTGGGAAGCCTTGCGGCATCCCGAAGAGGAAGGCCCGGTTTCGACGAGGCCGCCGTCCGAGCCGCCCGCGGTCACGCGGAACGAGCGGGCGTTCCGCGTGCTGGTGCGGAACGAGCTGTTCCGGCGAGTGGAGCTGGCGTCGCGGCGTGCCTACGACACGCTCGGCGAGCTGGACGCCGCGTCGGGCTGGGACGCGGACGCGTGGGAAGACGCCATCGAGGACTACTTCGACGAGCACGAAACGCTCGGCATCGGGCCGGACGCGCGCGGGCCGAAGCTGCTGATCATCGAGCAGGAGGCGGAGATCTGGCGGGTGCGGCAGATCTTCGACGATCCGGCGGGCGACCACGACTGGGGCATCAGCGCCGAGGTCGACCTGGCGGCTTCGGACGAGGCGGGTTCGGCGGTCATCCGGATCACGGCGGTGGACCAGCTCTGACGCCTCGTGAGTGGCAAGGACGGTTCTAACCGTCCTTGCCACTCACGAGCCCCAAGCGGCGCCGCACCAGCTGCCCTATCAGCACCACCAGCGACAGCGCGGGCATGGGATAGCCCAGAAGCAGGCCCACCGCGATGTCGGTGAGCGGCGCGAGGACCGCGGCGACGAACACCCACGTCGGCGCGGTCGGCAGCTTCGCGCCCGAGCGGACCTTGCCCCACGGCTTCGCCACCGAAAGCCACGCCTGGAACGCGAGCGCGCTCGCCATCAGCGCGGTCCCGCCGACCAGCGCCACCGGCGGTGGTTCACTGCCCACGGAGTCCCGCAAAGCCCCCGACAGCAGGAAGATCCCGGCGTAGAGCTGGACCAGCGTGATCGCGAACTTCGCCAGCACCCACCAGTGCCGGGTGAACCCCCATGCCGTCCCCGCGGCGAGCATGAACCCGGTGAAGGCCGAAGCGTTGGCAAGGGGCGCCAGCAGGAGGGTGTCGATTTCGTGCGCCATCGACGTCGCCGCGACGCGGATCGCGCCGTCCTCGCTCGTCCGGCTGATCACCAGGAGGGTGAACAGCGCCAGGGCCTGCCCCATCCAGCCCACCGAAGTGACGACGTGCAACCACACGGTCAGTCGCCGCCAGGTCTTCGTCCCCATGCCGGACAGGCTCGCGTGACCGCCTCGCGCGGCGCATCGGGGACGACCCTGAAATCACACCGGAAGGGGTGGGAAACAGGCCTGGGCGTCGTGGCCGTCGAACCAGAGCCCGACCACGAACGCCATCGTCGCCTCCATGAGCGCGGCCCGGTCGAGACCACCCGCGACGAGCGGAACGCACCCGATGGCGCGGACCAGCTCGCTCACTTCGCCGACCCTGTCGCCGCAGATCGGCACCGCCAGCGGACGGCCGCCGAACACCGGCGGAGTCATCCGCCAGACGTCCACGTGGCACAGGTTGAACGCCTTCACCACGTGCGCTTCCGGTGCGGCGGCGGCGATCCGCGCGGCCTGGTCGGGGACGGTGAGTTCGGCACCGGGCCCGACCGCGTTGGTGCAGTCGATCAGGACCTTCCCGGTGAGATTCCCCGCCGCGGCAAGGACTTCCGGTACCGAAGCGGCGGGAATGGCGAGCAGGATCACGTCACTGGCGCGGGCGGTCTCCTCCCAGGTCCCCACCCGCGGGGAGATCGTGGCGGCCTTGACCCGGTCGCGGGCGGCGACCATCACCTCGTGCCCGGCCTCGGCCCACTGGCCGCCGAGCGCTTCCGCCATCCCGCCCGCGCCGAAGATACCGATACGCATGTGCTGCTCCCTAAGATCTAGTTACCCCATGACCGTAGAAAGCCGTGCGGGTACCGATTGGTTACCGGAGGTGCGATGAACGACGTCTTCCTCGCCGATTGCCGTGCCCGGCTGGCCTTCGACCTGATGGCGAACACGTGGAACCCGGTCGTGTTGTGGGCGCTGCGCGAAGGACCGCTGCGCCCGGCCGAACTGCGGCGACGGCTCGGCGGGATCAGCACGAAGGTGCTCACGGAGACCGTCCGGCGGCTGGAGTTCAACGGGCTCGTCAGCAGGCGCGACTGTGGCCGGACGGCGAAGGTCGAGTACTCGCTGACGGACCTCGGCACCACGCTGCTGGGGCCGATCGAAGCCTTCGGGGAGTGGGCGTTCAGGCACGGCGACGAGGTGATGGCGGCGCAGGACGAGGCGCTGGGTCTCGTGAGTGGTAAGGACGGTTAGAACAGTCCTTACCACTCACGAGGTGGTCAGGCGGGTGGGCGCGCCTCGGCCAGCTTGAGCAGCGGGACGGCGGCGGCGGCGTCGGTGATCAGCGTCGAGACCATGCCCGAGCGCAAGACGGCATCGATCGCTTCGGCCTTCGGTTCCGTGTAGCCCAGCGCGATCACTTCGGGGACGGCCAGCAGGTCCTCGGCGCTGATGGCCAGCACATGGTGGGCCAGCCCGGTGGACATCGGGTTCCCGTCGGCGTCGAACAGGCGCGCGGAGACCTCGGCCTTGGCGCCGCGTTTCGCGATCGCGCCGCGCTCCGCTTCGTCGAGCGCGTCGTAAACCGTCGACTCCTCGGGTTTCCACGCGCCGATGCTGACGACGGCCTTGGTCAGGTTCTTGAACTGCCCGAAGGTTTCCGCGATCCCGGGCTGCCGGCGCAGGGTCTCGGTGGTGCGGCGGTCGGGGAGCACGAGCGGGCCGAAGATCGGGTACGGCTGGCCGCCGGACACCGACGCGACACGGCTGACCGTCTCCACCGACCGGTCGCGCATGTCCATCCCCGCCTGCACGCCGCACAGTTGCACGATCGGGCATTTCGGCAGTGACTCGATCGCGTCGGTCATCGCGTTCACCGAACGTGCCCACGACAGGCCGAGGACGTCGCCGGGAGTGACGATCTCGGCCAGCAGGCGGGCGGCGAGCGTGCCGATCTTGCGCCGCGCCACTTCGCGGGATTCCGGTTCCGGCGCTCGTTCGAGCACCAGTACCCGGTCGAGCCGGTACGCCGCGCGGATCTCCTCGGACAGCACGAGATCGACCGGCGCCGGCAAGCGGAACTCGACCCGGACGATGCCGCTTTCCCTGGCCGCGTCCAGCATGCGCGCGACCTTGAACCGGCTGATCCCGAACTCTTCGGCGATCTCGAGTTTCGAGGCGCCCTGGTCGTAGAACCGCCGGGCCACCGCGGCCAGGTGAAGTGACTCCACCAGGCCGGGACCCTGCTTCTTCCCGCTCATCTGAGCACTATATCGCGAAATCTTCGCGAAAGGTTGACGTAACACCAGGGAAAAGTTCACCATGCGGGGACATCAACAGCAGTGACATGCAGACCGAAGCATAGGCCCGTCCCGCTCATTTGAGCGGAGAGAAGAGGAGCTGGCATGCGTGCCGCGATCGTGGACAAGCCCGGGGAGATCAGGGTCGGCGAGGTGCCCGATCCCAAACCGGGGGATCGCCAGGTCGTCGTCAAGGTGGGTGCCTGCGGGATCTGCGGGACCGACCTCCACATCGCCGACGGGCACTTCCCGCCGACGCCCTATCCGATCGTCCCCGGCCACGAGTTCGCCGGCGAGATCGTCGAACTCGGCGCGGATGTCCCGGGCGGCTGGAAGGTCGGCGACCGGGTGGCCGTCGACCCGTCGCTGTTCTGCGGCTACTGCAAGCCCTGCCGGTCCGGCCGCGGCAACCTCTGCGAGAACTGGAACGCGACCGGCGACACCGTCGACGGCGCTTTCGCCGAGTACGTCGCCGTTCCTTCGGCGAACTGCTACCGCATGCCGGACACGATGACCTGGGGACAGGGCGCCCTCGTCGAGCCGGTCTCCTGCGCGGTCCACGGCGTGCGCCGCATCGGCGTCGAGGCGGGGGAGCGGTTCCTGGTCGTCGGCGCGGGCACGATGGGGCTGATCATGCAGCAGTTGCTGCAGCGCGCGGGCGCGCACGTCACGGTGGTCGACCGCAACACCTCACGCCTCGGCCGGGCGATGGACCTCGGCGCGGCCGCGGTCGCGGGCGACGTGAAAGACCTCGACGACGAGAAGTTCGACGCCGCCGCGGACTGCACCGGCGCCGCGCCCGCCATCGAAGCCGCTTTCGACTCGCTTCAGCGCGGAGGCCGCCTGCTGGTCTTCGGCGTCGCGCCCGCCGAAGCACGCGTCGCGCTTTCGCCGTTCCGGATCTACAACGACGAGATCACCGTCGTCGGCTCGATGGCCGTCATGAACAGCTTCGGCGCCGCGCTCGACCTGGTGGCGGACGGCGCCGTCGACACCGCCGCGCTGCTCACCGACACCCTGCCGCTGGAGCAGTACCCCGACGCTCTCGCCCTCATGCGCAGCGGCGCCGGCCTGAAGGTGCAGGTCATACCGGGAGGCGAAGGTGCGTAAAGCAGCCGCTCTGCTCTCGGTCCTCTTGCTGACCCTCACCGGATGTGCCGGTGCGGGCGCGCTCGGGACCGGTGACCGGACGCTCGTCGTCGCGATCGTCGCGAACCCGCAGATGAAGGACGCCATCGAGCTTTCCGGCGAGTTCGAGAGGGCGAATCCCGGCGTCAGCCTCAAATTCGTGTCGCTGCCGGAAAACCAGGCACGCGCGAAGATCACCGCGTCGACGGCCACCGAAGGCGGCGAGTTCGACGTCGTCATGATCAGCAACTACGAGGCGCCGCAGTGGGCCGCGAACGGCTGGCTCGAAAACCTCGGCCCGCATATCGCGGCGAACCCGTCCTACGACGCGGACGACTTCATCCCGAGCATCAAGGAGTCCTTGTCGTACAACGGATCCCTCTACGCGGTGCCGTTCTACGGTGAGTCGTCGTTCCTGGCCTACCGGAAGGATCTGTTCGAGCAGGCCGGGATCACCATGCCCGCCAAGCCGACGTGGACGCAGATCGCCGAGTACGCCGCGAAACTCGACGACAAGGCCAAGGGCGTCGCCGGGATCTGCCTGCGCGGCAAGCCCGGCTGGGGTGAGAGCCTCGCGCCGTTCACCACGGTCGCCAACACCTTCGGCGCGCAGTGGTTCGACAAGGACTGGAACGCGAAGCTGACCAGCCCCGAGTTCAAGGCCGCCGCCGAGTTCTACGTCAACCTCGTGCGGAACCACGGCGAGGTCGGCGCGTCGAGCGCGGGCTTCTCGGAGTGCGGAACGCGATACACCCAGGGCCAGGCCGCGATGTGGTACGACGCCACGGTCATGGCGGGTACGAACGAGGACCCTTCGGCCAGCAAGGTCGTCGGCAAGTCCGGCTACGCCCCGGCGCCGGTGGAGAAGACGCAGTCGAGCGGGTGGCTCTACACGTGGGCGCTGGCGATCCCCAAGGTCGCCAAGGACAAAGAAGCCGCCTTCAAGTTCATGTCCTGGATGACCGACAAGGCCTATGTGCAGCGGGTCGCCAAGGAGTTCGGCGACTGGAACCGCGTCCCGCCGGGCGTGCGGAAATCGACCTACGACATCCCCCAATACCGTGAGGCCGCCAAGGCCTACGCGCAGCCGACGCTGGACGGGATCGCGGACGCCGACCAGCGCAAGGCGATGGTGAATCCGGTGCCCTACCCCGGGATCCAGTTCGTCGGCATCCCCGAGTTCCAGGATCTCGGCACCCGGGTGAGCCAGCAGCTTTCGGCGGCGATCGCGGGGCAGATCACCGTGGACGAAGCACTCGAGCAGTCGCAGGAGTACGCGCAGACCGTCGGCAAGTCGTATCAGGAGGTGCAGTGATGGCCACGATCTCCGCTCCTGCCCGCCCGGAGCCCGCCCATACGAAGAAGGCAGCTCCGAAGCGTGGCACGGATACGCCGTTCAAACGACGACTGCCGCTTCTGCCCGCGCTGCTGTTCGTCGTCGCCGTGACGCAGTTGCCCTTCGTGCTGACGGTGATCTACTCGTTCCAGTCGTGGAACCTGGTGCGTCCTGGCTCAAGGCACTTCGTCGGGCTGCAGAACTACATCGACGTCTTCGCCGACTCGACGTTCCTCGGCGCGCTGCTGAACACCGTGGTGCTGACGGTCGTGTGCGTGTTCTTCTCGCTGCTGCTCGGCCTGGGGCTGGCGATCCTGCTGGACCGCAAGTTCCTCGGGCGCGGGGTGGTCCGCACCCTGCTGATCACGCCGTTCCTGATCCTGCCCGCGGCGGGCGCGCTGCTGTGGAAGACGACGATGTTCGACCCGACCTACGGGTTGCTGCACTTCGTGTT
Organism: Amycolatopsis sp. NPDC000009; assembly: GCF_055563465.1. Lineage (NCBI taxonomy): Bacteria > Bacillati > Actinomycetota > Actinomycetes > Pseudonocardiales > Pseudonocardiaceae > Amycolatopsis > Amycolatopsis sp. NPDC000009. The sequence goes on from NZ_JBVHDI010000007.1 coordinate 227,545, forward strand.
CGGCACCGACGTCGACTGGCTTTCGGAGTTCCCGCTGGCCGCCGTGATGGCCCAGATCGTCTGGCAGTGGACGCCGTTCATGATGCTGCTGATCCTGGCCGGGTTGCAGAGCCAGCCGAAGGACGTGCTGGAGGCCGCGTCGGTCGACGGCGCCGGCCGCTGGCGGACGTTCACCGCGATCACGCTGCCGCATCTGAGCCGGTTCCTGCAGCTGGCGACGCTGCTGGGCGCGATCTACATCGTGAACAGCTTCGACGCGATCTTCCTGATGACGCAAGGCGGCCCGGGGACGGCCAGCACGAACCTGCCGTTCTACATCTACCAGCGGGCGTTCCAAGGTTTCGACATCGGGCAGTCGTCCGCGATGGGGGTGATCGTCGTGATCCTGACGATGATCGTCGCGACCTTCGCGCTGCGGCTGATGTTCCGCACGTTCTCGGTACAGGGAGGCGCGAAATGAAAAGCCGTTTCGGCCCCGGCGCGCTGACGGTCGCGACCTGGGTGATCGCGATCCTGTTCGTGTTCCCGCTGCTGTGGATGATCCTCACGGCCTTCAAACAGGAGGCCGACGCCTACACCGACCCGCCGCGGCTGGTGTTCAGCCCGACGCTCGACCAGTTCGCGGGCGTGCTCGAACGCGGCTTCCTGCCGTACCTGTCGAACTCGGCGTTCGTGACCGTCGTGTCGACGCTTTTCGTGCTGCTGCTGGGAATCCCGGCGGCGTACGCGCTGTCGCTGGCGCCGGTGAAGGGGACGAGCAACGCGCTCGGCTTCTTCCTGTCGACGAAGATGCTGCCGATCGTGGCGGCGATCATCCCGCTTTACGTGATCTCGCAGAACACCCAGCTGCTGGACAACGTGTGGGCGCTGATCATCCTGTACACCTCGATGAACCTGCCGCTGGCCATCTGGATGATGCGGTCGTTCTTCCTGGAGGTGCCGCACGAGATGATCGAGGCGGGACGGATCGACGGGGCGACGCTGCCGATCCTGCTGCGGAAGATCATCATGCCGGTGGTCGCGCCCGGGGTGGCCGCGACCGCGCTGATCTGCGTGATCTTCTCGTGGACCGAGTTCTTCTATTCGGTCAACCTCACCGCCGCGCGGGCCGGGACGGTGCCGGTGTTCCTGGTCGGCTTCATCACCAGCGAGGGCCTGTACTGGGCGCAGCTTTCGGCGGCCGCGCTGCTCGCGTCGCTGCCGGTGATGATCGTCGGCTGGATCGCGCAGAACCACCTGGTGCGGGGGCTGTCGATGGGCGCGGTCAAGTAGCCACGCCACCGGCGTCCTTGCTCCGCTGAAGTCCGTGAAGGCCTCCTTGAGGGACTCTGGGTCCCTCAAGGAGGCCTTCACGGACTGGCCTCACCGCTCAAGCGAGCGACAATGCCTGCCCCGGGCAAATATGCACGGCGGTGCGGGCGTTCTCTTCCGCCTCGGCGCCTTCGGGCTCGGCGTTCAGCACGAGGACCGTCCCGTCGTCCTCGCTCTGATCGAACAGATCGGGGTCGGTGAGCACGCACTGGCCCGCGCCCACACACTTCCCGGTGTCCGCGATGATCTTCATGGCTCCTCCTACCAGGTGACCGGAAGGGCGTGGAGGCCGTAGATCGTCGAATCGTGCTTGAACGGCAGTTCGTCGACCGGAACGGCGATCCGGAGGCCCGGTACTCGCCGGAACAACGTATCGAAGACGATCTGGAGTTCCAACCTCGCCAAGTTCTGGCCGAGGCATTGGTGCACCCCGAATCCGAAGGCGACGTGATGCCGCGCGCCGCGTTCGATGTCGAAGGTCTCCGGGTTCTCGAAGCCGTCCGGATCGTGGTTGCCCGCGTTGCTCAGGCCGACCACGCCTTCACCCGCGCGGATGAGCGTGCCGCCGATCTCGACGTCCGCCGTGGCGAACCGTGAGGTCGCCGTTTCGGCGATGGTGAAGACCCGAAGGAGTTCCTCGATCGCGGCGAGGGTCTTGCCCGGGTCCGCCTTGATCTTCGCCAGCTGATCGGGGTTCTCCAGCAGGGTCACCGTGCCGAGCGAGATCATGTTCGCCGTGGTCTCGTGTCCGGCGATGAGCAGGAGGAACGCCAGCCCGACAAGGTCACTGTGTTCGCCGTGGCCTGCCTCCCGCTGCTTCAGGATCTGGCGGCCGAGGAGGTCGTCCTCGGTGGCGTTCGCCTCCTTCTTGGTGACGAGTTCGTCGAGATAGTTTTCGAGCTGCTCGAACGCGGTCATCCGTTCTTCGGCGGTGACCTCCCGGCTGAGCATCCTGGAACTACAGGACTGGAAGAACTCGTGGTCCGAATAGGGGACGCCGAGCAGTTCGCAGATCACCAAGGACGGAACCGGCAGGGAAAGCGCCTGGACGAGGTCGGCGGGTTTGGGGCCCGCGAGCAGGGCGTCGAGATGTTCGTCGACGATCTGCTGAATGCGCGGCTGAAGCGCTTTCATGCGCTTGACGGTGAATTCGCCGACGACGTCACGCCTGGCCTGGCTGTGTTCCGGTGGATCCATCGCGATGAGGGACGGGCGGAACGGCTTGTCCTCACGGCGGATCTGCCGCGCGACCATCAGTGGGAACGAAGGACTCTGCCGGTCGGAGCTGAAATGCGGGCTGCTCAGCATTTCGCGGATGTCTTCGAGCCTGGTGAGCGCCCAAGCCGTTTGGCCGGACGGAAGGCCGACCCGGGAAATCGGACTTTCCCGGCGAAGCCGCTCGTATTCGGGCGGTGGTGAAAACGGGCATTTCCGGGCCAGCGGCAAGGTCGCGGTGGTTTCCTCGACGTCAGTCATCGGGTTGTCCTTCCCCAGATGTCGGGTGGGTTCGGGCGAAATCGGACAGGGGGCCCCAAAAATGTATGCGGATGGATTCATTCCGCTTATGTCACCAAGGTACTCAAGCGGAGGCTGGTCGTCCACTCGCGAAGGGGTGGTTTCCCGGGAAGCGTGAAGGGCACGCCCTTACGTGCGAGAATCACGGCCCTGAAGGACCCTTCGAGAGGCGAGGATCATGACAGCCGACCCCGAGACCCGCTTGCGCGCCGACGCGCGCCGGAACCGGGATCAGATCCTGGCCGCCGCGAGAGTCATCTTCGCCGCCCAAGGCGCCGAGGTCCCGATGGAGGAGATCGCGCGGGCGGCCGGTGTCGGCGTCGGCACCCTGTACCGGCGGTTCCCGGACCGTGACGCGTTGATCCGGGCGGTCGCCGTCGACAACTTCGATCGGGTCCTGAGGGACGCGAAGGCCGCGAGGGATCAGGAGGCCTCGGATTGGGAGGCGCTGATCCGGCTGCTGCACCAGTCGATGGAATTGCAGCTGAGCATCCAGCTCGCGATGGTGTCGCCCCGGGCGCTGGCGATCCTGAAGAGTGATCCCGCGATCAAGGCCCTGCGTGACGAGTTGCTGCTGGTGATGGACGCTTTCGTCCGCGGAGCGCAGGCGGAGGGCAAGCTCCGGACGGACGTCGCCACCGGTGACGTCGCGATCCTGTTCGCGACGTTGCTGCGGCAGATGCCGGGCAAGGGCGAGGAGGTCGCGCGGATGTCGACGCGGCGATGCATCGGGATCATGATCGACGGCCTGCGGGCCGCCGGCTCGAACGAGTCATTGCCGGGACGGGCGCTGACCGGGGCCGATCTCGATCCGTGAGGTCTTGGCCGGCCGGTGATACGGGGGCGGTGGTTGCGAAAGCCACTTTCGCAACCTTCAACGTTGCGAAAGTGGCTTTCGCAACGCCGGCGCGACCCGACCGCCGTGAAGGCCTCCTTCCCTACCCTCAAAGTAGGGAAGGAGGCCTTCACGGACTTCAGGTGTCCAACTGCGCGAACCGGGCGGCTTAGACGCCCAGCGGGTGCCAGACGGTCTTGGCCTCCAGGTACCGCCGCAGCCGCGCGATGTCGGCATCCGCGGTCCAGTCCGGCTCGGCGTCCGGAACGGTCAGCACCCGCTTCACGGTCCCCGCGGCCTCGCGCGCCAGGTCTGCCCGCGCGGACGGCTCTGCACCGGTCGGGTCGAGGGCGTTGACGTCGCCGTGCGACGCGAGCCACGAGCCCAGCTCCGACGCGCGGCCGGTCAGGATGTTCGCGACCCCGCCGGGCAGGTCGGACGTCGCCAGGACCTCCGAAAGGGTGATCGCGGGTAGCGGCCGGTCCGCGCTGGAGACGACCACCGCGGTCGAACCCGTCGCCAGCACCGGGGCCAGCACGCTCACCAGGCCCAGCAACGACGACTCCTGCGGCGCCAGCACACCCACGACACCGGTCGGTTCCGGCACGGTGAAGGAGAAGTACGGGCCCGCGACCGGGTTGGCCGCGCCGAGCACGGTCGCGATCTTGTCGGTCCAGCCCGCGTACCAGACCCAGCGGTCGATCGAAGCGTCCACAAGGGACTGTGCCTTCTTCGCCGCGACGCCTTCGGACGCCGAAACCTCCGCGACGAACTGATCGCGGCGGCCTTCCAGCATTTCCGCCACCCGGTACAGCACCTGGCCGCGGTTGTACGCGGTCGCCGCCGACCAGCCACCGAAAGCCTTGCGGGCGGCGGAAACCGCGTCGCGGACGTCCTTACGGGACGCGTGCGAGGCGTTCGCCAGGAACTTGCCCTTGGTGTCGGTGACCGGGTACACGCGGCCGGATTCCGAGCGGGGGAACTTGCCGCCGATGTAGAGCTTGTAGGTCTTCGCCACCGAAATACGGTCAGACATCGAGGTAGGCCTCCAGTCCGGTGCGTCCGCCTTCGCGGCCGAAACCCGACTCCTGGTAACCGCCGAACGGCGCGGCGGGATCGAAGCGGTTGAACGTGTTGGCCCAGACGACGCCGGCGCGGAGCTGGTTCGCCATCCAGAGAATGCGCGAACCCTTCTCGGTCCAGATTCCGGCCGAAAGCCCGTACGGCGTGTTGTTCGCCTTGGTGACGGCCTCGTCCGGGGTGCGGAAGGTCAGCACCGAAAGCACCGGCCCGAAGATCTCCTCGCGGGCGATGCGCATCGACTGCTGAACATCGGAGAACACGGTGGGAGCGAAGAAGAAACCGCGTTCCGGCACCGGGCACGGGCTGGTCCAGCGCTGCGCGCCCTCGGCGTCGCCGGACTCCACGAGTCCCTTGATCTTCGCGAGCTGCTCGGCGGAGTTGATCGCGCCGATGTCGGTGTTCTTGTCCAGCGGGTCGCCCAGCCGCAGCGTCGAGACGCGGTAGCGCAGCTTCTCGAGCAGCTCCTCGGCGATCGACTCCTGCACCAGCAGGCGCGAGCCCGCGCAGCAGACGTGGCCCTGGTTGAAGAAGATCCCGTTGACGATCCCCTCGACGGCCTGATCCAGCGGGGCGTCATCGAAGACGACGTTCGCCGCCTTGCCGCCGAGCTCCAGCGTCAGCTTCTTCGCGGTGCCCGCGATCTGGCGCTGGATGGCCTTGCCGACTTCGGTCGATCCGGTGAAGGCGACCTTGTTCACGTCGCCGTGGCCCACCAGCGCGGCGCCGATGTCGCCGGCGCCGGGCAGGACGTTCACCACGCCGGGCGGGAGTTCGGCCTGCTGGCAGATCTCCGCGAACACGAGCGCGGTCAGCGGCGTGGTCTCCGCGGGCTTGAGCACCACGGTGTTGCCGGTGGCCAGCGCGGGCGCGATCTTCCACGCCAGCATCAGCAGCGGGAAGTTCCACGGGATGACCTGGCCCGCGACGCCGAGCGGCTTGGGGTTCGGGCCGTAGCCCGCGTAGTCGAGCTTGTCCGCCCAGCCGGCGTGATAGAAGAAGTGCGCGGCGGCCGTCGGCACGTCGGAGTCGCGCGATTCCTTGATCGGCTTGCCGTTGTCGAGGCTTTCCAGCACGGCCAGCTCCCGCGACCGCTCCTGGATCAGGCGCGCGATGCGGAACAGGTACTTGGCGCGTTCGGAGCCCGGCATCTTGGACCAGACACTGTCGTACGCCTTGCGCGCGGCCTTCACCGCGGTGTCCACATCGGACACCGACGCGGTGCCGACCTCGGCGAGCACCTCTTCGGTGGCGGGGTTGATCGTCTTGAGCGGCTCACCGGAGCCGTCGACGAATTCGCCGTTCACGAACGGCCGGTAATGCGGTTTGAGGTTCGCGAGGTCGCGCGATTCGGGCGCGGGCGCGTACTCGAAGATGCCCATGGATCAGTCCACCGTCACGTAGTCGGGACCGCTGTAGTGGCCGTCGGCCTGGGTGCGGCGCTGCAGCAGGAGGTCGTTGAGCAGGCTGGACGCCCCGAACCGGAACAGATCCGGGTTCAGCCACTGCTCGCCGGCGACCTCGTGCACCGCGACCAGGTACTTGATCGCGTCCTTCGTCGTCCGGATGCCACCGGCCGGTTTGACGCCGCGCAGTTCACCGGTCTGGACGAACCAGTCGCGGACGGCCTGCAGCATCACGTGGGTGACCGGCAGCGTCGCGGCGGGCGAGACCTTGCCGGTGGAGGTCTTGATGAAGTCGCCGCCCGCCAGCAGCGCGAGCCAGGACGCGCGGCGGACGTTGTCGTAGGTGGCGAGCTCGCCGGTTTCGAGGATGACCTTGAGGTGAGCGCTGCCACAGGCGGCCTTGATGGCCTGGATCTCCTCGAAGACCTCCAGGTACCGGCCTTCCAGGAACGCGCCTCGGTCGATCACCATGTCGATCTCGGCGGCGCCGGCGTCGACGGCGATCTTGGTGTCGGCCAGCTTGATCTCGCGGCTCGTGCGGCCGGCCGGGAAACCGGTGGCGACACTCGCGACGTGGATGCCGGTGCCGCGAAGCGCCTCGACAGCCGTCTCGACCATGTCCGGGTACACGCACACGGCCGCGACCCGCGGGGTGTCCGGGCGTTCCGGATCCGGCCGCATGGCCTTCGCGGCGAGCGCGCGGACCTTGCCCCGGGTGTCGGCACCTTCAAGGGTCGTCAGGTCGACCATCGAAATGGCGGTGTCGATCGCCCAGAGCTTGGCGGCCTTCTTGATGCTGCGCGTGCCGAGTCCCGCCGCCCGCTGCTCGACGCCGACCTGGTCGACACCAGGCAGCCCGTGCAGGAACCGGCGCAGGCTCGCCTCGTCGCGAGTCGCGTCCGCCAGCGGCGACGGGGTTGCCGTCGCCGCTGACGAGCTGGTCGTAGCTGTCATACGGGTGAGTGTAAGCGGCCTACAGGCTGGGCACCGGGGCCTGGGCGACCGCCCTGGTCGAGGGCACCACCGGGGCACAGAACTCGGAGATCATCGGCAGCTGACGCTTGAGCGCGGCGTCCGGCGACGCGGTGAGGTCCACGGTGGCCAGCGTGGAGATGTTCTTGCCGGAGTCGTCGTGGAAGCTGAGGGTGGCGAACCCCGGGAGGTCGCCGCCGTGGCCCCAGACGGAGATGTCCTCGGCGCAGGCCCCCGCCGCCTTGAGATTCAGCTTCATCAGGCCGAGCCCGTACTCCATGCCGCCGCCCACCGGGACGGTCTTCCTCATCTCCGACACCAGATCGGTGGGCAGCAGGCGCCCGCCGAACAACGCCTCGAAGAAGCGGTTCAGGTCCTTGGCCGAAGACACCATGCCGCCCGCGCCGAAGTAGCGCGAGTAGTTGTAAGTGGTGACGTCGGTGAGGCCGCGTGGCGCGTCGTACAGCTGCTCGTAGCCGCGGGCGGCCGGGCGGAGCAGGAACGGGAAGTCGCGGGGGAGCGAGGTGTCGCGCAGGTGCAGCGGCCCGGTGACGCGCTCGGCGAGCGCGCGTTCCAGCGGCTTCCGTGTGACCTTCTCGACCAGCAGGCCGAGCACGTTGTAGCCGGTGTTGGAGTACGCCCAGCCCGCGCCGGGCTTGAACTGCAACGGCTGCTTCGACACGCTCAGGCGGATCTGGTCGTCGCTGTCGAAGTGCTCGAAACGTTCGGTGTCGATCTCCGGCCCGGTCGCCCAGGAGTCTTCGGGCGCCAGGTCGCGTGGGAGCCCGCTGGTGTGCTGCAGCAGCTGGCGGACGGTGATCGGCTCCGGATACGGCAACAGCCCCGGCAAGTAGCGCTGGACGGGCTCGTCCAGCCCGACGCGTTTTTCGGCCACGAGCTGCAAGACCAGCGTCGCGACGAACACCTTGGACACACTCGCGATCCGCCAGCGGCCCGACGCGTCGGGCTTGCCCGGCCGGTCGATGTTCGCGACGCCGCTGACGCCGCGGAATCCGTCGGACACGGCGACCATGCCGGGGATGCCCGCGGCGACCGCCGCGTCCATCGCGGCCTGGCGTGGATCGGCGTTCTCGGCGGCCACCGCCGGGAAAGCGGTGGCGGAAAGCAGTGCGGCACAAGCGATAGCGACGAAACTTCGGCGCATGTGGTGAACCCCCCCAGTTCAGGTCAGGCTTCCAGTTCGGGTACGTCCTTCTTACGCGGTTTCCGCTTCACGACGACGCCACCCCAGAATGCCAGACCGGTGATCTTCACGGTCGGCGCCGTCGGCGGCGCCGGGGGAGTCCCCGCGCGGTCCTCCAGCTCGAACGCGCCCATGAAGCCGATTCCGGTGACGTCCACGTTGATGTCGTCGGGCACGATGATGTCGATCCCGCCCATGATCGCGACCGCGGTGATCGTCGAATGCTTCTCGGCGAACCGCGCGTGCCGCAGGTCGAGCTCGGCGCCGCCCCAGAACGCGAAACTGTTGTGCTGCGGCGGGACGACCCAGCTGCCCTTGCGCGACGCGCCCGACATGACGGCGATCGAGGCGCCGGAGCCCGGATGCCCGCCGATGCGGTCGTCGGGCAGGCCCAGCGCGCGCGAGGTCGCCGGCTCGATCGCCGACCGCGAATGCTGGGGCAGATCCGCGGTGACCGGTTTGAGGTCTCCGACGGTCTTGGCCGCGTAGACGACGGTGAGCCGTTCTTCCAGCTCGTTGATGGTGATGCGCCCTTCGGACATCGCCGCGTGCAGCACCTGGGCGACCTGCTCGCGGTCGGCGTCGGAGATGCGCATCTGTTCGGGGCCCGGCAGGGCCGGTTCTTCACTCACCTGGAGGAGCCTAGCGCCGAGGAGAGGGGCAAGCGTCCATCTTATGGTCGACAGTGGCATCCTCCCGTGATGGGGAACTCACTACCCGGCGCCGTCGAGCTGCCGGACGGGATCAAGGTGCGAGGACGGGGCCTGGGTCGCCCCTGGCCAGATGGTCCCTCGCCGGATTTCGGACTCTATCTGGGCGGTGCGAAGCTGCGCCGGAAACACGATCACAAAATGGACTGGGAGCGGTCGTGGATCCGCTGGCCCGACTTCCTGCTGCCGACGGACTGGGCGGACGCGCGGCGCCGGATCGTCGACCTGCACACCCGGGCGGCGGCGGGCGAAGGCGTCGAGGTCGCCTGTTACGGCGGAGTGGGGCGGACCGGCACGGTGTTGTCCTGTCTCGCCACCCTTTCCGGGTTGAGCGCGGACGAGGCGGTGGCGTGGGCGCGGGCCAACCACGACAAGCGTTCGGTGGAGACGCCCTGGCAGCGCCGCTGGGTCGGCTGGTTCGCGCGGCAGGCGTGACGGGCTAAATTGACCGGCATGGATGTGCACGTCGTTGATCACCCGCTGGCCAAGGCCAGGCTCTCCACCATGCGCGACGCGCGCACCGACAGCGCCGCCTTCCGCGCGGCGCTGCACGAACTGACCGTCATGCTGGTCTACGAAGCCACGCGCGACATGCCGGTGCGGATCGAGCGGATCCACACGCCGGTGGCGCGCACCGACGGCTACGCGCTGGCGAGCCCGCCGCTGCTCGTGCCGGTGCTGCGGGCCGGGCTCGGGATGGCGGACCAGGCGCACAAGCTGATCCCGGACGCGCAGATGGGTTTCGTCGGTCTCGCGCGTGACGAGGAGACACTCAAGCCGACGCCGTATCTGGAGTCGCTGCCCGAATCGCTGGCCGACCGGCCGGTGATGGTGCTCGACCCGATGCTGGCGACCGGCGGGTCGATGGAGTACACGATCCGGTTGCTCACCGACCGGGGCGCCACCGACGTCACGGCGATCTGCGCGCTGGCGGCGCCCGAGGGCATCGAGCATCTGAAGAAGACCGGGCTGCCGCTGCGGGTGGTGACCGCGAGCATCGACGAGCGGCTGAACGACTCCGGGTTCATCGTGCCCGGGCTCGGGGACGCGGGGGACAGGCAGTACGGGGCCGTCTGATGCCGCCGGATCGCGTTTAGCGGGCTAAACGCGATCCGGCCGGTTCGCAACAACTCCGCCGTTGCCGGTCACTGACAGATGTGACCAGAACAGTGACCGGAACGGTGGGGGTGCCGGTGGACTCGTGCGAATCTCCTCCCGACAGGACCGACACGGAGCTTTGGCGGGCGGCCGCGGGCGGTGATCACCCGGCGTTCACCGAGCTGTTCGAACGGCATGTCCGGTCGGTGTGGAACCACGCGTACCGGCTCACCGGGTCTTGGGCGTCGGCAGAAGACCTGACGTCGGCGACCTTCCTCACCGCCTGGCGGCGCCGGGCGGACATCACGCTCGTCCGCGACAGCGCGCTGCCCTGGCTGTACACCGTCACGGGGAACCTCGCGCGCAGCGAACACCGCAGCACCGGGCGACGGCTCCGGCTCGTCCGGCGGCTGCCGGAGCCCAGCTCGGTGTCGGATCACGCCGACACCGTCGTCGATCAGCTGGACGGCGAAGACCGCCTTCGGCAGGTGCTCGCCTTGGTCGCGAAGCTGCCGAAATCGCAGCGGCAAGCCGTCGAACTCTGCCTGCTCGGCGATCTCTCCTTCGCCGACGCCGCCGAATCGCTCGGCGTGGCCGAGGTGACCGTTCGCGCCCACATCTCGCGGGCCCGTACGCAGCTGCGGGCCGCCCTGGAGGAGAAATGACCGACGACCTCGGCCTGCCCGGCAGGCGCGAACTCCCCCCGGAAGTGCTCGACAACCTGCGGCTGTCCCTGCGGGAGGGAATGGGAAAACCCGAACGGCGGCGATGGCCGATCGCCGTCGCCGCGGCCGCCGTGGTCCTGGTCCTGGCCGGCGCTCTGGTCACGACCGTGCTCATCCGGGAACCGGACGGGCAGGGGCCCGTCGTCGCGAACCCTGACTTCTCCCTCGACCGGCCGAAGGCCGAGGAGGCGATGAACCGGTGCTGGACGGCCCTCCAGACCCGGGGCAAGGCCGCGAGCTTCCCCGCCCGTGACGAATGGGTGCCGCAATTCACCGTCGCCCCTTCCTGGACGTCCGTGACGGTCGTCGCGGTACGCGCGGGCGACAAGACCTTCTTCTGTGAAACGACGTCGATCACGGTGACGGTGTCCGACCCGGGCACCGTCCCGTCCTACGCCACGGGGACCAAGACCGCGGCGCTGCTGACGAGCCGCGCCGGAACGGTCGCCGGGGTGGCCGACCCGGGCTGGGAGAAGATGGAGATCTTCAGCCGGACCGCCGATTCGACGGCCTCGTCCGAGGTGCCGATCTTCCGGAACGGGAACCTGTTCGTGGTGCTTTCGCAGTCCAAACCGTCGCGGACCACGTACTCGGTCGGGCCGTACACCGGGGAGCCGGGCAACGGTGTCACCGTCGCGCCGCACGCCCTGCGGCCCGCGCCCGAACCGGCTGTGACGGAGATCGATCGCGTCCCGCCCGTGGTGCCGGACCGGGGCACACCGGCGGGGAAGTTCTTCCAGACCTGCGTGGAGGGGGCGGCCGAACCGCTGCCCGACGTGGACGTGTACGAGACGGGGACGCTGCTCGAAGGCGATGACGTCAAGGTGGTCGTCGCCCGGCTCGGCGACAGGTTCGTCGTCTGCCAGGGCGGGCTCGGATATCACGACGGGACGAGCGAGTACTACCGCCTCTTCTCCGATGTGAGCACCGAGCAGCGGCCGGTGCGCAAACTTTCGACCGGAACGCTCGGCGGCTCCGAGCAGGGCGGGGCCGGCAGCGCGAAGAGTCCGTTCATCGGGATCGTGCCGCGGACCGCGACCACGGTGAAGCTCGATTTCGGGGCGGGCAAGAAGGTCGACGCGACGGTCACTGACGGGACTTTCGCGGTCTGGCGGCCGGAGCTCCCCGGGGCGATGGACCCGAACACTCAGGTGGGCGTCGTCGTCCTCGATGCCGAAGGGAAGACGCTCCACGAGGGGCCCCTTCCGCTCTACTGACCTGCGTTTAGCGGGCTAATCGCGATCCGCGCTCACCCGGATCGCGATTAGCCCGCTAAACGCAGGTCACCGCCGCAGCCAGCCCGCGGCGTTCGCCCGCAGCGCGGTCTCGTAAGCCGTGCTCACGGTGTACTGCTCCGGAAGGTTCCCGTTCAGCTCCAGGGACACGAGGCCGTGCACGATGCCCCAGCAGCTCACGGCGATGACCTCGGGCGGCACGTCGAGGAAGACACCGTCGGCGACGGCTTTGCGGATCGTCCCCTCCAGCGGCGCCATCGTGGCGCGGGCCTGCTCGGACGTCTCCTCCGCCGGTTCGAAACCCGGCACCGACTTCGTGAACATGATCGCGTAGAGATGCGGGTCGGCCAGCGCGCTTTCCCGGTACGCGACGCCGAGCCGCACCAGGTCCTCGACCGGGTCGCCGCTCGGCGTGACCCCGGACATCCGGCGGCCGAAGCGGCGGAAGCCCTCGGTGAACAGGGCGCTGACGAGGTCCGTTTTCCCGCCGAAGAGCGAATAGACCGCGGTGGTGGACGTGCCGACGTCGGCGGCCAGTTTGCGGAGGCTCAGCGCCTTGGGACCGTCGGCCGAGATGAGCTCACCGGCGCGGTCCAGCAGTTTCAGCCGGAGGTTCTCGTCGTGCGTCCTGGGACGGGGCATGCGCAGAGAGTATCGCAACACTGTTATCAATCGCTCGGATTCGGAGTTGACCTGGAGCGCACTCCAGGTCGTAGTGTCGTTCGCATGAGCTACTCGATAGCGGAAGCCGCGCGACGTAGCGGACTGTCCATCGACACTCTCCGGTACTACGAGCGCATCAAACTCGTCGAGCCTCCGGCGCGGGACGCGGCCGGGCGCCGCGCCTACAGCGATGACGATCTCGGGTGGCTGGCGTTCCTGACCAAGCTCCGCCTGACCGGCATGCCCATCAAGCGGATGCGGGAGTACGCCTCCCTGCGCCACCACGGGGCGGCGAGCGCGGGAAGGCGCAAGGCCATCCTCGTCGACCAGCGCAAATCGGTCGCCGACCGGATCGCCGAGTTGCAGACCTGCCTCGACATCCTCGACTACAAGATCGACCACTACGACCAGGTGGAACGCAAGGTGCTCGGCACCGGAGCCACCGTGGAGGGAATTTCAGCGTGATCAGCACCAGGAGGCTCGGCGGCCTGGAGGTCGGGGCGCAGGGGCTCGGCTGCATGGGGATGAGCCAGGCCTACGGCGTCCGCGACGACGACACGGAGTCGATCGCCACCGTCCACCGTGCCCTCGAGCTGGGCGTGACCCTGCTCGACACCGCGAACGTCTACGGCGCCGGAGCGAACGAAGAGCTGGTCGGCCGCGCGATCGCGGGCAAGCGGGACCAGGTCGTGCTGGCGACCAAGTTCGGCATCGTCTGGGACAAGGACGGCGGGATGTCCGCGCGCGGCGACGCGGCGTACGTCAAGCAGAGCTGCGAAGAGTCCCTTCGCCGGCTGAACGTCGACCACATCGACCTCTACTACCAGCACCGCGTCGACCCGGGCACGCCGGTCGAGGAGACCTGGGGCGCGCTCGCGGAGCTGGTTCAGGAGGGCAAGATCCGCTACGCCGGGATCTCCGAGGCGAGTGCCGAGACGATCCGTCGCGCCCACGCCGTCCACCCGGTGACCGCGCTGCAGAGCGAGTGGTCCCTGTGGACCCGCGGCATCGAAGGCGAGATCCTCTCGACCGTTCGCGAGCTGGGGATCGGCATCGTGCCGTTCTCACCGCTGGGCCGCGGTTTCCTCACCGGCGGCGTGACGTCGGTGAAGGACCTTCCGGCGGACGACATGCGCCGCGGGCTGCCCCGGTTCGCGGAGGGCAACTTCGAGCGCAACATGGCGATCGTCGAGGCGTTGCGCGCGTTGGCCGAGCAGAAGGGTGTCACCGCGGGTCAGCTGGCGCTGGCTTGGGTGCAGGCGCAGGGTGACGACGTCGTGCCGATCCCGGGCACCAAGCGCCGCAAGTACCTCGAAGAGAACGCCGCCGCGGCGGACCTGAAACTGTCCGAAGTGGACATCGAAGCCATCGAAAAGGCCGCGCCCGTCGAGGCGTTCGCCGGTGAGCGTTACCCGGAGCGGCTCGCCCGCGCCGCCGGTAAGTAGAACCGAGAGAATTGCGAGACGAAATCATGACGGGTTCCACCCTGCCCACCCGCAGGCTCGGCACGCTGGAAGTAGGCGCGCAGGGGCTCGGCTGCATGGGCATGAGCGAGTTCTACGGCCAAGGTGACGACACCGAATCGATCGCGACGATCCACCGCGCGATCGAGCTGGGCGTCACCCTGATCGACACCGCCGACATGTACGGCTTCGGCCGCAACGAGGAACTGGTCGGCCGTGCCCTCGCGGGCAAACGGGACCAGGTCGTGCTGGCGACCAAGTTCGGCATCGTGCGCGACGAGGCGGACCCCTCGAAGCGCGGGGTCCGGGGCGACGAGTTCTATGTGCGCCAACAGGTCGAGGCTTCGCTTCGCCGGCTGAACGTCGACCACATCGACCTCTACTACCAGCACCGCGTCGACCCGCAGGTGCCGATCGAAGAGACCGCGGGCGCCCTGTCCTCGCTGGTCGAGCAGGGGAAGATCCGGCACATCGGGCTGTCCGAGGCCGGTCCGGACACCATCCGGCAGGCGCACGCCGTGCATCCGGTGACGGCGGTGCAGACGGAATGGTCGCTCTGGTCGCGCGACATCGAGAACGAGGTCGTCCCGGTCTGCCGTGAGCTCGGCATCGGGCTGGTGCCGTATTCCCCGCTGGGCCGCGGTTTCCTCACCGGCCGCTTCAAGTCCAAAGAGGACTTCGCGGAGGGTGACTTCCGTCAGGCGACCCAGCCTCGTTTCGCCGAGGGCAACTTCGAGCGCAACATGGCGATCGTCGAGGCATTGCGGGCGCTGGCCGAGCAGAGGGACGTCACCGCCGGTCAGCTGGCGCTGGCTTGGGTGCAGGCGCAGGGTGACGACGTCGTGCCGATCCCAGGTACCAAGCGCCGCAAATACCTCGAAGAGAACGTGGCGTCCGTCGGCTTGAAGCTGACCGCCGAAGACGTGGCGGCGATCGAGGAGGCGGTGCCCGCCGACGCGGTCGCGGGGGAGCGCTACCCCGAAGCGGCCATGCGCCTGCTGTCCCGCTGAACACGAAAAAGCCGGCGCCCCGATCACAGGGGGCGCCGGCTTTTTTCGTTGTCAGAGCAGAGAATTGACCGCGTCGACCACGCCGTCGACGGCCACGGTCTGCTGCTCGCGGGTCGCGAGCCCGCGAACCGTCACGTTCCCGGCGTCCCAGTCCTCCTGGCCCACGATCACCACGGCCCGCGCCCCGGCCTTGTCGGCCCGGGTGAGTTCCTTGCCCAGCTTGCGGAGTTCGACGGGCGTGGACGTGCGCAGCCCGGCCTTCCGGAGCCGCCCGGCGACCTCGCGTGAGGCGTCGGTGAGCTCTTCGATCACGGGGATCACCACGACGTCGACCTCACTGCGCGGCTGCGGGGTGAGGCCGTGGGTGTCGAGGAAGTCGATCAGCGTGACGTCGCCCATGCCGAAGCCGATCCCGGGGATCTGCTGCGAGGTGAACAACGACGCCAGGTCGCTGTACCGGCCGCCGCCGAAGAGGGCGCGACGGTTCTCCGGGGAGGTGTCGAAGACCTCGAACACGGTCGACGTGTAGTACGCGAGCCCGCGCACGATCATCGGATCGAACGTGATCAGGTCCGCGGCGCCGCTGTTCAGCACCTTGACCAGGTTCGAGTTCTCCTTGACCTGGTCCGGCAGCTCGTCGAGCAAGGCCGCGCCGGAGGTCAGGATCTCGGTCAGCTTCTCGAACTGCTTGTCGGCCAGCCCGATTTCGGCCGCGGTGTCGCTCAGCTTCGTCCGGTCCGATTTCTCCCAGCGGTCCACCAGGGTGAACACCTGCGGCAGCTGCTCCGCGGTCACGCCGACGATGTCGGTGAGCGCCGACGAGAGCAAGTTCCGGTCGTTGGCCCGCACTCCGAACATGTCCGGGGTCGCGCCGAGCGCGGCCATCATGTCGTGGACGAGCTCGAAGATCTCGATCTCGCAGTTCGCGCTGTCCGAACCGAAGATGTCCGCGTTGATCTGCCAGTGCTCGCGGACCCGCCCACGCTGCGGCCGCTCGTAGCGGTGGCAGTTCGGGTGGCTGTACCAGCGCACCGGGAACTGCAGCGACTTGGCGTTGCCCGCGATCATCCTGGCGACCGACGGCGTCATCTCCGGGCGCAGCGCCAGCCGCTCGCCGCCCTTGGTGGTCAGCGTGTACAGCTGCTGGTCCGCGATCTCCTGCCCGGACTTCCGCTCGTAGATCTCGGCGGGTTCGAGGATCGGCCCGTCGTAGCGGAGGAAACCGCGGAGTTCGAGCACGTCGTAGAGATGGCCGAACACCTGCGTCCGGACGGACATCTCGGCGGGCAGGAAGTCGCGGGTCCCCTTGGCGGGGGCTGTCGGCAGGTATTCAGGCACGTCAACAAGCTTAACCAGCGAAGGCGACGCCGTACGCGGTGGTCAGGATCGCCGCTCCGAGCAGCACCGCCCCGGCGCTGGTGACCCGCCCGCCGAGCTTGCCCTTGCCCGGTGCCAGGTGCAGGAAGAAGCCGCCGGACTGGGCGAGCACACCGAACAGCAGCAGGAAGCAGACGATCCACCGCGCGGTGCCCGGAAGCCCGGTCTGCCCGAGGATCTGCAGCGCGACCAACGCGAGAACCAGCAGGACACCGGCGTGCGCGTGGCCCGCGCGGAACATTCCGCGCTGGTGTTCGGTCAGTTTCCGGTCGCGCAGGACACCCATCAGCGCGTAGCCGCCGTACATCACCGTCGGCAGTGAAACGAGCGCGATGACGGTGAAGAGCCTGATCGGGCCTTCCATGGTGGTTCCTTTCGTGGTTCGGGAAGGCAACGATAACACTGTTTTAAAACGCTGTCACGAAACTCTGTCAGCGGTGGTGTCGCCCGAGCCCGAGGGGGTGTTGCGAAAGCCACTTTCGCAACCTTCAACGTTGCGAAAGTGGCTTTCGCAACGGCACGTCGCGGCCTAAGCCGAGCCGCTCGCGACCACCCCGCGCGAGAGGACCAGGCGCACGTTCCGGAGCGCGGAGAGATCGGCGAGCGGATCGCCGTCGACCACCAGGACGTCGGCGCTCAAACCGGGGGCGAGCCGCCCGGTGACGTCGCCGAGGCCGAGTCCGGCGGCGGAGTCCTCGGTCGCGATCTCGAGGATCCGGCGTCTGCCGAAACCGAGCCATTCGTAGAGTTCGAGGGCGCCGACGGGATCGTCGAAGACCGAGCCGGGCAGCCCGGCGTCCGTCCCCGACAGCAGCGGGACCCCCAGTTCCTCCAGCCAGGACAGCCGTCCGTAGACGGTCTTCGCGAGTTCCTCGCCCATGCGCTCGGCCAGCATCCGCCAATTGCGGCTGCTCGTCGAACACGCCGCGACGCCCTCGGCGGCCATGCGCTTGGCGACGCCTTCACGCCGGTCCTGGCGCTGGGGCCCGGTCATCCAGGTGCAGTGCTCGATCGTGCGGACACCCGCCTCGACCGACGCCTCGATCGCGTCGGAGCCGTGGGCGTGCGCCGCGACCGGGAGTCCGTGGCGCGCCGCGTGCTCGACGATCAGGCGCAGCGTCCGGACGTCGAACTGGGATTCCCACATGTCCGCGCCGCCCTCGGTGATCTGGCCGCCGCTGGCCATCACCTTGATCACGTCCGCGCCGTCGGCCGCGTTGGCGTCGATCAGTGCCCGGATCGCGTCGTCGCCGTCGACCTCGCCGCCGAAGAAATGGCAGTGTCCTTTGAGGACGGTCAGGGGCGCCCCCGCGGTCAGCAGGCGCGGAGCGGCGGCGCCTTCGGCTTCGAGTTCCGCCCGGACCCGGGCGCCCAGCGCGTCGCGATCGCCGAGATCCCGCACCGTCGTGACACCGCTGCGCAGCAGCTGTCCCAACCGGTCCTTGGCGCCCGCGCGGAGGGCGTCGTCACCGCTCGCCAGGAAGTTCGGCAGCATCTCGCGGGAGGCGTCGAACGCCAGGTGCACGTGGGCGTTGAACAGGCCGGGCAGCAGCGTCGCCCCGGGGAAGTCGAGCCTTTCGGCGTCCGGTGCCGCCTGGGCCACGACCTCGGCGCGAGCGCCCGCCGCGAGGATCCGGCCGTCCTCGACGAGGACCGCGCCGTCTTCGACCGGCGTGCTCGGACGCGGCAAGATCCGGCGGGCCGTCAGCAAAAGCTGTGTCGTCATGCGTCGCTCCTGGAGACGGCGGCGGACAGGGCGAGTAGCGGCCGGACGTCGGATTCGATGTCGGAGGCGCCGCCCGGCAGCACGAGTTTCGCCCGCCCGTCGGTCTCCTCGCCCGCGGTCTGCCTGGCGATCGCCGTCTTCAGCGCTTCCGCCGCCGCCTGCGGATCATCGGCGGCGAGCGCGGTGAGATCGGTTTCCAGATAAGGGCTCAGCTGCACGAGCCCGTCCCGGATCTCGATCACGCGGCGGTAGTACCGGCGGTGGACCGTGCGCGGGCGCCACCGCTCCCACCTGCCCTGTGGGGTGGTCCGGAGCACGATGTTCGGGTAGATCCCGGCCAGCGCGGTCCACAACGGGGTGAGCTCGTCGTGGTGGCGCCGGTGCTGGCGACGGCGCCGCAGCGCGGCGAACCGCGCGCGGACACCGGGATAGGTGATCCCGGCCAGGAAGAGCACGATCCCGAGGAGTACCAGCGGGACGGCGACGGTGAGCAGAAGCGGGATCGACGGCCCGAACGCCCAGGCGATCACGATGTAGAGCGCGCGGAAGACACTGCCGGCGGAAAGACAGATCAGCCCGGCGGCACTGAGCTTCAGCCCGGTCTTCAGATGCCGGTCCGCGGTGCGGATGTAGCGGAAGATCCACCAGGCACAGGCGCAAAGGCCGTAGATCAGGTAGATCCCGGCGCCCAGGTAGAACAGCGCCACGCCGGGGATGTGCACGAGCTTCGGGCTCAGTGCGAGCCCGCGTACCTCCGGCGGGGTGAGGGACATGGCGACCAGCATCAGCGCGATCGCGCCGGACAGCGGGATCAGTTCGAACAGGACGCGCTTCGGACGGCGCGGGCCCAGCGCGGAGCCGAGGAAGACGATCAACAGCGCGCATACCCCGATGGCGAGCATGATGTTGTTGACCAGGCGGCCGGTGCCCTTGCCTGTCAGGCCGTCGAGCCAGCCGACGATCACCTTCTGCTGGGCGAGGAAGGAGCCCGCGACGCAGACGATCGTGACGGTGATCGCCCAGTTCGGCAGCAGCCGGGGTGCTCGGTACGTCTGGTAGATCCGCCAGGCGAGCGCGGTCGCGAACAGCACCATCGCCACGACGTTGATGGGGGAGAACAGTGAGGTCACAGCCACCCTTGATGGTCGCCCAGCGCGCCTTGGACACGGCGGACGTCATCGTCGTCGGCGCGACGGGGAATCGTGTAGTTCAAGACCGACGCCCATTCGAGGATGATGGTCGCCACGGTCTCGGCTTCCCATTCGTGCGCCTCATCGTAGGAGGTGCGGCGTAAAGCGCGGTGTACCGCGTCGCCGTCGAGGCCGGGGGCGGGGCCGCGCAGGAAGTCGGCGGGTTCGGCGTCGCCGCCGGGATGGTGATCGGCGAGCATATGCCCGAGTTCGTGCAGGATGATGTGATCCTGGTGGGACTTCGTGGTCTCCTGCTGGAAGAAGATGTAGTCCGCCGAACCGGTGGCGATCCAGCAGCCGAACGGGCCGGGGACCTCCAGCGGGTACGGCATCAGCCGGATCGGCCTGCCACGCTGTTCGCCGAGCCGCTCGCAGAGCACGCCGACGTCGAGCGGCGGCTCGATGTCGAGCTTGTTCAGCATCTTGCGGCAGCGCTTGCGGAGCTCGCGTTCCTTCATCGGCTTTCGTCCGGCTGGTCGCGCTCGGACCGTTCGTACCGCTCGACGAGCTCCAGCAGGTCCATGACCTGGCGACGGCCCTGCGGGGAGAGCTCCTGTGCGCGCATGGCCATGAGCTTCGCCTCTCCGACGGGCTGCGGTTCCTGGTCTTCGAAGAAATAGGTGATCGGGACGCCGAACAGCTTCGCCAGCGCCTCCACGTAGTGGATCTTCGGATTGACGCGTTTGCCCGTGGCGAGCTGCTGGAGGTACGCGGGCGACATGGTGGGCCCGCCGGCGCGATCGATCGCCGCGGAGAGCTCGCGGTAGCTGTGCGGGGCGCCTTCGTTCGCGCGCGCCGAATCGATCAGCGCGCTCAGTTTCTGGGCGAAGGTCTGGTACGGCGACATGACCCCCCATCCGTTCACTGGTCCCGTTCCGTAGTGGGAGTGTAACGCGATACAGCCTGTCCGCAGCTGTTGACAGCGTATGTATGCAGTGGTTTACAGTTGTCAAGCGGTTTCGTGCCGTGTCCGGTCTCTCACTCCGGAATCCGTGCCCTGGGGGTGTACGGACGCCGGAGTGAGAGCCGTTTTTCCCGGTGGGTGCACAAGATCGTGCCGGATGTAGTACGCTGAGGCGGCCAAGGTCGATCGCCGTCACGGCGAACCCTTGGTCTCGGCCTGTTGCCGGAGGTCGACCCCCAGGGCTTCCGGTGACAGGCCCCTTACTTTTTTCCCCCCGCGTTTCGTCCTCTGAATGCGGTAGTTCGTATGGCCAACTACCGCATTCAGAGGACGAAACGCGTCAGGGGTCAGGGCATCAGGGTGGCGGCCAGGGTGCCGCCCAGTTCGAAACAGGCTTCCAGATCCGCTTTGCCCGGTTCGCCGGTGACGAGCACCGGGGAAGCCGCGCTTTCCCAGCCGAGCCCGGTGGTGATGGCCTCGATCCCGCGCACGGTGCCGGAGGTGTCGTTGTTGCCGTGCACGAAGAACCCGAACGGCCGCCCCCGCGTGGAATCCAGGCACGGGTAGTAGACGGTGTCGAAGAAATGCTTCAGCGCGCCGGACATGTACCCCAGGTTCGCCGGGGTGCCGAGCAGATAGCCGTCGGCCTCCAGGACGTCGGGCACGGTCGCGCCCAGCGCCGCGCGGCGCACGACGTCGACGCCCTCGATGTCCGGATGATTCGCGCCGGAAAGCACGGCCTCGAACATCGCCTGCGTCGAGGGCGACGGCGTGTGGTGGACGATCAGCAGCTTCGGCATGTCACACCAGCCGGGCCTCGATGTCGGCTCGCAGCGCGGACAGCCGAGCGTCCGCGGCGGTTCGTGCCTCGCCGAGGTCGCCGGCGACCGGCTCCTTGATCTGCAGGTACGCCTTCAGCTTCGGCTCGGTCCCGGACGGCCTGATCACGACACGCAGGCCCTCGCCGGTCAGGCGGAGGACGTCGGCGTCGGGCAGGAGGTCCTCCATCGTGACGGCGGTGCCGCCCAGCGACGCCGGGGGAGTGGCGCGCAGGTCCGCCATCAGCCGCTCCCGCACCGACAGATCGGTGACCCGCAACGAGACCTGATCCGTCACGTGCACCCCGTGCTTCACGGACAGTTCGTCGAGGACGTCCAGCGGCCCGCGGCCCACCGCGCGTAGCGAAGCGGTCAACGCCGCGGCGAGCACGGCGGCGGCGATGCCGTCCTTGTCGCGTACGAAACCGGGGTTCACGCAGAGGCCGAGGGCTTCTTCGTAGGCGAAGACGAGCCCTTCGCCCGCGCGGACCAGCCATTTGAAGCCGGTCAAGGTCTCCGCATAGCGCGCCCCGGATTCCTTCGCGACTTCGCCGAGCATCGACGACGACACGATCGTCGTGGCCACCAGAGGGTCCGGGCTGTCCATAGTGGACAGAATGTGTGAGCCGAGGAGAACGCCGGTTTCGTCGCCGCGCAGCATCCGCCACGAACCGTCCCGTTCGCGCACGCCCAGCGCGCAGCGGTCGGCGTCGGGGTCGAGCGCGATCGCCAGGTCCGCGTCCACTTCGGACGCCAGCGCGAGCAAAAGGTCCGTCGCGCCCGGTTCTTCCGGATTCGGGAAGGCGACCGTCGGGAAGTCGGGATCGGGTGTGGCCTGCTCGGTGACCAGGTGGAGATCGCCGAAACCGGCGCGTTCGAACGCGGCGCGCAGGGTGTCCGCGCCGACGCCGTGCAACGCCGTCGCGGCGACCTTGACCCCGCGTTCGGGGCCGCGCGGCAGAAGCGCGACCTTCGCGAGGTACGCGTCCAGGAGCTCGTCGCCCAGTACTTCGGCGCCGGGCTCGCGCGGCACGCTGATCGCCGGGGGAGCGGCTTCGATGGCCCGCTCGATCAGGCCGTCCGAGGGCGGGACGATCTGGCCGCCCGACGCGTCGTAAAGCTTGTAGCCGTTGTCGGCCGGGGGATTGTGCGACGCGGTGATCTGGACACCCGCGACCGCGCCGAGTTCCAGCACGGCGAACGCGAGCACCGGGGTGGGCAGCGGGCCGGGCAGCGTCTTCACCGCGAACCCGGCGGCCGTCAGCACCTCGGCGGCGGCCCTGGCGAAGGCCTCCGAACCGTGCCGCGCGTCGCGGCCGACCACCACGACCCCGCCCGAATGTCCTTGCGTCCTCAGCCAGGCCGCGACCCCGGCCGTGGTCCGGGTGACGACCGCGACGTTCATCCCGTTGGGGCCCGCGCGCACCGGGCCGCGCAGCCCGGCGGTGCCGAATTCGAGCGGGCCCGCCATCCGGTCCGCGAGTTCGTCCGCCGCACCGGCTTCGCCGCCCATCGCGCGCGCGAGGATGTTCTGCAGCTCGACGCGGGAATCGTCGTCCGGGTCGTCGGCGATCCAGCGGAACGCCCGATCCCGCAGCTCCGGAGTCAAGGAAGTCGTCACCGAGTCAGCCTACGGGTACGTTGGGGAGGGTGCGATTGATCTTCACTTCTCTGGTGAGTCATGGTCATCTCTATCCCCTACTACCGCTCGCCGTCGCCGCTCGCGACGCCGGGCACGACGTCCTGTTCGCCACGGGTGACGACATGCTCCCGGTGGTCGAAAAGGCCGGGCTGGCCTCGGAAAGCGCCGGATTCGGCATGCGCGAGGCGTTCGCCTCGTTCTTCGGCCCCGACGCTCAGCCCCGGGCCAAGGACGCCCCTCCCGAGTCCTTCCACCCGGTCATCGGGCAGGTGTTCGGAAACGTGCTGCCGCGGCGGTTCGTCGCCGATCTCACACCGTTGCTGGAACGGCACCGGCCCGATCTCGTCGTCTACGAAAGCGGCAACGCCGGGGGCGCCATCGCCGCCCGGCTCGCCGGAATCCCCGCGATCGGGCACGGTTTCGGCCGGTTCTCGCCGGATGATGTCATGGACGTCATCTACGGCCGTCTCGCGGAATTCGCGGCGGAAGTCGGTTTCGAGGGTGTGAACCTGCCGTCCTTCGGCGACCCTGTCGTCGACATCTGCCCGGAATCGGTGCAGGCGCCCGATTTCCTGGCGGAAGCGAACCGGATCCCGTTGCGTCCCGTCGGCTGGGCGGAGCCGGGGGACCTCCCGGCGGGTGTGGCCGGGCGGGACGAGAGCCGCCCGCTGATCTATCTCACCCTCGGCACCGCTTTCGGTGACGAAGACGTGTTGAAGCGGGCCATCGGAGGCCTGGCGCGGATCGACGCGGACGTCATCGTCGCGGCGGGGCCGACGGTGCAGCCGGAGCAGCTGGGTGAAGTCCCCGGCAACGTCCGCGTCGAGGCGTGGGTGCCGCAGGTCGATCTCCTGCCGCACGTCGACCTCGTGGTCCACCACGGCGGCAGCGGGACGACGATGGGGGCCTTCGGCGCCGGGTTGCCGCAGCTGGTGCTGCCGCAGGGCGCGGACCAGTTCACGAACGCGGAAGCCGTGGTCGCGGCCGGTGTCGGCGCGCAGTTGCTCGGTGACGACGCCGTCGAGGACGTCATCTTCGAGCGGGCGCGAAAGCTGCTCACCGACGAAACGGTGCTCGGCGCGGCGCGGAAAATCGCCGACGAGGTCGCGGCGATGCCGTCACCCGAGGAGGTCGCCCAGCAGCTTCCCGAGTTCGCCTCCTGAGAAGCGCGTGAAGGCCCCCTTCCCTCGGCTCAGCCGAGGGAAGGGGCCTTCACGCGCAAAGGGTTGTCAGGCGCGGGCGACGAGTTCCTTGAGTAGGGTGCCCATCCGGGTGGCGGACTGGCGCCCCGCCTCCAGGACCTCTTCGTGGTTCAGCGGTTCCCCGGTCATCCCGGCCGCCAGGTTGGTCACCAGCGAAAGCCCGAACACCTCGACCCCGGCGGCGCGGGCGGCGATGGCCTCCAGCACCGTCGACATGCCGACCAGGTCGGCGCCGAGCGTCCGCAGCATGTGGATCTCCGCCGGCGTCTCGAAATGCGGGCCGGTCAGTCCCGCGTAGACGCCTTCTTCCAGCGAAGGGTCGATCTCGCGGGCGATGTCGCGCAGCCGCTTCGCGTACAGGTCGGTCAGGTCGACGAAGTTCGCGCCGACGATCGGCGAGCGCGCGGTCAGGTTCAGGTGGTCGGAGATCAGCACCGGCTGCCCGACGCGGAAGCCCTCGCGCAGGCCGCCCGCGGCGTTGGTCAGCAGCACCGTCCTGGCGCCGGCCGCCGCGGCGGTGCGCACGTTGTGGACGACCGGGTCGATGCCCTTGCCCTCGTAGAAATGCGTGCGGCCCAGCAGGATCAGCGCGCGCTTCTCGCCGACGCGGACCGACCGGACGGTCCCCCCGTGCCCGACCGCGCCCGGCGCGACGAATCCGGGCAGTTCGCCCAGCGGGATCTCCGCCTCGGGCTCGCCGATGACGTCCGCCGCCGGGCGCCAGCCCGAACCGAGCACGACGGCGATGTCGTGCTTCTCGACGCCGGTGCGTTCGGCGATGGCGGCGGCCGCCGCGACCTCGTTCTCACTCATGCGACGAGCGTATCCGGACGGTTCTCACGAGCAGGAACGCCACCAGCCCGAACGGGGACAGGAAGATCGTGAGCGCCAGGATCGGGCCGGTCACCAGCGGGTGGATCCGGTGCTCGCGGGATTCGAGGTACATCCAGCGGGCGATGAACAGGTCGAAGGCGATCAGATGGGCCCAGATCGTGGCCGCCCCGTACGGCGTGCCGGTGAAGGCGGCGAGCACGTCGAGGTCGGGCCTGCTCACCGCCGTCCAGAGTTCGCCGAGATGTGCGATGGCGAGCACGAAGTACGGGATCAGCGGCAGCAGCGGCGTCCAGGGCGAGGACATGATCCGGCGGGTCCACGTCCAGCCCGGCAGGAAGATCATCAGCAGCCAGAACGGCGTCGCCAGCGGGAAGGTCCAGGTGAACAGCGTCTCGACGTTCATCGGAGCGCGGCCTCCAGCTCCCGCGAGGGCCGCCCGATCGCGATTAGCCCGCTAACTGCGACGCCCGCCACGAGCAGGGCGAAGGCGGTCAGGGTCTGGGAGTCGGGGGCGACGATCGACTGGCCGCGTAGCGCCTGCCAGGTCAGCAGAGCGAGAAGACCCGCGTAGCCGACGCCGGCGATCACCACGAGCCGCAGCCTGAGGACGTCGTCGCGAAGCCGCGGGTAGCGCGCCGCCAGGACGCCGAGGGCAAGCGCGAGCAGCGGGAGTGCCTGTAGCCCGTGCAGGCCGAGGAAATGCGGGATCCGCAGGTCGCCGCCGACCGTGCTCCAGCCGAGAATGGGCAGGCCGGGACCGCCGTCGGGGAGCCCGACGGTATGCGCCCCGATCATCGCGGACTGGCCGGTCGCGTCGAGCACGGCCTGCTGGTCCGGGGTGGGGCCGCTCATCAGCGTCGCCAGCGAGATCCCGATCATGCCCAGGATCGCACCGATCCTGGCCGCCCACGCCGTCGCGCGGTCGGGGATGCGGGTGGACAGGACGGCGATCGTCAGCAGGAGGTTGACCAGCCACAGCACGGCGATCATCCCGCCCATGACCTGGAAGATCGTGTTGTCCAGCGGGGTCGCGTTGTTGAAATGGCTCGCGCGGACGCGGGCGGCCTGGAAGATCACCAGCGCGTACTCGGCCGCGAAGATCACGACGAGCGCGTTCGCCAGCCAGTTCGCCGTCCGCCGGAACTTGGGCAGCAGCGAGACGAGCCAGCTCCAGGTGAAGAAGTAGAGCATGGCGGAGACGGCGAACTTGAACGGTTTCGCCCAGAGCGGCGCGCCGTTCAGCGTCCGCTGGTCGATCAGCATGGCCAGGACGCACAGCACGGTGATCACGGCGAAGGCCTGAGCCAGGCGATACGAACCGCGGTGCCAGGTGCGGGTTCTCTCGCGGAGATCGGTCAAGATGGTCATGGATCCTCCCAGAATGGATAGTCAAGCTCTCCGTTATGGGAAGCTAAACTATCCATCCTGAGAAGTCTTCAGGGTTGACCCTGGAACCGTCCCCGAGATCGGAGAACGCACGCGTGCGGATGGCCGAACTGAGCGAGAAAGCCGGGCTCCCGGTCGCCACGATCAAGTACTACCTGCGGGAAGGGCTGCTCCCGCCGGGTGAGCGGACCAGCCCCAATCAGGCGAAGTACGACGACGGGCATGTCCAGCGGATCAAACTGATCAGGGCACTCATGGAGGTCGGTGGCCTGTCGCTCGCGACGGTCGGCGAGGTGCTCGCCGCGGTCGACGCCGGGGAAGCCAGCCCGCACCACGTCCTCGGCATCGCCCAGCAGGGCATCACCACCTCCCGGCAGGTCGCCGACGACGAAGCCAGGGCATGGGCGCTCGCCACGGTCCGCGACCTCACCGAACGCCGCGGCTGGCCCTGCAAGGACGAGGACGACCTGGTCGTCCAGGCCCTGGTCGGCGTCCTGTGCACGATCCGCGAGGTCGGGCACGGCTGGTACCTCGACAAGCTCGACGCCTACGCCGAGATCGCCGACCGGACCGCCGACCTGGACCTCGAAGGGATCGATGGGATCGAGTCGCTGGAGCAGATCATCGAGATCGCCGTCGTGGAGACGGTGCTCGGGGACAGGCTGCTCTCGGTGTTGCGGAGGCTGGCGCAGCAGCGTGCCTCGAAGGCCTACTTCAGCCGTCGACGATGAACGAAAGCGCCACCGGTTCGAAGATCCCGGTCTTCGCCGAGTTCTCCTGCTCGATCGGCGACGTCACCGCGAGGATCCACAGATCCGTGCCGCCGCTGAACAGGTCCATGTAGGTCGTGCGCGTGATGCTCTCGTTCACTGCGTCGCGGCTCCCGGCGGCGCGCTCGGTCGTCCGGTAGGTGTACCGCTGGCTGCCCTCGCCCCGGCCGGGCACGGTGGCGGGGTCGCCGATCGGGGCGATCTCCGGATGCTGGCTCTTCAGCCAGCTGAAGTAGGCGGGCGGCGGGCTGTCGGCCAGGAAACCGCTCAGCCGCTCGACCCGGATGACCTGGCGGCCGTCCGGCGAGACGTACTGGACCACGGTGCTCGGCACCCCCCGGGTGACGTGCGGCGCGACGAACTTCAGCCAGCCTTCCGGCACACCGATGGTGAACCGGCCGCCCTTGAGGCCGTTCACCGTGCTGGCGTCACCCTGCTGTGTGATCAGTTTCGGCGGCGGCTGAGTGACGATCGTGTCGCCCTGCTGCAGCTTCTCCGGTGGCCGCAGGTCCTGCCCGCCGACGGCCCTGGCCAGTACGAACCCGCCGCCCGCGGCCAGCAGGAAGAGGACGATCGACGCGAGCGCCAGCACCACCGTGGCCACCGTGGACCGGCCTGGCGGGCGGGGCGGTGGCGGTGTGACGGTCGGCATCGGCGGGAGTTCGACGGGAGGCGCCGGCGCGGGCTGGTTCAGGAACGGCAGCGGGCCGGGGTCGGCGGCGAGCTCGGAACTCGTGCCCTCGCCCGGCTTTTCCGGTGCGACCGGCTTGATCACCTGGGTGTCGGTCGCGTCGAGGTGCGCGGTGGTCTTCTTGCCGTCGGGCGTGTGGAACAGCTCGGCGGGGAAGAGGTCGATGAGCGTCTTGGCCTGCAACGGGTACAGCCGGCGCCGCACCTCGCGCAGGGTGATCCGCTTCGACGGCTCCTTCTTCATGAGCGCGCCGATCACGTCGGCCAGCGGACCGGGGCCGGGCTTCGGCACCTTCCCGTTGACGACCTTGCCGACCGTTTCGAGCGGGTCGCCGTCGGCGTCGTAGGGCGGCGAACCCTCGATGGCGGCGAACAGCGTCGCGCCGAGCCCCCACAGGTCGGCGGCGGGGACGACGGCGC
Organism: Amycolatopsis sp. NPDC000009; assembly: GCF_055563465.1. NCBI lineage: Bacteria > Bacillati > Actinomycetota > Actinomycetes > Pseudonocardiales > Pseudonocardiaceae > Amycolatopsis > Amycolatopsis sp. NPDC000009. The sequence goes on from NZ_JBVHDI010000007.1 coordinate 255,731, forward strand.
CGCCGGACGCGACCTCGGGCGCGATGTAGGCGGGCGAGCCCAGCATCATCCCGGTCCGGGTCATGGTGGCTTCGGAGACGTTGCGCGCGATACCGAAGTCGGTGAGCTTGATGCGGCCGTCACCCGCGACGAGGACGTTGCCCGGTTTGACGTCACGGTGGGTGATGCCGGCGGCGTGCGCGGCTTCGAGCGCGGACGCCACCGCGATACCGACCGCCGCCGCCTGCTCGACCGTCAGCGGCCCGTGGTCGCGCAGGATGTGCGCGAGACTGCGCGACGGCAGCAGCTCCATGACCACGAACGGCTCGTCGTTCTCCCGCGCGACGTCGTGCAGGATGATCACGTTCGGGTGACTCAGGACGGCGATCGCGCGGGCTTCGCGCAGGGTCCGTTCGCGCAGCTCGTCGGCCTGCGACGCCGGGACGCCGGGCGGGAGACGGACCTCTTTGACCGCGACGGGACGGTGCAGGAACTCGTCGTAGGCCGACCAGACCGTGCCCATCGACCCGGATCCGATGACCGAGCGCAACCGATATCGGCCGGCGACCACACGCTTCTCGTCGCCGGGACTCTCGCTGGGCTCGGGGGTGTCGGACGGCACGGCCCAATTGTGGCGTATGCCCGTGTGAGGGACCCATGCGCCGTGCCCTGTCGGAGTGAACAGCACCGGTGCGGAACCCCGTCGGGTGGTTTCGCGTGACTGGACGGACGACACACGTGACTGACTGGACGACACACGTGATCAGACGGACGACTCAAGGCAGAACCCGGCTGCGAGCGTGTCGTCCATCGAGTCACGCGTGTCGTCCGGCCGATCACGCGAAATCGCCACCCCTTCGGCGCGACTAGCGTCACAGGTGACGCCACTTGAGGGCCGTTAGCATCGATGGCTATGACGGAAGTGGCCGAGACGGAGTCAGTGCCGACCCGCGGCGAGCCCGACGCGCCCGAGGAGCTGGAGCTCGCGGCGGAGTTCCCGGAAGCGAGCCGGGACCAGTGGCGGGAACTCGTGGCCGGCGTGCTGCGCAAGAGCGGCGCCATCGACGAGTCGTTCGACGGCCTGCCCGAAGGCAAGCTCGTCACCCGGACGTACGACGGCCTGGAGATCCAGCCGCTCTACACGGCCGAAGACGCCGTCGAGGGAACCGGTTTCCCCGGTCTTCCGCCGTTCGTGAGAAGCGCCCGGCCCGAGGGCGCGGTGACGACCGGCTGGGACATCCGTGCCCGGTACGCGCGCCGCGACGCCAAGGCCACGAACGCCGCGATCCTCGCCGACCTCGAAGGCGGCGTCAGCTCCATCTGGCTGCGGGCCGGCGCGACCGGCGTCCCCGTCGCCGAGCTGGGCGACGCGCTGAACGAGGTCTACGTCGACCTCGCGCCCGTCGTCCTCGACGCGGGTGACGAATACGAAGCCGCCGCGAACGAGCTGTTCACCCTTTTCGCCGAACGCGAGATCCCGGCGAGCGGCGTCACCGCGACCCTCGGCGCCGACCCGATCGGGTCGGCCGCGCGCACCGGTTCGGCGCGACCGCTCGCCCCCGCCGCGGAACTGGCGGCGCGGGTCGCCGTCAGTCACCCGAAGGTGCGGACGATCGTCGCCGACGGCCTGCCGTTCCACGAGGCGGGTGGCTCGGACGCGCAGGAACTCGGCGCGACCATCGCCGCGGGTGTCGCCTACCTGCGGGCGCTCACCGAAGCGGGGCTGGACGTCGACACCGCGGCCGGGCAGATCGAATTCCGGCTCGCCGCCACGGCCGACCAGTTCCTCACGATCGCCAAGTTCCGTGCCGCGCGGCGGTTGTGGGCCCGCGTCACGGAGGTCTCAGGCGGCAAGGCGTCCGGCATGCGGCAGCACGCGGTCACCTCGCCCGCGATGCTGACCCAGCGTGACCCGTGGGTGAACATGCTGCGGACCACGCTCGCCTGTTTCGGTGCCGGGGTCGGCGGCGCGGACGCGATCACCGTGCTTCCGTTCGACGCCGCGATCGGCCAGCCGGACGCGTTCTCCGCGCGGATCGCGCGCAACACGCACGCCGTGCTGCTGGAGGAGTCCAAACTGGCCGGTGTCATCGACCCGGCGGGCGGCTCCTGGTACGTCGAAAACCTCACCGAAGACCTGGCCAAGGCCGCATGGCGCGAGTTCACCGCCATCGAGGCGGCGGGCGGGATCGAGGCCGAGCTGGCCTCCGGCGCGCTCGCCGCACGGCTCGCCGAGACCTGGGAGAAGCGGTCGAAGCGGCTCGCGACCCGGCGTGATCCGATCACCGGCGTCAGCGAATTCCCCAACCTGACGGAAAAAGCGGTCGTCCGTGACGCCGTCGAAGACCTGCCGGGCGGCGGCCTGCCCCGGCACCGGTACGCCGAAGCGTTCGAGGCCCTGCGGGACCGGGCGGACGCGCATCCGAGCCGTCCCCGTGTCTTCCTCGCCACGCTCGGCCCGGTCGCGGCGCACACCGCGCGGGCGAGTTTCGCGGCGAACCTGTTCCAGGCGGGCGGCATCGAGGCCGTGAACCCCGGTGCGCCCGAGGACATCGTCGCGGAATTCCGGGCCAGCGGAACGAAGATCGCCTGCCTCTGTGGGAGCAACACCTCCTACGCGGAGGAAGCCGACAGCGTCGCGAAGGCCCTGAAGGAAGCCGGTGCCACGTCGGTGCTGCTCGCCGGGAAACCCGGCGACCACCCGGACGTCACGGGCTACCTGTACACGGGCTGCGACGCCCTGGAAATCCTGACCGGCACGTTGACCGAGCTCGGAGTGCAGTGATGACCATCCCGAACTTCGCCGGAATCGAGCTGGGCGGCCCCGACCCCGCAGACCGTCCTCAGTGGACCGAAGCACTGCACGCCGCCACCGGCAAGGGCCCGGACGCGCTCGCGTGGGAGACGCCGGAAGGCATCGGCGTCAAGCCGGTCTACACCGCCGACGATCTGTCCGGTGTGGACTTCCTCGGCACGTATCCGGGTATCGCGCCGTATCTGCGCGGGCCGTACCCGACGATGTACGTCAACCAGCCGTGGACCATCCGCCAGTACGCGGGTTTCTCCACCGCCGAGGAGTCGAACGCCTTCTACCGCCGGAATCTCGCGGCCGGGCAGAAGGGTCTTTCGGTCGCCTTCGACCTCGCGACGCACCGCGGCTACGACTCCGACCACCCGCGCGTCGCCGGTGACGTCGGCATGGCGGGTGTCGCGATCGACTCGATCTACGACATGCGCCAGCTCTTCGACGGCATCCCGCTCGACAAGATGAGCGTTTCGATGACCATGAACGGCGCCGTCCTGCCGGTGCTCGCGCTGTACGTCGTCGCGGCCGAGGAACAGGGGGTCACGCCGGACAAACTGGCCGGGACCATCCAGAACGACATCCTCAAGGAGTTCATGGTCCGCAACACCTACATCTACCCGCCGCAGCCGTCGATGCGGATCATCTCGGACATCTTCTCGTTCACCTCGCGGAACATGCCGAAGTACAACTCGATCTCCATCTCCGGCTACCACATGCAGGAGGCCGGGGCGACCGCCGATCTGGAGCTGGCGTACACGCTCGCGGACGGTGTCGAGTACATCCGCGCCGGCGTCGAAGCCGGGCTGGACGTCGACAAGTTCGCGCCCCGGCTGTCCTTCTTCTGGGCGATCGGGATGAACTTCTTCATGGAGGTCGCGAAGCTCCGCGCGGCACGACTCCTGTGGGCGAAGCTGGTGAAGGGTTTCGAGCCCAAGAGCTCCAAGTCTTTGAGTCTGCGGACCCACTCACAGACGTCGGGCTGGTCGCTGACCGCGCAGGACGTCTACAACAACGTCGTCCGCACCTGCGTCGAGGCGATGGCGGCGACCCAGGGGCACACGCAGTCCTTGCACACCAACGCCCTCGACGAGGCGCTGGCGCTGCCGACCGACTTTTCCGCGCGGATCGCGCGGAACACACAGCTGCTGCTGCAACAGGAATCCGGCACCACGCGCGTGATCGACCCGTGGGGCGGCAGCGCGTTCGTCGAGAAGCTGACCTACGACCTCGCGCGCAAGGCGTGGGGCCACATCACCGAGGTCGAGCAGGCGGGCGGGATGGCGAAGGCGATCGACGCCGGTATCCCGAAGCTGCGGATCGAAGAGGCCGCGGCGCGGACGCAGGCGCGGATCGACTCCGGCCGCCAGCCGGTGATCGGCGTGAACAAGTACCAGGTCACCGACGATGAACAGATCGACGTGCTCAAGGTCGACAACGCCGGTGTGCGCGCGCAGCAGCTGGAGAAACTGCGTCGGCTGCGCGAAGAGCGGGACGAGGACGCCACTCAGGACGCGTTGCGGCGGCTCACGGCGGGCGCCCAGTCCGACGGGAACCTGCTCGCGCTGGCCATCGACGCCGCCAGGGCCAAGGCCACGGTCGGCGAGATCTCCGACTCGCTGGAGAAGATCTGGGGGCGGCACTCCGGCCAGATTCGTACCATCTCCGGTGTGTACCGCGAGGAGGTCGGCAAGGCCGAGAACGTCGAGCAGGCGCGCGAACTGGTCGAGAAGTTCGCCGAGGAGGAAGGCCGCCGTCCCCGGATCCTGGTCGCGAAGATGGGCCAGGACGGCCACGACCGCGGCCAGAAGGTGATCGCGACCGGTTTCGCCGACATCGGCTTCGACGTCGACGTCGGCCCGCTGTTCTCCACCCCCGGCGAGGTCGCACGGCAGGCGATCGAGGCCGACGTGCACGTCATCGGCGTCTCTTCGCTGGCGGCCGGGCACCTTTCGCTGGTCCCCGCGCTGCGCGCCGAGCTCGCCGAGCAGGGCCGTGAGGACATCATCGTCGTGGTCGGCGGCGTCATCCCGCCGCAGGACTACGAGGAGCTGCGCGCGGCGGGCGCGGCGGCGATCTTCGGCCCCGGCACGGTGATCGCCGAAGCCGCGATCGACCTCATCGGACAGCTGACCGCCCAGGAGTCCTGAACCTTGCCGCGCAAGATCGACGTCGGGGCGCTGGCCAAAGGTGTCCTCGCGGGTGACCGCGGCCTGCTGTCGCGGGCGATCACGCTCGTCGAGTCCAACCGGGAGGACCACCGGGCGCAGGCGCAGGAGCTGCTGGTCGAGCTGCTCCCGCACGCGGGCGGCGCGCGGCGCGTCGGCATCACCGGCGTTCCCGGTGTCGGCAAGTCGACCTTCATCGACCAGCTCGGCACGGATCTGACCGGGGCCGGGCACAAGGTCGCCGTGCTGGCCGTCGACCCGTCGTCGACGCGGACCGGCGGCTCGATCCTGGGCGACAAGACCCGGATGGCGCGGCTCGCGGTGGACCCGAAGGCGTTCATCCGCCCTTCGCCGACTTCGGGCACGCTCGGCGGCGTCGCGCGGGCGACCCGCGAGACGATCGTGCTGATGGAAGCGGCCGGATACGACATCGTGCTGGTCGAGACCGTCGGCGTCGGGCAGTCCGAGGTGACCGTGGCGAACATGGTCGACCACTTTCTGTTCCTGACCCTGGCCCGCACCGGCGACCAGCTGCAGGGCATCAAGAAGGGTGTCCTCGAACTGGCGGACGTCATCGCGGTCAACAAGGCCGACGGCGACCACGAACGCGACGCGAAACGTGCGGCCCGCGAGCTCGCCGGCGCGCTGCGGATGATCTACGGGCGGGACGCCGAGTGGACGCCGCCGGTGCTGACCTGCAGCGCGCTCACCGATGTCGGCCTCGACGAGGTTTGGGCCGAAATCGGCCGTCACCGCGACGTGTTGACCGCTTCGGGTGAACTGGACGAACGGCGACGACGGCAGCAGGTGGAGTGGACCTGGTCGATGGTCCGCGAGCAGCTCCTCGGACGGCTCGCTTCGCATCCGGACGTGCGAGCGGTCGTTCCGGACGTCGAACGGGCGGTCCGGGACGGTGAACTGACCCCGACGCTGGCCGCGCAACGGATTCTGGAGGCGTTCTCCGGTCCTCCGCGTGGCGGCTGACGCCGGAACCCGGCAGAGTGCAGAATCGGGTTCGCGCCACGCCGTCGAAAGGGAGTCATGCCGAAAAGGTCTCGTCTCGGGCAGCTTGCCGGACTCGTCGCCGCCGGGCTGGTCGTCTGCGCGCCGGTCGCGCAGGCTGCGCCGTTGTCGGAGATCCAGGCGCCGGTGATCGCGCAGGCGGCGGCCGTGCACGAGGTGCCGTCGCAGGCGCCTCCGGGGCCGGTTCTCGACCCCGCCGAGACCGACAAGGCCAACAGCCAGGAGACCAAGAGGAAGATCATCGCGGGCGTCGCCGCGGCGATCCTGCTCGGTCTGGTGATCCTCGGCCGCCGCGCCCGGTCCAAGAAAAAGAAGTCCTGAACCGCGACCGGTAAGTAGAAGGACTCTCCGCTTAGCCCGGGCCGAACTCTCGCAGCCGTTCATCGCAGATCCACTACCGGCCGTCTCCGCCTCGATCACTCGACGAGCGGCTTGTCATCTGCATGGTGCACGATCTACCGCAAATGCGTATCACAGATCGAACGGCACCCAGCGTGCCTTCAGCGACCACTCGTACGGTGGTAGACGAAGGTGACAGTGTCGCGGGAGGAGGTGCGGCGTGACGGTGCTCGATTCACGTCCGGACATTCCAGGCGACCCCGAGGGTCGCGTCGTTGCCCCTATAGAGGCGTCCACCGCGCTGATCTCCGAGGCCGGCGTCAGCATGGCACCTGTGCATGATCTCGGCGCCGGGCGCGGCCCCTTCTGGCTCGACGACTGGCTCCGCGCGAACGCCACCGACGTCGTCGCGTGGCGTCGTCACATCCACGCGCACCCGGAGCTCTCCCGCCACGAGTTCGCCACGACCGAACTGGTCATGTCCCTGCTCCGCTCGGTCGGGCTCAAGCCGTGGGTGCTTCCCACGGGCACCGGCGTGGTCTGCGACATCGGCAGCGGAGACCGCTGCGTCGCGCTGCGCGCCGACATGGACGCCCTGCCGCTGACCGAGGCGACCGGGCTCCCGTACGCCTCCAAGACCGACGGCGCCGCGCACATGTGCGGGCACGACGCGCACACCGCGATCCTGCTGGGCGCGGCGCGGGCGCTGGCCGGTGCGCCGGAGCTGCCCGGCCGCGTGCGGCTGATCTTCCAGCCCGCCGAGGAGGTCATGCCCGGCGGCGCGCTGGACATGATCGCCGCGGGTGCGATGGAAGGCGTCGAGCGGATCTACGGGCTGCACTGCGACCCGCGGCTCGAGGTCGGCAAGGTCGGCCTGCGCGAAGGCGCGTTGACCTCGGCCGCCGACCTCATCGAGTTGCGGCTCACTTCGCCGGGCGGGCACACGTCGCGGCCGCACCTGACCGCGGACCTGGTGCACGCGCTGGGCACCGTGATCACGTCGCTGCCCGCGGTGCTCTCGCGGCGCGTCGACCCGCGGTCCGGGACCGTGCTGGTCTGGGGCGCGGTGCACGCCGGACAGGCCGCCAACGCCGTCCCGCAGGACGGGGTGCTGCGTGGCACGCTCCGCACCGCCGACCACGAGGTCTGGACGATGCTGGAGCCGCTCGTCGCGGCTTCGGTGGAGTCGCTACTCGCGCCGACCGGGGTCGGGTTCTCCCTCGACTACCGCCGCGGCGTGCCGCCGGTCGTCTCCGACCCGGAGTCGCACGCGCTGATGCGGGCCGGCGTCGAGGCCGCGCTGGGCGAGACCGCCGTGGCCGGGACCGAGCAGTCGTCCGGCGGCGAGGACTTCGGGTGGTACCTGGAGCACGTCCAGGGCGCCTTCGCACGCCTCGGCGTCTGGTCCGGTGAAGGCCCGATGGCCGACATCCACCGCCCGACCTTCACCCTCGATGAGCGTTCGCTGCTGTGCGGTGTCCGCACGCTGGTCCACACCGCCCTGGCCACCCTGGCCTGAGTTACGCCTTCAATCACGCGAGTTACGGCTTCAATCACGCGAGTTCCGTCCCTGTGCACGGGTGTTCGGTCCTAACGGGCCCGAACACCCGTGCACAGAGTTGTCCACAGCCTGGGTGAGTTATCCACAGCGCGGGAAACGCGCCCTTCCCAAGGCTGATCCCGTCGTCGATTCTCGAAGATGTGATCAACTGGGGAGGACTACATGGGGCGGTCTTGCGTAGCGAGGCCGACAAGATCTTGGGGCGACGTGCCGTCGTCGAAGGGCTGAAGCGTGGTGTGCTGGCACAGCCGTGGCGAGGCGTGATAGTTCACGCGGCAGATCTGCTCAAGTTGCCGACTCTGGCACAGGCGGCACTGCTCGCGGTCGGGCCACCAGCAGTGCTTTCCGGCGCTACTTCTCTTGCCCTGCATGGGATTTCGGCTGCTGACAGCACGGTCGTCCACCTGACCGTTCCCTACTCGAGACGAGTCCAATCGAGGTCTGGGCTGGTGGTGCACAGGGCGGAATTCCACCCGGCCGATGCGCTGGAACTGGACGGACTTCCCGTGTTCCCGTTGGACCGCGCCCTGGCCGACCACCTCTGCGACGGCGACAAGCGAACAGCGTTCGCCGCGCTCGAAGAGGCCCTGCACAACCTCGCGCCGGACCACCGGGGAGTCCTGCACGCCAACGTCCGGGATCGCATTCTCGACCGCCGGGACCGACGAGGTATCCACAGGGCACAGATGCTGCTCGCGCACGCGACGGGCGAGGCCGAATCGCCGCCGGAGAGCATTCTTCGCTTGATCGTCGCGGAGGCAGGGCTGCCGGTTCCGGTCGCCCAGTACGAGGTGGCCACCATCGATGGGCGGAAGCTGTACGTGCTCGACCTGGCGTGGCCTGAGCTGCGTATCGCCCTGGAGTACGACGGCTATGCCGCACATGAGGGCAGACAGGCCTATGACGCGGAGCGGGACGTCCGGATGGCGGCGCGCGGGTGGATCACGATCCGTGCGACAGCGGCCGATCTGCGGGATCCACGGCGGTTGCTGGCGGATTTACGCGGAGCGTTCGAGCGTCGTACGGCGCGACTCGCGTGATTAGGGGCGTAACTCGCGTGATCGGAGGCGCGACTCGCGTGATTGGAGGCGTAACTCGCGGGGTCAGCCGGAGATGCCTTGGCAGGGGCGGGTGCGGAGGGCGTCGACGTAGTCGGCGGGGGCGCCGGCGGCCTCGGCCGCGTCGGCCAGGACGCCGAGGTACCGCGCGGACGGGAGGCCGCCCTCGTAGGCGTCCAGGACGTACAGCCACGCCAGCACGGAGCCGTCCATGGTCTGCACGCGGAGCCGGATCTTGGAGTGGATGCCCAGCTCCCCGCCTTCCCAGCGGTCGAGGTTGGGTTCGTCCAGCGAGGTGACGTCGTACAGCACCACGAAGACCCGGGAGGCCGGGTCTTCGACGATGGTCGCCAGCGCGCCTTCCCAGCCGAGGTCTTCGCCCCCGAAGGTCAGCCTCCAGCCCTCCAGCCAGCCGGTGCCGGCCATGGGCGAGTGGGGAGCGCGCTCCAACATCTGGGAGGGCTCCATATTGGATCCATACGCGGCATACAACGGCACGGCGACAGCCTAGCGACCCGCCGGTCACCCGGCTGGACGTACATGCCGTGTCCGGCCACTCAATCCGCCCAACGGTCGCCCGCGTACGGTAAACGCAGTCACAGACACCGCTGCGAGGAGGAGACCAGTGACCAAGATCGTGATCATGGGCGGAGGCCCCGCCGGTTACGAAGCGGCACTGGTCGCGGCCCAGCACGGAGCCGACGTCTCCATCGTCGAACGTGACGGCCTCGGCGGCGCGTGCGTGCTCTACGACTGTGTCCCGTCGAAGACGTTCATCGCCTCCTCCGGCGCGCTGGCGAACATGCACGACCTCCGCGAGCTCGGCATCAACACCGACATGGCCGACACCAGCGTCGACCTGCCGACCGTCCACGGCCGGGTGAAGGGCCTCGCGCTCGCGCAGTCCGCCGACATCCGCGCCCGCGTCCAGCGCGAGGGGGTCCGCGTCGTCATCGGCCAGGCCCGCTTCGACGACGAAGAGGCCGGGCTCGCCACGCACAAGGTCGCCGTCACCGCCCCCGACGGCTCGACCGAGGTGCTCGACGCCGACGTCGTCCTCATCTCGACCGGCGCCACCCCGCGGGTGCTGCCCGGCGCCGTGCCGGACGGCGAGCGCATCCTCGACTGGCGCCAGCTCTACGACCTGCGCGAGCTGCCCGAGCACCTGGCCGTCATCGGTTCGGGTGTCACCGGCGCCGAGTTCGCCTCGGCCTACACCGAGATGGGCGTCAAGGTCACCGTCGTGTCCAGCCGCGACCGCGTGCTCCCGCACGAGGACGCCGACGCCGCCGCCGTGCTCGAAGAGGTCTTCTCGCAGCGTGGCACCACGGTCGTCAAGCAGGCCCGCGCCGACAAGGTCGAGCGCACCGAAAAGGGCGTCGAGATCCACCTCTCCGACGGCCGCGTGATCGAAGCCAGCCACGCGCTGATGACCGTCGGTTCGGTGCCCAACACCACCGACATCGGCCTGGAGAAGGTCGGTATCGAGCCCGGCCCCGGCGGCTTCATCGGCGTCGACCGTGTTTCCCGCACCAGCGCGCCCGGCATCTACGCCGCGGGCGACTGCACCGGGGTGCTCATGCTCGCTTCCGTGGCCAGCATGCAGGGCCGCATCGCGATGTGGCACGCGCTCGGCGAGGGTGTCGCGCCGATCAAGCTCAAGACCGTCGCCGCCAACGTGTTCACCCACCCCGAGATCGCGACCGTCGGCATCAGCCAGCAGGCGATCGACTCGGGTGAGGTGCCCGCCCGCACCATCATGCTCCCGCTCGCGACGAACGCCCGCGCGAAGATGGAAGGCCTGCGACGCGGTTTCGTGAAGCTGTTCTGCCGCCCCGCCACCGGCGTGGTCGTCGGTGGGGTGGTCGTGGCGCCGACGGCGAGCGAACTCATCCTTCCCATCGCGCTCGCCGTCCAGAACCAGCTCACAGTGGAACATCTGGCACTGACATTTTCGGTTTACCCGTCGCTGTCGGGGTCGATCACCGAGGCGGGCCGCCAGTTGATGCGCCACGACGACTTGGACTGATCGCCTCCGGCGAAGCAACCCTCGCGGGGGCGCCCGCGTCTAGCGCGTGTCGGTGTTTCGTTGACAGCTAGGGGTCTTCCGTGATTCGCAGGGTTCTCGCCGGAGTGGTGGCGATCGGTGCGGCGGTGCTGGCGGGGTCGTCGGCCGGTCTCGCTCAGGAACCCGAGCCGGATCCCGGTGTCAAGGTGCAGCTCAACGACGACACCGCCTACGAACTGGGGCTCGTCAACAAGTACGTGCACGGCGACTCGAACGTGGCGCTGGCCCAATGCCCCGGCGGTGGCGGCCTGAAAGCGCCGAAGGCGGCGACGTTCTCTTCGCCGGTGCTGAGCATCGGGAAGTACGACTACGGTCCGCTCATCGGCGTCCCGGCGAACCTCAGTGCCGAGGTCACCCTCAAGGACGGTACCGCGCCCGGTAGCTACCCGTTGACCGTCAACTGCAACGGAAAGTCTTATACGGCAACGTTCACCGTTCCTCCCCGCCAGGTGAGCGAGGTGCCTTCAGGTGCCGCTCACGCGGGTGACGGCAGCATGGCTTCCTGAGTTCGTGACCCGGGCGGGGCAACCGTCCGGCCGCGTGCGGCGTTTGCCAGGAGTGGCGTGCCCCGGGAGGTGGACATGAAAGCGAAATGGTCGCGACGGGCGCCGCTGGTGCTCGCGGCCGTCCTGCTGGCCGTCCTGGCGACCCTGGCGATCGTCCTGTCCGGCCCGGGGGAGCAGGCCGCGCCTCCGGCGAGCGCGGAGCGGACCGCGGTGGAGCCGAGCGCCGAGCCCGGGGCCGAGACCGCCGCGGGGATGCCGAAGGCCGATCCGGTGTCGATCGACGTGCCGAAGATCGAGGCGAAGTCCAGCCTGATCCCGCTCGGGCTCAACGCGGACAACACCATCGAGGTACCGCCGGTGACCCAGCCGTTGCAGGCGGGCTGGTACGTGCACGGGCCGACCCCGGGGGAGGTCGGGCCGTCGGTGATCCTCGGGCACGTGGACGGGAACCAGCAGAAGGGCATCTTCTTCCGGCTCAAGGAACTGGCGCCCGGGGACAAGGTTTCGGTCGCTCGCAAGGACGGCACGACGGCCGAGTTCGCGGTGACGAAGGTCGAGCGGGTGGCGAAGGACAAGTTCCCCACCGACGCCGTCTACGGCGACACCGCCGAACCGGAACTACGGCTCATCACCTGCGGCGGGGTCTTCGACAAGGCGTCGCGCAACTATCTCGACAACATCATCGTTTTCGCCCGGTTGCTCGCGCGCTGAAGGCAACCGATTCCCTTTCCCGATGGTGTTCTCGATGCGAGGGCTCGCATCGAGGGAGAAAGATCATGGGAATGAAGGGAATCGTCGCGGGCGCCGGTCTGCTCGCGATGACGGCGGGAGTACTCCTCGCTCCTCAGGCGTCGGCCACCGCGCCGCCGCCGGAACTGTCGGTCCGCCCGGCGAAGGTCACGCCGGGGCAGACGCTGACATTCATCGCCAACTGCCACGGCACCTACACCGCCGTGACATCGGCGGGCCTGACCGGACCGGTCACGCCCGGCGGCCGGCCGGGCTCGGGCAGCTACGTCGGGTACGGGAAAGCCGCGGCGAAGAGCGGCAAGTTCAAGGCGAGTTTCCGTTGTGACGGCTGGCCGCACCTGCCCGGCGCCAGTGGGACGGCGACCGCCGAGTTCGAAATCGTCTGCGTACCGCCGAAAACGACCACGCACAGCAAGCCCCCGTCCAGCGAACCGCCGTCGTCGAGCTCGGCCGCGGTCGTCCCGGCCGCGTTGACGAAGCCGTGCGGCACGCCGCCCCAGGTGAAGGTCACGCCCGCCGGTGCTCCGCAAACCGGTGGCGGCGCTTTCGGCTGACCGCATTTAGTCCTCTGAATGCGCCCAGTCCGTGAAGGCCTCCTTGAGGGACGCAGGGTCCCTCAAGGAGGCCTTCACGGACGTCAGGTCAGTCTTCGTCGACCCAGTCGAAGGTCTTCGTGACCGCCTTCTTCCAGTTCCGGTACTCGGACTCGCGGCGGGCCTCGTCCATCGACGGGTCCCACTGCTTGTCCTGCGCCCAGTTGTTGCGGATGTCGTCCTCGCTCTTCCAGAAGCCCACCGCGAGCCCGGCCGCGTAGGCCGCGCCGAGCGCGGTGGTCTCGTTGACCACCGGCCGGATCACCGGCACGCCGAGGATGTCGGCCTGGAACTGCATGAGCAGCTCGTTGACGACCATGCCGCCGTCGACCTTCAGCGACTTCAGCGGGACACCGGAGTCGGCGTTCATCGCGTCGATCACTTCGCGCGACTGGAACGCCGTCGCCTCCAGGACCGCCCGCGAGATGTGCCCCTTGTTGACGAACCGGGTGAGGCCGACGATCGCGCCGCGGGCGTCGGAGCGCCAGTACGGCGCGAAGAGACCCGAGAACGCCGGCACGAAGTACGCGCCACCGTTGTCCTCGACGGTGCGGGCGTGCTGCTCGACCTCGGCCGCGGAGCCGATCATGCCGAGGTTGTCCCGCAGCCACTGCACGAGCGAACCGGTGACCGCGATCGAGCCTTCGAGCGCGTACACCGTGTCGTTCGAGCCGATCTTGTAGCAGACCGTGGTGAGCAACCCGTTGTCCGACATGACCTTCTCGGTGCCGGTGTTGAGCAGCATGAAGTTGCCGGTGCCGTAGGTGTTCTTGGCTTCACCCGGCGAGAGGCACGCCTGCCCGAAGGTCGCCGCCTGCTGGTCGCCCAGGATTCCCGAGATCGGGACCCCGGCCAGCGCGCCCTTTTCCCGGACCTTGCCGTAGGTCTCCGACGACGACCGGATCTCCGGGAGCATCGACAGCGGGATCGTCATCTCCTCGGCGATCTCGCTGTCCCAGGTCAGCGTGTCGAGGTCCATCAGCATGGTCCGCGACGCGTTGGTCGGATCGGTGACGTGCACGCCGCCGTCGACCCCGCCGGTCATGTTCCACAGCACCCAGGTGTCCATGTTGCCGAAGATCAGGTCACCGGCTTCGGCCTTCGCGCGGGCACCGTCGACGTTGTCGAGGATCCACTTGATCTTCGGTCCGGAGAAGTAGGTCGCCAGCGGCAGGCCAACCTTCGCGCGGTAGCGCTCCTGCCCGCCGCCGAGCGCGCCCAGGTCGCTGACGATCTTGTCGGTGCGGGTGTCCTGCCAGACGATCGCGTTGTACACCGGTTTGCCGGTGGTGCGGTCCCAGACCAGCGTGGTCTCGCGCTGGTTGGTGATGCCGACCGCGACGATGTCGCTCGCGACCAGGTCGCCCTTGGCCAGCGCGCCCGCGGCGACGGCCCGCGTGTTCTCCCAGATCTCTTCGGCGTTGTGCTCGACCCAGCCCGCCTTCGGGAAGATCTGCTCGTGTTCCCGCTGGTCGACGGCGACCACCCGGCCGGAGTGGTCGAAGATCATGCAGCGGGTCGACGTGGTGCCTTGGTCGATCGCGGCTACGTACGAAGTCATCGAAGCTCCAGTCTCAGGTCAGGTTGTGGACGGCGAGGAACAGGAGGGCGGCCAGTGAAGCGCCGACCAGCGGGCCGGCGACGGGGACCCAGGAGTAGCCCCAGTTCGGGTTCGCCTTGTTCTTGATGGGCAGCAGGAACGCGTACGCGATGCGGGGGCCGAGGTCCCGGGCCGGGTTGATGGCGTAGCCGGTCGGACCACCGAGCGACTGGCCGATGACCAGCACGACGAACGCCACGCCCGCGTAACCGAGCGCGGAGTTGCCGAAGTTCGGCGTGCCGCCCTCACCCGTGGCGTTGGCGTAGACCGGGCTGAGCAGGATCCACGCGACCAGCACGAAGGTGCCGATGATCTCGGTGACGAGGTTCCACGCCTTGTTCGGGATCTGCGGGGCGGTCGAGAAGATGCCGAGTGTCTCGTCGCGCTGCGGGTGGTCGTCGAACTGCAGTTTGTAGGTGGCCCAGCAGAGCACGGCACCCAGGATCGCGCCGACCATCTGCCCGGCGAAGTAGATCGGGACGTCCGCCCAGGCGACCTTGTCCGCGATGGCGAGGCCCAGCGTGACGGCGGGGTTGATGTGCGCGCCACTGGGGGCGGCGATACTCGCGCCTGCGAAGACCGCGAACGCCCACCCGAGGGTGATCATCACGACGCCGCCGTTGTGGCCGTTGTTCTTGCGCAACACGTGGTTGGCGACCACGCCGTTACCCAACAGGATCAGGACCGCCGTTCCCAGCAGCTCCCAGACGAATATGGCTCCTGCACTCACCGCTTGACCTCCACTTTGGACATTCCGCGCAGGGTCGAACACGGTGTGCTACGGCGCCCTTGCCGACCCACGTTCGTGGCACGTTACCGTCGCGTATTTGTTCCTTCCAGGCGTCGCGGGAACCAATCCTTCCAAGATCGACGAGGGTTACGCCACACGTGTCACCCGCATAACGGACCGGTCGCGGCCGATCGTGCGATGCTGGAGCCACAGCGGCACAAGGAGGAATGTCACGTGGCAAGCTCTCAGCGCGAAGCCGAAAACAGCCCCGCCAGGCTGGGACCGCTCAAGCGGGAAGAGTCTTGGCAGCGGCTGGGTGAGAACAAGTTCGACCTCGTCGTCATCGGCGGCGGAGTGGTCGGGGCGGGCACGGCGCTCGACGCCGCGACACGCGGCCTGCGGGTCGCCCTCGTCGAAGCGCGCGACCTCGCCTCGGGCACGTCGAGCCGGTCCAGCAAGCTCTTCCACGGCGGGCTGCGCTACCTCGAACAGCTGGAATTCGGTCTGGTGCGGGAAGCTCTGCGGGAACGCGAGCTGATGCTGACGACGATCGCCCCGCATCTGGTGAAGCCGGTCAGCTTCCTGTACCCGCTGACCCACCGGGTCTGGGAGCGTCCGTACACCGCGGCCGGTCTGCTGATGTACGACACGATGGGCGGGGCGCGGTCGGTGCCCGGCCAGAAACACCTGAGCCGCGCGGGCGCGCTGCGGATGGTCCCGGCGCTGAAGCGGTCCGCGTTGATCGGCGGGATCCGTTACTACGACGCGCAAGCCGACGACGCGCGCCACACGATGACCGTCGCCCGCACCGCCGCGCACTACGGCGCCGTGGTGCGCACCTCCACCCAGGTGGTCGGTTTCCTCCGCGAGGCGGACCGCATTTCCGGGGTCCGCGTGCGTGACGTCGAGGACGGCCGCGAGACCGAGATCCACGCTTCCGCGGTGGTCAACTGCACCGGTGTGTGGACCGACGAACTGCAGCGCCTTTCGGGCGGCCGCGGCCGGTTCCGCGTGCGGGCCAGCAAGGGCGTGCACATCGTCGTCCCGCGCGACCGGATCGTCTCGGAATCGGGCATGATCCTGCGCACCGAGAAGTCCGTGCTGTTCGTCATCCCGTGGCGCAACCACTGGATCGTCGGGACCACCGACACCGACTGGAACCTCGACCTCGCGCATCCCGCCGCGACGAAACACGACATCGACTACCTCCTCGAACACGTCAACACCGTGCTCGCGACACCGCTGACGCATGACGACATCGAAGGCGTCTACGCGGGTCTCCGGCCTTTGCTCGCGGGGGAGAGCGAAGAGACATCGAAGCTTTCGCGTGAGCACGCGGTCGCCAGGGTCGCGCCGGGACTGGTCGCGATCGCGGGCGGCAAGTACACGACGTACCGGGTGATGGCGGCCGACGCCGTCGACGCCGCGGCCGTCGACCTGCCGGGCAGGCCGCAGTCGTCCATCACGGACAAGGTGCCGCTGCTGGGCGCCGACGGCTACCACGCGCTGGTCAACCAGGCCGACCATCTGGCCGGCGAGCACGGGCTGCACCCGTATCGCGTGCGCCATCTGCTCGACCGGTACGGCTCGATGGTCCACGAGGTCCTCGCGCTCGGTGAAGGACGTCCGGAACTGCTGAAGCCGCTGGAGCACGCTCCGGACTACCTCGGTGTCGAGGTCGTCTACGCGGCCAGCCACGAGGGCGCGCTTCACCTGGAAGACGTGCTCGCGCGGCGGACGCGGATCTCGATCGAGTACGCGCACCGCGGCGTCGACTGCGCCGCGCAGGTCGCCACGCTGGTGGGCGAGGTGCTCGGCTGGTCGAAGGACGAGGAGAAGCGCGAAGTCGAGGTGTACAAGGCGCGGGTCGACGCGGAACGGAAGTCCCAGTCGCAGCCGAGCGACGAGGCCGCCGACGCGTTGCGCTCGGCCGCGCCGGAAGCGCGCTCGGGGATCATCGAACCGGTGAGTTGACCGTTCCTGCCGCGTGGTGTGCCGAGCGCGCAGAGATCGTTGCCTGATCCGGTGAATCTGGCATAGCGTCGGCCCTTCCGAGAGGAAGGCGGCCTTGTGGAGTTTCTCGACTCGTCGACGTGGACGGACCGGATCTTCGCCGGAGGTTCCTGGGTGCCCGGGACCGGCGGCATCCGTGACGTCACGGAGCCCGCGACCGGCGCGGTGCTGGGAAGCATCGGGATCGCCTCGGCCGAGGATGCCGCGAAGGCGGCGGAAACGGCGGCCGAGGCGCAGCGGGCCTGGGCGGCGACGCCGCACGTGCAGCGTGCCGCCGTCCTGCGTAAGGCCGCCCGGCTGTGGTCCGAGCACGCCGAAGAGATCCGCTGGTGGAACGTCCGCGAGGTCGGCGCCGTGCCGGGTGTCGCGGGCTTTTCGCTGCACGTCGCGGAGCAGGAATGCTACGAAGCGGCGGCGCTGCCAGGGCGCCCGTACGGCGAACTCCTGCCGAGTGAAGAGCCGCGCCTTTCGATGGCACGCCGCGTCCCGGCCGGCGTCGTCACGGTGATCTCGCCGTTCAACATGCCGATCATCCTCGGCATCCGCTCGGTCGCCCCGGCGCTCGCGCTGGGGAACGCGGTCATCCTGAAGCCGGACCCGCGCACCGCCGTCACCGGCGGCGTGGTCCTCGCGCGGATCTTCGAGGAAGCCGGTCTGCCGCCGGGTGTGCTGCAGATGCTGCCGGGCGGTGCCGACGTCGGCGAGACGCTGGTGACGCATCCTGCGGTCCGGGTCATCTCGTTCACCGGGTCGACCGGTGCCGGGCGCAAGGTCGGCGAACTCGCCGGGAAGCACCTGAAACGGGCACATCTCGAACTGGGCGGGAACTCCGCGCTCATCGTGCTCGACGACGCGGACGTCGACGAAGCCGCCGGAGTCGCCGCGTTCGGCTCCTTCTTCCACCAGGGCCAGATCTGCATGACCACCGGGCGGCACCTGGTGCACGAGCGGCTCTACGACGATTTCGTCGAGCGGCTGGCGGCGAAGGCGGCCGCGTTGCGGGTGGGCGACCCGGCGCGGGACGAGGTCGCGCTCGGGCCGATCATCGACGCCGGGCAGCGGGACAAGATCCACGAGCTGGTCACGGCCAGTGTCGCGGCGGGGGCGCGGGTCGCCGCCGGCGCCGAGTACGACCGGCTGTTCTACGCCGCGACGGTGCTGGCCGACGTGCCGCCGACGGCGCCCGCGGTGGCCGAAGAGATCTTCGGCCCGGTCGCGCCGGTCGTGCGGTTCTCCGACGCGGAGGAGGCCGTCCGCCTCGCGACGGCGAGCGAGTACGGGCTCTCGCTGGGGATCGTCACGCGCGATGTCCTCAAAGGACTGGAGCTCGCCGACCGCGTCCCGACCGGGATCGTGCACATCAACGACCAGACGGTCAGCGACGAGGCGAACAGCCCCTTCGGCGGCGTCGCCGCTTCGGGCACCGGAAGCCGCTTCGGCGGCGCGGCGGCGAATATCGAGGCCTTCACCGAGACCCGCTGGGTCACCGTCCGGAACCCGCCGCCCACCTACCCCTTCTGACTCCCGCATTTCGTCCTCTGAATGCGGTAGTTCGAATCACCAACTACCGCGTTCAGAGGACGAAATGCGTAAGGGGGTCAGGCGGTGCGGCGCCAGCGGATGAGGCGTTCCCCGGTCGGGGCCGGATCGAGTTCGGGCCCGACCAGGGTGAACCCGCATTTGCGGGCGACCGAGGCGGACACCTCGTTGGTCTCTTCGTAGCGGTAGCTGACCTCGCGCAGGCCGAGCCCACCGAAACCGAAGCGCAGGGCCGCGTTGAGCGCGGTGCTCGCGATCCCCTTGCCCCGCGACGCCGCGCGCACCCAGACCGACGCCTCCGCGTATCCGGAGTCGAGATCGAGGTCCCGCAGACCGACCTCGCCCAGCAGATCCCCGGTCGTCGGCTCGGCCACCGCCCACGAACAGCGCTCGTCACCCGCCCACTGGGCGGCGCGCAGCGCGACGTACTCGGTCGCCTCGTCGAGGTCACGCAGGCGATAGTTCAAGACGTACTTGCGGTGCGTCGGGTCGGCGAAGGCCGCGACCAGCGCCGGACGGTCGTCGAGGGCCTTGTCCGCCCGCAGTTGCCGCAGGTAGTACTCACCCGCGTTGATCTCCACCGGTTCCACCCGTCGAGGGTAACCACCCCGGCCGGAGATCAAGGTTCGCCGGGCCACGGGCCGCTGAGCGGGGTCACGTGGGTCGCCACCGGTCCGCCCGGGCCCTGCTCGATCGCGAACGACACGCGCTGACCGGCGTTGAGTTCCTTGAACCCCCGCATCTGGATCTCGGAGTAGTGAACGGGGACCGGGGGACTGGCCCAGCCGTCCGGTCTGACGGCACCCACGCCTTTCTCCGAGTCGAACCAGAGGACGGTCCCCTCGGCCACGACGATTCCTCCGAAGCTCGACGGTGGGGTTCCGGGATCAGCGACGGCGGCTCATGATCAGCGCGACCGCCAGCGGCAGCAGGAAGACGAGGAACGTCCCGCGGGTGAAGAAGAACAGCGCGATCGCGACCGCCGCGGCGATCGGCACCGCGCCGGCCGTCAGCCATTTGGACGGCTGGACCTCGTTCTTCGCGGACGCCTGCGCGACACCGGGCATCGGAGGCAGGGGAAGCAGCGCGCCGGGGCGGGGCGACGGCAGGTCCGTGAAGAGCGGTTCGAGCTCGCTGACCATCCTCGCCGCGCTGACCTTCGCCGACCGCGTGCCGAACTCGTCGAGGTCGAGTCTGCCGGTGCGGACATGCTCTTCCAGCGCTTCGAGCGCGTCTTGGCGTTCGGCGTCGCTCAGCCGCATGTCCGGTCTCTCGGCACTCACGACCCGAGTCTACGGCCGGATCAGCCGTCGAGTTCCCGTCGGCGCTGCTTCCCGAGCTTCTTGTGGGAGTTCTCCCAGCCCTTGCCCCAGATTCCCTCGCCGACGGCGCTGATCCCGATCGGGATGGCGATCAACCACCAGGTGGCGCCGGTGCCGATGATGAACACGATGGTGGCGATGAACAGAAGCGGCAGGAGCGCGCCCATGACCCGCTGCAGCGGGGAGATGCCCGCCCACGGCGACGCCGGCTTCCGCGGCTCGCTCACGGCGATCCCGGGCGTGTCGTAGCGCGGATGCGGTTCGGGCAGGTCGGCGAAGACCTCGGACAGGTCGCCGCGCGTCTTGGCGGCGGTGACCAGGGCGGACCGGTCGCCGAACTCGTCGATGTCGATCCTGCCGACGCTCAGGTGCTCGCCGAGCGCGGTCAGCGCGGACTCCCGATCCTGATCGCTGATCCGCAGCCGCGGAGACGGAACCTCGCTCACCCGTCCGATGGTAGGCCGGGTGGGACCTCGTCAACCACGACATCCGTCAGTGTTTTCGCGTCGGGGCAAAGGCGTTGTCGCGGTCGCGCTGGCGGCCGGGATCGCGGTCGCCGCGAAGCCGAGGTGCGCGGCGGCTGTGTCGGCATGATCCGCGGCACGGTGCTCAACAAGTCCGGCCACGACATCTGGGCGATCCGGTCGTTCGACTCGAACGGCCCGAAGCCCGGCACCGAATGGCGGCGCCTCAAGCCCGGCCAGAAGACTCCGAAGAACCAGGACTGGGAGTCAAGTGCAAGGCCAAGGGGACGCTGTCCACCTGGACCTTCCCCGCTTCTGGTGGGACGAGGACTGGAAGGGCAAGGCGGGCTGGTGGTACCAGATCCGTACCGACCAGGACATCCACGTGGAGAAGCAGTACTGCTGACCAGGCGTTCCCGGTGAGTCCACAGTGGACTCACCGGGGCCGTGGTCAGTCCTTCAGTTCGAACAGCTGGGTGCCCTGCGTCACCGCGGCGCCGACCTCGACCGACAGGCCGGTGACCGTGCCCGCCTTGTGCGCGGTGACCGGGTTCTCCATCTTCATCGCTTCGAGCACGACGACCAGCTCACCCGCCTCGACCTGCTGGCCCTCTTCGACGGCGACCTTGACGATGGTGCCCTGCATCGGCGCGGTGACCGCGTCGCCGCTCACCGCCGCCTTGGTGCCGCCCGCGCGTTTGCGCGGCTTGGCCTTCACGGCCGTCCCGCCGCCACCGCCGGCGTCGAGCGAGAAACCTCCGGGGAGCGACACTTCGAGGCGGCGGCCGCCGACCTCGACGACGACGTTCTGCCGCGGCGGCTCATCCTCGGCCTCGGCGGCTTCGGGTGCCACGAACGGCTCGATGGTGTTCTCGAACTCGGTCTCGATCCAGCGGGTGTGCACGCTGAACCCGTTCTCGTCGCCGACGAAGGCCGGGTCTTCCACGATCACGCGGTGGAACGGCAGGACCGTCGCCATCCCGTCGGCGACCATCTCGGCCAGCGCGCGGCGGCTGCGCTCGAGCGCGTTCCGCCGGTCCGAACCGGTGACGATCAGCTTCGCGAGCATCGAGTCGAACTGGCCGCCGATCACGCTGCCGGACTCGACACCCGAGTCGACGCGGACACCGGGGCCGCTCGGCGCGACGAACTTCGTCACGGTGCCGGGAGCGGGCAGGAAGCCGCGACCGGCGTCCTCGCCGTTGATGCGGAACTCGATCGAGTGGCCGCGGGGTTCCGGGTCCTCGGTGATGCGCAGCTTCTCGCCGCGCGCGATGCGGAACATCTCGCGCACGAGGTCGAGGCCCGTGGTCTCCTCGGACACCGGGTGCTCGACCTGAAGACGCGTGTTGACCTCGAGGAACGAGATCGTGCCGTCGACGGCGACGAGGTACTCGACGGTCCCGGCGCCGTAGTAGCCGGCTTCCTTGCAGATCGCCTTCGCCGATTCGTGGATGCGCTTGCGCTGCTCGTCGGTCAGGTACGGCGCGGGCGCCTCCTCGACCAGCTTCTGGTGGCGGCGCTGCAGCGAACAGTCGCGGGTGCCGACGACGATGGCGTTGCCGTGCTGGTCGGCGAGGACCTGCGCCTCGACGTGACGCGGCTTGTCCAGGTAGCGCTCGACGAAGCATTCGCCGCGGCCGAAGGCGGAGATCGCCTCGCGCGTCGCGGATTCGAAGAGCTCCGGGATCTCTTCGCGGGTGCGGGCGACCTTCAGCCCGCGGCCGCCGCCGCCGAACGCCGCCTTGATCGCGACCGGCAGGCCGTGCTCGTCGGCGAAGGCGACGATCTCGTCGGCGTTCGCGACGGGGTCCTTGGTGCCGGGAACGAGCGGAGCCCCGGCGCGCAGCGCGATGTGGCGGGCGGTGACCTTGTCGCCGAGGTCGCGGATGGACTGCGGGCTCGGCCCGATCCAGGTCAGCCCGGCGTCGATCACGGCCTGGGCGAAATCCGCGTTCTCGGAAAGGAACCCGTAGCCGGGGTGGACCGAATCCGCGCCCGACCGCTTGGCGGCGTCGAGCAGCTTGTCGAAGACGAGGTAGCTCTCGGCCGCGGTGGTACCGCCGAGGGCGAAGGCCTCGTCCGCGAGGCGGACATGGGGTGCGTCACGGTCCGGGTCGGCGTAGACGGCCACGCTGGTCAGCCCGGCGTCCTTCGCCGCCCTGATCACCCGTACCGCGATCTCCCCGCGGTTCGCGATCAGGATCTTGGTCACCGGACCACCTGTGCCGGCCTGCTCGGTCACGCCGTACCTCCTGCGTTCGCACGTCGGGCCGCCCCGATGCGGCTCCGCAGCAGTTTACGGAAGTTCCCGCCCCGATTAGTGAGAGCAAGGCCACCCAGTGACCTTTGTTTATACCAGCGCCGAGCGGTGCCGCAGTTCTTCCGGAAGGTCGGAATCGAGCACGATCAGGTCGTACGGCTGGGCCTGGTGGACCCGGCCGAGGTGCTCGGATTTGACCAGCGCCCACGGCTGATGCGGACCGCAGCACTCGACCAGTCGCTGCACGGAACTGAAGGCGATCAGCGCCATCCGGCCGTCCTTGGTCGCGCGGAGTTCGATCTCCGCGCTCGTGTAGTCCTTCGGCTTTTTCGCCGTCGGGAGGAACAGGGCGCTGGGCAGTCCGGGGTTCGTCACAGGAACAACATAGACGTGCACTCTGCGCTAGATCACTTACGCTCTCGGATATGCGGACTCAGGAAGCGCGGGCGCCGCGATCCGTGCTGCTCACCGCGCTGCTGGCGGTGGTGGTGACGGCGGGCGTGATCGTGACCGTGGTCCTGCTCCGTCCCGCCGCTCCCACGCCCGCCGGCGACCCCGGCGTGCCCCCGGTGTCCGACGGTGCCCCGAGCGCGCCCGGCGTCGACTGCGGCGATTCGGCCTGCCGGGAGATCGGCGCGATGACCGTCGGCGGGCTGCCGGTCGTGCTGCTGGCCGACGACGCGGGCAAGCAGGGAGTGGTCCGGATCGGGGCGGACACCGTGTACCCGCTGATGCTGAACGACCGGGGGGTCACCCTGAAGGGGGATTCTCTGCGGTGCGTCGACGGCGCGACGCCGGTGTGCCTGGTGCGTGGCGAAGTGGGCGGCGGCTCGGCGGGCGAGTTGTTCGTCGCGCGTGGCGGGATCTGGCGGGACACCGGGAAGCCCTATTTCTCCGACGCCGGGACGGTCGCCCTGAACGACGTGACCGCCGACGGGATCGCGGACGTCATCGTCGTGCGGCACGAATGCCCGGGCGCGCAGTCCGGCTCGGCGCGATGCCAGGCGGCGCCTGTGCTCGCGGAGGTCTACGACGTCGCGCGCGGCTCGGTGGGCTGTACGCGCCGGTACACCGCGCCCTCGGAGCTTCGGGGATGGCCGGATGTACGGCTTACGAAGGCGGATCTGCGGGCCTGCCCCTGAGGGGGAGCAAGGGACCTTTGCTACCACTTCTGACGGGAGGAGGGGTGTGTGGAAATAGCGACGTTGAGTGTCCCGATTTCCACACAGTCACCGCCCCACCTGCGAGAGCCCAAGTCCGTGAAGGCCCCCTTCACTGCGCTAGACGCAGTGAAGGGGGCCTTCACGGACCAGTAAAAGCGTCACGCACCCGCGGTGGCAGGCTCCTTCGCGGAAGTAGCCGCTTCGCCGTTAGCAGTCGGCGAAGGGTCCGTCGGCGAGTTGAGCACGTCGTCGTCCAGCAGACCTTCGCTCCGGGCGACGACCACCGGCACGACGATCTGACCCGCGACGTTGGTCGCGGTCCGCATCATGTCCATGATCGGGTTCACCGAGTAGATCAGCGCGATCCCGAGTGCCACCTGCTGCGCGTCGAGCCCGATGAACGCGGTGGTCAGGGTCAGCGCGGTCAGCCAGCCGGTGGTGCCCGCGGTGGCCAGCGCGCCGAGCACGGCGACCACGACGATCCCCACGTACTGCCAGATGTTCAGCGAGACGCCGGACAGGTTCGCGATGAAGATGGCGCCGATCGCGGGGAACACCGCGGCGCAGCCGTCCATCTTCGTGGCGCTGCCCAGCGGAGTGGCGAAGGCGGCGTACGCGGGCTGGACGCCCAGGTTCACGGCGGACTGCCGGGTGAGGGGCAGCGTCGCGGCCGAAGACTGCGAAGCGAACGCGAACTGGATCGCCGTGCCGGCCTTCGAGAAGAACTTCAGCGGGCTGACCTTCGCCACGAACTGAAGCAGGATCGGGTAGACCACCAGCAGCACCAGCAAGCAGCCGACGTACACCGCGAGAGTGGTGGACAGCAGCGGCCGGAACAGGGCGTCACCGTAGTTCGAGACCGCGGCGCCGATCAGGCCGATGATGCCGATCGGGGCGAGCCGGACGATCCAGCCGAGGTAGCGCTGGATGATCTCGAAGACGCTGGTGGTGAAGTCGACGAACGGCTTGGCCTTGTCGCCGAGGCTGTAGGCGGCCGCGCCGATGATCACGGCGAGGAACAGCACCTGCAACGTCTCGCCCTCGGTGAAGGCGGTGAAGAAGTTCTTGGGCAGCAGGCCTTCGACGAAGGCGCTCCAGGAACCCCAGTTCTCGGTGCTCTTGGCGGCCTTGTCCGCGTTCTTCGCCGTCGCGGCGACGCCTTCGCCGAGACCGCCGCTGCCCGGGTTGAAGAGCTTGGCGACGGCGATGCCGATCAGCGACGCGATGAACGACGTGATCGCGAACCACAGGACGGTCTTGCCGCCCAGGCGCGCGGCCTTCTTGCCGCCACCGAGATTGCGCAGGCTGTTGATGCCGACCACGATCGCCGTGAAGACCAGCGGGATCACCGCGATCTGCAGCAGCGTCGTGAAGATCGTGCCGATCTGGTCGAGCAGGTCGGTCAGCCAGCTCGCCTCGGTCGTCCTGGCGAGCACGCCGAGCAGGGCGCCCACGACGAGCGAGCCGAGGACCGCCGCCGCGAAGACCTTTGGCCTTGTATAGGTCCGAATGAAAGACACGGGGCGACTCCGGTGCGTGAAAGTTTCCTGATTTCCCGAACGTGGAGAACGTTCGGCGAGGCAGGACTCTTCCGGATCACCCGATCGTGTGGGAGTCGTCTCAGGATGCGGGACGGCTCCACAGGTCGATGACGCTCACGCCGACCTCGGCCAGCAAACGCCGGGTCAGCGGCAGGCTGATCCCGATGACGCTCGAGAAATCGCCGTCGATGCCCTCGATGAACCAGCCGCCGAGTCCGTCGAGGGTGAATCCGCCTGCCACCTGGAGCGGCTCCCCGGACGCGATGTACGCCTCGATCTCTTCTTGCGAAGGTGTGCCGAAGCGAACTGTGGTGCCTTCGGTGCCAGAAGCTTCTTGTGTCCTCACGCCGTTCTCGACGCGGATGATCGCGTGGCCGGTCAGGAGTTCACCGGTTTTGCCCGCCATCGCCGCCCAGCGTTCGCGTGCGGCCTCCGGCGTGATCGGCTTCCCGACCATTTCGCCGTTGACCGACAGCATCGAATCGCAGCCCACGATGACCGTGTCGCCGTGGCCGCCGAGGGTCTCGAAAACCGCTTCGGCCTTCGCGACGGCGAGCGCGCGGACCAGTTCTTCGGGAGCCGGATCGGTCAGCGACGCGGCGACGGCGTCCTCGTCGACGCCGGACACGACGACGCTCGGGTCGAAGCCGGCGGAACGCAGGACGCCGAGGCGGGCGGGGGACTGGGAACCGAGGACGAAACGCACCTGAGGAAGGTACTCGACGGCCCGCTGTTGCCTAATTGTGACCTGGGACACCCGAACGTGGAGCTAGTTTGTTGTGGCGCGCAACATATGGATTGTTCGAGCTACGGAGGAACCAATGCCGCCCCGCCTCCGCGTCAGAAGATCACTTCGCACGACGCAAACCACAGTGCTCGCAGGACTGCTCCTGGCCGGTTCGGCCCTGGCGCCGATGGCGTCCGCCGCCCCGGGGCCGGTCTACAAGAATCCCCACGCGTCGACGTCCGCGCGGGTGAACGACCTGCTCAAGCGGATGAGCCTCGACGACAAGATCGGCCAGATGACGCAGGCCGAACGCGGCGCGGTCACCCCCGATCAGGCCGCCGCGCTCAAACTGGGGTCCCTGCTCTCCGGCGGCGGCTCCGTGCCCGCCAGCAACACGCCGAACGGGTGGGCCGACATGGTCGACTCGTACCAGAAGGCGGCGATTTCGACGCCGCTCGGCATCCCCACGCTCTACGGCGTCGATGCCGTGCACGGCCACAACAACGTCTACGGCGCGACGATCTTCCCGCACAACATCGGCCTCGGCGCGGCCAACAATCCGCGCCTGGTCGAGAAGATCGGCCGCGCGACGGCACTGGAAGTCGCCGGAACCGGTCCGCAGTGGGACTTTTCGCCGTGCCTGTGCGTCGCCCGTGACGATCGCTGGGGCCGCACCTACGAATCCTTCGGCGAATCCCCTCGCGACGCCATCGCGAACGCGTCGGCCATCACCGGCCTGCAAGGGCGCAGGCTCGGCGAGAAACCGGGATCGGTACTCGCGACGGCGAAGCATTACGTCGGTGACGGCGGCACGACGAACGGCGTCGACCAGGGCGATACCGAGATCAGCGAACGAGAACTGCGCCGGATCCACCTGCCGCCGTTCCGGGAGGCGATCGACCGCGGCGTCGGCTCGGTGATGATCTCGTTCTCCAGCTTCCAGGGTGTGCGGATGCACGCCGAGAAGTACCTCATCACCGACGTCCTCAAGCGGGAGCTGCGGTTCTCCGGTCTGGTGATCTCGGACTACAACGCGATCAACCAGATCGACGGAAAGGAAGGCTTCACCCCCGAAGAGGTGCGGCTCTCGGTCAACGCGGGCATCGACATGTTCATGGTCCCGTGGGACGCGCCGCAGTTCATCGCCTATCTCAAGGCCGAAGTCGAAGCCGGCCGTGTTTCGCGCGCCCGGATCGACGACGCGAACCGCCGCATCCTGGCGGAGAAGTTCAAGCTCGGCCTGTTCGAGCACCCGTACACCGACCGTTCGCTCCAGAAGACGTTCGGCAGCAAGGAACATCGTGAACTGGCCCGGCAGGCCGTCCGTGAATCCCAGGTGCTGCTGAAGAACGACGGTGTGCTGCCACTGGCGAAGAAGAACAACAAGATCTTCGTCGCGGGCAAGAACGCGCACGACATCGGCAACCAGGCGGGCGGCTGGACGCTCACCTGGCAAGGGCAGAGCGGCCCGGTGATCCCGGGCACGACCATCCTCGACGGCATCAAGTCGGGGGCGGGGAAGGGAACCACGGTGACCTATGACCGTGCGGGTAACGGAATCGACGGCAGCTACCAGGTCGCCCTCGCCGTGGTGGGCGAAACGCCGTACGCCGAAGGACAGGGAGATCGGCCGAACGGCTTCGGACTCGACGCGGAAGACCTCGCCACGATCGCCAAACTGAAGGCATCCGGGGTTCCGCTCGTCGTGGTGACCGTGTCCGGGCGCCCGCTCGACCTCGCCGCGCAGCTGCCGCAGTTCGACGGGCTCCTCGCCGCCTGGCTCCCGGGCAGCGAAGGCGCCGGTGTCGCCGATGTCCTTTACGGCGACTACAACCCGACCGGGAAGCTGACGTTCAGCTGGCCCACCAGCGCGGCTCAGGAACCGGTGAACGTCGGTGACGGCAAGAAGGCGCTGTACCCGTACGGCTACGGCCTGCGGTACCGCCGGTAGGGCCTCGTGAGTGGTAAGGACGGTTCTAACCGTCCTTACCACTCACGAGACGCGAGGTCCCCCGATTTCGCGGTCGAGGAAGCGGTGGTACTCGATGGCCGCGATCGAGTTCTCGAGCTGTTCGAACGTCGGCGCGGGGAGCGCGCCGTTGAAGACGATGGTCAGGCTCTTCCTCGGGATGTTGATGAAGTACGGATCGACGTCGAGTTCTTCGCAGTGGCTCCGCAGGACGGCAATCCAGTGGTCGAGGTCTTCGTCCTCCCCGAGGTGCTCCCACCGCGCGACGATCCACTTGCCGTTGATCAGCTGGCCCGCCATCTCCCGCGGATCGTGGACCATGTACGGCTCGGCGACGTCGTTCATCGTCCGAGGTGCTCGAGGAGCGCGGCGAAGGACTCGGCCGGGAGCACCAGAATCGGCCGGGTCTCGTCCGGCATCGCCCACTGCTTGGTGTCCCGGATCCCGACCAGGCCGGGCGCGGCGCCGACTTCGACGCAGGCGTTCTCTTCCCAGTGCGTGTAGGTCGACTTGTGCCAGCCGGTCATGTTCTCGTGCCAGGTGGTCATCGGAGGCCCTTTCCCCAGTGACTGTTTCGGCAAGTAGACGGGTTGCTCGGCAGCAAGGTTGGCGAGATCGGGTGATCTGTGCCTGCTGGTCGGTGAACGGCTTCGGTGATCGCGTTCGGCGCACGAAAAGGCGCCTTCACCGACAACTGCTTTACTCACGATGCACTCTCGGAGTGCATAAGGCAAAGGGTATTAGGTCACCGAAGTGAATCGGTCGCGAGCTGTCGGTAGTCGGCGGCGATCCGCGTCAGATGCGAACAGGCGATTTCGCCGTAGGTGGCGTAGTGCTCGACTTCGGTGAAGTTCTTCTCGTAGTCGGCCACTTCGCGTTCGTCCGTGACGAGCGCCGTGGCCGTCTGAGTGCCGAGGAGCACCGCGCGCGAGTCGTAGATGTCGAAACCGTGGAGGACCGGGACCGAAACCGGTGCGGTCCACGGGATCACGCCGAGGCGCACCCGGCCGCGCCGGGACACCTCGACGAGGTGATCGAGCTGGGCCACCATCGTCGTCGCGCCGCCCATGTTCCAGCGCAGGGCTCCTTCGGTGAGCACGAAGTGGAAAGCGCGGTTCGAGTCGAGGATCCGCTGGCGCTCCAGCCTGGCCTCCACCGTCTGGTCGCGTTCGCCGGCCGGCAGCGAATCACCGAACAGGGCGGTGATGTAGTCGCGGGTCTGGAGCAGGCCGAACACGATGGTCGGCTGGAAACTCCGGATGCGGGCGGACGCCGTCTCGATCTTGCCGATGCGCTGCTGCATCCGCCAGGCACCGCGCTGGAGGACGACGCGGGCGGACGACGCCTCCTCACGGAGGTCCCGCGTGATCGCGACGAGCGCCCGCCGGACCTTCGCGGGCGCGCGATAGACGCGGCACAGCGCTACGACCTGCTCCTCGGTCGGCATGAACGCGCCGGTTTCGACCCGCGAGACCTTCGACTGACTGAGGCCGGTGAGCCTGGCCGCTTCGGTACCGGACAACCCGGCGGCTTTGCGCAGACGGCGCAATTCGGTGGAGAGCAGGTCCTGATTCGTCACGCACGGCTTTCTGGGCGATCGCGGTCGGCGGATCCGTCACGATAGCCCGCGGAGCCGCTTTCAGCGAGGCAGCGCCGAAGCCCGCCAAGCCCCTTCGCCGGGTGCGAGCGGCGCCCGGACGAGCGAAGCCTTGTCCGCCCACCACGAATCCCGTTTCGGGGCCGGTTCCGGTGCCCGCGCACTGGCCGCCGCCGCGACGACGGCGGTCAGCGCGGCGAGCTCGGCGTCGTCCGGGTTGCCCCGGACGACGCGCAGCAGCGGGGTCTCGGGCGCGGTCACAGCGGGATGTTCCCGTGCTTCTTGGGCGGCAGCGTCTCCCGTTTGCCTTGGAGCAGAGAGAGCGCCTTCGCGATGTGGCCGCGGGTGTGCGCGGGCACGATCACCGAGTCGACGTAGCCGCGCTCGGCCGCCGCGTACGGGTTCAGGAGCGTGTCCTCGTACTCCTGGATCAGCTCGGCGCGCAGCGCGTCGACGTCCTTGCCGTCGGCGGCGGCCGCGGCGAGGGTCTTGCGGTGCACGATGTTCGCCGCGCCCTGCGCGCCCATGACCGCGACCTGTGCCGTCGGCCAGGCCAGGTTGATGTCCGCGCCGAGGTGCTTCGAACCCATGACGTCGTACGCGCCGCCGTACGCCTTGCGGGTGATGACGGTGACGAGCGGGACGGTCGCTTCGGCGTAGGCGTAGATCAGCTTCGCGCCGCGCCGGATGATGCCGTTCCACTCCTGGTCGGTGCCGGGCAGGAAGCCGGGGACGTCGACGAAGGTCAGCACCGGGATGTTGAACGCGTCGCAGGTGCGCACGAAGCGCGCGGCCTTCTCGGAGGCGTCGATGTCGAGGCAGCCGGCGAACTGGGTCGGCTGGTTCGCCACGATGCCGACGCTGCGCCCGTCGACCCGGCCGAAGCCGACCAGGATGTTGGGCGCGAACAGCTCGTGCACCTCGAGGAAGTCGCCGTCGTCGACGATGCGGTTGATGACCTCGTGCATGTCGTACGGCTGGTTCGGCGAGTCCGGGATCAGCGTGTCGAGTTCGCGATCGGATTCGGTGACGTCGTCGAAGCTCTGCCCATGGGCTCTCGCCGGAGAGGAGTACCTCGAGCCTGCACCCGGCGCCGAGTCGGTCTCGAAGAGCGGCGCCTCGGACAGGTTGTTCGCCGGGAGGAACGAGAGCAGCTCCTTGACGTAGGCGATGGCGTCTTCGTCGTCGGAGCCGAGGTAGTGCGCGTTGCCCGAACGGGTGTTGTGCGTGCGCCCGCCGCCGAGCTCCTCGAAGGAGACCTCTTCACCCGTCACGGTCTTCACGACGTCGGGACCGGTGATGAACATGTGCGAGGTCTTGTCGACCATCACCACGAAGTCGGTCAGCGCGGGGGAGTAGACGTGCCCGCCCGCGTTGGCGCCCATGATCAGCGAGATCTGCGGGATGACGCCGGACGCCTTGACGTTGCGGTTGAAGATCTCGCCGTACAGGCCGAGCGAGACGACGCCTTCCTGGATCCGCGCGCCGCCGCCCTCGTTGATGCCGATGATCGGGCGGCCGGTCTTGATCGCCAGGTCCATCACCTTGACGATCTTCTCGCCGTACACCTCACCGAGTGAACCGCCGAAGACGGTGACGTCCTGGCTGAACACGCACACCGGACGCCCGTCGACGGTGCCGTAACCGGTGACGACGCCGTCGCCGTAGGGCCGGTTCTTCTCCTGGCCGAAGTTGACCGAGCGATGCTTCGCGAGCTCGTCGAGCTCGACGAACGAGCCCTCGTCCAGCAGCAGGTCGATCCGCTCGCGGGCGGTCTTCTTGCCCTTGGCGTGCTGTTTCTCCACCGCCCTCGCGGAACCCGCGTGCACCGCCTCGTCATACCGGCGGTACAGGTCGGCCAGCTTGCCGGCCGTCGTGTGGATGTCCGGTTCGTCCTCGGGCGGCGTCCCGAGCGGCTCCGTCGCACTGCTCATGAAACCGCAGCCTAGCTACTCGACGGTCACTTCGCGTGTGGCGTAGGCAACGTCCGTTCCTTGGGGGCAGGGGCGGTGTGGGGTGTCGCGTGACTGGACGGACGGCACATGTGATCCGACGGACGACACGCGTGACTGGACGGACGACACGCGTGATTGGGTGGACGTCACGGGACGGAGGCGCGGACCAGGCCGGACTCGTACGCCGCGATCACCAGCTGCGCCCGGTCCCGTGCCGCGAGTTTGTGCAGGAGGTGACCGATGTGCGTCTTCACCGTCGCCAGCCCGAGATGCAGGGTCCTGGCGATCTCGTCGTTCGACAGACCGCGCGCGATCAGGCTCAGGACCTCGCGTTCGCGCGTGGTGATGTTGTCCAGCGAGGCCGCGACGCGCTGACCGGGGTCGGGCAGCCGGGCGAACTCGGCGATGAGCCTTCGCGTGATCGAAGGGGCGAGCAGTCCTTCGCCCGCCGCGACGACCCGGATCGCGCTCAGCAGCTCGGCGGGCGGCGTGTCCTTCAGCAGGAATCCGCTCGCGCCCGCGCGCAGCGCCGAATAGACGTAGGCGTCGAGGTCGAACGTGGTCAGCATCAGCACGTGGACGCCTTCGGTGGTGGCCGACGCGCAGATCCGCCGGGTCGCTTCGATCCCGTCCAGCTCGGGCATGCGGACGTCCATCAGCACGACGTCGGGGCGTTCCTTCTCGGCGAGTTCCGCGGCCTCCGCGCCGTCGCTCGCCTCCCCGACGACTTCGAGGTCCGGCGCGCTGTCGACGAGCACGCGGAAACTGCCGCGCAGCAACGCCTGGTCGTCGGCGATCAGTACGCGGATCATCGTGTCCCCACTTCCTTGGCGGCGTACGGCAGCCGCGCGAACACCCGGAATCCCCCGGCGGGCAGCGGGCCCGCTTCGAAGTCACCACCGTAGACGGCGACGCGTTCGCGCATGCCGATCAAACCGTGCCCGCCGGGCGTCGACGACGAGCTTTCGCCGCGCCCGTCGTCGACGATCTCGACGCTGACCTCGCCGGGACCTTCGGTGATCGTGACCCGGCAGGCCGACGGTCCTGCGTGCTTCACGACGTTGGTCACCGCCTCCTGGGTGATGCGGTAGACCGAAAGCGCGACACCTTCCGGGAGGTCGTCCACCACCTCGCCGGTCAGCTCGACGCGCACCCCGGCCTGTCCGGCGCGTTCGGCCAGGGTCCGCAGATCGGCGAGTTTCGGCGCGGGGCCGAGCGCGGCTTCGGGCGTCCCGTCACCGGAACGGAGGACGCCGAGCATCCGCCGGAGTTCGACGAGCGTCTCCCGGCTGGTGAGTTCGATGACCCGCAACGCTTCGCGGGCTTCTTCGGGCTGTTCCCGTGCGACATGGTTGCCGACGGCCGCCTTGACCGCGATCAGGCTCATGCTGTGCGCGACGACGTCGTGCATCTCGCGGGCGATGCGCAGCCGTTCGTCGGAAACCGCCTGATCGGCTTGGGTTTCCGCGAGCTGGGCCAGGTTCGCGCGCCGTTGCCGCGTCATCCAGCCCAGCGCCCACGAGCCGGCCACCCCGCCGCCCGCGAAGGCCGTCGACGCGATCGTGTTCGGCCCGAGCCGCAGGAACTCGAAGATCATGACGACGACCAGGCCGAGACCCATCGCGATCAGCGAGCGGGCGCGGGGGTGTTCCAGTGCCACCGTGTACAGGGCGCACGCGGTGGCCAGGAGCGCGGCCGGGCCCAGCCCGTTGCCGGCGAGCAGGGCCGGGACCAGGCTGCCGAGGCCGAGGCCGTAGGCGACCAGCGGCCGATGTCGCCGCAGCGCGATCGCGATCCCGCTGGCGGCCACCGTCGCCCAGGCGAGCCACATCGGGATGGCGACGAGGAACGTCCAGGTCCTCGCCGCCAGGTTCCCGCCGACGGCCACGACGAGCACCAGCGCGAGGAGCGCGTCGATCGTGTACGCCACCCGCTGGGGGAGCGCCGACGGCTGTTTCATACGGCGAACTTAACCGGATGTGGGGTGCGTGCGCGTCCGTCCGGCGGAGGTCATCCCCAGGGTGGAGATCATCGGGACAGATGGACGCCGATCCCGCCCCTCCCCGGCGCGAGGCCCGCGCGCAGGACCAGATCGTCGTCGTAGTCGCCCCCGTTCTGGCGGCGGAACGGGATCGGGTCCTGAGTGGACAGCGTCCGCAGCCGTTCGCGCAGCGACGCGGCGGCGGTTTCGTACTGCTCGGGCGAAACCCGGTCGGCGCCGCAGATCGTCAGCGGGGGAAGCACGGACATGCCCGCGTACCAGAGTGTCCCGTGCTGCAACGGGAACAGCAGGTCGCCGATGTCGCCGTTCACGCCACGCGGACCGATCGTGGCCTCCGGCGCGCCCGCGGTCAGCACGACCATGGCGCGTTTCCCGGCAAGCACCCCTTCGCCGTAGCGCGCAGTCCGGCCGTCGTGACGCTGGACGCCGTAAGCGAAACCCTTGACGAAGACGCGGTCGAACCAGCCCTTGAGGATGGCGGGCATTCCGTACCACCACAGCGGGAACTGGATGATCACGGCGTCCGCCCACGCCAGTTTTTCGTGCTCGGCGCGGATGTCCTCGCCGAGTTCGCCGGTCTCGAAGGCGCTCTTCGACGTCGAGCCGACGATGAGCCGGTCCGGGGAAGCGGCCCGGCCGAAGTCGTCGGCGTCGACCACGGCCTTCCACTTCATCGCGTACAGATCGGATTCCCGGACGTCCGCGCCCTGGGCGCGCAGGGCGCGCAACCCCTCATCGCGCAGCGAGCCACTGAGGGACCGGGGTTCCGGATGGGCGTAGATCCACAGCACGTTCATGACCCCACCGTCGCGCGTTCTCCCGGCCGAGACGAGTGGCCCGATGGACAACATGTGCAAGAATCGAGCCATGGGCTTTTTCGTGCATCCCGGCCGCCATCGGGTCGCCGTGCTGGTCCGTCACGGAATGCTGGTGATGGAGCTGGGCATCGTCGCCCGCCTGTTCGGCACGGCCAAGTCCGCCGGCGGCGAGCCGCTCTACGAGGTCGTCACCTGCACGCCGGAGCCGGGGCAGATCCGGACCGACGCCGACGTCACGATCTCGGTCCCGCTCGGGCCGGAGGTGCTGGCCGAGGCCGACACCGTGGTCATCCCGGCGTCGTCCACCGAATACGAACCGTCGGGGCACGACCTCACCGAGCCGCTCGCGCGGGCGCTGGAACTGATCCGGCCGGAGGTCAGGATCGCGTCGATCTGCACGGGTGCCTTCGTACTCGCCGCCGCCGGCCTGCTCGACGGCCGGAAGGCGACCACGCACTGGCGTTCGGCGCTGGACTTCCAGGCGAAGTTCCCGAAGGTCGCCCTCGATCCCAACGTGCTCTACACCGACGACGGCAACGTCCTGACCGCGGCGGGCGTCGCGTCCGGGATCGACCTCTGCCTGCACATGATCCGCTGCGACCACGGTGCCGCGATCGCGAACGAGGTCGCGCGCGGAACCGTCGTCTCGCCGCATCGCGAGGGCGGGCAGGCGCAGTTCATCCGGCGGCCGGTGCCGGAGCCGCAGTCCTCTTCGACGGCGGCGGCGCGGGCCTGGGCGCTCGAGAACCTCGACCGGCCGCTGACACTGCGCGAGCTGGCGGCGAAAGAGGCGATGAGCACGAGGACGTTCACGCGGCGGTTCCGCGACGAAGTCGGGATTTCGGCGTTGCAATGGCTGACCCAGCAGCGGATCGAACGGGCCCGTCAGCTGCTCGAAGAGACCGATCTGCCGGTGGACAAGGTCGCCACCGAAGCGGGCTTCGGCACCGCCGCGTCGCTGCGCCAGCATCTGCAGGCGGCGTTGGGGGTCTCGCCGAGCGCCTATCGGAACACCTTCCGCGAAGCCGTCTGAAATCAGCTGACCGCCTGGTAACTTACCCGGAGATAAGTTCCGGAGGTGGTTGTGAAGGCTCTCAAATTCGCCGAACGGGTGTTGTTCGCCGGTGCCGCGATCGGCACGGTGTACTCCGCGCGGACAGGCAATCGGAAGCTGCGACTCGCGACCAAACCGGCCGCGGTCCCGGTGCTCGCCGCCAGGGTCGCGCGTTCGCGGGGGCTCGCGCCGGGGGAGAAGGGCCTGCTCGTCACCGCGTTGATCGCGGCGGGCGCGGGCGACCACTTCATGGGCAGGTCCGACGAGGACGGCCAGCTGATCCGGGGCGCGACGTCGTTCGGTGTCATGCAGGTGCTGTATTCCGCGCTGTTGTGGCGCCGCGGTGCTCGTCCGCGTGCGGCGACCGCGCCGCCCCGGCTGGCGGCGTGGGCGGCGGCCGCGGTCGCGATGGCGTTGCCGAAGCCCTCTCCGGTCTCTTCGGTGCTTTCGGTCTACGGGGGCCTGCTGAGCACGACGTCGACCCTCGCGGCCGACCCGGTGCTGGCGCCGAAGGCCAAGGTCTCGGGCGGGATGGTGGTCCCGTCGGGTGACCGCCGCACCTGGATCGCGGCCGGCGCGCTGCTGTTCTCCGCGTCGGATCTGGCGATCCTGATCCGCCGCGACTTCGTCACCAGCGAGCGGGTGCGGGCCAACCTCGAAACCTTCGTGCTGACTTCGTACCTCGCGTCGCAGTGGCTGCTCGTCGAGGGCATGACCGCGGAAAGTTAAGCATCTACTTGACTATCGCTCGGCGTGGGCGGATAGTTAAGCATGTGCCTAACCAAAGCATGGACCAGGTGTTCAAGGCGCTTTCCGACGGGACGCGCCGCGAAATGATCGAGCGCCTCACCCGGGGACCCGCCTCAGTGGGGGAGCTCGCGCAGCCGTTGTCGATGTCGCTGCCCGCCGTGATGCAGCACCTCCAGGTGCTGGAGGCCGCCGGGCTCGTCCGGTCGGAGAAGGCGGGGCGCGTCCGCACCTGCCACCTCGAACCGGAGGGGCTGCGGATGGCCGAGGACTGGCTCGGCGGGCAGCGCACCGGCTGGGAACACCGGCTCGATCGCCTTGGCGGCGTTCTGGACTCCGACGAAGGGAAAAGGTCATGACCGTCAAACACGCCACTTTCACCCTCGAGCGCGTCTATCCCGTGACGCCGGAACGCGTTTTCGCCGCTTGGTCGGATCCGGCCGCGAAGGCCGGTTGGATCACCGTGCCCGGCGGCGGGCACTCCCTGGACTTCCGGGTCGGCGGCCGCGAGGTCATCAGCGGCCCCGGCGACGGCAAGCGGCCGGTCTTCGAAGCCCGCTACGAGGACATCGCGGAAAACGAGCGGATCGTCTACGCGGGAAGGCTCTCCGCGGACGACGTCCTGGCGACGGTGTCGGTCACGACGGTCCTGCTCGAAGCCGAGGAGGGCGGCACCCGGCTGACGTTGACCGAGCAGGGCACCTTCCTCGACGGCCACGAAGAACCGGCGTGGCGGGAGCAGGGCACGGCCGATTGGCTCGATGCGCTGGGGAAGGCATTGTCGGCAGTATGAACACATGCTGACCGCTGAGCTGATCGTCGACAGCCGTGTCCCGTCGAACCCCGCGCTCTCCCCGGATGGACGGTGGATCGCCTACCAGGTCTCGACCATCGCGAAGGGCGTCCCCGAGATCTGGCTCGCCGCTGTGGACGGCGGCGAGAAGCCGCGAAAGGTGGCTGAAGGTTCCTCGCCCGCGTGGTCACCGGATTCCCTCTACTTCCTCCGGGACGGGCTGATTCACACGGAGGACGGGCCGCTGTTCGCCTGGCGGAGTGAGATCACGGCGTTTCTCCCGATGCGTGAGCGGATCGTGTTCATCGCCGAGGACGAGACGCCCGCCGCGGAAATCTGGGTCTGGAGCGAGAGCCTTCGCCCGGCGCGGCTGCGGAGTTTCGATCCACGGACCGGTGAGATCACGACGCTGGTCGAGGACCACGCCGTCGACGTGGCCCGCCGTCAGGACGACGGGGCGCTCGCCGTGGTGACGTGGCCGACGCCGGAAGTCGATCCCGGCAGTCTCGAACCCCGGCTTTCCGTGCTGGATCTGGAAACCGGTGAGCGGCGCGAGCTCGGCAGGGCCGCGTTCGAAGCCACCTGCCCCGTTTGGTGGCGCGACGAGGGGGGCTGGCACGTCGCGTACCTCGGGAATCCGGAAGTGGTGGGCGGCCGGGCGGTCTTCGACGTGCCCGTGGAAACGGGGGAGCACCGGAACCTGACACCGGAATCGGCCTGCCCGGTCAAGCTCGCGCAGGTCGATTCCGGTGCTCCGCTGATGCTCGTCGCCGACGGTCTCGACACGGCTCTCCATCGGCTCGGTGCCGGTGAAGTGTCGTTGTGGCGCGGGCAAGCCGATGCGCTGGCCTCGGATGGCGAGATCGTGGTCACCGTGCTGAGCACCGCTCATCGTCCGATGGATGTCCATTGTGGACTAATCGGTGGACCCCTGACGCGCGTGAGCGACACGGCGCCGGAGTTCGCCGAGATTTCGTGGGGCTCCCAAGAACGGTTGTCCTACAAGGCGTCCGATGGTCACGCGTTGGACGGCCTGCTCGTTCTGCCGCCGGGACGGACTCGGGCCGATGGGCCTTTCTCGTTGGTCACGCGGGTTCACGGTGGACCGTACGACCGGCATGCGGACCGCTTCATGCTCGGCTGGTTCCCGTCGGCGCAGTGGCTGGCCCTGGCGGGATACGCCGTCTTCCTGCCGAATCCCCGTGGGGGGCAAGGTCATGGGCACGAATTCGCCGCTTCCGTCGGGGGCCGGGTAGGGCTGGAGGAATGGAGCGATATCGAGACCGGGATCGACCTCCTCGTGGCCGAAGGGGTGGCCGATCCGGAGCGGCTCGGGATCGTGGGCGGGAGTCACGGCGGATACATGACGGCTTGGGCCGTCGGGCAGACCCGCCGGTTCAAGGCGGCGCTGATGATCGCCGGGATCTGTGACTGGGGAATGCTCGCCGCGACCGGTGAACTCGGTCCGCTGGTGGAATCCGCGCATGCCGGGAGTATCGGCTGGGAAGGGACCGGCCCGCACCGGCACGATCAGCTCAGCCCGATCTCCTACGCGTCGAAGATCGAGACCCCCGTGCTGATCGTGCACGGTGCGGACGACACGAACGTCCCGTTGTCCCAAGCGGAATTCTTCCACCGCGCACTACGCCACTTCGGCGTCGAACACGATCTTGTCGTCTATCCCGGCGAAGGTCATAGGATCTCCGAACGGGAACACCAGCTGGATCTGCTTCGCCGAAGCCGCGAGTGGTTCGCGCGGTTGCTCTAGCTTTGCGGTTCGCCGGGGACGTACGTGCCGAAAGTCCATTCGTAGCCTTCGAGGTCGTCGACGCGGCAGCGGTAGTTGCCCCATTCGGTGTTCACCGGTTCCCAGACCGACGTCGCGCCGGCTTCGAGGGCGGAGGCGAACACGGCGTCCACGGCTTCCTGCGTCGGAAGGCTCACGTACAGACCATGGCCGACGGTTTCGCCCTTGCGTACCGGGCGGTCGTAGTCCTCCTCCGCGCTGAACACGATGATCCTGACTTCGCCGAGCCGCAGTTCCGCGTGCAGGATCAGGCCTTTGTCGTCGGGGTACTCCGTGGTGGTCTCGAAGCCGAAGGCGCGTTCCAGCCAGCGAAGGGCCTTGGGGGCGTCGTTGTAGGCGAGGTAGGTGTGGAGGTCGGCGGTGCGTTCCTGGGTTTCGGTCATGGGCACAGCCTCGCAACCGATGCGGACAACCACGGTCCGCGATTCGCGGCTGTTTCCTCACCAGAGCAGTCGCAGCCCGAGCACGGTGATGAGCACGCTCGACGCCAGCGCGGTCACCAGCCGCCCTCGGCGTCCGGTCAACGCCTTGCCGAGCATGGCGCCACCACCCGCGAGGAACAATTGCCAGCTGGCCGAGGCCGCGAACGCCGCGGCCACGAAGACCACGTGTTCCGCTCCGCTCGCCGCGGCCATGTCCTCGCTGCCGAGTACGAGCGCCGCGAAGTAGACCACCGTCGTCGGGTTCAGCAGCGTGATCCCGAGCAGGCTCGCGTAGGCCTTCGCCGGACCGATCGTGACCGGCTGTGTCACCTCGGCTTTCGCGGAATCGCGGAAGGTCCGGATCCCGCTGAGTCCGATGTGGACGGCCAGCGCGAGCAGGACCACCACCGACGTCCAGCGTAGCGGTACGGCGATCGGCTCGATGACGGGAATGAGCCTGCCGCCGCCGAGAACCGCGATCAGCGCGTACAACCCGTCGGCCGTGGCGACGCCGAGCGCGGCGTACGCGCCGATCTTGAGGCCCGACCGGGCCGTAAGTACCACCAGATAGGTCGCGACCGCGCCCACCGGGATGGCGATGCCATACCCGGCGAGCAGGCCCGCGACGAGCGCGGCGCTCACGGCCGGACTGGTGCCGGCCTCCGCCAGGACCCGGCCTGCTGCTGCACCCGCACCCGTCGGACGACGGAGGACGGGTTCAGGAAGGTGCGGGTCGAAGTCATGGAGGAAGGATGCGGACGGGCGGCCCCTCGCGCAACACAATTACGTCCGTGAAGGCCTCCTTGAGGGACCCAGAGTCCCTCAAGGAGGCCTTCACGGACCGCGCCTGCGGTTTGGTGTCCCCAATGTGGCATTGGGGACGCTCAGTGCCTCCAATGCCACATTGGGGACACCAGACCCGCGACTGAGCAGTAGTGAACAGGAATCAGGTGACTTTGCCGTCAAGGTAGGGAAAGCCACGATCGCCGACAGCGGCCGCGCGGACCGCCCGCCGCACCAGACACGTCTGCCTTACCGCTCACGAGAGAGCGGGTTGCAGAGCGGCGTCCAGATCGGCCAGCAACTTGGCCTTCGGCCGGGCCCCGACGTTCGTCCACACTGGACTCCCGCCCCGGAAAAGGATCAGTGTCGGCAGCGACATGACCTGATAGTTCCGTGCCGTGAGCGGGTTTTCGTCGGAGTTGAGCTTGCGGATGAGCAGTGTGCCGGCACGCTCCTCGGCGATCTCCTCGAGCACCGGCGCGATCATGTGGCAGGGCGGGCACCACTGCGCCCAGAAGTCCACCAGGACGGGCGTGTCCTGATCCAGGACGAGCTCTTGGAAGGTTTCGTCGGTGACGACGGTAAGGGACATTCAGGCCTCCTCGGTTCGTGGCACGACGACGCACGGCCCCGGCGGCGTTTTCAGCGCGCCCGCCAGCTTGGTCAGCAGGCTGTCCCGCACGTCGTTGAGCCTGGCCAGACAGGCGTCCACCTCGGCGAGTTTGCGTTGGTAGACCTCGATCGAATCGGCGCACGAGTCGCCGGTCTCGTGCCCGGCGCGCAGGCACTCGACGAACGGCCTGGTGTCTTCGAGGCTGAGCCCGACCGCTTGCAGGGTCAGGATCTCGTTCACCAGGCGGTAGTCGTCCTCGTCGTACTCCCGGTAGCCGTTCGACGCGCGCCGTGCGTCGAGAAGCCCTTGTGACTCATAGAAACGCAGCGCGCGGGTGGTGGTTCCGGTGCGCGCGGCGAGTTCGCCGATCCGCATGGAGCCGAGCGTAAACCTTGCCCTTGGCGTCAAGGCAAACGTTCAGTCGTCGAGATCGACCCGGATGGTGAGAAGGTTCGTGCCGATCGCCCGCACGGCGGCGCTGTTGACC
Organism: Amycolatopsis sp. NPDC000009; assembly: GCF_055563465.1. Taxonomy (NCBI): domain Bacteria; kingdom Bacillati; phylum Actinomycetota; class Actinomycetes; order Pseudonocardiales; family Pseudonocardiaceae; genus Amycolatopsis; species Amycolatopsis sp. NPDC000009. Next base: position 296,988 of record NZ_JBVHDI010000007.1, read on the forward strand.
GTGGGCAGGGTCTTCAGCCGGGCGCGCGGGTCGTCGTCGGGGAGCAGGCGCGGCGTGCCGGTGTGCCACCGTCCCTTGAGCCGGACCCGGACCCGCGGATCGGCCTGGATGTTGCGGACGTACTGCGACTTCTCGCCGAACTCCGAGACGATCCAGAACGAGCGGCCCACCCGGCGGCCGCCGATCGGCGTGTGCCGGGGCACCCCGGATCTGCGGCCGGTGGTCTCCAGGATCGGCTGGGACGGCAGACGTCCGAGGATCGGGTTGCCGACGTGGCGCTGGAAGGTCGTGGCCACCCGGTGCTTGATCTCGTGATAGCGCGACATGGCTCCAGAGTGCCCTACCCTCGGGCCATGGTGAGCGAGTCCGACGTGGACCTGGGGGACGGGACCACCCTTCACACTTACGACACGGGTGGGGCCGGGCCGGTGGTCTTCTGGCATCACGGCACCCCGAACATCGGCGCCCCGCCGGTCCCGCTGTTCGCGGCCGCCGAGCGGCTCGGGTTGCGGTGGGTCTCCTACGACCGGCCCGGTTACGGCGGTTCCTCGCCGCGGCCCGGCCGGGATGTCGCGTCGGCGGCGTCGGACGTCGAGAAGATCGCCGACGCCCTGGAGATCGAGCGGTTCGCGGTCTTCGGGCATTCCGGAGGCGGGCCGCACGCCCTCGCCTGCGCGGCCCTGGTGCCGGAACGAGTGACGGCGCTGGTCTGCGTCGCGAGCCTGGCTCCGTACGACGCCGAGGGGCTGGACTGGTTCGCGGGGATGGGCGCGGCGGGAGTCGCCTCTTTGACGGCGGCCGCGGCCGGCCGGGCGGAAAAGGAGCGGTACGAGGCGACCGCCGGATACGACGCCGAGATGTTCACCCCGGCGGATCACGCGGCCCTGGCGGGCGACTGGAACTGGGTGCTCGACGTGGTCGGTCCCGCGGTCGAGGGCGGGCCCGGCGCGCTGATCGACGACGACCTCGCGTACGTCGCGCCGTGGGGGTTCGCGCCGTCCGACGTCCGGGCCCCGGCCCTGCACCTGCACGGCGGCGCGGACCGGATCGTGCCGCCCGCGCACGGCGAATGGCTGGCCCGGCAGTGCGCGACGGCCGAGTCGCGCGTCTTTCCCGAGGACGGGCACGTCTCGGTCCTCCGTCACGGGGAGGCGGCGCTGGAGTGGCTGGCCGAGCGGGCGTGAGCTGTGACGTCGTCCTGATCCGGCACGCCGAATCCGTTCCGCCTTCGCTGGGAAGGCCCGACGACCCGGAGCGGCCGCTGACCGCGGCGGGCGTGGCGGCCGCGGAACTGCTCGCGCACGAGCTCGCCGCGATGAATCCGACGGCGGTCGTGTCGAGCCCGTACCGGCGAGCGGTCGCGACGGTCGAGCCCGCGGCCAGGAAGGCCGGGCTCGACGTCACGACCCGGTGGGAACTACGCGAGTGGGACTCGGGCTTGGAACCGACACCGGACTACGCCGGGCACTACGAGCGAAGCTGGGCGGATCCGGATTTCGCGCGGCCGGGCGCCGAGAGCCTGCGGCAGCTGACGGCACGCGCGATGGCCGCCGTCGACCGGCTCGCGGAGGAACATGACGGCGGTGTCGTGCTGGTGGGGAGTCACGGGACCTTCGTGTCCCGCCTGCTGGCCGGGGTCAGGCCGGGGATCGGCTGGCCGTTCTCCCGGGACATGCCGATGCCCGCCGTCCATCGGCTGCGATGGGAGCCGGGACCGCCGTAATCAGGCCGCGGGCCTTCCCGCCCCCGTGTAGTCGTCGCCCTTCGAGTGATAGGTGTGGATCTGGACCGCCTGGCCCTGGGTGGGCGCGTTGATCATCAGCCCGTTCCCGAGGTACAGCCCGACGTGGTGGATCCGCGTCGCCGGGTTCCCGTAGAACACGAGGTCGCCGAGTTTCGGCTCGCCGGGCACCTGCGGCAGCGCCCGGAACTGGCTGTCCGCGGTCCGCGGGAGCGAGATCCCGGCTTCGTCGTAGGACTTCTTGGTCAAACCGGAGCAGTCGAAGCCCGCCGCGCCCGCTTCGGGACCGTTGCCGCCCCACACGTACGGGAGGCCCAGCTGGCCGAGGGCGAACCTGGTCGCCTTCACGGCGGGGCTGTCGGCGCGGGCCGGGTCGAGGGACAGGGTCGCGTACAGCTGGGCGTTGCCCAGCACGCGCTGGCGGAACAGTTCGGCGTCGTTGCCCTTGCCGCCCTGGTATCCGGCGATCGCTTTCCACCAGCCGTTGCCGCCGCCGAGGTCGGCCCCGGAGGCGCACAGGGCGCGGCCGGCGGCGACCGAGGCGGAGTCGGGATCGGTGAGCGCGGGTTTCGCGATACCGGGGATCGACGCGCCGTGCTTCTTCCACTGCTGCGCGGACAGGCCGAGCGGGTTGTCGCCGCCCCGTCCGTGGTTCGAGCTCGCCGCGCCGACCCCGGCGAGGGTGACCCAGGACAGGTGACAGTTCGGCTGCTCGCCGCGCAGCGCCAGTTCGCCGTTCGCGTAGCCCATGAGCGACTTCGCCGGGATGTCGAGTGCACCGGCGAGCTTGTTGGCCCACTCTTCGAGCGGCCGGGCACCCTTCGGCGTCTCCTGCGCCTTCACCGGCGCGCTGACTTCGAGCACCGACGGACCCGCGCCGCCGCCGACGGTGGCCGGATCCTGCTTGGCGGCGGGAACGGGAATCGGCTGACGCCCGTCGGCCGGGGCGGGATCGTTGCCTCCCGCCAGCAGCCAGCCCGCCGTCGCGAGCCCCGCGACCAGGGGAAGGGCGACCAGGCCGCGCATCGCCACGCCGTGCGCCCAAGACTTCTTCCGGCTGGTTTCGGGCGCGCTCGGGGCCGGGTCGGGCTCAGTCACGCCGTCCAGGTTATTGGAGACCACCTCTGCGTAACGAGCGAACGCCTTGCACGTTAGGGGGACTCTCATATTCTGGACGAATGAGTGAGACGGGAGCGCTCGACGCCGGGCGCCTGAGTGCCACGCTGTCCGGCCGGTACGCCGCGATCCAGGTCGTGGAGAGCACCGGGTCCACCAACGCCGACCTGCGGGAAGCCGCCGCGAAGGGCGCCGAAGACCGCACCGTGCTGATCGCCGAAGAGCAGACGGCCGGGGTCGGCCGCCGCGCGCGGCAGTGGGCCTCGCCGAAGGGATCGGGCCTCTACGTCAGTGTCCTGCTGCGTCCCGGCGGTGTCCCGTTCGCCAATTTGGGTTCACTTTCCGTGGTCGCGGGCCTCGCGGTGCGGGAGGTCGCCGCGGGCCTCGGCGTCGACGCCGTCCTCAAGTGGCCGAACGACGTCCTCGCCGGCCCCGAGCGCGCCAAATGCGCTGGCATCCTGGCGGAGGCCGTCGCCGGCGACGAGACCACCGTGATCCTCGGCATCGGCCTGAACGTGCTGCCGCTCGGCGAAAACGTCCCGGCCGGGCCCGGCGGCCTGCCCGCGACCTCGCTGGCCGAGCAGGGCGCGACGGAGACCGATCGCGCCGAGATCGCCTCGCGGCTGCTCACCGGTTTCGACGAGCTCGAACGCCGCTGGCGGCTCGCCGCCGGGTCGCTGGCCGAGGCCGGACTGCTCGGGGACTACCGGCGGTACTGCGCCACGCTGGGCCAGGACGTCGAGGTCCAGCTGCCCGACGGAGCGGCCCTGACCGGACGCGCCGCCGACATCGATCCCGCCGGCCAGCTCCAGGTCGACGTTCCGGGTGGTGAGCGGTACACGGTGTTCGCCGGCGACGTCGTCCACGTCCGGCCTGCCAAGGCCTGATCCGTGCGTCTCGATTTCCGGCGTCTCCTCTTCCGCGGGGACCGTTCGCCGGTACGGTGAGCTCACCAGCGCCGAACACACTTTGGGAGCGTCCGTCGTGGCCTATCCGGACGATTTGCTCAGCGAAAACGAGCACGTCGTGGTGCACAGTCACCCGCATTTCAAGATGCTGATCTTCCCGTTCCTCGCGCTGATCGTGACGCTCGGCTTGGGGATTTGGCTGGCCGTCGTCGCGAAGGACGCGACGACCCCGTGGGACCTGATCTCGGAGATCGCGATCGCCGCGGTCGGGCTCGGTCTCGTCGTGTGGCTCTTCCTGGCACCGTTCGTCCGCTGGCGCACGACGCATTTCATCGTGACCACGGACCGGCTGATCGCCCGTGAAGGTGTGCTCAAGCGGACCGGGATCGACATCCCGCTGTCGCGGATCAACAGTGTCCAGTTCGAGCACGGGCTGCTGGACCGCGTGTTCGGCTGCGGCACGCTGGTGATCGAGTCCGCTTCGGACGAACCGCTGAAGTTCGACGACATCCCCAAGGTCGAGCGGGTGCACACGGTCATCTACCGCGAAGTCAACGACAATCCGTACGACGACTTCGCGCCGGGTGCGCCGCAGCAGACCGAACCGCTTCCGCCACCGGGGCACCCGCCGCGCGGAAACCGGCGGCGCTGATGGGCACGCGAGAGCTGGGGCTGCCCGACCGCGTCCCGTCGGCCGCCACGTTGCCGGAGCGGGTGACGATCTGGGAGGTCGGCCCGCGTGACGGTCTCCAGAACGAGAAGTCGATCGTCCCGGTCGAGATCAAACTGGAGTTCCTGGACAAGCTCGCCGCCGCCGGGCTGACCACGCTCGAGGCGACCAGTTTCGTGAGCCCGAAGTGGGTGCCGCAGCTGGCCGACGCCGAGCAACTCCTGGCGGGGCTCGAAAAGCACGAAGGCGTCCGGTATCCGGTGCTCGTCCCGAACGAGCGCGGGCTGGACAGGGCGCTGGAGGCGGGGGTCTCGCATATCGCGATCTTCGCCAGCGCGACCGAAACCTTCGCCAAGAAGAACCTCAACTCGACGGTGGACGACCAGTTCGCGATGTTCGAGCCGGTCGTCACCAGGGCACGGGCCGAAGGGCTCGACGTCCGTGGGTACGTGTCGATGTGCTTCGGGGATCCCTGGGAAGGCGCCGTCCCGGCCGCGCAGGTCGCCGGGGTGGGTGAACGGCTCCTCGACCTCGGCTGTTCGCAGCTCTCGCTCGGCGACACCATCGGCGTCGCCACCGCGGGCCAGGTCGAGGCGCTGATCGGGCGGTTCGCCGACGTCGGCACCCTGGCCGTCCATTTCCACGACACCTATGGCCAGGCGCTGGCGAACACGCTGGCCGCCCTTCGCTGCGGTGTGTCCACTGTGGACTCCTCCGCCGGTGGGCTCGGCGGCTGCCCGTACGCCGAATCGGCCACCGGGAACCTCGCCACCGAAGACCTCGTGTGGATGCTCGACGGTCTCGGCGTCGAAACCGGTGTCGATCTCGACGCGCTGGTGGCGACGAGCAAGTGGATGGCCGGGAAACTGGGCAGGCCGAGCCCGTCCCGGGTGGTCAACGCGCTCGCCGGCTGAACGTTCGCGCGCTTCCGGGTATTCGCCGACGCGAGCGACGGTCGGCGCTAAGGTCGTAACGCGTCCTGTCCGCTGCCTCCCCCGTCACCGGTGGGATTCGATTCCTTGGGGGAGGTGCGGTGACCGATCCGAGCGAGGCCGGAACGGGCCCGATCCGGCTGCCTGCCGAGTACGACGCCCCGACCCCGCCGCACGGGGCGCGCGTTTCGTACGCGCCTTCGCCGTGGCCGCCCGCGGTGGCGCCGCTGCGTGTGCCGTTCCCGCCCCAGCCCGTCGCTCCACCCCCCATGGGGGCCTTGCGGACCGAGCGGGAGAGCGTGATCGCGCTGTTCCTCGTGCACATGTTCCCCATCGGGCATCTGCCGGTCGCGATGGCGAAACCCGAGCGCCAGTTGCCGCTCCCCGAGGGCGGTTCGGGCCCGCAGGATCATCCCGAGGCGGACCTGCTCGACGACCTGGACGCGCTGTCCCACGTCAGCAGTGGTTTCCGGCGCTCGCCGACGGCGCCGGGCGTCGCGCCCCCGGCGGGGTTGAGCAGGGGCCACGACCCGTGGGGCGGAATGTCCGAAGAGGACTGGAAAGCGCGGTTCGTGACCGGAACGGGCCACCTGTGGCCGGACGACGCCGACCCGGCGAGGCCGGTGGTGCTCGAGGTGGGCACCCATCTCGACCGCTTCGGCGATCAGCACGGCCGGGTGTTCGCCGAGGACGCGACCTTGTTTTCGATGCGCTCGCTGCCACCCGATCTGGTCACCTCGTATCGGCGTTACCGCGTCGTGCGGGCGCTGCCGGCCTGGCGTTCGGTGACCGCCGGAGGGTTCGGCCAGCCCGGCGGCGGGGTGCGCTTCCGCACGGTGCTGGGCGCCGATGAACTCGTCACGCTGGGCTTCCTGGCGGACGTCACGGGGGAGGTTCGGTGAACACGGGGACGATCCTGCGGTGGCTGGCCGCACTGGGTGTGCCACCCGAAGTGGTGTCGGTCGGCGCGGAGGCGGACAACGCGTGGTGCCTCATGCGCACCGAGGAAGAAGGCGCCGAACCGGCCTGGGAGGTCTTCTGGCGTGAGCAGGGCAACCGGTACGACTGGGCCCGGTTCACCAGCGAACAGGTCGCCTGCCACTACCTCTTCGGGCGTCTCGCCTGGTCGCAGGTCGCGCGCGGTGCCGTCGGCCTGCTGCCCGGGGCGCAGTGACCCGCTGACCCGGGGAGTTGCGAAAGCCACTTTCGCAACGTTGAAGGTTGCGAAAGTGGCTTTCGCAACTGGCGGCCCCTTGGAGCACGCTTCCCAGCTGGCCCGGCAGCCCCGGCCCCCGATGCGCGTGAAGGCCCCCTTCCCTCGGCTGAGCCGAGGGAAGGGGGCCTTCACGCGCGTTCAGCGCTTCAGGATCGCCAAGACCTCGTCGTGCAGCAGCCCGTTCGTCGAAAGCGCCGAGCCGTTGTCGTAGCGCGCTTCGCCGTTCAGGTCGCTGAACCGGCCACCGGCTTCGGTGATCAGCACCTGGGCCGCGGCGACGTCCCACGGGTTCACGATGCATTCCGCGGCGACGTCGACCGCGCCCTCGGCGACCAGGCAGTGGTGCCAGAAATCGCCGAACGCGCGGCTTTCCCAGCAGGCGTCGACGAGATCCAGGTACTTCTCACGGGAGTGGTACTCCGTCCACGAGTTCAGGTCCGTTGTGGACAGATAGGCGTCTTCGAGCGACGCGACCTTCGACACCGAGATACGGCGTTCCCCGGCGGAGTCGCTCATCCAGGCGCCGTCGCCCTCGGCGGCCCACCAGCGGCGGCCGAGCAGGGGCGCGCTGATCATGCCCACCACGGGCGTGCCGTCTTCGACCAGCGCGATCAGCGTCGCCCAGACCGGGACACCGCGCAGGAAGTTCTTGGTCCCGTCGATCGGGTCGAGCACCCAGGCACGGCCGGTCGCGGCGGTGCCGCCGCGCTCCTCGCCGAGCACCGCGTCGTCCGGCCGGTCCGCGGCGAGGATCGCGCGGATGGCGTCCTCGACGGCGGTGTCCGCGTCGGTGACCGGCGTCCGGTCGGGTTTGCGTTCCACCGCGAGGTCGAGCGCGCGGAACCGGGCGGTGGTGATGGCGTCGGCGGCGTCGGCCAGCCGGGTGGCGAGTTCCAGATCATTCTCGTAGCCAGGCACGGTGACGATGGTTTCACGCCCGGCAGTCGTAGAGTTGGCCAGGTGAGCATGGTGCTACTCGCCGAGGACGACCCGGCCATCGCCGATCCGCTTTCCCGCGCACTCCAGCGGGAGGGGTATGACGTGCGGGTCGTCGCCGACGGCCCGGCCGCCCTCGACGCGACCGAGAGCGACCGGGTGGACCTGCTGGTCCTCGATCTCGGCCTGCCCGGGATGGACGGGCTCGAAGTGTGCCGCCGCCTGCGCGCCAGCGGTACCGAGGTGCCGGTGCTGATGCTCACCGCGCGCACCGACGAGGTCGATTTCGTGGTCGGGCTCGACGCCGGCGCCGACGACTACGTCGCCAAGCCGTTCCGGCTGGCCGAACTGCTGGCCCGTATCCGGGCACTGCTGCGCCGCCGGGCGCCGGACGTGCTCGAAGCCGGGGGAGTGCGGATGGACCTCGGTGCCCGGATGGTCACCGTGGACCTGCACGAGGTGCAGCTGGCGAACAAGGAATTCGAGCTGCTCCGGGTGCTGATGAGCCGCGCGGGCCAGGTGGTCAGCCGAGACGAGATCCTCGCCGAGGTGTGGAACGACCTCGAATCGAAGACCTCGAAGACCCTCGACATGCACATGTCGTGGCTCCGCCGGAAGCTCGCCATAGCCGCCGACGAAGCCGCCGGCCGGGCGGGCAAACCGGGCGGGAACGGCGACGGCGAACGGCGGATCGCCACGGTCCGCGGCGTCGGCTTCCGCTTCAACGCGGAATAGCATGCGCCGACGCATCCTCCTGGCGATCCTGCTCGCCGTCGCGGTCACCGCGGCGGTGCTGGGCATCCCGCTGGGGATCACCGCGTGGCAGCTGGTCGAGAACCTCAACCGCGAGAATCTCGCCTCTTCGGCACGCGGGATCGCGGCGACGCTGGACAACGAGATCGCCGTCGGCCAGCCGATCAACCTCGACCTGGTCCGCGTGGGTGTCCCACAGGGCGGGTTGCTGACCGTCCGCGCCCAGGGGCAGATCGAGAAGCGGTACGGCTCCGACCCGGGCTCCGACGTGGTGTCCGAGAAGGCGCCGATCGCGTTGCACGGCGAGGTCGAGCTGGCCGTGCCCGCAGGGCCGATGCGCACGCGTCAGACCCAGGTCACCCTGCTGGTGGTGCTGCTGGTCGTGCTGTCGGTGGGCACCGGCACGGTGGTCGCGACGGTGACCGCGCGAAGGCTCGCGAAACCGCTGAGACACGTCGCGGATCGCGCGGTCAAACTCGGCGGCGGCGATTTCCGGCCGGATCCCAAACGCTACGGCGTCGGTGAACTCGACATGGTCGCCGAGGCGCTCGACGCGTCCGGTTCGGCGCTCGCCCAGCTCGTCCAGCGCGAAAGACAGCTCGTCGGCGACGTCTCCCACCAGCTGCGGAGCCGGCTGACCGCGTTGCAGCTGCGGCTCGAACCGCTCACCATCCACTCCGACCAGGACGTGGTCGACGAGGCGAAGGCCGCGCAGGAACAGGCCGACCGGCTCGCCGAGGCCCTCGACGAACTGCTGGCCGCCGCGCGTGCGGCGCGCGAGGTCGGCGCCGAACCCGTGAACTTGCAGGAAGTGCTTCCCGAAGTCTCCGAAGAGTGGCGACAGCTGCTTCGCGCCGAAGGAAGGCATCTGCGGATCCGCGTCACCGACGGGCTGAGGGCGAGGGCGACGCCGGGCCGGTTGCGCGAGGTCGTCGGCGTCCTGCTCGACAACGCGCTGCGCCACGGCGCGGGAACGGTGACGCTCGCCGCGCGGCGCGGCGACACGGAAGGCACCGTCGTCGTCGAGGTCGCCGACACCGGATCGGGGGTGCCCGACGAACTCGCGCCGCATATCTTCGAACGCGGTTTCTCCGGCGGCGGGTCGACCGGTGTCGGGCTCGCGCTCGCCCGCGCGCTCATCGAGGCCGACGGCGGTCGGCTGGAGCTGTCGAGCAAGCAGCCCGCGGTGTTCAGCCTCTTCCTGAAGGTGCCCCGGCCGGGCGACGTGGCCGAGGTGCGCTGGCCCGCCGAGCGGGTCCCGCGCTAAGACCTCCCCAAGGATCTCCCGATCGGGCAAGGCCACGGGCCGCGCGCCGACCTACCGTCGGGGGGTGCGTGCGACGGCGTTCCGGTACCACCCGCCGGTGAATCCGGTGGCCGCGGCGACCCTGGAGATCGGCAAGGTGACGGTCACCGTCGGGTTGTCCTTCGACGGCGCGCTGTACGCGTGCCGACGTCCGCCCGGCGTGGTGGAGCGGATGGAGGCCGAAGCCTTGGATCTGCTGTCGAAAGGGTTGTTCGTCAGCGGGATCGACACCCAGGTCGCGACCGTGACCGGGGCCGCGGGACACCGGTTCGCCCAGCGGAGCGTCGAGTTCCGGCCGCCGGACGTCCGGCTCCACCGGGGCGTCTGCGGGGTCGGCGCCAGCCGGAACGGGCTGACCCTGACCGGCATCCTCGGCTACCGCCTCGAAGTCCGCGCGCAGTGGTCGAGACGGGCCGGTGAATGCGGCCCGCCCGGGAGCGCCGCCGAATGGAGTGAGCTCTTCGGCGGGCAGCTGTCGTCCATCGGCGGGGTGGTCCTGCGGCGGTCCTCGGTGCTCAGTCTCGGTACTCCGCCTTGACCGTGACGACGAACGCCGCGCGGGCGGGCAGGCCGAGGCCCGCCCACAATCCGGTCGGATCGGTTCGCCCGAGGGCGATCCGCGACGGCTGCCCGCCGACCATGAGGAACTCCGTCCCGAGCAGGATCCGCAACGAGCGGTCGAGCAGGGTGTGCTCGTCGCGGACCTTGTCCGCCTGTGCCGTGACCAAATAGGACAGTGCACACCGCTGCGCCCGCACGGCGCCGGTTCCCGGGCCGGCGCCGTGCAGGGCGAAGAGGAACAGATCGACGCTCGACACCCGCGTCTCGGTCTGCCAGGCGGGTTTCGGCGGATCCAGCCGGACCACCGTCCCCTCCGGCAGATGGGGCGCGATGAGCAGGCACAGCGCCTCGTCGACCTGGCTGATCACGGGGTCAGATCAATCCCTCGCGCAGTGCGTAAGCCACCGCGTGCGAGCGGTTCCGGAGCTGGAACCGATTGGTCACGTCGTGCAGGATGCTCTTCACCGTGCGCTGCGAATAGCAGAGCTGGTCGGCGATCTCCTGCGTCGAGAACCCCGACGCGACCAGTTTGAGCACCTCGGTCTCCCGGCTGCTCATGCCACCGAAGTGCAGACCGCGCGGCTGCAGCACCTGGCGTTGCAGCCGCGAAACCCGGTGCAGCAGCCTGCCGAGCAGGTCGGGCGGCAGCGCGCCTTCCCCGGCCGCGGCCGCCTTGATCAGCCGGACCAGGACGTCGGCGCCCGCCTCGGATCGGCGGGCGACCGCGCAGACGCCGTGCTCGATGGCGCTGAGGATCTCGTTGTCGTCGACTTCACCCGCGATGAGCACGATGCGGGTGAATCCTTGGTGGTGCAGTGCGGACAGCAGCTGCGTCATGGCCTCGTCGAGGCGGTCGGTGACCAGGAGGGCCACCATGGTCGGGTCGGCGGTCTCCCTGTCCACCAGCCAGACGTCGTCACGGGAGCGGAGCGTCATGCAGACGCCGTTGTGCAAAATCGGATCGGTGGCGCGGACGACCACCGGTGTCCTGTCCGGTTCGAACATGTGATTCCCATTCCCCTCGAACGGTGCGAGGGTCCCACCCCTCGCGCTACTCACCCTGCCGGGTGGGGTGTCCCGAGCGCATGGGACTCCGGTCCCGGAATTGCCCGAAAAGCCGCCCCTATCGGGGTCGCTTTTTCACCGGCCCAACCCTGCTTCGCGGGCACGGACGATCGCTTCGGCGCGATCCGCGACGTGGAGCTTGCTGAAGACGTTCGAAATATGGTTCCGCACGGTTTTCGGGCTGAGACAGAGAGTGCTGGCGATGGCGGTGTTGCTGTGCCCGCCCGCGATGAGCGAGAGGACCTCTCGTTCGCGGACGGTGAGCTCCGGGAACACCGTGTCCGTGCTCGGCTGCGCGCGGTTGAAGAAGCCGAGAACGCGCGTCGCGATGTCAGGCCCGAAGATCGCTTCGCGCCTCGCGACGGCGTGAACGGCGCGGATGATTTCGTCGGGCTCCGCGTCCTTCAGCAGATATCCGCGGGCTCCGGCCCGCATCGCCGAGAAGACGGATTCACTTTCGTCCGCCATCGTCAGCATGAGCACGCCGATGTCCGGCCGTTCGGCGACGATGTGCCGGGTCGCTTCGGCGCCGCTGATGTCGGGCAGATGCAGGTCCATGACCACGACGTCGGGTTGGAGGGCGTTCGCCGCGCTGATCGCGTGCGCGCCGCTCGCGGCTTCGCCGACCACGTCGACCAGCGGTTCGTTGGCGAGCAGTGTGCAGACCCCGAACCGGAACAGCGGATGGTCGTCGACCACGAGCACGCGAAGGCGTTCGTTCATGCAGTTCCCCCTGTCTCCCCGACGCGGCACGTTAGCGAGAGGGCCGCTCGGCGGACAACGCGTGGTCCGGACAGCGGACCGGCGGAAATTGAACGCCTGATGATTATCGCGTATCGCGGTGGCTCGCCCAACCCATTGACCCTTTCGGCCCAAGTTCGGGTCTCAAGTCCGTGAAGGCCTCCTTGCCTACCCTGAAGGTAGGTAAGGAGGCCTTCACGGACCTGCGGGAGCCAGGCGGTAGCAAAGGTCCCTTGCTCCCTTTCCGCAGGTCAGGCGAAGGCGGCGGCGTGCTCCCGAGCCCAGTCCGCGAACGTCAGCGGCGCTCGCCCGAGCAGCTCGCGGACGGTGTCGAACACGATCTCCTCCTTCCCGGCGGACTGCCGTTTGAGCTCGAAGATCCCGTCGACCGCCGAAGCGGGCCAGCCGTACCCGAGCATCCTGGCCCGCGAAGCGGCTTCGGGCTCTTCGACGTACGTCAGCGGTCGCCCGAGCGCGTCACCGAGGATCTCGACCTGCCGCCGCGTCGTGAGCGCTTCGCCGCCGGTGATCGGGTACGTCTTTCCGGCGTGCCCGTCGGTGGTCAGCACGGTCGCCGCGACTTCGGCGATGTCGCGGACGTGCACCAGCGCGGACGCCGGGTCGCCTTCGGGCACGCGGACGACGCCGTCACCGCGCACGGCGTGCAGCCACGCGAACCGGTTGTCCATGAACGTGCCGGGACGCAGGATCGTCCAGTCCGGCCCGGCTTCGCGAACGGCCCGTTCGGCATCGGCGTGTACGAGGGAGATGGGGTCGGTCTGTCCGAAGTGGACGCCAGTCGTGGAGAGCTTGACGACGTGCGAGACGTCGGCGGCGGCCTTGAGCACGGCTCGCTCTTGGGCGAGCGGATCCGAGCCGTGGCCGGAGGTCAGCACGAACACGCGATCGACGCCGTCGAGCAGCGCGGGGTCGAAGGCGTCGAGATCACCGGCGGCGACCTCGGCGCGCGGATCGATCCGGGCGCGCGCGGGGTCGCGCGTCAGGGCACGCACGCGAGCGCCCCTGTCCAGCAGCGCGGGGACGAGCTCGCGGCCGATTTTGCCGGTGGAACCGAGAACGAGGATCATCGAAGGACTCCTTAGTGGTTGCGCCGCAAGGAAACGCGCGGCAGGAAGAGGGAAGCGGCGAGGCCGACGGCCAAGGCGGGGACCATCACCCAGAACACGCCATCGAGCGCGGAGGCGTACCCGGCCGGGCTGCCGGTCTCGAACGAACCGGTGAACACCGCGCCGAAAACGGTCAGCCCGGCCGTGGTGCCGAGGGAACGCAGGAAACCGACGGTCGCCGATACGGCGCCGAGATCGGTCCTGGCGACGTTCTGCTGCGCCGCCATGGAGAGCACCTGCATGTTGAGCCCCGCCGCCGCGCCGAACACGACGAGGTAGGCGACGACGAGCGGCAACGGCGTCGTTTCGTCCATTGTGGACATGGCGAGCGCGGCGGCGAGGCCGAGGGTCATGCTGAGGATCGGCGCCCAGCGGTAGGCGCCGGTCTTGGCGATGACGCGGCCCGCGACCATCGACGACGCGGCGACCGTGAGCGTCATGGGCAGCAGCAGAAGCCCGGCTTCCGAAGGTCCGGCGCCGCCCGCGGTCTGCAGGAAGAGCGCCAGATAGTTGACCGAACCCAGGAAGACGAACCCGGCGGCGGCACTGGCCAGCACGCTGAGGCCGAACATCCGGGAGCGGAAGAGCCGGAGCGGGATCACCGGTTCGGCCACCCGGCGTTCGATGAGCACGAAGGCGGCGAGCAGTGCCGCGCCGATCGAGGCCGACAGCGGCGTCGCCAGGGTCAGTCCGACGATCGCTCCGGCGAGGACGACGATCCCCGCGAGATCGAACGGTGCGGTCGTCCGGCGTCGTTCGAGGCGCAGGTAGCGCGCGACGACGCCGAACGCGGCCAGCCCGATCGGCACGTTGAGACCGAAGATCGACCGCCAGCCCGCGAGATCGGTCAGGACACCGCCGACGACAGGACCCGCGAGCGAGGACCCGGCGAAGCAGATCGAGAACCAGGCGAAGTAGCGGGCGCCTTCGCGTCCCGGGAACAGTTCGCCGATGATCGCGGCGACGGCGACGAACAGGCCGCCGGAGCCGATGCCCTGCAGCACGCGGGCGGCGATCAGCAGCGGCATCGTCGGCGCGAGCGCGCAGGCGAGGGAGCCGAGGACGAACAGCGCGATCGCGGCGAGCACGACGCGTTTGCGGCCGAAGAGGTCGCCGAGTTTTCCGTAGACGGGCGCGCTGACGCTGCCCGCGAGCAGGTAGGCGGTGGTGACCCAGGCGAACGACGCGGCGCCGCCGAGTTCGCCGACCATGCGCGGCAGCGCGGTCGCGACGACCTGGGCGTCGAGCATCGCCAGGAACACGGCGGCGAAGAGCCCGACGAGGGCAAGGGTGTTTCGGGCGCGCGGAGGCGCGCCGAGAGCGGTGCTCAAGGAGAGATCCATTCACTGGAAGAAACGAGGGAACGCGAGGGACGCGGAGCAGCGCTCGAAAGCGGCCCCGGATCCCCGCCAAGACGGGAAAAGGCTCAACCGTCATCCGAACCGGATGCGGTCCTCTTCGCGCTTGGCGATCACCTCGAATTCGTCCCGCTCGGCCGTACGAACCCGGCCGGCGTCATCAGTGAAGGAACATCAACATGGATGACTCTAGACAATCACATGTCTTGTGACAAGTATTTAACGGAGAGGAACGACGTCGTCGTCGGGCTCGTCGCTGTCCCGGCGGCGTTTGCCCAGCTCATCGGGGAAGACCCACTTCTTGAAACCCCAGAAGCGGAAGAACATCGCCAGCAGCATGCCGACGATCGACCCGCTGGTGAAGTCCGCCAGCTCCTGGACGAACCGCGTCACGTGCGGCACTTCGAGGTCGAAGATGTAGCGCGACGTGTAGAGCGGGATCAGGTTGACCACCACGGCGATTCCGCTGATCACGAAGAAGAGCGCCGCTTCGTGATGCCGTTCGCGGCCGCCGCGGGTCCGGAAGGACCACTCGCGGTTGAGGATGTAGGACACGATCGTCGCGACGATGATCGCGATGGCCTTCGCCGTGGTCGGCTTCGACTCCAGCACGCTGAGTTTCAGCAGGTACCAGACGCCGTTGTCGACCAGGAACGTCGTGCCGCCCACGATCGCGAACTTCAACAGCTCACGGTGCTTGATCAGCACGGATCGGAGCGGCTCGGGCGTCCTGGAGAGGACGGATTCGACCACGGTCACCAGATCAGTCTAATTCGCGATGCCCGCCGAACGGGTCGGCAGGGGATGGACAGCGCGATATCCGGCGCTTTGGGCGGTTCGGGGATCCCGGCTGATCGCCCCGCCTCCGGTGGCGTTGCGAAAGCCACTTTCGCAACCTTCAACGTCGCGAAAGTGGCTTTCGCGACACGCCACCCCGCCCGGGGGAGCAAGGGACCTTTGCTACCACTTGGCAGGTCAGGCGGCGGGATCGTCGGGAATGCCGGAAATGTCCCGCTCGCCGCCGCCCCGCAGCAGCCGCGGCCGGGCGCCGGCCTCCGGGAAGACCCACTTCTTGAACGACCACCAGCGGAAAGCCGTGCCGAGCAGGGTGCCGACGATCACGCCGCTGACGAAGTCGGCGACCTCCTGGGTCAGCAGCCCGACGTAGGGCTGCTCCAGCTTGAACACGTACCGCGAAACCAGCTGCGGAAGCGCGTTGAGGCCGAGCGCGATCGCGCTGAGCAGGAAGAAGAGCGCCGCTTCGTGGGCCCGCTCACGCCCGCCGCGGCTGCGAAAGGACCACTCACGGTTCGCGACGTACGAGAAAACGGTCGCCACCAGCACGCCGATGATCAGCGCGGTGACCGGTTTGTCGGTCAGCACGGTGAACTTGAGCCCGTAGGTGATCGTCATCGTGATGACGAAGCTCGCGCCGCCGACCAGTACGAACCGCAGCAGTTCGCGATGCTTCCCCCGCATGCGGGCGACGCTACTGGAAAACGCGGTCGACCACTCCGTTGGGCCGCGTGGTCGGCTTGGACTTGCCGGGCTGCGGCGGCGCGCTCGTGGTGGTGGTCGTCTCCGCCGGCTGGGACGGCTCCCGCTGCGCAGGCTCCGAAGGCGTCACGGACGTCAAGGGCTTCTTCGTCGGAACGGGCCACCCTGGCCGCCCTGGCTTTGTCGTGTCCGGAGCGCCCGAAGGCTTCGAAGTGACCGAAGGCAGTGAAGGCACAGTGGTCGACGGGAGCAGCGCGTTGTCGTCACACCAGTGGCGCCAGCAGTCGAAGTAGACCTGGGCGGGATCAGCCTTCGCGGTGCCGAGGGTGGCGTTCACCGTCACCGGGACGTTCTCCGGCGGGCGGCCCTTCAACCGCACCCACAGGCTCGCCTGACGCCCCGGAGTCAGCGAGCCGCGCGAAGTGCACGACGCGCCTTCGCCGGTCGGAGCGCATCGGATGCCGGACACGCTCCACGAGCTGAGCACGCGATGATCGAGAGTGATCGTCACCGGCTTCGTCGTCTCGCCCGTGTTCTTCACGCGGATCATCACCAGCGGATTGCGATTCCACGGGAACGCCGACAGGTCGTCGCTCTTGGCCGTCAGGGTGAGGTCGTCCCGCGGCTCCGGGGGTTTCGGTCGTGCCGGCACCTTGACCCGCACCTCGACCCGGACGTTGAGCTGCGCGCCCGCCGTCACCGACCCGGTCACGGTGCTGCCGTCCCTGGCCGTTTCGTCGGCGAGCAGCCGGAACGTCAGCACCGCGGACTGGCCTGGCTCGAGGCCGGTACCGGTCCGGCAGGTCACCGTGCCCGTGCCGCCGGGGCAGCTCACCGCGATCGTGGCGGGTGCCTGCTGCCGGAAGCCGGTGGTGCCCACCGCGCCGCCACCGCCGGCGGGAATGGCCCGCACACCCTCCGGCAGAGTCAGGGAAACCGCCACGGGCTCGGACTTCGATCCACCGTCGTTGCGCACGGTGATCGGCAGGTTTGCCGGTTCGCCGGGCTTCAGCTGGACGCCGTCGGGCGGGGTCGACGCCGTTATGGAAGGAGACGCCGGGCTCGTCGGCGAAGGCGCGGGTGTGGGAGCCGGGGCGGGCGCCGGGGCCTGGGCCGGAGGCGGTACCTGCTGAGCGGGCGGCACGGGCTGCTGCGCCGGCGGGCCGGCCGGAGGCGCCGGGGGCGGGGCGGCCGGTGGGGGAGCGGGCGCCGCGGCGGGCGGCGCGACCGCCGCCGCGGCCGGGATCTCCTGCGTGCCGCCACCGGCGGCGAGCGCCACCGCGACGGCGGCGACGATGGCCGCGCTCGATCCGGCCACTCCGGCGAATTGACGCGGTCCGGCCGCGGCCGCGCCGGCGGCGCCGCCCGAAGTCGAACCCGCCGCGGCGGCCGTCGCGGCCGCGGTGACCGCGCCCGCCTTGCCCGCCCCGGTCGTCGCCAGGTAACCGAGAGCCGCGCCACCGAGCACGATCGGCGCGATGATCCCGCGCAGACCGGTGTTGACGTCGGCCAGTTCCGCGGCCAGCGCGCGGCATTTCTCGCATTCGTCCAGGTGGTTCTCCACCTGGGTCCGTTCGCGTTTGGACAACCCGTCCCGGGTCCAGGCGCCGAGCTTTTCGGCGCTCGCGCGGCACCTTTCGGCGGAGTTCTCGGCCAGGTGGACCTGCAGATACGCCTGCCGCAGCCCTTCACGGGCGCGGTAGGCGAGCGCGGAGACACCGTTCGCGGTCAGGCCTAGCAGCGGAGCGACTTCGGCGGGCGTCTGACCCTCGATCTCGGTGTGCCACAGCACCGCCTGCCACCGCTCGGGCAGCCGGGTGAACGCCTTCGCGGCGAGCGTGCGCTCGAGCCCGGCGACGGCGGTGTCGGAGAAGGGGACGGTCAGCGCCTCGCCGACGGCACCGCCGACGTCGGACATGTCCTCGTTCAGGTCGACGCGTTTGTCCTTGCGCGTCTTGTCGTAGGCGGTGTGCCGGAGCGCGGTCAGCAGGTACGCGCGAAACGCGGCGTCGGGGCCTTTGCCGCCGCGCAGCGTGTCCAGCACCTTCGCGAAGGCTTCCGAAACGAGGTCGTCGGCCTCGGAACTCGAGCGGGCCAGCTGGCGGGCGAGGTTGTGCGCCGCGCCGGCGTGGCGCTCGTAGAGGGTTCCGTAAGACGCGATCTTCCCGTCACGAACCTCGGCGATCAGCTCGGCGTCACTCTTACCGGAGAGATCGGCGGGAACGGTGGACACGGGGCTCCTTCATCTGCTGGTCCGGCGGGTTCTACTGTCTTAAACGCCCGAACACGCTCAGTGTGACGGACAGGGCGACGCACGTCACCTCGCGGTCCCTTCGATGACCCGTAGGGCGCAACGCCATCACCCAGGACGGGTCGGATTTCGAGCCGCGCGCGCAGCGCGTCCGTTGAGGGCGGTGGCGGGGGCATGGATGGAGAGTTCGGAAAGATCCTTGAAAAACGCCGTCACGCGCGGCGTGGACGGGCGTCCCCACCGTGAAGCGATCGCAAGATCGACAAGATCGGAACGGAAAGGGGCGGTGGGCAGTGGACGTACCGGCCACCGGTGCGCCGTCCGGGGGATCCGATGGGCAAGCCGCCTGGAACCGGTTCGAACGAGATCGCACGCTCCGCGCACTGCGGGCCCGCTGGCGGACGGCCAGCCTGGCCGCGGGCTGGCGTTTCCCGAGTGACTGGGGTCTTCCCGAGGTCGACGCCGTCTGCGCTGCGGTGATCAAGAACGGCCGGGTCGCGCCCGCCGAAGTGGCGGAGACCGCCCTCGCGGGTCTGGGCAGGGCACGGGCCGCGGCGGGCGCGGGGCTCGCCGAAACGCTCGCGGACCTCGCGGCGTTGCACGCCGTGCTCGCCGACCCGGACGCGGTCGACGGCTTCCTCGCGCCGGATGTCGATTCCACCCCGTCCCGGTTGCTGAGGGTGACGGCGCTCGCCTGGGCGGACGTCGCGACCGATCAGCTGGTGAACACCGAGGTCACCGAACCCCTGACCGGGTTGCCCACCGCCGCTTACCTGAGGACCCGGCTGAGTGAGCTGTACCGCCAGGCCCGCCGTGACGAGCGGCCGGTCGCGGAGGCGCACACGCTGCTCGTGGTCTCGATGGACTTCAGCTCCGTCGCGGGCTGGCCCCGGCTGACCGGGATGATCCTGGTCGCGGACGCGCTCAAGCAGGTGTTCGACGGTGGGGAGAGCGTCGCCTCGATCGGGCCGTCCGTCGCGGGCGCCCTCGTGCCGAAGGACGTGCGGCTCGCTTCGTCCGGCGTCGCGCTGCGCAGGGCGCTCAACGAGCGGCTCTCCGTGGACGCCCAGTTGCGGGACACCGGCCGCCCGCAGATTTCGGCGGTCCGGCTCCCGGCGACCTACGACCTCGCGTGCGACCTCCTCGGCACCCTCGCGCGCTCCTGACGCGGAGGTAGCGTAAGACGTTCTCCAGGTCACGGCCGACCCTGTCGACCAGGGACGACCCGGTTCATGATTTCCTGTTCGCGTGACCCGGACTGTTCCCGCCGACGCCAACGGCGACGTTTCGGCGAGCCGCCCGCAGCATCGCCTGTCGCTGCGGAAGTCGCTCGCCCGCTTGTCCGTCCGGCCGAGATCGATCCTGATCCTGTCGGTGATCCCGCTGGTCGCGATCGGTTTCGGGATTTGGGGCTGGCAGCACGAGTGGGTGCTGGGAGTGGACAGCGCGGTCTACCGCGCCGGTGCCGAGACACTGCTCAACGGCGACTCGCTGTACGACGCGAACACACTTCCGGTGGAACCGTGGTGGGCGCTGCTGCCGTTCACCTACCCGCCGACCGCCGCGCTGCTGTTCATCCCGCTCGCGATCGTCCCGACGCAGGTCGCCTGGGGGCTCCTGACCGCGGTCTCGCTGCTCGCGCTGGCGCTGTGCGTCCGGATCGCCATCGGCGCGCTGCCGAAGCCCTCGGCCGACGGCCCCCGCTGGTGGGCCTCGCCCGCCCGGTCGACGATCGCGTTCTTCCTGGTCTTCCTCGGCCTCGAGCCGGTGTGGCGCACGATCTTCCTCGGTCAGATCAACATCATCCTGATGGCGCTGGTGATGCTCGACATCCTGGTCATCGGGGCCAGGGGCAGCCGCTGGGGCGGCGTGCTCGTCGGCGTCGCGGCCGCGGTCAAGCTCACCCCGATCGTGTTCCTGGGGCATCTGTTCATCACCGGCCGCCGGATGGACGCCGTGCGCGGGCTCGTCACCTTCGTCGTGATGCAGGGCCTGATGTTCCTGATCATCCCGCACGACGCGGCCCGGTACTGGACCTACACGCTGCCCGACACCGGCCGTATCGGCCCGGTGCACTGGGCTGGCAACCAGTCGCTGAACGCGCTGATGAACCGCTTCACCGAGCTCGCGCCCTGGGCGTCGAAAGCGGCGATGGGGATCGGCGCGCTGCTCGCCATCCCGGCGATCTGGCTGGTGCTGCGTTTCCACCGCAAGGGGCAGGCGCTCGCCGCGATGCTGGTCACGGCGTTCTGGATCCTGCTGATCTCGCCGATCTCCTGGACGCATCACTGGGTGTGGGTGGCGCCGCTGGTCGTCCTGCTGGTCTCGCGGCTGCCGAAGACCACGCCCGCCACCGCGTGGAAACGCTGGCTCGGCACCTTCGCCGTGTTCTTCGTCTTCATCAGCTGTGTCCTGCTGATCCTGCCGAACGGCCGCAACGTCGAGCTCCACTGGAAGGTGTGGCAGAACATCCTCGGCAGCGCGTACATCTTCATGCCGCTGGTGCTGGCGATGGCCCTCGCCGGACGCTGGTGGTACCTGCGCCGGAAGCACGGCTCCGGGGATACCGAAAAGCATGCTGAAGTCGCGTCCGGCGGCTGAGCCCCGGCTGGTCGGGATCACGCTGGCGGGTGCGCTCGCACTGGCGATGCTCACGCTGGGCGTCGTCGCGTGGCTCGGTGAATGGCACCTCGGCGCGGACAGCGCCGTCTACCGGGCCGGCGCGCTCACGCTGCTGAAGGGTGAACCGCTCTACACCCGCGAGGCGCTGACGACCCTGCCGTTGTGGGTGCTGCTGCCGTTCACCTACACCCCGGCCGCGGCACCGCTGTTCCTGCCGCTCGCGATCGTCCCCGCCGGGCTTACCTGGGGTGTCGTCGGCGCTCTGTCGCTGGTCTGCCTCAGCGTGGTGATCTCCGTGGTCGCCCGTGCCTGCGGCGCCCCCATCACCCGGTGGTGGGTGCTCCCGCTGGCCACGGCGGGCGCACTGGCGCTGGAGCCGGTCTGGAAGACGATCTTCCTCGGGCAGATCAACCTCGTCCTGATGGCGCTGATCGTCCTCGATGTCCTGGTGCTTTCGGCACGCGGTTCGCGCTGGGCCGGGGTGCTGATCGGGATCTCGGCGGCGATCAAGCTGACGCCGCTGATCTTCGTGCCGCATCTGCTGTTCACCGGCCGCTGGCGGGACGCGCTGCGGGCGCTCGGCACCTTCGTCGCGCTCGAAGCCGTGATGTTCGCGGTGATCCCCGGTGACGCCGTCCGGTTCTGGACCGAATCCGCGACCGACCCCAGCCGGGTCGGCTCCGTGCACTGGATCTTCAACCAGTCACTCAACGGCCTGGTGAACCGCGCTTCGGAACTCGCGTCGTGGTCACTGGCGGTGGCCATCGCGATCGCCGCCGTCCTGGCCGTACCCGCCGTCTGGCTGGTCGTGCGCCTGCACCGCCGCGGCGACCCGGTCGGCGCGTTGCTGGTGACCGCGTTCTACGGGCTGCTGCTCTCGCCGGTGTCCTGGTCACACCACTGGGTGTGGACGGTGCCGCTGCTCGTCCTGCTCGTGGTCCGCCGATCGTGGGTTCCGGCCGCGGGCGTCGCGGTGCTGTTCGCGAGCGGCTTGATCATGTTCGTGCCCAACGGCGGGGAGACCGAGTTCGGCTGGGGACCGGGTTGGTCGCTGCTCGGGAACGTCTACGTCCTCACGGCTGCGATCGCCATCACAGGCCTGGCGGTGCGGGAGCTGCGACGTGGGTCCGCCCAGGTCGTGGCGGTGGCGGCCAAGTAATCTGCTCCTCGTTATGGACAAACGAACCGGTCTTCCGATCGTGGGCATGGTGGGCGGCGGGCAGCTGGCCAGGATGACCCACCAGGCGGCGATCTCCCTCGGCCAGTCCCTGCGCGTGCTGGCCGCCGGGGAGAACGACTCCGCCGGCCTCGTCGCGGGCGAGGTCGTGCACGGGCACCACACCGACCTCGAAGCGCTGCGCTCGTTCGCCGCCGGGGTCGACGTGCTGACGTTCGACCACGAACACGTTCCCGGTGAGCATCTGCTGACCCTCGCGATGGAAGGCGTCACCATCCGGCCCGATCCGGCCGCGTTGTCGATGGCGCAGAACAAGCTCGTCATGCGCGAGATGATGGCCGGGCTCGAGATCCCCGGCCCCGCCTTCGCCGAAGTGTCCTCTGTGGACGATGTGATCACCTTCGGCGACAAGCACTCCTGGCCGGTGGTGCTCAAAGCGGCGCAGGGCGGCTACGACGGGCGCGGTGTCTGGATGCTCGACACCGCGCAGCACGCCCGCGAGACCGTCCCCGAACTGCTCGACGCCGGAACCCCCTTGCTGGTCGAGGAAAAGGTCGTCATGCGGCGCGAACTGTCCGCGCTCGTGGCGCGGTCGCCGTTCGGGCAGGGCGCGGCGTGGCCGGTGGTGGAGACCGTGCAGTCCGGCGGGATCAACACCGAGGTGCTCGCCCCGGCGCCGGGGCTGAGCGCCGGGCGCACGCAGGAGGCGCAGGACCTGGCGCTGCGGATCGCCGCGACGCTGAACGTGACCGGCCTGCTCGCCGTCGAGCTGTTCGAGACCGACGAAGGCCTGCTGGTCAACGAACTCGCCATGCGCCCGCACAACTCGGGCCACTGGACCCAGGACGGCTCGAAGACCTCACAGTTCGAGCAGCACCTGCGTGCCGTGCTCGACTACCCGCTCGGCGTGACCGACCTGATCGCCCCCGCCTGTGTGATGGCGAACGTCCTCGGCGCCCCCGAGGCCCCGGCGATGGGCCCGGACGAACGGCTGCACCACCTGTTCGCGCGATACCCCGACATTCGCGTTCACCTGTACGGCAAGGGCGAGCGTCCCGGCCGCAAGCTCGGCCACGTCAACCTCGTCGGCGAACGCATGGAGGAGCTGCGCGATCGTGCACTGCTCGCCGCGCACTGGCTTTCCCACGCCGTCTGGCTCGACGGCTACGAAATTCACTAGGAGTAGGAAAATGGCGCCGCAGGTTGGCCTGATCATGGGCAGCGATTCGGACTGGCCGACGATGGAAGCGGCCGGGCAGGCGCTGGCCGAGTTCGGCGTCGAGTACGAGGTCGGGGTCTACTCGGCGCACCGCACTCCGCAGCGGATGCTCGACTATGCGACGTCGGCCGCTTCGCGCGGTGTGCGCGTGATCATCGCGGGCGCCGGCGGTGCCGCGCACCTGCCGGGCATGGTCGCGTCGGCGACCGTGCTGCCGGTGATCGGGGTGCCGGTGCCGCTGAAGTACCTCGACGGCATGGACTCGCTGCTCTCGATCGTGCAGATGCCCGCGGGCGTCCCGGTCGCGACGGTCTCCGTCGGCGGGGCGCGTAACGCGGGCCTGCTCGCGGTGCGCATCCTCGCCGCGTCCGATGTGGAGCTTCAGGCGAAGATGGCGCGGTTCCAGGCGGACCTGGAGCAGCTGGTGCTCGACAAGGACGCCGCACTGCGCAAACGCGTCGAAGGCTGACCCCGCCTTTCGGCCTCTGAATGCGGTAGTTCGGTGGCGAACTACCGCATTCAGAGGACGAAACGCGAAGGTAGCGCGCGCCGATGACTGTAAGGTGTCAGCCGGGCACCATCGGTCAATTCGATCGGTGGTGGAGGAGGGGTTCATGACGCGCACGCTGAAGATATCCGTCGCGGTACTGACATCACTGCTGATCGCCGGTTGTGGCAGCGGTAGAATTCTTGAGAACAGACCCTCGCCCGCCCTGACGGGGCCTGCGATTCCGGCCGTGCCGGTGCAAGATCCGTTGCCTCTGGATTCTTTCATGGCGGATCCTTGCGGCGTTCTCGAGCGTGCGGAAATCGCCGCCCTGATCGCTGATCCGCCGGACAAGGTGACAGCGGACCGGTATTCCGCCGGGGGTCATGCCTGCAAGTGGGATCAGCCCAAGGCGGGCGTCCTTGAAGTCCGGAATCCCAAGGTCGGTTTGGGCAGCCTTGAAGACCGCATGACTCGGCGAAGAGAAGATCCGGCCCAGTCGTCCCACTGGCGGGAGTTGTCGATCGGTGGCCTTCCCTCGGTCGAACAAGTCGGGAATCCGCCGGTCTTCGAGCACGAAGGTGCCACTCTCGAGGCCTGCACCGTCGAGGTCGGAGCCACGGACACCGAGGTGCTGGAGTTCAAATACTCCCAGTTCGACGGCGAGAAGTCGCAATACTGGGGCAACGACCGGTGTGCGGCGGCGCTCAAGGCCGCGGAGTTCGTGATCGGCAACCTCCGCGGCCGTTGAGCGTCAGTCGGCGAGTTGCTTCCGTAGCTCCCGTTTGAGCACCTTCCCGGCCGCCGAAACCGGGATTTGGTCGACGAAGTGGATCGCCCGCAGCCGTTTGTACGGCAGGACACGGGCGCCGACGGCTTCCAGTAGGTGCTCGGCGGTGACGTTCTCGTCGCTGCGCACCACGAACGCGACCGGTAGCTCGCCGACCTCGGTGTCCGGTTTGCCGACGACGGCCGCGGCCGCGACACCGGGCAGGGTGATCAGCAGCTCTTCGAGTTCGCGCGGGAAGACGTTGTATCCCTTGTACAGCAGCATGTCCTTCTTACGGTCCACAATGGACAAGTAACCGTCCTCGTCGAGGATGCCGATGTCACCGGTGTGCAGCCAGCCGTCGACGAGCGCGGCCGCGTTTTCCTCGAGGCGGTTGCGATAGCCGGTCATCACCTGCGGGCCGCGCAGGCACACCTCACCGCTTTCCCCAGCGGGCAACGGATCTTCGCCGCCCTCGGCCGGGACGATCTTGACCTCGGTGTCGGGCAGCGGAAGGCCGACCGAGCCCACCTTGCGGGTGGCGGAGCGGTACGACGGCGCGATGACGGCGCCCATGGTGACCTCGGTGAGGCCGTAGCCCTCGGTGATGATCACGCCGGGGAAGCGTTTCTGCAGGGCGCGGATCATCTCGTGGTTCATCGGCGCCGCGCCGGACCCGATGGTCAGTACCGAAGACAGGTCGGCTGTGTGAAACTCGGGGCAGGCGAGCAAGGCGGCGAACAGCGCCGGTGCCCCGCCGATCGTGGTGACCCGCAGCAGTTCGGCGTCGGCCACGTACGCGGCCGGGTCGAAGCGGTCGTGCAGGACGACGGTGCCGCCGTCGAGCAGCGGGACGTTGAGCGCGGCGATGGTGCCCATGGCGTGGAACCACGGCGTCAGGTTGAGGGCGACGCCGGTGCCGATCCGGGACGGCCATTCGTCCGGACCGCCGAGCTGCTCGACGATCACCTCTCCCGACGCGTCGAGGGCGGGGACCGCGCCCAGCCGCCAGCAGGAACTCTGGAGGCTGTTGACCACGACGTTCCGATGCGGCAGGCACACGCCCTTCGAGCGTCCCGTGGTGCCGCCGGTGTACGCCAGATGGGCGAGATCGCGGTAGATGTCGATCTCGACGTCCGGCCGCTCGTCGGAGTGAGCGGAGGAGAACTCGGTGAACTCGACCTCGCCCTGCCCAAGTGACTCCGGCGGGTGAACGACGATGGTCAGCCGGACCGACGTCCGATCACGGACCGAAGCGAGCACGCGGGCGACCGGGCCGACGGTGACGGCGGCGACCGCCCCGGCGTCGGCCAGCTGGAAGGCGAGGTCGTCCGGCGGGAGCAGCGGGTTCGCCGGGCTGAAGGTGGCGCCGGCGAGCAGCGTCCCGTAATACGCGACCGGGTACGCCAGGCAGTTCGGCAGATGGAGTGCGACGACGTCGCCGCGTCCGACGCCTTCGGCGCGCAGGGCGTTCGCGAAGCGGCAGGCCGCCTTGTACGTCTCGGCGAAGGTGAGGCTCTGGTCTCCGTGGGCGAAGGCCGTGCGGGCGCCCCAGCGAGCAGCGGCGCCTGCCAGCACCGAGCCGACCGGGACCTCGGGATAATCGAGCGACCGGGGGAACGGGGTGAGCTCCATCACTCGAACGTACGGACTTTGCGGTCAAGGACACAAGCGCTCGCGATGTCGCACAATGTGAACGAGCGCTAACATCGGTCAAACTCCCAAACGCGGTTAGAAGAGGTGACGAAGGTGTCTGACGGCCCGGGTCTATACCAGCTTGCCGAAGAGCACGAGGAGCTGCGGGCCGCGGTGCGTGCGCTCGCGGAGAAGGAGATCGAGCCGTACGCGGCCGAGGTCGACGAGGACGAGCGCTACCCGATCGAGGCGTACAACGCGCTGGTCAAGTCGGGTTTCAACGCCGTCCACATCGAGGAGGCCTACGACGGCCAGGGCGCGGACGCCATCGCCGCCTGCATCGTCATCGAAGAGGTCGCGCGCGTCGACGCGTCGGCGTCGCTCATCCCGGCCGTCAACAAGCTGGGCACGGTGCCGATCATCCTTTCGGCGTCGGAAGACCTCAAGAAGCTCGTGCTGCCTTCCATCGCCTCCGGTGAGGCCTCGGCGTCCTACGCGCTTTCGGAGCGCGAAGCCGGCTCGGACACCGCCTCGATGCGCACCCGCGCGAAGCTCGACGGTGACCACTGGGTGCTGAACGGCACCAAGTGCTGGATCACCAACGCGGGTGAATCGTCCTGGTACACCGTGATGGCGGTGACCGACCCCAACGCCGAGAAGAAGGCCAACGGCATCTCCGCGTTCGTCGTGCACAAGGACGACCCCGGCTTCACCGTCGGCTCGAAGGAGCGGAAGCTCGGCATCAAGGGCTCGCCGACCCGCGAGATCCACTTCGAGAACTGCACCATCCCGGCCGACCGCATCATCGGCGAGCCCGGCACCGGCCTGAAGACCGCGCTGCGCACCCTCGACCACACCCGCCCCACCATCGGCGCGCAGGCGCTGGGCATCGCGCAGGGCGCACTCGACGCGTCGATCGCGTACGTCAAGGAGCGCAAGCAGTTCGGCAAGTCGATCTCGGAGTTCCAGGGCGTCCAGTTCATGCTGGCCGACATGGGCATCAAGATCGAGGCCGCCAGGAACCTCGTCTACGCCTCCGCCGCGGCGACCGAGCGTGGCGACAAGCGCGGCGGTTACATGGCCGCGGCCGCGAAGGCGTACGCGTCGGACATCGCGATGTCGGTGACGACGGACGCCGTGCAGCTCTTCGGTGGCGCGGGCTACACGCGCGACTTCCCGGTGGAGCGCATGATGCGCGACGCGAAGATCACGCAGATCTACGAAGGCACCAACCAGATCCAGCGCATGGTCATGGCGCGCGCCCTGCTCAAGGGCTGATTTATTCCCGCGTGAAGGCCCCCTTCCCACGGCTCAGCCGAGGGAAGGGGGCCTTCACGCGCTTCGGGCCTCGCATTCAGGTGACGAAATGCGCAGGTGAGATCGCCCCTCGGTGAGATGCTTCACGGAAGTACGGCGATCATGGACCGCCGGTGTCACTCTCGAAAGATGTTCTGGTTCGCACCGGTGTCGTGGACGCCGCACGACGAGGCCGAGCTGATCGCCGGCTGGCGGTTGTGGCTCGAACTCGGGGATCGCACGTGGCCGTCGGCCGCGTGGGACGGGACGGCGGCCGACGTCGTCCGGCCGCTGCGTGAGCTGGTCGCGGCCTGCGACGAGATCGAGACGGGCTACCGCGATGCCGTCGACGAGCCGTCGGAGGGGTTCATCCGGATCATCCAGTTCCTCGTGTGGACCGTCAGCACGGTGATCGAGCTGTGGGCCGACGACGAGGTCCCGCTCGACGCCGAGCGGATTGCGTTGCTGCACGCCGATCTCGCCGGGTTCGCGGAGCAGGCCGAGCGAGTGCTCGAGGTGCTGGCCGTCAGCGGGGGCTGGACGGGTCTGGCCGCGGAGCACCGGCGGACGGGTCGCTGAGCGGTTCCGGTTTCCCGGCCCGGGCGAACCGCGAACCCGCCAGATGCTCGTCCAACGGGCGGTCCAGCGAGAGCAGGGTCACCGGCGTACCGAACGGGTCTTCGCCGGGTGCGATTTCGTACCCGAGTTCGATGACGGACTCTTCCTTCTCGTCGGATTCGACGTCGTGACGGGTGACACCGTTGTCGATCGACCACGTGCCGTTCAAGGTGCGATGGAACTTCAGGACCAGTTCGCCCGGGGTCGCCCAGGTGAAGCGGGAAACCGTGAACTCGGTGCTCCAGCTCGCCCAGTAGAGCCATCCGGAGCCGTCGAGGCGGAACACCAGGTCGACGGACTCGGTGCTGCCCGGGTGCAGGATCTCATCCGACCATGGGCCGGTCAGCCGTTCGTCCGTCACGGAGGCGAGTCTGCCGTACGGGGTTCCTGTCGGATACCTGTCGATCACGCTCCGGAGGTGCCATCGGAGGCGTCCGGTGCCTTACCGTGATCCGGGTAAGTTGAATATTCACCGACCAGAAAGCTGATACCCGATGTTCGCTCGTTTCAAGGATGTCGCCCTCCTGCTCGGCCGGATCGGTGTCGGTGTGGTCTTCCTCGCACACGGCCTGCAGAAGTGGGAAAACGGGATCGACGGCACCGCGAAGTTCTTCGAGCAGACCGGAATCCCGCTGCCGACGCTCGCGGCGATCTTCGCGATCGCGGTGGAGATCGTGGGCGCGATCTTGTTCATCGTCGGTTTCCTGACGCCGCTGGTGGGCCTCGGCTTCGTCGTGGTCTCCGTCGGTGCCCTGCTCTCGGTGCACCTCGACAACGGCCTCACCGGTCAGGGCGGTTACGAACTCGTCCTGGTCCTGGCGGTCGCCGGGCTCGCGCTCGGCTTCAACGCCGGCAAGCTGTCGCTCGACCACGCACTCTTCGGGCGCAAGCGTGAGGCGAAGCAGCTCCAGGACGCCTGATTCCTCAAGGTGAAGGGGCCTTGCGAAAGGCCCCTTCACCTCGCGTCAGGAGGGAAGATCCGCCGTCGTCCGCTCGGCTTCGCGCCGGGAAGCGAGTTTGGCCGGATCCGCGTCGGTGACCTGGACCAGATGCGCACCCGCCGCCAACGGCGTCAGGAACCCCGCGAGAATCCCTTCTTCGCCCGCCCACTCCACAGTGGACAGAACCCGGTCGTCGGCGGAAAGCCCAAGGCCGGTCGCGCGAGAGCGGGCTTCGGCGAGCACTTCGTCCACAGTGGACGAACCCAGTGTCGGAGTGTCACCGGGCACGGGGAACAGCGGGCTGAACTGGTCACCTGAAAGCCGGGCTTCGGTCAGGTAGTCCAGCGCCCCGTCCGGCACGGAGCCGGCGGGCAGCCCGAGGCCCATCGGGTGCAGCGAGACGACAGCGGTCGCGGCTGCGTCGGACGTGCCGCCCGGTGCGACGAACGCCACCCGCGCGCCCGCGGTCTCCGTCACCACCCTGGCGCCGCACCACCACGCGCCCAGCAGCACACCTGCGGTCTGCCAATGCGACGGCAGCACCACGGCGACCTCGTCACCGGGTTCGACGTCGAACTCGTCGACCAGCCAGTTCGCCGTCTTGGCCGCCCAGTTCACCGTGGTCGCCACGGACAGTTCGACCCGGCTGCCCTGTTTGTCGTCGTAATGCGTGATCAGCGGTTTCGCGGGCGACCCGAGCACGGGTCGCAGCAGCAGTTCGGTGAGGCTCACGCCACGACGTTAGTTCACGCAGGGAACGCTCGACGCGGCGAGCACCGGAGCCGCGCCGGGAGCGCCGCCACCGCCGCCCCGGCCCGCCAGGCCGGAAACGAAGGTCCGCACGGCGGCGGCGTCGATCTCGACGACGCTCTGGCCGTCCGCGCTGCGGCCGTTGATGTTCACCACCGGGATGGTCGTGAAGGTCAGATCGCCCGACGCGATCCCCTTCGCCTGCTGCGCGAACTCCAGCAGGTCCAGTCCTTCGTCGAGGACGATCGACCGGCGCACGACGTCCATCAGGCCCGACATCGTCGACGGGCTGGTCAGCGTCCCCGCCGAAAGCACCTGATTCAGCGCCGAGGACAGGAACGTCTGCTGCCGCACGATGCGGTCGAGGTCGCCGCGCGGCAGGTTCTTCCGCTGCCGTACGAAGGAAAGCGCCTCGCCGCCCGACACGGTCTGTACGCCGCGACGGAAGTTCGCTCCCGAGTCCTTGTCCTCGGTCGCGTGATTCAGGCAGACCTTGACCCCGCCCAGCGCCTCGGTCAGCAGGTAGAACCCGAGCAGATTGACCTCGGCGTAGTGGTCGATGCGGATCTTCGTCAGTTCCTGAACGGTCTGGACCAGTGCCTTGCGGCCTTCCTGATCGGAATCACGTTCGAGTTTCGCCTGGTCGGTTTCACCCCGATGGGCGTTCGCGTAATTGGTCTTCGCGAATCCGTACGCCGAATTGATCTTGTTCGGGCCGCGGCCGGGGATGTCGGTCCAGGTGTCGCGCGGGATCGAGACGCCGGACGGTTTCCCGCCGTTCTTCGGGATGCGCAGGATGATGATGGTGTCGGTGTTGACGCCGGCCTTCTCCTCGGTGCGCAGCTGCTTGAGCACGCGCAGTGGCAGCGGGTTGCCCTGCGCGTCGGTCCGCGCGTCGCTGCCGACCAGGAGGATGTCGGTGGCGCCGTCGTCGGCGGGCGGTGCGGCGGGGTCGTCGGGCTTGCTCAGGGCGTTCGTCGTGGGGACGTTGTTCTGCAGCTGGTCCTTGGTGACGTACGCGTAGCCCGTCGTACCGAGGGCGAGCAGGGACACGAGGCCGACCGCGATCCGCCGGGTGATCCGGCCGGCACGGCGCAGCGGGCGTGCGGGTACGTCGAGCACGCCCGAGATCGGCTCGTCTTCGTCCTCGGCCGGGGCCGACGGCTGGAGGAGTGGTGGAGTCCGCGGGTACGGCGTCGGGACGAGCTTTTCGTCACTCTCGGTGTCTGAATTGTCGTCCTCTTCGGACACCGGTTCTTCGGCGTCCAAGTGCTCAGAACGTTCGTTGACGCTCTTGTCCTCGTCGCTCATCCCTGATCACCTCCCCTGGCGCGGTAGCCGTTCGATAGTAGGAGAAGGCTAAGCCACCGTGGGGGTGGCCACGCTGAGTACCCGGAACTAATTGACGCAGGGCACATTGCCCGCGACGATCGGTTTCGTGGTGGGTGCCGCCGGGGCGCTGGAGGGCGGCTGAGCAGGCTTCGAGGGCGCCGACGTCTTCGCCGGGGGCGTGGCCGCGCCGGTGGACGCGCCCTTGAAGTCCTTGCCGAGCAGCACCCGCACCTTGCCGGGCGCGACGTCACGGTCCGCCTCGGCCTGCACCGCCGGGCCGAAGACCTGCTTGATCAGGGCCAGCGCGTCGTCGTCGCCCGGAGCGTGCCGGACGACCGTCGAGTTCCTGGTGCTGAGCTTGGTGTCGGCCGCCAGTTTGAAACCCTTGCCCTGCAACAGGTTCCGGGTCTCGGTGGCCACCGTGGGCGAACCGGTCCCGTCGAAGAGCTCGACGGTCACGGCTTCCGCGCCCGGCAGCGTGGCCGGGGTCTCGGCCGGCGCCGTCTCCCCGTCCGCGGTCAGGCGGGCGACCTCGGCCTGCACCTGGGCCGGGTCCACGCGGAGCACGGCGGCGCCGCCGATGATCGCGTCGCCCTGGGTGGGGATCGTGTGGAATTCGACGTTTCCGCTGGTCAGCCCGCGCATCTGGGCGGCGAACTCCGGCAGATCCCAGCCGGCCGACAGCACGACCGACTTCTTCACGGCCTCGATCAGGTCAGCGATCTTCGCCGGGTTGATCAGGACGTCCGACGAGAGCACCTTGTTCGCCAGCCCGGACAGGAAGGCCTGCTGCCGCGCGATCCGGTCGAGGTCGCCGTTCTGCAGGTCGTAGCGCTGGCGGACGAACGCGAGTGCCTGGACGCCCTCGACGGTCGACTTCCCGGCGGGCAGATCCACACCGGACTTCTTCTCCTTGACCGCGTTGTTGAGGCAGACCTCGACGCCGCCGATCGCCTTGGTGATCTCGTAGAAGCTCGACAGGTTCACCTCGGCGTACCGGTCGATCATCTTCGGCTTGCCGATGAACTTCTCCAGCGTCGCGATCAGGTTCTTGCGGCCGGCGTCCTTGGCCTTGGCGTCGACGTCCTTGAGGTCGGTGTTGCCCTGCTGCTGCAGAGTCTTCGACGTGTCGTTGTAGGCGTACACGTATGCGCTGTTGAGCCTGTGCTTGCCGAAACCGCCGGTGATCTCGACCCACGAGTCACGGGGGAAGGAGATCGCGACCGCCTTCTTACCGTTCTGGGGGATGTGCACCAGGATCATCGTGTCGGTCTGGCGCTCGCCGTCCGAAACACCGGCGTGCAGCATGTCGAGGACCTCGCGCGGCAGCGGGTTGCCCTGCGCGTCGGTGCGGCTGTCCTGGCCGACGAGCAGGATGTCGATCGCGCCGTCCAGCGGTTTCGCCGGGGGATGGCCGTTGTCATCGAAGATGTTCGTGGTCGCGAAGCCCTGGGACGGGTCGCCGATGAACTGCCAGCCCCACCAGGTCAGCGCCAGGATCGTGATCGAGACCAGGCTGAACACGACCTTCACGCCACGGCGGGCGAACACCACGACGCCGCCACCACCACGGCGCGCCAGAATGGGTGGCCCGGGCCACTCGGTCACGTGCGGTCCTCCACGAATCTCCCCAGGGCACACGTGTGCCTCGTCCATGACTCTACTGAGTCTCGTGTTAGACGTCCGTAGGCTGGTGAAAGGTTGCCCCGGTCGTGACACACTCGGCCGGTCATGAAGGAGCAGAGGGAGGATGGCGGCATGCGAGTGCTGGTCACCGGTGGCGCCGGGTTCATCGGATCGCATTACGTCCGGCAGGTGCTGACGGGTGCGTACCCGAGCTTGGCCGACGCCGAGCTGATCGTGCTCGACAAGCTGACCTACGCGGGCAACGAGGCGAACCTGGAGCCCGTGCGCGAGAACCCGCGCTACCGGTTCGAAAAGGGCGACATCTGTGACGCCGCCCTGGTCGGTGAGCTGATGCGCGGGATCGACCTGGTCGTGCACTTCGCCGCCGAGTCCCATGTGGACCGTTCGATCGCCGGCGCGGCCGATTTCGTGCTGACGAACGTGCTCGGCACGCAGACCCTGTTGCAGGCCGCACTGGAGGCGGGGGTCGGCAAGTTCGTCCACGTGTCCACCGACGAGGTCTACGGCTCGATCGACAAGGGGTCCTGGGACGAGGACCACGTGCTGGAGCCGAATTCGCCGTACTCGGCGTCGAAGGCGTCCTCGGATCTGCTGGCCCGTTCGTTCTTCCGCACGCACGGCTTGCCCGTCTGTGTCACGAGGTGCTCGAACAACTACGGTCCGTACCAGTTCCCGGAGAAGGTCATCCCGCTGTTCGTGACCAACCTGCTCGACGGCAAGAAGGTCCCGCTCTACGGTGACGGGCTCAACGTACGTGACTGGCTGCACGTGGACGATCACTGCAACGGCATTCAGCTCGTCGCGGACGGCGGCAGGCCGGGCGAGGTCTACAACATCGGCGGCGGTACGGAACTGACCAACCGCGAGCTGACCGAGCGGCTGCTGGCCGCCGTCGGCGCCGATTGGGACAGCGTCGAGCCGGTCGTGGACCGCAAGGGGCACGACCGCCGGTACTCCGTCGACATCACCAAGATCTCGCGGGAGCTCGGTTACGCGCCGCGGAAGTCCTTTGAGGACGGTCTGGCCGACACGGTCGCCTGGTACAGCGGGAACCGATCGTGGTGGGAGCCGCTGAAGAAGCGTGCGGGGGAGTGAACAGATGCTGAGCATTCTCGTACCGGGCGGATCCGGGCAGCTGGGGCGGGACCTGGCGGCGCTGGCCGTGGACTCCATCGACGCCACGACCCCGTCGTCGTCGGAGCTGGACGTACGCGACACCGGTCAGGTCGTCGCAGCGGTGACCGAGCTGGCCGACCGGGCGCGGGCGGCGGGGAGGTCGCCGGTGGTGATCAACGCGGCGGCCTACACCGCGGTGGACGCGGCGGAAACCGACGAGGAGCGGGCGTTCGCGGTGAACGCCGACGGCCCCCGGGTGCTCGCCGCCGCGTGTTCGTCGCGCGGGGTGCCGCTCATCCACGTGTCCACGGACTACGTGTTCGGGGGCGACGCGACTTCGCCGTACGAGACCGGCGACCTGCTGAGCCCGCTCAACGCCTACGGCCGGACGAAGGCCGCTGGAGAGGACGCGCTGCTCGGTTCGGGTGCCCGTTCGTGGATCGTCCGGACGTCCTGGGTGTACGGCAAAACCGGGTCGAACTTCGTGGAGACCATGGCGCGCCTGGAAAAGGAGCGCGACGAACTGTCCGTAGTGGACGATCAGACCGGTTCGCCGACCTGGTCCCGCGACCTCGCCGCCGGCCTGCTGGAGCTGGCGGGCCGGGTCGCCGCCGGCGACGGGCCGTCGCAGCGGGTGCTGCACTGCACGGGTGGCGGTTCGACGACGTGGTGCGGGTTCGCGAAGGCGATCTTCGCGGAGCTGGGCGCGGATCCGGCGCGCGTGAAGCCTTGCACGACGGCGGAGTTCCCCCGTCCGGCAGCGCGCCCGGCGTACGGGGTGCTGTCGAACGCGTCTTGGCGCGAGGCGGGCCTCACTCCGCTCCGTGGCTGGCCTGAGGCGCTGAAGGCCTACTTCGCTTCCTGACCCCTCCCGCATTTCGTCCTCTGAATGCGGTACTTGCACACGCAAGTACCGCATTCAGAGGACGAAATGCGGGAGGTCAGTGCTTAGTGCTCGCCTGGCGGTACGCGGCGACGGTGAGTTCGGCGCACGCGCGCCAGGTGAAGTTCGCGACGTGCGCGCGGCGCGCGGCCGAAGTGGCGACGGCGTGCGGGTCGCTGACGGCGATCCGCAGCGCCTCCACGAGCCCGTCGACGTCCTCGTAGGGCACCAGGCTCGCGCAGTTCCCCGCGACCTCGCGCAACGCCGGGATGTCCGTGCACACCACGGGGACGTCCGACGCCAGCGCCTCCAGAACCGGGAGCCCGAAGCCTTCGTCGCGCGACGGCAGCACCAGCGCGCTGGCCCCGGCGACGACGCGCCTGAGGTTGACGTCCGACAGGTAGCCGACGTGCCGCGAACGGGAGCCCACCGCGAACGAACCGGGACCGACGAACACCAGATCCGGCAGATCCGGCGCGGCCTCGTGTGCCTGCTGGAGCCAGTGCAGGCCCTTCCGGGGCCCGGGGGCGCCGGCGAAGAGCAGGTACTTGTCCGGGAGCCCGAGTTCCTTGCGGCGTTCCGGGTCCGGTGGGCGCGCGGTGAACCAGGCCGGGTTCACGCCGAGCGGGGTCACGATGATCTTGCCGCGGTCCACGTCGAGCCGTTCGGCGACCTGGTCGGCGACGGCGTTGGTGGGCGTGCAGATCGCGTCCGCGAGCCGGGCGCCGCGCCGCACCAGGCGCGGCAGCTCGTGATCGCTCGGCGCCAGCTCTTCGGGAGCGTCCAAAAAGGCCAGATCGTGGATCGTCACCACGCCAGCGGCACGGAACCGGCCGGGCAGCACGAAGTTGGTGCCGTGCACGACATCCGTCGGCCCGGCGAACAGCTCCACCGGCGGCAGCTGCGAACGCAGCCAGGCCTTGCGCAGCAGTCGCGCCGCCACCGGCATACCGCGCGCCCGGACGCCGTGCGGGAGCACGTGCCGCAGCCTTCGCCAGCCGCGCAACGTGAACGCGACCGCGCGAGTGTCCACTTCGGACATCGAGGCGAGCTCTTCGGACAGGGCGACGGTGTACCGGCCGATACCCGTCCTGGCACCGAGCAGCGGGGTCCCGTCGAGCAGGACGCGCAAGGGGCGGTCAGCCACGGCCGAGCCTCTGCTTGGCGACCTTGACCACGCGGCCGCCGACGCGCCGCGCGAGCTCCTTCGGGCCGCCGACGGAGAGGTACTCGCGGATCAGGTCGACGTCGCGGCGCAGCATTTCCTTGCCCCGCACCGGTTCGGAGACCACGAGGTCGCTGGAGCCGGGCAGCCGGTCGGCGGCGGGCCGCGGGTTCCGGCAGAACTCCACCAGCGGCTTCAGCGCCTCCGGCCAGGCGTAACGCCGGGCGACCGCGGCCATCCGCTCGACGCAGCCCGCGGCGAACTCCTCGTCGTACAACGCCTTTTCGAGCGCGTCGGCGAGCGCGTCCACGTCCTCGGCCGGGACGACGACACCGAGCCGTTCCTCGCGGACCAGGTCGGCGAACGAGTCGCCGTCGGTGGTGACGATCGGCAGTCCGGCCCACAGGTAGTCCAGCACCCGCGTCCGGAACGCGAAAGTCGTCTCGACGTGCTCGTAATGGGTGGTGACGCCGCAATTCGCGTCCAGCAGCCAGTTCTGGCGCTCTTCGTAGGGCACCCACTGCTGGTTGAAGAACACGTGCTTGCCGGTGAGCCCGAGCGTGTCGGACAGCAGCATCGTCCGCGCGCCGATGTCCATCTCGGTGACCTCGGGGTTGGGATGCTTCATCCCGAGGAACACCAGCCGGACGTCGCCGCGGCGCTGCCGCAGCAGCTCGATCGCCCGGACCAGGGTCAGCGGATCGAACCAGCTGTAGACGCCGCCCGCCCACAGCACGACGTGGTCGGTCTCGCCGATACCGTCCAAAGTGGACCGGAGGCCGGGGCCGGTGCGCACCGGTGCCTGCGGCGGCAGGCCGAACGGGACGATCGACAGCAGCGATTGCGTGGTCGGGTCGGCGTCGTACAGCCGCGGCGACAGTCTGCCCATCGCGGCGAGGTGGCCCAGCCAGAAGTGGCGCTGACGGTCCGAGGCGCAGAGGAAGAAGTCACCGCGTTCCAGCTGCGCGTCGAGGACCTTGGTGACCCCGACGAGGTCCAGCGCCCGCTTGTCGTCGGGAACGCCCTTGCCCTGTTCGAGCAGTTCGAGGTGCATCGGGTCGTATAGATCCGCGACCACGATCTTGTGCGCGTACTGCTTCTTCAGCGAGGGCGCGAGTTCCAGCACGTGGCCCTGCAGGACGATGATGTCGGCCCAGGCGATCGGCGTCTCCAGATCGCGCCGGGTGGCCGCGCTGACCCGGAACGCGGCGGGCGGCGGATCGGCGAGCGGGTTGATCGTCACCAGGTGGACGTCGTGTTCGGTGGCCAGCGTCGCGGCCATGTTCCAGGCGCGGATCGCCGGGCCCGCCATCCGTTCGGTGATCGCGTCGCCGGTGATCACCAGTACCTTGCGACGCTGCCCGAAGAGCGCGTCGATACCGAACGTCTCGACCAGGACGTCGTGCGCGGCAAGATAGCGCGGCAGCGGATACGCGGGCTCCAAGGCCTTGCGCAGCAAGGGAAGCAGATCGGCGTCGGTGCGGACGCGGGCGGCCTGTTCGGCGGCGCGGGACTCGGTGAGCGAGGGCAGCAGCTCGACGAACTGGTCGATCGCCAGCACGCCGGCCAAGGTCGTCCTCGGCACCTCGACCGGGCCGGTCTCGGCGGGGCCGACGCCGTGGGAGAGATCGAGCTGGGTGGCGTCGAGATCGCCGCGCGCGGTCGCCCGGCGGACGGCCAGCGCCAGCGCGGCGGGCAGCGCGCGCGTCAGCGTCTCGTCGGAGAGGTTCTTGTACAGCGCCGCCAAGGCGTTGCGCTCCAACAGGAACGTCTCACGCCCGGACTCCGGCGCGTCCACTGTGGACATCGTGGCGTGGTGCCGGTGATAGGTCAGCGACTCCGGCACGTAGCGCACGCGCCAGCCGCGCAGGTTCAGCCGCCAGCCGAGGTCGACGTCCTCGTAGAACATGAAGAACCGCTCGTCGAAGCCGCCGAGTTCGGCGAACACCCCGGCGCGGACGAACATCGCCGAACCGGTCGCGAACAGGACGTCCTTGGCGATCTCGTGCTCGGCGGCGGGGACGTCCGCCAGCGGGCTGCCGGCGTGGCGCTTGTAGCCCATGCCGAACCAGGTGAGGCCCGCGTCGACGAAGTCGGTACCGGTGCCGTCCCAGTCGAGGACCTTGCTGGCCACCGCGGCGACGGTCGGCTGCGCGCGCAGTTCGGCCACGGCCGTGCCGACCCAGCCGGGTGCCGGGCGGGCGTCGTTGTTGAGGAAGGCGAGGACGGTGCCTGTCGCGTGCCGCGCGCCGAGGTTGCAGCCGCCCGCGAAGCCGGAGTTCACCGGGGACTCGACGAGCTTGACGCCCGGGGCGGCGGCTTTGATCTCGGCCACATCGGTGCCGCCGGATGCGTTGTCGACGCAGATGACCTCGAGGTTCGGGTAATCGTGTTCGGCGAGCGCGCGCAGGCAGGTGACGGTGTCGGCCGCTCCCCGGTAGTTCACCACGATCACCGAGACGACCGGTTGCGTTTCCCCCTGCGCCAAAGCCGTACTCCCTGCTCTCGATTGGGGCAAGCTTAATTGCCCGCCCACGCGTCCCAGACCGCGCCTCGGCCCAGTGTCGCCCGTCGCCCGATGGCCCGCCGCTCGAGCAGCGTGCGCGGCAGCCGGGCGGCGACGGCGCCGAGGACCCGGCACCGGAGGCTCAGACGGAAGTTCGGGGCGTCAGGTTTCCCGCGAAGGGGGAGTATCGCGGTCAAGATCGTGAACTTCACCAGCTGACGGATCGCCACCGCGCGCGGAGCACACCGCAGAAGGGTCAGCAGGCGGTTGCGTTCGTTCCACAGGTGGAACGGGACCGAACCCGGCCGGGTGCTCGCGCCATGCCGGTGGGTGACCTCGGCTTCGGCGCCGACGACGTCCCAGCCCGCCAGCCGCAGCCGCCATGCGGTGTCGGTGTCCTCGTAGTAACAGAAGTAGGAGGCCGGGACGCCACCGACGGAACGGAGCGCCTCGACGTTCAGCACAGCCGCACCCCCGCAGAAACCGAAGACCTCGTCGGCGGGCTCGGGCAGGTCGGCGCCGTGGCCGTCGGCGGTCAGGCGGACGCCGGTGGACTGGACGGTCCCGTCGGCCAGCGTCAGCCGGGCGCTCACGGCGGCGGCGAGCGGAGCCTTGGCGAGGGTGTCTTCGCAGGTCGCGAGCCAATCCGGGGCGGGGGCGGCGTCGTCGTTCAGCCAGGCCATCAGCGGGGTTTCCACCTTGTCCAGCGCGGCGGCCATGGCGCCCGCGTAACCGGTGTTGTGCCGCAGCCGGAGCACCTCGGGCTTCGACGGATGGGCGGCGAGCAGGGCGGCCGTCCCGTCGTCGGAGGCGTTGTCGACGACCAGCGTCCGATGCGGGCGGGTCTGCGCGGCGAGCGCGTCGAGGCAGGCGGTGACGTGCGCGGCGCCGCGCCAGGTGACCACGACGACGGTGGTGCTGGTCATGCCAGAGAGAATAGAGACCATGCCCGAACTGGTCGTGCTCGCCGAGCAGCTGCTGGCGCCCGTCCCCGGCGGGACCGGCCGCTACACCGGCGAGCTGTTGCGCGCCCTCGCCGAGACGGCGCCGCCGGGCTGGACGGTGTCGAGCGTGGTCGCGCGGCACGCCGACATCGACGCGGCGATCGTCGAAGGCGTGAACGGTCCGCGCGTGCTGCCGATCCCGCCCCGGGCGCTGATCGCCGCCTGGCAGCTGG
Source organism: Amycolatopsis sp. NPDC000009 (assembly GCF_055563465.1). Classification (NCBI taxonomy): domain Bacteria; kingdom Bacillati; phylum Actinomycetota; class Actinomycetes; order Pseudonocardiales; family Pseudonocardiaceae; genus Amycolatopsis; species Amycolatopsis sp. NPDC000009. The sequence goes on from NZ_JBVHDI010000007.1 coordinate 336,506, forward strand.
GCCTGCCGTGGTGGCCGGGCGGCGACGCGGTCCACGCCCCGACACCGCTCGCGCCCGCCCGCGTGCCGAAGGGGCGGACGCTGTCGGTCGCGGTGCACGACACCGTGCCCTGGACGCATCCCGAGACGCTGACCCCGCGCGGCGTCTCGTGGCACAAGGCGGTGATCGCGCGGGCCGCGTCGCGGGCGACCGCGCTGACCGTGCCGACGCAAGCGATTGCGGACGAGCTCACCGCGCTGGTGCCGGTCTCGGTGCCGCTGCGCGTGATCCCGCACGGTGTCCGGCCGCACGCCGGGTTCGCCGAGGTCGCGCTGCCGGAGCGGTACGTGCTCGCGATCGGGACCATCGAGCCCCGCAAGGGCATCGACGTGCTGATCGACGCCGCCGGCCGGATCGGGGTGCCGCTGGTGCTGGCGGGCCAGCCGGGCTGGGGCGGCATCGACCCGGTGGCGCTGGCGCGTGCGCACGGCGCCGACGTCCGGGTGCTGGGGAAGGTGAGCGACGCGGAACTGGCGTCCACGTTGAGAGGCGCGTCGGTGCTGGCGATGCCGAGCCGGGCGGAGGGATTCGGGCTGCCGCTGATCGAGGCGATGGCGGCCGGGGTGCCGGTGGTGCACTCCGACGTCCCGGCCCTGGTCGAGGTGGCCGGTGGAGCGGGCGTGACGGTCCCTGTCGGCGATCCGCAAGCGCTTGCGGATGCCCTTCGCGACGTACTCGACCATCCAGAGCGTGCGGCAACGCTGCGTGACAGCGGTCTCAGCCGTTCGAGTGAGTTCACCTGGCAGCGTGCCGCTTCCGCCGTATGGGGTCTCCACCTGCGCCAGCGGGTTGCTTGACAGGATTCAGCCGGAGTTTTCCTCGGGTGGCGTGAATCTGTCGGTTCCTCACCGCAGAGCCAGGGCGCGGCCGTACCCTCCTAGGGTGACCGATGACCCTCGCGTGCTGATCGACGCGACCGCCGTCCCCGCGGACCGGGGTGGCGTCGGACGTTACGTGGATTCGCTGGTCGCGGCGCTGGACGAGGATGGCGCGCGGATCACCGTCGTCTGTCAGCCGCGGGACGCGGTGTTGTACGACCGGCTGGCGCCGGGCGCGCGGATCGTGCCCACCTCGCCGTCGACGTCGACCAGGACGGCCAGGCTGACCTGGGAGCAGGCGACCCTTCCCCGGCTGGTCCGGCGGCTCGCCGCCGACGTCGTCCACTCACCGCACTACACGATGCCGCTGGCCAGCCCGGCCGCTTCGGTGGTGACGCTGCACGACGCGACCTTCTTCACCGACGCGGTGCTGCACTCTTCGGTGAAAGCGCGCTTCTTCCGCGCCTGGACCGCGACAGCGCTTCGCCGCGCGACGTTGTGCATCGTGCCGAGCGTCGCGACGGCGGCCGAGCTGGAGCGCGTCGGCCAAGTGCGCAACGCGGAACTGGAGATCATCCATCACGGCGTCGAACCGGACCGGTTCCATCCGCCCTCGCCCGCCGAAATGGAGGCCGCGCGCCAGGCCGTCGGACTCGGGAAGACCCCGTACGTCGCCTTCCTCGGCGCACTGGAACCGCGCAAGAACGTGCCCGCGCTCATCCGCGGTTTCGCGCACGCCGTGACCGGCAGGCCGAACCCGCCGGCGCTGGTGCTGGCCGGGCAACCGGGCTGGGATTCGCAGGTCGAACGCGCACTGGACGCCGTACCGCACCGGCTGCGCGTGATCCGGGCCGGATACCTGCCGTTCGACACGCTCGCCGGCTTCCTCGGCGGCTCCGAACTGGTCGCGTACCCGAGCCTCGGTGAGGGATTCGGGCTGCCGGTGCTGGAGGCGATGGCGTGCGGCGCGGCCGTGCTGACGACCCGGCGGCTTTCGCTCCCGGAGGTCGGCGGGGACGCGGTCGCTTACTGCGGGGTCGGCGCCGGAGACGTCGCGGCGGCCATCTCGGAGCTGCTCGACGACCCGGCTCGACGGGCGGAGCTGGCCGAAGCCGCGCTTCGGCGGGCGAAGGAGTTCTCGTGGGCGACGACCGCGGAGCGGCATCGGGAGGCTTACGCGAAGGCCTGGCACCGGCATGCGCAGCGGCGGGCCGGCTGACCATCGCTTCCGGCCTCGTGAGTGTTTAGGACGGTTCTAACCGTCCTAAACACTCACGAGGTGGGTGGGGCCGGAGTCGCGTTCGGTGACGGGTGGACAATGGCCGCGTGACTGAGCACCCCAGCTACGGCGACGGGATCGCCGTCGTGACCGTGACGTACTTCCCCGGCGAAACCCTGGAGAAGTTCCTCGACACGCTCGAGAAGGCGACGGACCGGGACGTCCAGGTCGTCGTCGCCGACAACGACTCCACGGGCGACGACGCGCTGGACAAGGCCGCCCGCCGGGACAACGTCAAGCTGCTCAGGATCGGCGAGAACGTCGGTTACGGCACGGCCGCCAACCGAGGCGTCGCGGAACTCGACGACAGCTACGGCTGGGTCGCCGTGGTGAACCCGGACGTCGAATGGGAACCCGGTTCGCTCGACGCGTTGCTCGAGGTGGCCGGGCGCTGGCCGCGCGGTGGCGCGTTCGGTCCGCTCATCCACGATCTCGACGGCACCGTCTACCCGTCGGCCCGGCTCCTGCCGTCCTTCGGCCGGGGGATCGGGCACGCGGCGTTCGGCAAGATCTGGCCGGGCAACCCGTGGACGCGGCAGTACCGGCAGGAGACCGGCACCCCGGTCGAGCGCACGGCGGGCTGGCTTTCCGGGTCCTGCCAGCTGTTCCGCCGCGAGGCCTTCGACTCGGTCGACGGGTTCGACACGCGCTACTTCATGTACTTCGAGGACGTCGATCTCGGTGATCGGCTGACCCGCGCGGGCTGGCTGAACGTGTACGCGCCTTCGTCCAGCGTCATGCACATCGGCGGGCACTCGACTTCGAAGGCTTCGGCGAAGATGCTGCGCGCGCACCACGACAGCGCGTACCGCTACCTCGCGGACCGTCACCGCGGTCTCCTGTGGAAGCCGGTCATGCTCGCGGTGAAGGCCGGGCTCGCGCTGCGCCTCAAACTCGAAACGCGCCGGAAGTAGCCGTTCCGGCCACCGGAATTCGCGCGACTCGGCTCCTTGCCGTCGTTACCGTCGGTGCATGGACTTCGCCGCACTCGACACCTGGCTGACGGAACGCGCCGGAGAGGACCGCTTCTCCGGGGTCGTGCTGATCCGGCGCGGCGACGAAACGCTGTTCGAACACGGATACGGCCTGGCCAGCCGCCGCTGGTCGGTGCCGAACGCATCGGACGTCCGGTACGACACCGCGTCGATCACCAAGGTCGTCACCGCGATCGCCTCACTGCGGCTGGCCGACGAGGGACGGCTGGAGCTCGACCGCCCGATCGGCGAGTTCGTCGACCTCGCCGGCACGGCGATCGCGACCGGGGCGACGACGCGGCACCTGCTCACGCATACGTCCGGGATCGCCGACGACGCCGACGAGGAAGCCGGCGAGAGTTACGAGGCGTTGTGGGTCGACAAGCCGGTGTACTCGGTGGTCGAAACGCGGGATCATCTGCCCAATTTCGCTTACCGGGCACCGAATTTCGCGCCGAGCGAGGGCTGCCGGTACTGCAATTCGGGATACGTCCTCGCCGGGCTGGTGATCGAGGAGATCACCGGAAGGCCTTATCGCGAACACGTCCGCGAGGCCGTGCTCGACCGCGCGAGGATGACCGATTCGGGTTTCTTCGACCGACGTGATCCGGCGCCGCGGGTCGCCGAGGGCTGGGATCCCGTCCTCGACGGTGAGCGGGTCACGGGCTGGAAGCAGAACATCTTCAGCTACCCGCCGATCGGTTCACCCGATGGTGGCCTGTACTGCACCGTCGGCGACCTCGTCCGGCTGCTGCGGGCGATCCGGGAGGAACGGCTCCTGAGCCCTGCGCGCACGAAGGAGTTCCTGACGCCGCAGGTGCTTCACAGCAGCGGCGTCTGGTACGGCTTCGGCCTCGAATTCGTCCTGGCATCGGACGGATCGGTGCGGCACTACTACAAGGACGGTGGGAACGTCGGCGTCTGCTCGCTGATGCGGCACTACCCCGCCGAGGGGCTGGACGTCGCGATGCTGTCCAACGCCACGTACGGCGGGGGAGCGGCGATCAAGGAGATCGACCGGGTTGTCCGCGCTTCCTGAGAAGCACGTGAAGAAGCTAGATGCCGTCCAGGCGGCGCGAGAGGTTCGACCGTGCCGAAGGGTTCTGTTTCACCGTCGGCACCAGGCCGCCGACCTCGTTCTCGACGGTCTCCGGCTCCGGCTGCTCGACCAGGGGACTCTGCACCGGCGCGGCCGGCGGCCGCCGGGTGAGCGGGGTCGTGGCCTGCGGCAGAGGCCTGGTCTGCTGCGGAGCGCCGGGACGGCGGGGATACGGCTGCGGCTGCGTCGAGCCTTCTTCCCGCGCCGGCGGCAGGTCCAGCCGGGTCGTCGGCTCGGGCCCGGCGAGCGGGTGATCGTTCTCGGCGATCAGCGAAGCCGGTAGCTGAGTGGTCGTATCCGGGTCCGAAGAACGGTCGATCTCGGCGACCACCGATCGGGGGATCTGCTGGGTGTTCGCGGAGTCCATCGGAGACGTCGCGTTGTCCGGTGTCACGACGAAGGCTCCACGCGCGCTTGCGCGTGCGAGCAAGGCGTCCGCCCGAGCACGGGGGTCCATTCCCCTAGGCCTCCCGACTGACCTGGGGCCCTCTGGGATCAGGGCCGACTGTGTGTTGTCTAGGGTAGGCCCTAGGTGCGGCTGCCGTCAGCAGACCCGCAAACGTCTTCCGACAAAAGTTGGCGGGCCGCCAGGCCTCAGGCTTCCATGTCCGAAAGGATCCGGGTGCTGGAGTCGGCCTTGTCCGTGCCGCCGATGCCGTAGATCATCGAGATGTCGTTGCGGGCCCCCGCCTCGACCTCGTCCGCCGGGAGCTCGTCGACGTTGCGCCGGTCGCCGCCGTTGCAGAACTCGAGCTCCGTGTCGGGGTACGCCGCGCGGATCTGGTCGAACGACTCGTTGATGCCCGGCCCCTGCTCGACGGCGATGTACACGTCGTCGACGATGCGCAGCGCGCGGACGATCCGGGCCCGGACGTCCTCGGTCTGGATCACCCTGCCCTTCTTGAGGACCTGCTGGTGATCGTTGTTGACGATGACGATCAGGTAGCCGGACCGCGCCTGCGCGGCCTCGAACAGGTCGAGGTGGCCCTGGTGGAGCGGGTTGAAGTACCCGCTGACGATCGAGGCCTTCGCCGGTCGCTCGGTCATCGTCGGTGTCCTCCATAGGCTTACGGGTTCAGGTGGCCCGCTCACCCTAGCCGAGTGCCGGGTAGGTTCGGTGTGTGCGATTCCGTCCTGCCTTCGAGCTGGACCTGGACACGGTTCTGGGCCCGCTGAGCCGTGGATCGCGGTCGCCCAACGTCGTCCGCGCCGAGAGCGGGGTCACCTGGGTGGCCGCCAACACCGCGGACGGCGCGGGCACGCTCGCGCTGCTGCGGCGCGCGGACGGTGAGATCGAGGCGGAGGCTTGGGGACCCGGCGCGGACAGGCTGCTCGAGGGCGTTCCGGCGATGCTGGGCGCGCACGACGACGACTCCGAATTCGTCGCGCACCACGACGTCATCGCGTCGGCGCGGCGCCGCAACCCGGGGTTGCGCCTCGGCTCGACCGGCCGGGTGTGGGACGCGCTGGTGCTCGCCGTGCTGGAACAGAAGGTGACCAGCACGGAGGCGCTGCGGTCGTGGGGCGAGCTGTGCCGCTGGTTCGGGGAGCAGGCGCCAGGGCCGGGCCCGGCGCGGCTGCGGGTGCCGCCGACGCCCGTGGCCATCCGATCCATTGTGGACTGGAAATGGCATCGCGCCGGGGTGGACCTGAAACGGCGGACGACGCTGATCGCCGCGGCCCGCGTCGCGTCGCGGCTGGAGAAGGCCGTGGAACTGAAGGGTGTCGAAGGCCGGGCCTGGCTGCGGAAGGTGCCCGGCATCGGCGTGTGGACCGCGGCGGAGATCGCGCAGCGCGCCTGGGGAGACCCGGACGCGGTGAGCTTCGGCGACTACAACATCCCGTCGATGGTCGGGCACGCGCTGGTCGGCACGAAACTCGACGACGCCGGGATGTCCGAGGTGCTGGCGCCGTATTCACCGCAGCGGCAGCGCGCGGTGCGCTACCTCTCGACGGCCGGATTCCGCCGCCCGAGGTTCGGGCCGAAGATCGAACTCCGCGACTACCGCGCGATGTGATCGCGCGACCGCCGCGTTTAGTCCTCTGAATGCGGGAGTCAGTTGCCCCAGCCCTGCGGCGGGTAGGTCTGCTGCTGGCTCGGGTACTGCGGCTGCTGCTGCGGGTACTGGTGGTGCGGAAGAGCGGGCGGCTGCGGCTTGCTGTTCGACTTCACGAGGAAGTAGATCCCGACGCCGACTCCGGCCACGATCAGGGCGCCGACCACCAGTACCAAGAGGAAGACCATACCGAGAGCCTAACCGGACGGCCACGCATCAGCCTGGCGGCCGCGGCCAGGACAAGCGGCTCGGCGGTCAGCTCAGCGCGGCGTCGACGATCGCCTTGGCTTCGTCGCGGCCGAGACCCAGCTTCCTGGTCAGCGCGGCGTAGTCGGCGGCCGCCTGCCTCGCCCGTTCGCGGGTCTCGTCACCGACGGCGCTCACGAACGTCCCGGCCCTGCCGCGGGTCTCGATCAGACCCGCCTCTTCGAGTTCGCGGTAGGCCTTGGCGACCGTGTTCGGGGCGATGCCGAGGTCTTCGGCGAGTTTCCGCACGGTCGGGAGTTTCGCTCCGACGGGCAGGGTGCCGTCGTTGATCCGCTCCGCGTAGGCGGTGCGGACCTGCTCGAAGGGCGGGACCGAGGAGTTCGGGTCGACCCTGACCATGCGGTTTCTCCCTGCTGGAAATGCCGTGAAGGCCTCCTTGCCTACCTTGAGGGTAGGGAAGGAGGCCCGCACGGACAGCCGGACTACTGGCGGGGCGGGACGACCTGGGTGCGGTCGCCACCGGGGACGACCTGGGTGGCGTCGCCGCCACCGCCGGACACCACCTGTGTCCGGTCGCCGCCGTCGGGCGAGACGACCTGGGTGCGGTCCGCGGCGGGGGAGACCACCTGGGTGCGGTCGGCGCCGGCGTCCGCCTGCTGCTGCGGGGACACCACCTGCGTGCGGTCCGCGCTGCCGTCGATCGGCGGCCCCGGCGGCGGGAAACCGGGCTGAGCCGCGGCGAACGGGTTGGGCGCCGGGGCGCCGGGCGGCGGCGCGAAACCGGCCGGAGGTGCGGCCTGCGGAGGCGCGAAACCAGCCGGAGCGGGGGCGAAACCCGCCGGAGGCGGCGGGAAGCCGGGCGCCTGGCCATAACCGGGCTGAGGCGGCGGGAAACCTGGCTGCTGCTGCCAGTTGCCCTGCGGGGCGGGGCCACCGGCGGGCGGCGGCGGCGGGAAGCCGGGCGCCTGGCCACCGCCGAAGTTCGGGTTCTGGGGGAAGGTCATCGGCGGCTTCTTCGCCTGATTGACCTTCACGATGACCACCACGATCACGATGATGATGACGATGATCGCCAGGGCCAGCAGGAACCAGCCGAAGCCGTCACCGTCACCGCTGCTGTGGACCCGGACCCGGTCGAGATATGGCGTCAGCGCCGTCAGCATGATTCCCCCTTTAGGACGTCAGCCGACACCCTAACGGCCGGACGCCGCGGGCACGGCGGCTTCCATCAGTTCCGCGAGATCTTCGGACCCTTCCGGCAGGGAATCCACCGGCCACCAACGAAGATCGTCCGATTCGTCGCTTTGGACCGGTTGCGCTCCGCGGGGTGCGCGCACCACGAAACGCACGTCGAAATGCCGGGTGGGCACGCCGAGCGAGCACGTGATCGGGTGGACGTCGAGATGCACCGGCGCCGGGTCGATCACGAGGTCCTCGATGCCGGATTCCTCGCGTGCCTCGCGAAGAGCGGCGTCCGCGAGCGTCGCGTCGCCGGGTTCGCAATGCCCGCCGAGCTGCAACCAGCGACCGACTCGCGGATGCAGGGTGAGCAGCACGTTTTCCGCGTCGGCGTCGAGAAGGACGGCCGACGCGGTGATGTGCCCGGCCGCGCATTCGCGGCGGCAGACGTCGTCGCGGGCGGCGAGGAAGCCGAGATAGGCCTGGCGTAAGGATTCCTGGGTCGCGCCCACCGGTCGCCAACCGGACAAAGTGGACACAACGTCGTCGTGCAGGGTCACAGTTCGAGAAGTCCTTCACCGGGTTCGACGGAACCGCGCGCGGGCGGGAGCGCGGCGGGATGTCCGATCGCGACGGCGCCGAGCGGTTCCCAGCGTTCGTCCAGGCCGAGGACGTCGCGCACGATGTCCGCCGCGAAGATGGTCGACCCGATCCAGCACGAGCCGAGGTCTTCGGCGGCGAGCGCGACCAGCAGGCCCTGCACGGCCGCGCCGCCGGCGACGGTGAACATCGTGTGCTCGCAAGCGTTCCGGCGGTCGTCGCGGTAGGTGTGCGCGCCCTCGGCGACGAGGAACGGCACCACGACTTCGGGCGCGTTGTACAGGATGTCGCCGCGGCTGAGCCGTTTCGCGACCTGCTCGGCGGTGAAGTCGTCGCCTTCGAGGTCGGCCTGCCACGACGCCTTCATCGCGTCGAGAAGCTTGCGGCGCAAGCCTTCCTCACGCAGCCACACGAACCGGACCGGCTTCGTGTGGTGCGGCGCGGGCGCCGTCAGCGCCGTCCCGACCGCACGGCGCAGCACCTCGGGATCGACCGGTTCGCCGGTGAACGACCGGATCGAACGCCGCGCGAGCACGGCTTCCCGGCGGCCTTGGGCGATGGATTCGTTGGTGCCGAGGCGGAACAGATCCTCCTCGACCGGCCGCAGCAGTTTCCGGGCGGTGGAACCGTCGTCGGCCGGCTGCAAACCGCGCACGACGGCGACCGGTGTCCCGCCGAGCTTGCCCTTGACCAAATCCGCCGCGGCGGCGAGTTCGTCGGCGATCGCCACCTCGGTGACCGCGAGTTCGTTGCCCTGGCTGTCGATTTCGCCCGCGTACGAGTGCAGCACCCGCAGTCCGGACGCGCCGATCGCGGCGTCGGTCTGCCCGACTCGCCACGCGCGGCCCATGGTGTCGGTGACCAAGACGGCGACCTCGACGCCGAGCCGTTCACGCAGCCCGTTCCGCAGCGCGAGCGCGGAAGCGTCCGGATCGGACGGCAGCAGGGCGACCTCGCCGGAGGCCACGTTCGACGCGTCCACGCCGGACGCGGCCTGCACGATGCCGAGCTTGTTCTCGGTGATCACCGTCCGGTTGATCCGCGCGATCACCCGGACGGACTCCTCCTCGACGAGCTTGCGCCGGGCGGCGTCGCGTTCCTCCGGATCGGCGGGGACGCGGATCAGCATGCCCTCGACCTTGGAGACGATCTTGCTGGTGACGACCAGGACGTCACCCGAGCGCAGCCACGGGGCCGCCTCGACGATCGCGCCGGTCAGGTCGTCGCCGGGCCGGAACTCCGGCAGGCCTTCGACCGGCAGGATCTCGATCTTCGCGGAAGCGTGGTCAGTCAACGGAAACCCCCACCAGATCGAAGGCCGCGCGAACCATGGCCTCAGTCGCGTCCACATCGGACATCAGCAGCGGTACGTCGCGGACGGCGACCCCCGGCACGTCGACGGTCTCGCCCTCGGAGACCAGCCAGCCGTCGAGGACGCCGCCGGATTCCTTGCGGGAACCGTAATGCCGCCCGACGGCCTCGGCCGAGGTCTCCACGCCGATCGCGCTCAAGCACGCGTCGGCCATCCCGCGCAACGGCTTCCCGCCGATGATCGGCGAGACACCGACGACCTTCGCGCGCGTCTTCCGCAGCGCGTCGCGGATTCCCGGCACGCCGAGCGTCGTGCCCACCGAGACCACCGGATTGGACGGCGCGAACAGCACGATGTCGGCGGCCGCGATCGCGTCGAGCACGCCCGGCGCCGGTTTGGCCTCGTCGGCGCCGACGGCGATGATCGAATGCGCCTTCGGCTCGGCGCGGTAGCGCACCCACCACTCCTGGAAGTGGATCGCCTTGCGCTGGTCCGGGTCTTCCGGATCGTCGATCACGACATGCGTTTCGACGCGGTCGTCCGTCATCGGCAACAGGCGCACGCCCGGCTGCCAGCGATCGCACAGCGCCTCGGTGACCTGCGAAAGCGGATAGCCCGCCCGCAGCATCCGCGAACGGATCAGATGCGTCGCGATGTCCTTGTCACCCAGGCCGAACCAGGTCGGCTCGGCGCCATAGGCGGCGAGCTCCTCCTTGACCGTCCAGGTCTCCCCGGAGTGGCCCCAGCCGCGCTCTTCGTCGATCCCCCCGCCCAGGGTGTACATGCAGGTGTCCAGGTCCGGGCAGATGCGCAGACCGTGCATCCACACGTCGTCCCCGGTGTTCACCAGCGCGGTCACCTCGTGCGGTGATTCCGGCGCGGAACCCTTCGCGGGCAGACCCAGTGCTTGTTTGACCCCCAGCAGGAAGCGGGCCCCGCCCACTCCGCCGACCAAAATGACGACCTTCACGACGGGCGATCCTCGCACGCCCCCGGAGCCGGGGCCCAGTAGCGGTACCTGTGGTGCTCCGTACAGCCCAGGCTTTCGTACAGCTTCAGCGCACCGGAGTTCGCCACCGCGACCTGCAGCACCATCCCGGTCGCGCCCTGAGCGGCGCCCCAGCCGCCCACGGCGTCCATCAGCCCGCGTGCCAGCCCTCGCCGCCGGAACTCCGGCCGTACCGCCAACCGGGCGATGTGCAGCCACTCGCCGACGACCGCTCCGCGTACCGCGCCGGCCGTGACGCCGTCCAGTTCCACGACCCCGAAACCGACCTTGCCGGTGCCGAGGACATGCCGTGGCGCCTCCGCCGGATCCGCGCCGCCTGCCGTCAGTTCCCACCATCCGGACGTCGGTTCGTCGAGAATCACCGCTCCCGCCGAGGTCCCGTGCGAGAGTGGCCCGGTCAGCACGCGGACCTCGTGCGCGGGCCGGTGTTCCACATACTGGACCCAGCCGCAGGCGGCGATGGCGTCCTCCAGGGACGTGTTCTGGATCACCTGAATCACCGGCGGGATGGCATGATCGTGGGCGAAGTCACAGACCGCCCGCAGGGCGTCTGGCAGCGGTTTTCCCGGGTCACCGATCGCCAGGGCACTGTTGGCCCGGGCGGTGAACCCGTCCGCCCAGCGGAGCCTCCAGTCGCCGATCCGGCTCTCCAGCAGGGGAGTCCAAGCCTGGCTACAGGTGAGCTCGAGCATTTCCGCACTGTTCACGGTTAGATTGTGCCAAGGAAGGCAGTGGAGGGACCCCGATGAGCATCGCGCGCAAGGACGACAGGCACAACGAAGACCTCGTCCGCGAGATCTCGGACGGCTTCAACCGGGCATTGGGCGCGGAAAAGGCCGTCGAGCAGGACGAGAAAGGCACAGCAGCGGCGAAGCCCGCCGCGCCGAAGTTCGTCATCACCGGGGACAGCAGGGCCACTCCGCCGCCGCGCCGGAAAGACCGCTGAACGCCCATACCCGGGGTACGGATAAGGGTGGCCTAAGCGGGCCGGTCGAGCCCGTGGGCGCGTAATGTCCGTTGCAGACTGGTGAAGCAGAGATAAAGCAGGAGTACGCAGTGACCTACGTGATCGCCGAGCCCTGCGTCGACGTGCTCGACAAGGCGTGTATCGACGAGTGCCCCGTGGACTGCATCTACGAGGGTGACCGCATGCTGTACATCCACCCGGACGAATGTGTCGACTGTGGTGCCTGCGAGCCGGTCTGCCCCGTCGAGGCGATCTACTACGAGGACGACGTCCCCGACGAGTGGAACGACTACACCAAGGCCAACGTCGACTTCTTCGACGAGCTCGGCTCGCCCGGTGGTGCCTCCAAGGTCGGCAAGACCAGTCACGACCCCGCCTTCATCAAGGCTCTTCCCCCGCAGGGCGAATGAGCCGGGTCGCTCTTCCCGATTTCCCCTGGGACTCCCTCGCCGAGGCGAAGGCGAAGGCCCAGGCGCATCCCGGCGGCCTCGTCGACCTGTCGATCGGCACGCCGGTGGACCAGGTCCCCGAGAGCATCCGCGCGGCGCTCGCGTCCGTGTCGGAGATCCCGGGGTACCCGACCACGCACGGGATCCCCGAGCTCCGGGCCGCCGCGATCGACGCGCTTTCGCGGCGGCACGGCATCGAGGGTGTTCCCGAGGCGGCCGTGCTGCCGACGATCGGTTCGAAGGAACTGGTCGCTTCGCTGCCGCGGCAGCTGGGGTTCGGTCCCGGCGATCTCGTCGTGATCCCCGAGGTGGCGTACCCGACCTACGAGGTCGGTGTGCTGCTGGCGGGTGCCTCCCTGCTGCGCGCGGACAGCACTTTCGCGGTCGGCCCGCAGCGGCCGTCGATGCTGTGGATCAACTCGCCGTCCAACCCGACCGGGCGCGTGCTCGGTGTCGACCACCTGTGCAAGGTCGTCGAATGGGCGCGCGAACGCGATGTCGTCGTGGTCTCCGACGAGTGTTATCTGGCGCTGGGCTGGGAAAGCGAGCCCGTGTCGATCCTGCACCCGGACGTGCACGGCGGTTCCCTCGACGGTCTGCTGGCCGTCCACTCGCTGTCGAAATCCGCGAACCTCGCCAGCTACCGCGCCGGATTCGTCACCGGTGACCCGAAGCTCGTCGCCGGGCTGCTGGAGATCCGCAAACACTCCGGGCTGATCGTGCCCCGGCCGGTGCAGGAGGCCATGGTCGCCGCGCTGAAGGACGACGAAGCACTTGCCGCGCAACGGGAACGCTACGCGCGCCGTCGGCTGGTGCTGCGGAAGGCGTTGCTGGACAGCGGTTTCGAAATCTCGCACTCCGAGGCCGGGCTGTACCTCTGGTCCACGCGCGGGGAATCCGCGCTCGACACGGTCGACTGGCTCGCCGGACGCGGCATCCTCGCCGCGCCGGGCACGTTCTACGGGCCGACCGGGGGGAACCACGTCCGGATCGCCCTGACGGCGACGGACGAGCGGATCGACGCGGCCGTGGAGCGGCTCGCTTCCTGACTAGGGCACGTCGCGGCCCGTGAAGCCCCGGTAGATGAACCGCGTCAGCGCCTCGATGGCTTCCTCCTCGGAGACCGACGACGGGTCCAGCAGCCACGTGTGCGCGAATCCGTTGACGAGTTCGGCCATCATCGCGAGCGTGACCCGCTCCGACGCCGGGAGTTCCATACCCGCCGCGGTGATGTACCCGAGGTGGTCGAGAAGGTCCGCCGCCTGAGCGGCGCCGAAACGCGCGTACGTGCGTGCGAACTCGTCGCTGACCATCGCGGCCTGGCGCAGCGCGAGCATCGTCGCGGCGTTGTCGCGGTGGAAGTTCCAGTACTCGCAGACGTGCCAGTGCACGGCTTGCGGGTCGCTGAAGTCGGGCATGTGCTCCGGTGAGGCCGCGTTGACGTCGCTCTCCGCCGCGAGATCCTCGAGGAGCGCTTCGAGCAGTTCTTCCTTGCTCGCGAAGTGGTTGTAGAACGAACCCGCCGCGCGCCCGGCCTCCGCCGTGATGTCGGTGATCTTGGTGTTCAGGTACCCCTTCGCCGCGAAAACGCGCTTCGCCGCCTCTTTGAGCGCGGCCTCGGTCTCCGCCGCCTTCTCCTTGCGGCTCATCGCCGTCATCGGCACCTCCTTGACACGGAAGGCTAGCAACGAGCATAGTGAATTTGGATTCACTGAATCTCAATTCACTGGAGGAGAGATGACCGAGGTGCTGATCGCGGGAGCCGGGCCGACCGGGCTCACGCTGGCCATCGACCTCGCGCGCCGCGGCGTCGGCGTGCGGATCGTGGAGAAGGCCGAGACGTTCTTCGAGGGCTCACGCGGCGACGGGCTGCAACCGCGCACGCTGGAGGTGTTCGAAGATCTCGGCGTGCTGGACGCGGTACTGGCCGCCGGGCAGCCACCGGTGCCGATGCGGATCCACCTGGGCGGCGAGGTGGTCGGGGAGCGGATGATGGCCGAGCTCGCCGAGCCGACCCCGGACGTGCCGTATCCGAACGGGTTCTTCCTCGGCCAGTCCCGGACCGAGGGCATCCTGCGCGACCGGCTCGCCGAATTCGGCGTCCAGGTCGAACTCGGCACCCCGTTGCTCGGCTTCGAGCAGGACGCCGGCGGTGTGACGGCCGAGCTGCCGGGCGAGCGGGTGCGGGTCGACTACCTCGTCGGCGCCGACGGTGGGAAGAGTTTCGTGCGCAAGGCGCTGGGGATCGCGTTCGAGGGCACCACCGACGAATCGATCCGCATGCTGCTCGGGGATGTCCAGGCCGAGGGGCTCGATCGCGCGTACGGGCATTGGTTCGCGAAGCCCGAAGACCCGATGTCGGGGATCGGCCTCACGCCGCTGCCCGGGGTACCGCACTTCCAGTTCGCCGCGCCGCTGGGCGAAGAGGAGGTCGAGGCGTCGCTCGGCATCTTGCAGTCCCGGCTCGACGAGCTGTCCGGCGGTGGGATCCGGCTGCACGACCTCGCCTGGGCGACGGTGTGGCGGCCCAATATCCGGCTCGCCGTGCGGTTCCGGGAGGGCAGGGTGTTCCTCGCGGGCGACGCCGCGCACGTCCATCCGCCGACCGGAGGGCAGGGACTCAACACCGGCGTCCAGGACGCGTACAACCTGGGCTGGAAGCTCGCCGACGGTTCACCGGAGCTGCTCGACAGCTACGAGCCCGAGCGGCGCGGGGTCGCCGCGCGGGTGTTGAAGATCAGCACCGAAATCCTCGAGAAGTACAAGGAAGGCGCGGAAGACGCCCACGAGCGCGGGGAAAACACGCGTCAGCTCGACATCGGCTACCGAGGCGGCCCGCTCGCGCCCGCGGCGACCGGCCGGATCCGGCCCGGCGACCGGGCGCCGGACGCGCCGCTGAAGGACGCGAACGGCAGGTCCGTCCGGCTGTTCGAGTTGCTCCGCGGCCCGCAGGCGACGGTGCTGGTGTTCGGCGACGGTCCGGCGCCCGAAGGCGCGCGGCGGATCCTGCCCGCTGGCAGCGCGCTGTCCGACGCGGATTTCGAGGACGTCGGCGGGCATGCCTTCGCCGCATATGAAGCCGGGAGTGGGCGGCAGGTGCTGATCCGCCCAGACGGCTACCTCCGCGCGCTCACCGCTTGAGCGGCCTGGTCGACTTCGGCCCAGACGTCGCGCCACACGGCACGGACCTCGGCGCGGCGCAGCAGTTCCTTCTCCGCGATCCGGCCCGCGATGAAGGCGAGTTCGATGTCGGTCGTGTTCAAGGCTCCTCGCATGCGATCGGCGGCGACGCAAGCGTCCTGATGGTCTCCGAGGACGGTCTGGAAGTTCTTCGTGGCCTTGATCAACCGCTGAATCCGCTCCGCCTGCTTCTTCTTCGCGGCGGGCTTGGCCATCTCGGCGGCGTAGCGGAGTTTCTTGCCGTAGATGCGAAGCGCGTGAAGGTCGTCGTCCGGGGGATCGGCGGGTAGGGCCTTCACGGCCTTCGCGAGTTTTCGATGCGGCTTCGCGAGCCCGGCGACGAGGTCGGCCGAAGTCTGGGGACTCTCATCGGCTTCTTCGGTGGCGGGCTGCCGGGCGAGGCGGCCGATGTCCTGGAGCATCGAGGCGTACCGGGGGCTGGCGAGCGCGCGGGTGAGCCGACGCTTCGCGACGCCGCGCTCGGTGACGAACTTCGACACCAGACGGCGCGCGGCAGGCTGGTCGCGCACCTCGAACTCGGCGACGACCTCGCGGAGATGCCCGATCAGGACGTCGTAGTCGCGGACGTCGCCGAGGGACTGGCCGAGCCAGCCGAGTTCGGCGCGCACCGGCACGGCGTCCGGGCCGACGAGGCGGCCCGAGAGCTTGAGGACACTCCGCATGCGGCGCAGCGCGACGCGCATCTGGTGCAGATCTTCGGGATCGGCGCCGGATTTGGTGCCCGGCTCGTGCGCGAGGAGCGCGCGGATCTCGACGTCGAGTTTGACGCGGACATGGGTGGCCGCCGGATCGCCCGGTCCCGCTTGCGCGGGACGGTCGCCGAGCCCGAGCGCGGCCGGAGTGGTCGAAGGGACGTTCTTGCGCGGCAGGGTCTCGGCTGTCACAAGATGAATTCTAGGTGAACCGGCAAGGTGGTCCGGGCCGTGAGAGAAGCAAGGGACCTTTGCTACCGCCCTCCGGGGGAGAGTGGTAGCAAAGGTCCCTTGCTCTCTTTTGGTGCCGCCGAGGGTGTCGCGAAAGCCACTTTCGGGACATCAGACGTCGCGAAAGTGGCTTTCGCGACACCCGAGAGTCCCAGGCGGTAG
>NZ_JBVHDI010000008.1:0-239736 GCF_055563465.1 Amycolatopsis sp. NPDC000009
ACACCTCGCCGCCGTCGCCGCCCAACTCAACCGCCGCCCACGCAAAACGCTCGACTGGGACACCCCAGCCGAGCGCCTCACTACACTCCTCACCACAACCAGATGACCACCCGTGTTGCAACGACCCCTCGAATCCGCCCCCTCGGCTGAGCCGAGGGAAGGGGGCCTTCACGCGCTCCACGATCCCTGGTCGACGGAGCTGCGGCGTTCGAGGAAAACGGTGTCGCACCAGACGCCGTCACGTTCGACGATGCGTTCGCGGATGCCGACCGTGCGATAGCCGGCGCTGCGATGCAACGCGATCCCGGCCCGGTCGTCGGTGAGGACCGACGTCTGCAAGGTCCGGATCCCGGCGGCGTCGGCCTCCGTGACCTGTTTGCGGATCAGGGCCTTGCCCACTCCTCGACCGCGGTGACCTTCGAAGACGTGGACGGAGGTTTCGGCGACGCCTCGCTGACCACCGCGGGCCGGGACCGGAGTCGCCGCGATCCAGCCGACGACCTCGCCGTCGACCTCGGCGACCCAGCAGTGACCCGGCAGCCAGTCCGGATCGAGCCTTTCGCCGCCGACCGCCCGGCGGACGACGACGTCGTCGGGCACGTCGTCCGGGCAGCAGGGCCGCGGGGCGAGCAGGCCCATGACAGCGTCGGCGGCGTGCGGCAGCCCGCTGCAGCAGGCCTGGTTGATCGTGACGACGGTGGCGGTGCCTTCTTTCCGCAGATGAAGGAACCCGACTTCGGCGAGTTTCCGGACGTGGTGCGAGCACGTGGATTGACTGGTGCCGAGGATTTCGGTCAGCGCGCCGACGGTCAGGCCGCCGGGCGACGTCGCGACCGCGTGCAGCAGTTTCACCCGCATCGGCTCGGCAAGGCAGGCGAACCAGCCGGCGTACGTCGCGGCTTCGCTTTCGGGCAGGACGCCAGAGGTCATGTCATCCAGTATCGACCAACATCGATGGTTGCGTCAATCGACGTCTGTCGATACAGTCCTCGACGTCGGTTCAATCGAGCCACATCGATGAAAGGTGCGGAGATGAACGAGCTGCCTGTGGTGGTCGTCGGAGCGGGTCCGGTCGGATTGGCGGCGGCCGCCGAACTCGCCGAACGGGGCCTCGAGCCGCTGGTGCTGGAACGCGGCACCCACGCGGGTGCCGCGGTGGCGGAGTGGAACCATGTCCGGCTTTTCTCGCCTTGGTCCGAACTCGTCGCTCCGGCGGCCGGGCGGCTCCTGGCGGCGGAGGGCTGGTCCGGCCCTGATGCCGGGACGTACCCGACGGGTTCGGACTGGGCGGATTCCTACCTGCGCCCGCTGGCGTCCGCGCTCGGCGACCGGGTCCGGTTCGGTGCCGAGGTGATCGGCGTGGCTCGCCGCGGCCGGGACCGCGTCGTGGACAGCGGCCGCGACGACGAACCGTTCACCGTGCACGTCCGTGCCTCCGACGGCACGGAGGAACGGATCACGGCACGGGCGGTGATCGACGCCTCCGGAACCTGGCCGACCCCGAATCCTCTTGGCGGGGAAGGACTTCCCGCCATCGGCGAACGAGCTGCGGACGACCGGATCGGCTACCGCGTCCCGGATCTGGGCGATCCGGCGGTGCGGGCACGGTACGCGGGCAAGCATGTGGTGGTCGCGGGAAGCGGGCATTCCGCGCTGACCGCGCTGGTCGCCTTGTCCGGTCTGGCGAAGGATTCCGCGGACACGCGGATCACCTGGGTGCTGCGCCGCGGCTCGGTCGGGAACACCTTCGGCGGCGGCGACGCGGACCAGCTCCCGGCACGGGGCGCTCTCGGCCTGCGTGCCCGGGCGGCGGTGGAATCCGGGCTGATCACCGTCCTGACCGGATTCCGCACCGAAGCGGTCGAACGCGACGGAGACGGGCGGCTGAGCCTGGTTTCCTCCGCCGGGCAACGCCTCGACCACGTCGACGAAGTGGTGACGCTGTCGGGATTTCGTCCGGACCTTGGCCTGCTCTCGGAGATCCGCCTCGACCTGGACCCGACCCTGCAGGCGCCGGTCGCGCTCGCTCCGCTGATCGATCCGAACGTGCATTCGTGCGGGACCGTGTATCCGCACGGCGCGAAGGAACTGGCCCACCCGGAGAAGAACTTCTTCCTGGCGGGCATGAAGAGCTACGGCCGGGCGCCGACGTTCCTCGCCATGACCGGATACGAGCAGGTGCGCAGCATCGCCGCGGAGCTCGCCGGGGACCGGGAGGCGGCTGCTCGCGTCGAACTCCGGATGGCCGAAACGGGTGTGTGCGGTGGCGCCGGCCTGTTCGACGAGCCCGGAGACACGGCATCGGCCGGCTGCTGCGCGACGCCGGAACCGGAACTCCTGACGCTGGCACCTCGTCGTGGAAGGAACTCATGACCGCGCACGACGCGATCATCGTGGGCGGCGGCCAGGCCGGTCTCGCCGCCGCCCACGCCCTGCGCACCCGCGGCTCGAAGCCGGTGACCCTCGAGGCCGGCACCGAACCGGTCGGCTCCTGGCCCCGCTACTACGACTCCCTGACCCTCTTCTCCCCCGCCCGCTACAGCGGCCTCCCCGGCTTGCCCTTCCCCGGCGATCCCGCGCACTACCCGCATCGCGACGAGGTCGTCGGCTATCTCCGCCGTTACGCCGAGCACCTCGGCACCGATATCCGCACCGGGCACCGCGTCTCCACCGTCACCCACGAGGGCGGCGAGTTCACCGTGCACACGGCCGGGGAAACCGTCCTGTCCGCACCGGTGGTGATCGCCGCGTCCGGCGGCTTCTCGCGGCCCCATCGCCCCGCTCTGCCGGGGCTGGACGGCTTCACCGGCCGAATCCTGCACAGCAGCGACTACCGCGATCCCGCCCCGTTCGCCGGGCAACGCGTCATCGTGGTCGGCGCGGGCAACTCCGCCGTCCAGATCGCCACCGAACTCGCCGGCCACGCCCGGGTCACCCTCGCGACCCGGGCACCGATCAAATTCGCGCCGCAGCGCCCCTTCGGAAAGGACGTGCACTTCTGGTCCGCCGCCGTCGGGTTCGACCATCTGCCGATCGGTCATCTGCTGAAGAAACCACCCACCTCGCCGGTCAACGACCCCGGCAGCTACAAAACCGCCATTCTCGGCGGAGAACCGGATCAGCGGCGCATGTTCACCGCCATCGACGGCGACAGTGTGCGCTGGCCGGACGGAACCCGCGAAGACGTCGACACCATCCTGCTCGCCACCGGATTCCGGCCCGGACTGTCCTATCTGGACGGTCTAGGCGCGCTGGCCTCCGATGGACGGCCGCTGCACGATCGCGGCCTGTCCACCACCCACCGCGGGTTGGCCTACGTCGGCCTGGAATGGCAGCGCAGCTTCGCCTCCGCCACCCTGCGCGGTGTCGGACGCGACGCGCGGTACGTGACCGGACGCCTTCTGGTCAGCCCGACGGGTCGCCGCCGTCGGGCTCCAGCAAGGCCTTGAGGTCGGCGACCGCGGCCCGGGCGGTCATCCCGACGCCGATCAGCGTGGCCGAGGCGGGGCCGGTCCAGTCCCCGTAGCCGAGAAGGTGCAGCCGGGGCTCAGCCAGCGCGCGGGTGCCTTCGGTGGGAATGCGGCCGCGGGTGGTACGCAGCCGCAGCGACGCGAGATGGCTCAGCGCGGGGCGGAAGCCGGTGCACCAGATGATCGCGTCGGCGTGCCGGCGGGTTCCGTCTGTCCACACAGGACCTTCGGGGTCGAGCCGCGCGAACATCGGGCTCGGTCGTAGAAGCCCCGCGTCACGGGCCTCGCGGACGGGTGGGACGGCGACGATGTCGCCCAGCCCGCCGACTCCGCCGGTGTCGGCCTGCCCGGTTTCGAGGGCTCGGCGGCGGCGGGTGGCGACGTCGAAGAGGGCCTTGCCGTCGATGTGGTCCGGCAGGTAGCGGGGCGGGCGGCGCGCGACCCAGGTCAGGTTCGCCACACCCGCGAGGTCGGCGGCGATCTGGGCGCCGGAGTTGCCGCCGCCGACCACCACGACGTCCTGGCCCGCGAACTCCTCCGGATTCCGGTAATCCACGGTGTGCAGCTGACGGCCGGTGAAACCGCCGGGCATCAGCGGCAGGAAGGGACGCCACCAGGTGCCGGTGGCGCTGACGACAGCCTCGGCGCTCCACTCCCCCGTATCGGTGCTCACCGTGAATCGACCGCCGTCACGGGACACGTCGGTCACCGGCTCGGAGCGGCGGACCGGGAGTTCGTAGCGCTTCTCGTATGCCGCGAGGTACTCGACGACATGCTCGGCGGTCGGATACCCGGGGCCAGGAAACGGTGGCATCGGCCACCCCGGTAGGGAACTGTGCCGCGCCGGGGAGAACAGCCGCAGGGAGTCCCAGCCGTGGATCCAGGCGCCGCCCGGCTGGGCCTGGGCGTCGAGGATGACAAAGTCCAAACCGGCGCGGCGCAGGTAGTAGCCCGCGGCGAGACCGGCCTGGCCGCCACCGATCACGACCACACTCGCGGCTCCGGTCACTCCGCGGTCCACCTTTTCCGCAGCCAGAGGCTCACGTAGACCAGGGCGACCAGTACCGGTACTTCGATCAGCGGCCCGACGACCCCGGCGAGCGCCTGCCCCGACGTCACGCCGAAGACTCCGATGGCGACGGCGATCGCGAGTTCGAAGTTGTTGCCCGCCGCGGTGAACGCCAGCGTCGTGGTGCGCTCGTAGGAGAGACCGGACGCCTTGCCCAGCAGATAGCCGCCGATCCACATGATCGCGAAGTACACCAGCAGCGGCAGCGCGATCCGGGCGACGTCGAGCGGGCGGGAGGTGATGTTGTCACCCTGCAAGGCGAACAGGATCACGATGGTGAACAGCAGACCGTAGAGCGCGATCGGGCCGATCTTGGGCAGGAACGTGCCCTCGTACCAGTCGCGGCCCTTGCTCCGCTCGCCGACGCGGCGCGAAAGGTAACCGGCGGCGAGCGGGATTCCGAGGAAGATGATCACACTGAGCGCGATCTCCCACGGCGAGAAGTCGATGCTCGTGGTGTCCAAGCCCAGCCAGCCGGGCAGGAGGTCGAGGTAGAACCAGCCGAGCACGCCGAACATGATCACCTGGAACACCGAGTTCAGCGCGACCAGCACCGCCGCGGCTTCGCGGTCACCGCAGGCGAGGTCGTTCCAGATGATCACCATCGCGATACAGCGGGCGAGACCGACGATGATCAGCCCGGTCCGGTACTCGGGAAGATCCGGCAGCATCAGCCAGGCGAGCGCGAACATCAGCGCCGGACCGAGAATCCAGTTGAGCACCAGGGAAAGCACCATCGTGCGCTTGTCCTTGGTCACGGTGTCGAGCTTGTCGTAGCGGACCTTCGCCAGCACCGGGTACATCATCAGCAGCAGACCCAGCGCGATCGGCAGCGACACCTGCCCGATCTTCACCGCGTCCAGCACCCCCTGCAGACCGGGGATCACACTGCCCAGCAGCAGACCGGCCCCCATCGCGACGATGATCCAGACGGGGAGGAACCGGTCCAGAAAGGACAGTTTGTGCAGGACGTCGGTGCCTGCCTCTTCGGCGGTTCGAGTCACGGGGCTGGTCTCCAGAAGTCGGAAGCGAGGTCAGGCGTCGAGGATTTCGGCGATCAGGCCACGGATGCGGCGGTCGATCTCGTCACGGATCGGGCGCACGGCGTCGACCCCCTGGCCCGCGGGATCCTCCAGTGGCCAATCGAGGTAACGCTTGCCGGGAAACACCGGACAGGTGTCACCACACCCCATCGTGATCACCACATCGGACGCCTCGACGTCCTCAGTGGACAGCTTGCTCGGCACCTCGGCGGTGATGTCCAAGCCCCACTCGGCCAACGCGGCGGCGGCAGCGGGATTCACCTTGTCCGCGGGTTCGGAACCCGCGGACCGGACGGCGATCCGGCCGAGCGAGTAGTGCTGCAGCAACGCGGCGGCCATCTGGGACCGGCCGGCGTTGTGCACGCAGACGAACAACACCTCGGGCTTGCGGGTCATGCCTGGTTACCTTTCTGCGGTGATCAGTCGATGAGTTCGTCGAGCAGGTGCCGGACGCGCCGGCCGATGTCGTCCCGGATCTGACGGACGACGGCCAGCGGACGGCCCATCGGATCCGGCACGTCCCAGTCCAGGTACCGCTTGCCCGGATAGACCGGGCAGGCATCCCCGCAGCCCATCGTGACCACGACGTCGGCCGCACGGACGACCTCGTCGGTCAACGGCTTGGGGTAGGCACCCGTGAGCTGGATGTCCAGCTCCGCCAGCGCCTCGGTGATCACCGGAGGAATCTCTCCGGTGGGCCGCGATCCGGCGGAGCGGACCATCACGTGCCCGAAGGCGTGATGGTCGAGCAGTGCCGCGGCCAGCTGGGAGCGGCCGACGTTGTGCACGCACACGAACAGCACCTGGGGCGCGGTCACCAAGGTGAGCCCGTCGACCTTGGCGAGGTCGACCAGCCGCTGCCGGGCGAAACGGGCGGTCAGCGCCGGCAGGTGGACCTTGACGGTCGCCGAACGATCCAGCAGCCGGTACGTCTCCTCGACGAAGCGTTCGACCGTCTCGCGGCCGAACGTTCCGTGGAACCGGTCGGCCAGCTCGTCGGTGATCCGGTCGAGCTGGTCCAGCGCCGCACGGCCGGGCAAGCCCTCGGTCGCAGGGGTCATGACGTCTCCTCGGGGCACGGGCCGGGCGAGCTGGATTGAAGTATCTCGATCCAAATTGAAAAGCCTGGATCGAGTTTTGTCAATTCAAGGGGTAGGCTGGGCCCGTGACGAGCGAGAACGGACGCACCCGGAAGCCGGTCGCGGTGACCCTGCTGATGGCCGAACCCGCGGCGGTCGTCGATCCCGGAGACGCCGAGACTGCCGCGAAGCTGTTCAAGGCGCTGTCGGATCCCGTCCGGATCCGCCTGCTCTCACTGGTGCGGCACTCCCCCGGCGGCGAGGCGTGTTTCTGCGACCTGGCCGAGGAGTTCGACATGCCCCAGCCCTCGCTCAGCCATCACCTGCGAGTCCTGGTCTCCGCCGGCATCCTCGAACGGGAACGGCGTGGCACCTGGAGCTGGTACACCGTCGTCCCCGAGAAGCTCGAAACGCTGGGGACCCTGTTCCGCCCGGGCGGGCCGCTCGCCGACCGTCCCGCCCGGCTCACCAAGACTAGGTGCTGAACAACCGGTCCAACGCCGAGCGGCTTTCCTCGGCCATGGCGCGATAGATCACCAGCCGCTGGTCCTGATCCTGAAGCGGCGTGAGCACCTCGTACTGCAGGTCGAGCACGCCGGCCTCGGGATGCCGCATCGCCTTGTGCCCACGGCCGTTGACCTTGACGACACGTTCGGCCCACAACCGCGCGAATTCCCCGTCGGCGGTGAATTCGGCGATGAGGTCGGCCAAGGCCTGATCGTCCGGATGCGCGGCCCAGGCGGCCCGCAGATGGGCGATCCCCTCCCGCACCACACGTTCACGGTCGGCGTAGAACTCGCGTACCTCGGGATGCTTGAGGCACAACCACATCGCATTGCGCTGCGACGGCGGCAACGTGGCGAAGTCCACCAGCAGCCTCGCCATTTCGTCGTTCCAGGCCAGGATGTCGTAGCGGTGGTTCAGCACCATGGCCGGCAACGGCGACAGATCGGCGACCAGCCCGGCCAGCGGCGGCGCCGCGGTGGTGGCGAGTTCGTCGGCGCTGCGGGGGCGCTGCCGGGCCAGGTCGAAGAGGTAGACACGTTCGTCGGGGGCCAGGCGCAATGCGCGCGCCAGCGCTTCCACCACGTCCGCCGAGGGACGCAGCCCGCGCGCCTGCTCCAGCCGCACGATGTAGTCGATGCTGATCCCGGCCAGTTCGGCGACCTCTTCGCGGCGCAGCCCCGGGGTCCGCCGGGACCGGCGGCGTGACGGCAGGCCGAATTCGTCCGGATCCAGGCGTTCACGCCGGGTCCGCAGGAACGCGGCCAGCTCCTGGGTCGTGTCCACGGTGGGGGTCGTCATGCCCGGTCCAACAGCCAGGGTGGGATCGGTGTTCCCAGGATGTCTTCTCCCTTATCCCCTGCTCGCCGCGGTCGCAGACTCGGCTTCGACAACGGATCACGAGCACGGGAGGACACGATGTCGCTCACCCTCGACACCTATCGGCTGCTGGGCCGGTCCGGGCTGCGGGTGTCCCCGCTGGCGCTGGGCGCGGCGACGTTCGGCACCGAATGGGGCTGGGGCGCGGGGAAGGACGACGCCCGCAAACTGTTCGACACCTACGTCGAACGCGGCGGCAACTTCATCGACACCGCCAACACCTACACCGACGGCAGCTCCGAACGGCTGCTGGGCGAATTCGCCCGCGACAACCGCGAAAGCCTCGTCCTGGCGACGAAATACACGACCCTGCGGCGTCCGGGCGACCCGAATTCCGGGGGCGGCCAGCGCAAAAGCCTGTTCGCGTCGGTGGAAGCCAGTCTGCGGCGGCTGAACACGGACTACATCGATCTGCTTTACCTGCACCTGTGGGATTTCACGACCCCGGTCGAGGAGATCCTGCGCGGGATGGACGATCTGGTCCGGCAGGGCAAACTCCTGTACGTGGCGATCTCGAACACGCCGGCCTGGGAGATTTCGCGGATGCAGGCGATCGCCGACCTGCGCGGCTGGTCGCCGTTGGTCGCGCTGCAGATCGAGTACAACCTGATCGAGCGCACCGGGGAACGCGACCTGATCCCCATGGCACGCGAGATGGGGCTGGGAGTGGTCCCCTGGTCACCGCTGGCGGGCGGGGTGCTCACCGGGAAGTACAGCCGGGACGACCTGACCGCGGTGCCGTCCGAGGACGGCACTCGCAAGAACTTCAACTTCGCCCTGGGCACGCTCACCGAACGCAACCTCGCCATCGTGGACGTGGTGAAGGAGGTCGCCGCGGAACTCGGCCGCACACCCGCCCAGATCGGGCTGGCCTGGACCCTGCGGAACCCGGGCGTGACGGCACCCATCATCGGCGCCCGCACACCCGCCCAGCTGGAGGACAACCTCGGCGCGCTGAAGGTCGAGTTCACCGGCTCGCAACTGACCCGCCTCGACGAGGCGAGCGCGATCGATCTCGGTTTCCCGCACGAAATGCTCTCCCGTGCCACGATGCTCGCGCTGACCCGCGGCGACATGACGATCGAACCGCGCCGCTGACTCGCCGGTTCCCGCGTCGATGGGTGTGATGTCGCGAAAGCCACTTTCCCAACATCGAACGTTGCGAAAGTGGCTTTCGCAACGCCAGCAGGAGCAGACCCAGCCCGGCCCTTCACATACACTCCGACGCCACCGGGACACGTCGCGAAAGCCACCTTCCCAACATCAAAGTTGCGAAAGTGGCTTTCGCAACGCCGGCCAGCCAGCGGCGCCTCGAAGGGCTTTACCCGGACGCCGTCATCGCCTCGGTCCGAACGCGGTTTCCGCGCGACTCCGGGAGCGAGCCCTTCGGAGCTACTCATGGCCGGCGGGCGCCAATGCTCCCTGGAACTCCCGTCCCGCGGCATGATGGGGTTTCGCCGTACGCACACCCGCCTGCTCGGAATCGAGGGCGGCTGAGAACCACATCGCCAGGACGCGCACCAGCGCACCGCTCTCAGTTGCGGATGATCCTCCGTTCCGTGGCGACGGCCACCGCACCGGCACGGCTGTCGACGCCGAGTTTGTCGTAGATGTGGACCAGGTGTGTCTTCACCGTGGCTTCGGAGATGAACAGCCGCGCGGCGATCTGCCGGTTGATCAACCCTTCCGCCACCAACTGCACGATCTCGGTCTCACGGGGGCTCAACGCGGGTGCGGGAGCCCGCATATGCCCGAAGAGCCGGGCCGCGACCTGAGGTGCCAGGACGGTTTCCCCACGCGCGGCCGCATGAATGCCCTTGAAGAGGTCCTCTGGCGGTCCCGCCTTGAGCAGGTAGCCGGTGGCGCCGGCGGCCACCGCCCTGGTGATGTCCAGCTCAGCGTCGTAGGTGGTGAGCACCAGCACCTTCGGCGGCTCCGGCAGAGCGGTCAGGCGTTCGGTGGCGTTCACGCCGTCCGGACCGTCGCCGAGTTGCAGGTCCATCAGTACGACGTCCGGCTTCTTCGCGGTGGCGAAGAGCACGGCCTCATCGGCGCCCGCGCATTCGCCGATCACCTCGAAGCCGGGCTCGCCTGCCAGCAGGGCGGCGATTCCCGCCCGCACCACCGGATGATCGTCGACGATCAGCACCCGGACGGTCATCGAACCTCCCTGGTGGGCACGGCGACGGCGAGCGCGGTGCCCTCTCCCGGCGCGCTCTCGACGACCATCTCACCACCGAGTTCGGCGAGTCGCTCGCTGATCATCCGCAAGCCGTTCCCCCGGTCGCCGCTCGTGCGAGCCGAAGCCGGATCGAAGCCGACCCCGTCGTCGCGGATGTCCAGGACGACCTTGTCCGCCAGGTAGGTCAGCGTGACCGCGGCCTTCGTCGCTCTGGCGTGCTCGCTGACGTTCGCCAGCGCGCCCTGTGCGACCCGGAGCAGGCCCGCCTCCACCTCGGGCGACAGCGGATAAGGGTCTCCGCTGGTTTCGAAGCGCACCGCGTGCATGGCGGCGAACATGACCTGCTCGGAGAGTTCCTTCAAGGTCTCCGCGAGATCCCCGGCGTCCAGCCGCGGTGACCCGAGGCCTTTGACGAACCGGCGCGCTTCGGCGAGGTTGTCCCCCGCCGCCTCGACGGCGCGGGACACGTGGTCTTTCGCCAGTTCCGGGTCCGTGTCCCACGACCGCTGTGCCGCCTGCAGCAGCATCCGCGTACTCGAGATCCCCTGGGCGAGGGCATCGTGGATCTCTCGCGCCAGCCGCTCCCGTTCCTGCATCATCCCGGCCAGCCGCTGGCTCTGCGCGAGATCGACCCTGGCGCCCAGGAGCTCCTTGACGGCTTCCCCCAGTTTCTTCCGGTCCCCGTCGAGTTGCAGGAAGGTCATCGTGGCCATCAGCGCGACCGCGACGGGCGCGAGCACGAGGCTCGGATCGAACCCGCTCGCGATCCTCAGCTGGGCGAGGATGGTCGCGGCGGTCAGCAGGACCACCACCGCGGCCATCACCCGCGGGCGCAGCATCTGGAGGCAGACGAAGAACAACGGCACGGCGCACCAGGCGAAACTGGGGGCGGCCACCACCAGCGCGAGCCAGACCGCGATCACCGCCGTCAACCACACCGGACGCCACCGGCCGAGCACGTCCCAGCTCAGCACACCCGCCACGTAGACCAGTGCGAGCGCGCCGGTGAGCACGAGGATCAACGGTGTGGCACCACTCAACCCGTGCCCCGCGACGAACCGGGCCACCGACGCGGCGAGCAGCAGGAAGAACCCGGCATGCATCGCGGCGTTCAGCTGGGTGGCCGCGCCGAGGTGCGATCTCATTCGGTCCTCCCTTCGTCGCCGATGATCGTAAGCAGGGAGGCGGGGTGTCCCGCATCAATCGTTCGGTTGATGCCCCCACCGATCACTCGACGTCCGATCGATGTCCACTCTCCCGATTCGCCGGGCCCCGCCAAGCGGGAAAGTCGTAGGGGAAAGCAACACCCCCTCACCGCAAAGGAAATCCGATGAACGCCAAGCTTCCCCGCACTCGTCTCATCCTCGGCATGACGGCCGGCCTCGCGACCGTCGCGCTGGCCACCGGTGTGGGCGCGGCGCAGGCACAGGACCGCAAGCCGCAGCCGCCCGCCCAGCAGACCGTGGTGCAGACGAGCGTGCTCGGCGTGGACGCCGCCACCCGCGCCGCGCAGGCCGCGCTGGACGCCGCCGAGAAGGAGGGCCAGCGGGTCACCGTGGCCGTGGTGGACCGCTCGGGTGACGTGCGTGTGCTGCTCAAGGGCGATGGCGCAGGGCCGCAGACGGAAGAGTCCGCCAAGCGCAAGGCCTTCACCGCGGTCTCCTTCGGACAGCCCACGTCCGCGCTGGCCAAGAACGCCCAGGGCGACGGCCCGACCATCCGCGACATCCCGGGCACGCTCTTCCTCGGCGGCGGTGTGCCGGTCGCCGTGAACGGCGGCCCGATCGCCGGGATCGGCGTCGGCGGGGCGCCCAGCGGCGACCTCGACGAGCGCTTCGCCACGGCCGGGCTGCGCGCCATCGGGGAACTTCGCTGATGATCGGTGAGCGGGCGATCGTGGCGCTGCTCGCCGCCCTTGTGCTCGGTGCCTGCTCCCCTCAGGCACCGAGCGCACCACCCCGGACGGCACCGAGCACGGCCCCACCGCCCGCCTCGTCCCAGCCACCACGTCAAGGAGTCCCCGTGAGCCAACTCTTCGAAGCCGACGTGAGCCGCGTCCGGCAGGCCGTCGACGCGGGCGCCGACCTGGAGACCCGTGACGATCACGGCCGGACCCCGTTGCTCGTCGCCGTCACCGAGGACCGCGTCGACGTCGCCGAGGTCCTGGTCCGGGCGGGCGCCGACCCGAACGCGCTCGACGGGCGGCACGACACACCGTGGCTGGTCACCGGAGTCACCGGCAGCGTCCCGATGGCGAAGCTGCTGCTCGAGGCCAAACCGGATCTGACCATCACCAACCGGTACGGCGGCGTCTCGCTGATCCCCGCCTCCGAACGCGGGCACGCCGAGTACGTGCGGTTGGTGGCCGGTAGCGGGATCGACGTCGACCACGTGAACGATCTCGGCTGGACCGCGTTGCTGGAAGCGGTCATCCTCGGCGACGGCGGGCCGCGTCACCAGGAAGTGGTCCGGGCGCTCGCCGCCGCCGGGGCCGACGTGAATCGCGCCGACAAACAGGGCGTCACTCCCCTCGCCCACGCCCGGTCCAAAGGCCAGGCGGCCGTCGTCCGGATCCTCACCGAAGCCGGGGCGCACTGACCTCGGACCGGCTTTCGTGAATGGTGGGAGCGGACAGGGTTCCTCCTTGAAGGATCGGGGATTCTCAACCTCCCCGATCCTTCAAGGACACGTGACAGTCCTGCTCCCCGCCTCGACTGCGAGACGTGGCAGGCGAGTGAGCAGATACCGGTCCACCAGAATCGTCCCCATCACTCCCGCTACCGCGCTTTCGCTTTCGCCGCTCATGCGCTTGCGTTGATCAAGTCGCCTGTGCGGCCTCCGGCGCTATGGCCGGTCCGCCGGCTGGTGGTGTGGATTCGGTCACCTCTCGATCCCCACCGGGAAGCCGGCGGCGGAGCCAGGTGGCGCGGGGAACGTCGTCCCGTGCTCGCCGGTCGCCGAACGAGTCGGATCATGCGGCTCACCTGCGCATTATTTTCTGTTATGCCAATTGACACAAGCACGCGCCGAAAGCTACGGTTCGACCGTGGAACAGGCACGAGGACGGGGCAGGCCACGCAAAGACCCTGCGGCGCCGGCCCGATGGACGCCTCCCGAAGGGTGGTCACGGTTGGTCGCCTGGATTTCCCCGGAGGAGAAGAAGGCGCTGAAGCACGTGGCCGTCGAAGCCGACGTTTCCGTGGCGGAGCTGATCCGGGCGCTCGCCGGCGGTCTGGCCCTCGGCGCAATCACTCCTGAGGAACTCATCGGGCACGTCGTGAAAGGGAAGACCGTCATGGAGAAGATCCCCACGCTTTTCGAGCGCGATGAGCGCTTCCACGTCGTCGACAAGCCCCGCGCCGAGTGCGCGTGGGTCTTCGACGGTGCCGGGGTGGGGACCGAGAAACTCGACGGCACCAACGTCCGGCTGACCGTGCGTGCGGGACAGCTGGTCCGGGTCGAGAAGCGCCGCAACCCGAGCAAGGCGCAGAAACAGCAGGGCATCGTCGACGGCTGGTACGTGGACACCGACAGCGGATCCACCGAGGACAAATGGATCCTCGCGGCGGCCGGGAACACCGACGTGTCCGGTTGGCCGGACGGGGAGCATCCGAGCGAAGCGCTCGGCCCTCGTATCCAGGGCAATCCCCTGGGACTGGAGGACCACCGATGCGTCCCGTTCGACTTCCAGGCGCCGCCCGTTCCCGAAGTACCGCGCAGCTACCACGAACTCCGGGATTTCCTCGCCACACTGGACAGCCGGTTCTCTCCCGGGCACGTGGCCGAGGGCATCGTCTTCCACCATCCGGACGGCCGCCGGGCCAAGATCAAGCGCAAGGACTTCCCCCGCGCCGCAACGGCATAGCCCGCTGCCGGCAGTGACCTCACAACCGGCGGGCGTGTCTCGTCGTACCCGGGACAACGCACGAGACCCAGGGGGCGACTTCCCATGAACGAACACACGCACGACCCGCTCGACCCGACGTTGAAGGCGATCGTGAGTGAGCGGCGCCAGCTGATCGGGCTCGCGTATCGCCTGGTCGGTTCGCTTTCCGAGGCCGAGGACGTGGTGCAGGAGACCTACACCCGCTGGTACGCCTTGTCTCCGGCACAGCGGGAAGCGATCGACTCCCCCGGTGCCTGGCTGACGACCGTGGCCGGCCGCATCTGCCTGGACCTTCTCGGTTCGGCCCGCGCGCGGCGGGAACGCTATGTCGGCGAATGGCTCCCCGAACCCTTGCCGGGCCACGTCGAGTGGACGACCCTGCGTCCACCCACCGACGATCCGGCCGACCGGGTCACCCTCGACGAGTCGATCAACATGGCGTTTCTCGTCGTACTCGAGTCGCTGACACCGGCCGAGCGGGTCGCGTTCGTCCTGCACGACGTTTTCCGCTATCCCTTCGCCGAGGTCGCGGAGATCGTCGGCCGCACCCCGGCCGCCTGCCGTCAGCTGGCCACCTCCGCCCGGCGCCGCATCCGCGCGACGCGGCTCGTGCCCGCCCCGATCGCCCGGCAGGCGGACCTCGTCAAGGAATTCAAGAAAGCTTGGGAAGCCAAGGACATCGAAGCCCTCATCGGTCTCCTCGATCAGGACGTCAAGGCGGCCAGTGACGGCGGAGGTGTCGTCAGGGCCGCGCTGCACCCGCTCGAAGGGCGCGAGGAGGTCGCGTCCTATCTCCTCGAGGTGGCGCATCTGACGTCCGGGCTCGATCTGGTGGAGCGGGAGGTCAACGGCCGGCCCGGCCTCGTGCTCCACCAGGCCGGGCAGACCGTCGCCGTCTTCGCGTTCCACGTCGCCGACGACCGCATCCAGCGCATCTGGGGGATGCGGAACCCGGAGAAACTCCGGCCGTGGACCGACGCCTGACCGCTACGCCGCGAGGGCGCCGAGTTGCCGCAGCTGGGTGAGGACGTCGACCACACCCCAGATCTCGGCGACCCGCCCTCCGGCGAAGCGGACGATGAAGATCTCGCTGTAGGAAACCGGCTTCCCGGTGGCAGGCATCCCCCTGTACTCGCCCCCATGGGTGCCGGTGACGGTGTTCCGGCAGACGATCTTGTCGCCGTCGGTGAGCACGTCCTCGGCCGTGACCCGCAGATCGGGGAACGCACGAAGCAGCACCGTCCACACCTGTTTCAGTGCCTGTGCCCCTGTCACCTCCATCGGCACCGGCGTGTGGAACACCACGTCCGGCGCGACGACCTCGTCGATCATCTTCTCGATGACGTCGTAGCTGCCGCTGTTCGTCGCGTCGTGAAAACGGTCGAACGTAGCCCGATTGCGTGCGGTCTCGGTGCTCGTCATGCGAACTGTCCGACCCGGTAGTCGCCGCCGGGGTTCTGGACGATGGCGTTCATCCGGTTGAAGGCGTTGATCAGCGAGATCACGCCCACCAGGGCGGCGAGCTGGTCCTCGTCGAAATGCTTGGCGACGTTCGCCCACGCCTCATCGGTGACGACGCCGCCGTCGGCCATCCGGCAGGCCTGCTCGGTCACCTCCAGCGCGGCACGCTCGGCCTCGGTGAAGACGTTCGCCTCCCGCCATACCGCGACCAGGTTGATCCGCACGTCCGTTTCGCCCGCGGCGGCGGCTTCCTTGGTGTGGATGTCCAGGCACACCGCGCAGCCGTTGATCTGACTCGCGCGCATCCGTACCAGCTCTTGGACCGCGAGCGGCAGAGGCGAGCCTGCCAGCGTCGTGTTCGCCGAGACGAGGGCCTTCAGGAACTTTCCGCCGACCGGGTTGCCGAAGTAGTCGAGCCGGGCGTTCATCGCGATCTCCTTTGCGTTGGTGGGTGTTCTGCCCAACCGACGACACGGCCCCGCGAAATGTGAGCCCGGCCCCGAAAACGCCGTGTGGAGGGCGGTCCTGGAACGGTCTCGCCCTCCACACGGGGATACAGCCGGTCATCGCAGCACCGCCGGTTCACCTCCGCCGACCGCGCTCGGCTCGGGTTTCGGGGTGCGCAGGGTGGCCATGGCCAGGAAGCCACCGGCGACCGCGATTCCCGCGGCCCCGAGGAACGCGGCCGAGTATCCGCCGGTCAGTGCGACCGGGTCCCCGATCCGGCCCGCGCCGAACGACACGCCGACCGCGGTCATCGCGGCGAGACCGAGCGCCGAGCCGATCTGGTACGAGGTGTTCACGATTCCCGACGCCAGTCCGCCTTCCTCCGGTTTCGCGCTGGAGATGGCGGTGCCGAGCGACGGGATGAAGGCGAGCGCCTGTCCGAGTGCGGCAACCAGCGACGCGGGCAGCACGTCGACGACGAAGTTGCCCGTCGGGCTGACGAACGACAGCCACACCAGTCCCGCGGCGAGCGCCCACAGCCCACCGATGATCATCTTCTTCGGTCCGAACCGGCCGATCAGCCGGGGCGCGACCGCGACCATCAGCACGACGATCAGCACGGTCATCGGCAGCAGCGCCGCGCCACTGGCGAAGGCACCGTAACCGAGGACCTGCTGCAGGTACAGGTTGAGGAAGTACCACATCGGGATCCACGCCGCGCCGAGCAGGAACTGGGCGAGATTCGCCCCGCCGAGGTTCGGCGTCCGGAAGATCCCCAGCCGCACCAACGGAACCGCACGCCTGCGCTGGATCAGCACGAACACCGCGAGCAGGGCGACGCCACCCACCAGCGCGCCCAACGTGCCCGCCGAGTCCCAGCCCGCTTCCGGTGCCCGGACGACGCCGAACACGGTCAGCCCGAGGCCCGCGGTCGCCGCGATGGCGCCGGCGATGTCGACCGAGCCACGCCGGGCGGGCGCGAACGGCATCAGCTTGCCGGTCGCCAGCACCGCGATGAGCGAAATCGGGACGTAGAGCCAGAAGATCCACGGCCACGACAGCCATTCGGTGATCACGCCGCCGAGGAACACCCCGGCGGTGCCACCGGCGGGCGCGGCCGCGCCGTAGAGCGCGAGTGCCTTGGTCAGCTCACGGGGACGCGCGCCGAACAGCATCATCAGCAGGGTCAGCGCGGACGGCGCGATCAGCGCCGCTCCCGCGCCTTGCAGCACCCGGCCGAGCAGTTCGACCCACGCGGTGCCCGCGACCGCGGCGACCACGGAACCGCCGAGGGTGACGACCCAGCCGGCGGTGAACATCTTCCGCGCGCCGAACAGGTCCGAGAGGCGTCCGCCGAGCAGGAGGAGCCCGGCGAGCGCGATGACGTAGGCGTTGAACACCCACGACAGGTCCCCTGGGGAGAACCCGAGGTCCTGCTGCATGGCGGGTAGTGCGACGCCGATGATCGAGGTGTCCATGATGACCATGAACTGGGCCAGCGCGATGAGTCCCAGCGCCCACCACCGTCGTGGGTCCGGGGTTGTCTCCGTCATGACGACCGTCCTTTCGAGAACTTGATACCCCTAGGGGGTATCTGACGGAGACGAAGTTATGCCCGGGGCCACGCTGGGCGCAAGTACCCCTAGGGGGTATCTATGTAGCGCTGGTCACAGCCGCTCCGCGACGCGCTCGACCTTGCCGACCAGGAGGACGTAGGACAGGATCCCGGCGATCGTGATCACGGTCATGTAGGCGAAACCGGGCGCGAAGCTGTCGTCGGTGACGATCAGGCCGATGACGATCGGGGTCGCGATCGACGACAGGTTCCCGATGAAGTTGAACATCCCGCCGGTCAGCCCGAGCAGCCGTCGCGGGGCCAGCGCCGAGACCAGCGACCAGGTGATCGACGCGAGCCCGTTGCCGAAGAAGGCGATCGACAGGATGACGATGACCAGTGTCGTCGAGTCGGTGAAGCCCGCGGTGACCATCACGGTGCTCAGCAGCAGACCCGCGATGATCGGCCCCTTCCTCGCCACCCCGAGCGAAGCACCACGGCGTACCAGGAAGTCCGACAGGACACCGGAAGCCAGCACACCGACCAGCGCCGCGATGAACGGCAGCGATGCCAGGAAGCCGGACTTGATGTAGTCCATTTCCCGGTATTCGACGAGATACGTGGGGAACCAGGTGAGGAAGAACCAGAGCGTCGAGGTCAGGCAGAACTGTCCGAAGTAGATTCCCCACAGCTTCCGGCTGCCCAGCACCGTCGCCAGGTCCGCTCGCGTGATCCGCGCCCGCTCCGGCCGTTCACGCGGTAGATCCACCAGACCACCGCCGGAGCGGATCAGCTCGACCTCGGCCTCGTTGGCCCGGGAGTCGCGCGGCTCCCGGTACTTCGCGTACCAGAGCACCGCCCAGAGGATGCCGACCAGGCCCGTGGCGATGAACACCCAGTGCCATGAAAGCACGGTTTGCAGCCAGGACAGCACGGGAGTCAGCAGCGCGAGGCCGATGAACTGGCCCGAGGTGTAGAAACCGATGGCCGTGGCGCGTTCGCGTTCCGGGAACCAGACGGTCGCGATCTTGCTGTTGATCGGATAGGCGGGCGCCTCGAAGACACCGACCATCAGCCGTAACGCGATCAGCGCCACGAATCCGCCGATGATCCCCATGAAGAACGTCGCCAGCGACCACAGGATCAGGCAGGCCGGATAGAGCAGCCGCGGCGGGATCTTGTCGACCAGCCAGCCGCCGGGCAGCTGCAACGCGGCGTAGGTCCAGCCGAAGGCCGAAAGGAGGATGCCTTGTTCCGCTTTGGAAAGGTCGAGTTCGCCGGCGATCGCGGGCATCGCGATCGACAGGTTCGAACGGTCGAGGTAGTTGATGACGACGGTGACGAACAGCATCACCGCGATGAGCACCCGGAACCGGGTCGGGCGCACCGTGGCTTGGACGGAAGTGGTCATCGCGCTCACCATTCCGCGAACGAGCCGTCGGTGTGCCGCCACACCGGATTCCGCCAGCGATGTCCCTCGGCCGCGCGTTCGGCGACGTACTCCTCGTTGATCTCGATGCCCAGCCCCGGCCCGCGGGGGATGACGACCCGTCCGTCGTCGTAGGCGAACACCGACGGATCCGCCAGATAGTCCAGAAGATCGTTGCTCGTGTTGTAGTGGATGCCGAGGCTCTGTTCCTGGATCGTCGCGTTGTAGCAGCCCGCGTCGATCTGGAGGCAGGCCGCCAGCGCGATCGGGCCGAGCGGGCAGTGCAGCGCCAGACCGACGTCGTAGGCCTCCGCCATGTGCGCGATCTTGCGCGCTTCGGTGATACCGCCGCAGTGCGAGGGGTCCGGCTGGATGATGTCGACGGCGCCCGAAGCCAGTACCGCCTTGAAATCCCACCGCGAGTACAGCCGCTCGCCGAGCGCGATCGGGATCGGCGAGTTGCGGAGGACGTCCGCGAACCCGTCGACGTGCTCGGACAGCACCGGCTCCTCGACGAACATCAGCCGGTACGGCTCCAGTTCACGCAGCAGGACCTTGGCCATCGGCTTGTGCACGCGGCCGTGGAAGTCCACCCCGATGCCGATGTCCGGGCCCACCGCCTGGCGCACCGCGTCCACATTGGCCACACAACGGTCGATCTTGTCCCAAGTGTCCAGATAGGACAGTTCCTCGGTGCCGTTCATCTTCACCGCGCTGAACCCGCGATCCACCACCTCACGCGCAGCGCGGGCAGTCTCGGCGGGCCGGTCTCCGCCGATCCACGAGTACACCTTGATCTCCTCGCGCACCCGGCCGCCGAGCAGCTCGTGCACCGGGACGCCGAGCGCCTTGCCCTTGATGTCCCACAGGGCCTGGTCGATCCCGGCCAGCGCGCTCATGTGGATACCGCCGCCCCGATAGAACCCGCCGCGGTAGAGCACCGTCCACAGATCCTCGATCTGTGAAGGATCCTTGCCGATCAGGTAGTCGGAAAGCTCCTCCACGGTCGCGGCCACCGACGCGGCCCGGCCCTCCAGGACCGGTTCGCCCCAGCCGGTGACGCCCTCGTCGGTCTCGATCTTCAGGAACGACCAGCGCGGCGGCACCTGATATGTCGTCATTGACACGATCTTCATGGGTTTCTTCCTTAGTCCTGGTGCCAGATCCTGGAAAATTCGCGAGCTCGGGCGCCGACCGCGCCCGCGCCGTCACCCGGCCGGTAGAGGCAGGAACCCAGCCCCGCCCCGGCCGCCCCGGCGGCGGCCCAGTCCGCCAGGTTCGTTTCGTCGACGCCGCCGACCGGCAGCAGCCCGACTTCGCGCGGCAGCACGGCGCGCCACGCCTTCATGCCCCCGATCCCGACCGCGTCGGCGGGGAACAGCTTGAGATGCCGGGCGCCCGCCGCCACCGCGGCGAAGGCTTCGGTGGGCGTGGCCACACCGGGATACGGCGTCATCCCCGCGGCCACGGCGGCGGAGATCACCGCGGGATCGGTATTGGGCGCCACGATCATCCGCGCCCCGGCCTCCCGCGCCCGGCCGACGTCTTCGGTGGTGAGCACCGTGCCCGCGCCGATCTCGCACTCGTCGCCGAACGCTTCCGCGAGCAGGCGCACGCTTTCGAACGGCTCCGGCGAGTTCAGTGGCACTTCGATGGCGGGGAATCCCGCGTCGACGAGCGCCCGGCCGATGCCGACAACCTCGGCAGGGGTCACTCCGCGCAGGATCGCGATCAAACCGGTCACGGCTTCAGTGTCCTTTCGAGACGGTTCTCGAGCAGTCCGGCGGCCGCGGCGATACGCCACAGCCCCCGGACGGTGATCTCCTCCGAGAGCGCGGTGGTCTCCACTCCCCTTTCGGCGAGGGCGGCGGCATACCGGCGGCAGAGCGCGCTCGCTCCACAAAGGACGACGTGGGTGTCCGACTCACGCAGCAGATGCGAGACCTCGTCGGCGATCAGGACGCCGGAAAGGTAGTCGGGCAACGACTCCGGTTCCAGTACGCCGTCGAGCACGAGCGGACGGGCGCCGAAGGCCTCGGTGGCGAGCCCTCGCGAACGCCGTCCGGCCGCCAGACCTCGTGAGAAGGCCGCGTCGTCGGCGACCGGATCGGCGGCCGTGCGGGCGAGGATGCCTTGTGCGATCAGCAATCCGTACAGTTCACCGGTCATCGCGGTGGTGAAGCCGGTGACGATCCCGTTCTCGACGCGGACCCATTTGCTGTGCGTCCCGGGGAGTACCACGGTGAGCGGTCCGTCAGGATGCCCGAGCGTCTCGAGCGCGCCGACGAGCTGCGTTTCTTCGCCGCGGATCACGTCACCCGGATTGTCGCCGGACGGGATCCGCAGCCCCGGCACGAGGTGGAGCACGCCGTCGCGATGGGAAACCGGGACGAGCGAAGGGAAGTCGAGCGCCGTCGGCACGGTGCGATAGCCGGAGTCCGTCCAGCCCTGCGCGCTGCCCACCATCCCGGAGGCGAGCGCGGGAAGCCCGGGGTACGCGGTCAGCCAGTCGCCGCAGGCCTGCCGGAAGGCCGACTCGTACGCGCCCGCCCTCGCTCGCGGGTCCCGGAGGTCCACGTCCTCGGTCGTGGTGAGCAGCCCGCGCCCGGCGTCGCGGGCGCCGAGGATCTCGCCGTCCCTGCCGAGCAGCCAGGCGCGCTGGCCGGAGGTCCCCCAGTCGAGCGCGATCAAGGCCGGTTCAGTATCCGTCACGAGCGACATCGTGCGGTCGCGTTCCCGATAATGCGATCGGCGTCCCTATATGTAGGATTCAGCCATGTCCGACACGCCACCGCCCGGCACCCAGACCCTCGCCCGCGGCCTCGCGGTGATCCGCGCGGTCGCGAACGGCGCGACCGATCTCCGCGCACTGGTCGACCACACGGGCCTTGGTCGCAGCACCGCGCACCGGCTGGTCCAGTTGCTGGTCAGCGAGGGTTACCTGCGCAGCGGACGAGACGGCTACACGCTCGGGCCGACCCTGATCGAGCTGGGTTTCCAGGCCCTGCACGGAAGTCCGCTGCCGGTGGTCGCCCGGCCGGTACTGGAGGAACTGGCCGAACAGTTGCGGGACACGGTGCATCTGGCGGTCCGCGACGGGGATTCCGTGCTGTACCTGGACAAGCTGCCGGGTTCACGAGGCGCGGAGATGCGCTCCCGCATCGGGCACCGGATGCCGTTGACCCGCACCGGTGTCGGCATGGCGCTGCTGCTGGACTCGGCGCCGGAGTGGCGGGAGCTGTACCTGGCCGAGACCCCGGTGGAACCCGGGCGGGTGCACCCGGAGGACGTCGACGCGTTCTTGGCGCGGATGCGCGAGTACGCGGAGTCCGGGGTGGCGATGGATCTGGAGGACAACGAACCGGGAATCCGTTGTGTCGCGGCGCCGATCCGGGACGCCACCGGCGCGATCGCCGGCGCCATCAGTGTTTCGGCGACCCGGCCGTACATGCCCGCCGCCCGGATGCGCGGCCTGAATCGCGTCGTCGGCCGCGCGGCGCGACAGGTCTCCGCGGGCCTCGGCCACCGCGAACCCTGAGGAACGGTTCGTCAAACGCCCAAGGCGCCCACGAGCAGAGCGCTCACCGCGTCGCGGTTGGCGGGGACGTCTTCCCAGCGCAACCTCCGGCCCGCTTCGACCACCACCCCGAAGCCCGCGTGCACGAGCACCCTCGCCTGACGCTGGTCGAGTTCCGGCCGCGCCGACCGCAATTCCCTTTCCCAGACCGCGATGTGCTCGCGCTGCGCGCTGACCAAGGGCCGCTGCAGCCCGGCGGGCAGGCCCGCCAGTTCGGCGTTGGCGACGCTCGTGAGCGCGGTGTGCTCGAAGCTGTACGCCACATACGTCCGCGCCAAGGCGAGCAGGGCTTGGCCCGGGTCGTCGACATCTTGAAGGTTCTGTTCCACCGCCTGGGCCAGAATCGCCGCGGCCTGGAGACAGGCGGCGGCGAGAATGTCGGCCTTACCGGGGAAGTACCGGTAGAGCGCGGACGGCACCAGTCCCACGGCTTCGGCGATCCGGCCGTTCGTGACGTTGGCG
The DNA here is from genome assembly GCF_055563465.1 of Amycolatopsis sp. NPDC000009. Classification (NCBI taxonomy): domain Bacteria; kingdom Bacillati; phylum Actinomycetota; class Actinomycetes; order Pseudonocardiales; family Pseudonocardiaceae; genus Amycolatopsis; species Amycolatopsis sp. NPDC000009. The sequence continues at coordinate 23,044 of NZ_JBVHDI010000008.1, forward strand.
AACCCGTCCTGTTCGAACAACGGGATGGCGGCCGCGATGATCTCCGCACGCCTGGTGCGCGACACCGGGCCGGACGGCAGCTCGACGAGGTGCGTACTCCCGCCGCCCGTCACCGGGCCGGTCGCGGCCACCCGCAGTGCCGACTCCAGCAGCACCTCTTCGACCCGGCGCTGGGCGATCGACGTGCGGTGCATCGTGATGGACCCGATCACGCCGAGTGCCGCCACGGCCCGCAGGCCCGCGTCGGGGAGCGGATACTCCCGCCGCACCGCTTCGGTCACCCGGTCCACGACCTGCTCGAACTTCAGCGCGAGCGAGTGCCGGTCTTCGCGGTCGAGGTACCGGGATTCCCAGCGGTACAGGCCGCTCGACGCCCGATGGGTGACCGTGCCCCGGGTGACGGCGCCGAGCAGGTCCGCCAGCGGGGCGCCGGGCGCGACCTCGTCGAGGGTGGCGACGAGCCGGTCGGCCATGACGTTCGCGCAGGCGGCGAACAGCGCGTACTTGTTCGGGAAGTGCCGGTACAGGGCCGCCGCGGTGATGCCCACGTCGGCGGCGATCTCCTCCATCGACGCCGCGTGGTAGCCGTGTTCGCTGAAGATCCGCCCGGCCGCGTCGACGATCGTCTGCTTGCGGTTGCGGGGCCGGACGGCCGCGGTCGAATCGGCGCTCATCGCGGGTGCCGAGCGGCTGCGCACGGGAACAGGGCCATGCGGGGAAGTCAACCACGAACCGGATCACCGGCACGGGAACCGCCGGGCGAAGACCGGCGCCCGATGTGATTCTCGATTAACTTATGGCTTCTCAACCGGCGGCTTGGCATGCATACTGGCCTCGCGACCAGTCCCGTTCCGACACCTGAGGATGGCCATGTCGACCGCTTCGGCTCCCGCCTCGTCCTTCCGGCACCACTGGATGGCACACGCGGCGACGCACGCGATGATGCGTCCGGACAAGCCCGCCCTGCGGTACCTCGGGGAGACGACCACCTGGGCGGAGCTCTCCCGGCGGTCCTTGCGGTTGGCCGCCGGGCTCGCCGCACGAGGTGTCGCCGAAGGCGATCGAGTGGCCACGCTGACCCTGAACCACCCGTGGTTCGTGGAAACCGTGTTCGCGGCGAACAGCCTGGGCGCCATGGCCGTCCCGCTCAGCTTCCGGCTCGCGCCGGCGGAGCTCGACTACATCCTCGCCGACTGCACACCGTCCGCCATCGTCGTCGACGAGCGATTGCTGCCCCTGCTCGACGCGGCGCCGAACGCCGCCTCGATCGGCACGGTGCTCGTCCTCGGTGAGTCGTACGAGGAGTTCCTGACCGCGCACGAACCGCTGGAACTGCCCGACGTCAGCGAGGAGTCGACGGCGCTGATCATGTACACCTCGGGCACCACCGGCAGGCCGAAAGGGGTGATGCTGTCCCATCGCAACCTGCAGATGCAGGCGATCACCTGCGTCCAGGCGATGAAGATCTTCGACGACAGCGACGTCGCCTTCCTGACCGCGCCCTTCTTCCACATCGCGGGCCTGGGTTCGATCGTGGCGAACTTCCTGGTCGGCGGCGTGGTCGTGATCCATCCGCTGGGCGCCTTCGATCCGCGAGCGGTGCTCGACGCCTACGAACGCGAAGGCGCCACCGTGGTGTTCAACGTTCCCCAGCAATGGGACCTGATCTGCGCCCAGCCGGATATCGCCGAGCGTGACCTGAAACTGCGGATCATCAGCTGGGGTGCGGCTCCCGCGTCCAGGGCGACGCTCCTCGCCATGGCCGAAAAGTTCCCCGGTGCCCTCAACGTCGCCGTGTTCGGCCAGACCGAGACCTCCCCGATCACGTGCGTCCTCAGTGGCGAGGACTCGACGCGCAAGCTCGGCTCCGTCGGCAAACCGATCCCGACCCTCCAATACCGCGTCGTGGACGACGACATGAACGACGTCGCACCGGGCGAGGTGGGAGAGATCGTCTATCGCGGACCCACGGTGACCAAGGGGTACTGGCAGAAACCTCGGGAGACCGCGGAAGCCTTTTCCGGAGGCTGGTTCCACTCCGGCGATCTGGTCTCCCAGGACGAAGACGGTTTCATCCGGGTGGTCGACCGCAAGAAGGACATGATCATCAGCGGCGGCGAGAACATCTACTGCGCCGAACTGGAGAACGCGATCTCCGCGCATCCGTCGGTACTGGAGGTCGCCGTGATCGGCCGGCCCGACGAGCGCTGGGGCCAGGTGCCGGTCGCGTTCGTCACCACCCCGCCGGACGCCGCACCGTCCTTGGTGGAACTGAACGAATTCCTGGACGGCAGGCTCGCGTCCTTCAAGATGCCCAAGGATCTCGTCGTGGTCCCCGAACTCCCGCGCAACGCGGGCGGAAAGGTGGTCAAGGGTTCGCTCCGTGACCTGGACGGGAAACGCGCACATCACTCATCGGATACCTACCAAGGAAGTTAGGTCAGTAAATGAGCGATCTCAGCAGGAGGAATGTCCTGTCCCTCGGTGTCGCCCTGGGGCTGGTCGGCGCGGCGAGTGTGGCGCCTGCCTGGGGTGCGACACAGACCGGTTCGGCGGCCGACCCGTGGTGGGTCTGGGACGACGAAATCGACCGCATCATGGCGGGGATCCTCGAGTCGGGCCAGGTCCCGGCGGTCAACACCGCGATGAAATCCTGGGTGGACAACAACGATCCGCTGCCCGGCGGCCTGCCCGCCGATCTCGCCGGCTACCTCCAGCGCGTCCACAAGCTGCCGTCCTGGGCCGACCCCGCGAAGCTGCGCCGCGCGGCCGATTTCAACCGGCGCAAGGACACCTACCTGTTCATGCTGTACGGGCTCGGCAGCGGCATCATGAGCACCGTCATCCCGCGTGAGGCCAAATCGGTCTACTGGTCCGCGGGCGGGGCCGACATGCAGGACCGCGCGGCCAAGACGTTCACCTTCGGCTACGACCTGAGCGACCTGAACGCTTTCGAGCCCGACGGCCAGTTCGTGGTCACCGCCAACAAGACCCGGCTCGTGCACGCCGCGGTGCGGCATCTGCTGCCGCAGTCGGCGCACTGGAAGGCCGTCGCGGACGAGCGGATCCCGATCAGCAACGGCGACATCCTGGTCACCTTCCACAGCCTCGGCACCTACGTGCACCGGAAGCTGCGCGAGTGGAAGGTCCCGATGTCGGCCGCCGACGAGGAGGCCTTCCTCCACATGTGGCAGGTCGCCATCCACCTGCTCGGCGTGCGGGAAGAGTTCATCCCGAAGACGTGGGCCGCCGCGCACGCGCAATCGGCACAGGTGCTCACCCCGATCCTTTCCCCTTCGCACGAAGGAAAAGAGCTCGCCGAGGACCTGCTCGGGCTGACCGCGCAGATCGATCTGGGCGTCACTCGCGGATTCCTCAACGAATTCGTGCGCTATGTGCTGAGCGACGCGATCGGCGACTGGCTCGGCCTGCGCCGCGACTACGCGTCCGCCGCCCTTATCCGCACCGCGTGGCCCGCCTACATCGCCTTCCGCGAGGGACTGATCCCCGTCATGCCCGCCGGCTTCTACATGTTCGACCAGCTGGTGCGCGCGCTGGCGATGTTGTTCCTCAACAAGGGGACCTCGCCGACGACCACCGCCATCACGATCCCGACGGGGAACCGGCCGGGAGCCTGACCACTTCCCGCCTCGTGACCGACCGGACGACACGCGTGATCCGGCGGACGACACGCGTGACTGGATGGACGACACGACCGCGCGAATGGAGCTCCGCCGCGTGTCGTCCGTCTGATCACACGTGTCGTCCGTCCAATCACGTGTGTCGTCCGGTCAGTCACACGAAACCGCCGCCCGCACACCGACGGTAGGTATCTAAGCCACCTTCGGCTCTAACCGTTCTCACCATTCACGAGACCCGAATCCACCTCGACGTGACAACTTTCCGCGACTCAGTAGTTTCCACGACGCGCGTCTCCCCGGGATCCCGCTATATCTGGGAAACCGTTCCGGCCTCGGAACGGTTATTCCGAGAGGACATGCGCAATGAAGCGTGGATCTAAGTGGGGCGCCGCGGTTCTCAGTGCGGTGACCGCACTTCTCGTGGCGGCGGTACCGGCCGCAGCCGAGGAGAGTCCTTATGCCCGCGGCCCGGCGCCGACGAAAGCCAGTATCGAGGCGGATCGGGGCACGTTCCAGACCGCCACCGAGAAAGTCCCCGCCGGACAAGGGTTCGGAGGCGGGACGATCCACTACCCCACCGCCACCGGCCAGGGCACGTTCGGCGCGATCGCGATCGCACCCGGTTTCCTGGAGTCGGAGGCGGCGATCTCCTGGTACGGCCCACGGCTGGCGTCCCAGGGCTTCGTCGTCATCACGTTCTCGACCAACAGCGTCTGGGACACCCCGGACAGGCGCTCCGACCAACTGCTCGCGGCGCTGCGTTACGTCACCGATTCGAGTCAGGCCAAAAGCCGCGTCGACCGGAACCGGCTGGCCGTCATGGGGCATTCGATGGGCGGCGGCGGAGCGTTGATCGCGTCGCAGAAGGCGCCCACGTTGAAAGCGGCCATCCCGCTGACGGGCTGGAATCCGAACACGACGTTCTCCGACCTGAAGGTCCCCACCTTCGTCGTCAGCGCCCAGAACGACTTCATCGCCCCGGACGGCTCCCATTCCCGGCCGTTCTACCAAAGCCTTCCCCCGTCGCTGGACAAGGCGTACATGCTGCTGGCCGGGGCCGGCCACATGGCGCCCACGAACCCGAACGTGACCATCGCGAAGTACAGCCTTTCGTGGCTGAAACGCTTCGTGGACCAGGACACCAGGTACGACCAGTTCCTGTGCCCGCTTCCGGCGAACGACCCGAAGATCGCCGTGTACCAAGGAACCTGCCCGATCGACTGACGCCGGGCGTCCGCGGCCGCTGTGCTCCCCGAAGGTCACAGCGGCCGCTGCTCGACCCAGACGGCCAGCTGGGTCCGGTTGACGAAGTCGAGCTTGTGCGAGATGTGCTGCAGATGCGTCTCCACCGTGCGCCGGGCGATGACCAGCCTCGCCGCGATCTCCCGGTTGCTCAGCCCGGCCGCGACCAGCCGCGCGATCTCCGATTCGCGGGGCGTCAGCGGCGCGAGCACGGCCGGTTCGCCGGCGGGTTCGGACGGCGGACCGCTCAGGGCGTCGTGCGGGTTCCGCTTTCGTCCCTCGGCGAACGCGGCGTCGAACCGTTCCTCCCCCAAGGCGTCCCGTGTGGCAGCGTGGAACGTCCGGTGGGTCATGGTGACGGCCACGTCGGGCTCGGCGCTGCAGCGCTCCCAAAGCGTCGCGGCGGTGCCGAACAATTCCGCCGCCCGGCCCCAGTCCTCGCGGCGCGCGGCCACCCACGCCAGGCCGTCCACCCGGTAGGCCGCGGACAGCACGTCCGAGGCGCGGAGGTCGATCTCCAGCGCGGCACGGATGCACCGTTCCCCGTCGTCGAGATCTCCTCCGTAACAGACTTCGGCGACCCCCAGCCCGAACAGGGCCATGGAGCGATACCGGTACTCCCCCGCTTCTTCGCACAGCCGCCGCATCGAGCCCAGCAGCGCCCGCGCTCCCGGAAGATCGCCTCGGTAGGCCAGTGCGACCCCCTGGATGAACATCGGGTGCATCTGACGCCGCACGTCGCCTCGCTCGCCGAACATCCGCACGGCCTCCGCCGCACGGGTCATCGTGTTCGGCTCGATCGACAGCATCCGCAGGAAGGCACTCGCGTGCGCGACGTAGGGAGCCGCGTCTTCGTCCTCGATCGCCTCGGCGTCGGCCAGCCGCCGCCGGGCACGCGGCAGATCCGCGTGCAGCGCGGCGCACAAAGCCGCGATCGCCAGCCCCCTGGCCCGTCCCGGGGTCTCCGGCGGCGCGGCGTCGAGCGCGCGATCGATCCAGTCCCGCAGTTCCCAGGCCGCACCGCGGGCCACCCAGTATTCGATCGTGCCGGTGGCCATCTCCAATGCCACCGGGCTTTCTCCAGGGCTGCGAAGCGACCACGACAACGCTTCACGGATGTCGGCATGGGCGGCCGTCAGGCGCTCGTAGGCCTCGTCCTGCTCCGGGCCGAACCAGGTGTCGGCGGCCTGTGCGATGAGCCGGGCGTAGTGGTCACGGTGTTTCCTCGCCACGGTGAGCTCATCGCCGGAGGCGGCGAGCCGCCGTCCGCCGTATTCACGGAGGAGCCGGAGCATCCGGTAGTGGACCTTGTCCGTGCCGTCGATCCGGGCCAGCACCGATTTGTCGACCAGACCGTCCACCGCGTCCAGTACGGCCAAGGAGTCCAGTCCGTCCTCGGCACACACGGCTTCCACACCCGCCAGGTCGAACTGCCCGGCGAACACCGAACAGCGTGCCCAGAGGATCCGCTCGGTCTCGGTGCAGAGCGAGTGACTCCACTCGATGGTGGCGCGCAGCGTCCGATGCCGCTCGACGGGCATCCGGAGGCCGCTGGCCAGCATCCCGGAGTTCAGCTCGACCCGATCCGCGATCTGCGACGGCGAAAGGACACGGATCCTGGCCGCCGCCAGCTCGATCGCCAGCGGCAGGCCGTCGAGGCCACGACAGAGGCGGACGACATCCGCGACATTGGCTTCGGTGATCTCGAAGGCGGGCAGGACGTTCGCGGCACGCTCCGCGAACAGCCGTACGGCGCCGAACGTGAGCGCCGCCTCAGGTGTGCTGCTCTCGCCGTCGGGCACGGCCAAGGGCGGGATCGTCAGGACCTGCTCACCGGCGAGCCCCAGTGAGCGGCGGCTGGTGGCGAGCACCACGAGATCCCGGCATTCGCGCAGCAACGCCGTCACCAGATCCACGCTGCCGTCGAGGAGATGCTCGCAGTTGTCCAGCAACAGCAACGACCGGCGGGGGCGCAGATACGCGACGACGGCGTCGAGGTCGGTGTGCCCCGCCGTGTCGTGCAGGCCAAGGCTGTCGGCGACCGCACGCGGGACGAGCCGTTCGTCCCGCAGCTCCCCCAGCCCGGCGATCGCGACGCCGCCGGGGAACTCACGGGTGAGCGAACTGGCCACCTGGGCCGCCAGCCGGGTCTTGCCCACCCCGCCGGCGCCCGTCAAGGTCACCAAGCGCCCCACACCGAGCAGCCGCCGGACCTCGTTCTCGTCTTCCGCACGGCTGACGTAACTCGTCAGGGGCCGCCGCCGGACCTCGCTGTCACTCGTCATGTCTCATCACCCGCCGAACCGTCGATCTCCCATCGAAGCATGCCCTGCCGGGAGGCGTGGGCTGTTCACACCACATCCCGGACCCCGCCGCATAATGTCCCGGACCGGCTGACCGCGCGCGGAGCGACGGCCTGACAGACAGGTGGGGACAGGCCATGAACGACCGGCTGGCCATCGCCAGGGAGCAGGCCGAACGCACGCTCGGCCCGAAGGCCGCGAAACGACTCGGCGCGTTCGACGACGGGACCCTTTACGTCTCGGCGGGCGGGTGGGCCGAAGTGCTCGCCTGGTTCGTGGACTTCACCCTCTACCTGCTGGGCACGGGAGCCGGTTTCGTCGTGTTCGCGGTCGCCACCCAAAACAGTGCGATCCCCGACAACGCGGCACTGCTGACCCTGCTCGGCCTGGTGATCGGTGTCCCGGTGCTCTACGGCCTGTTCTTCGGTGACGGCCGCCTTCTCGGCGCCGCGCTCACCGGGACCCGGCTCGTCCGGGTCAAGGACGGCGGGCGGATCGGCGCGGCGGCCTGCTGGGTCATGGTCGTGCGCACCCTGCTGTTCCCCTGCCTGCTCGTCGCGATGGTGCTCACCGGATCGGGCGGCGTCGGTTCGGTCAGGAGGGTCAGCATCGACGTCGAGGCCACCCGGCGGCTCCGTACCGGTTAGCGGTCGCGCTCGTCCCACTCCGGCGCGTCGACGAAGTGGACGTCGTACCGCTCGTGCAGGCGCTCGACCTCCTCCGGCGCGACGTTCCCGCGCAGGATCTCGGGCAGGACGCGGAAATAGCCGAACCGGTCGACGCCCGGCGCCAGCGTGATGAGGACGTCCGCGGCCCGGTCCGGCGGCGCGGCGAACGCGTGCCGAAGCCCCGGCGGGATCACCACGTATCCACCGCGCTCGACCGTGACCGTCTCCTCGCCGATCAGCATGCGCAGCGCTCCGTCCAGCACGTAGAACGCCTCCGCGGATTTCTCGTGGTAGTGCGGTTTCGTGCCGGGTTCCCCGGCTCGGAGCGACAACCGGTTGGCGCCGAGAAACCCGCCCGTGTGCTCGCCGTCGGCCAGCAACCGCAACGCGGGCTTCTCGATGACCTCCGCGTCCTTCTCCTGCATCACCCAGGCTTCGTTCGTCATCGCGTTCCCCATCTAGTTGAAGTCTTCAATCAAATTTAGACCGAAGTGGTTGAAGCCGTCAACTGTTACGGTAGGTGCCGTGACCGACTGGCTCGACTCGGAACAGCAGCGCGACTGGCGGGCGTTCATCGAAGGCTCCGTGCGCTTCATCGACCTGCTCGACCGGCGACTGCGCGAGGAGCACGGCCTTTCCCTGGCCGAGTACGAACTCCTGGTGCGACTGTCCGAAGCCCCCGGCCGGTCGATGCGCATGGCGGACCTCGCGAAGTCGGCGTACTACTCGCGCAGCCGGCTGTCGCACCGCGTCGGCGGACTGGAGACCCGCGGGCTGGTCCGGCGGGAATCGACCGCCGACGACGGCCGTGGCGTGCGGGCCCGGCTCACCGACGAGGGACACGAGACCCTGCTGCGCGCGGCGCCGGACAATCTCCGCACCGTCCGCGAACACTTCGTGGACGTGATCGCGCCGGAGGACCTCCAGGCCGTCGGCCGCGCCATGCGCGCCGTCGCCACGCGACTCGATCAGTGACGCGTCCGGCGGAACTGGTCGGTCGCCGTACGAGACCCCGCCGGGCAGCGGGCCGACCCGCACCGTGAGGGCGAAGTCGCGGAGCGGGGCTCGACAACGCCGATCACTCCTTGTCGACGAGTCGATCATGTCACCGATCGCCACCGGAAGCGGACAGGACGGCTTGGAGGGACCATGGACGGCAAGGACGGCGGGTGGCGCGACCGGTGTGATGCCCGCCCTGGTGGCAACCGGTAATGTCCGGATCATGAGCGACGCGCCGCCGACCCCTTCCGAGGCCTTCGACCTTCTGCTCGCCGGTAACCGACGCTTCGTCGCCGGCACCCCGGAACACCCGAACCAGGACGCGGTACGCCGCGCCGAAACCGCCCCCGAACAGAGCCCGTTCGCCGTCCTCTTCGGCTGTTCCGACTCGCGGCTGGCCGCCGAGATCATCTTCGACCGCGGCCTGGGCGACCTGTTCGTCGTGCGGACCGCGGGCCACGTCGCCGGTTCGGAGGTGCTGGGCAGCATCGAGTACGCCGTCAGCATCCTCAATGCTCCCCTGGTCGTCGTCCTCGGCCACGACTCCTGTGGCGCCGTCGCGGCGACCCGCGCGGCGCTGACCGACGGGCTCGGCACCAACAGCTTCGTCCGCGACGTCATCGAGCGGGTCACCCCGAGCGTCCTCGCCGCCCAGGCCGCCGGGCTCACCGAGAACGACGACGTCATCGACGAGCACATCCGCCACACCGTCGACCTCCTCGTCGACCGCTCCAGGCTGCTCGCCGACAAGATCGAGACCGGCGAGACCGCGGTCGCCGGGCTGTCGTACCACCTGGCCGACGGCAACGCACGGGTCGTCACCACCCGGGGATTGCGCTAGGCGGGCAGGAGCGCTCCCGCCAGCGCGAGGACAGTTCCGGCACCGGCCGCGACGAGGATCGTGGTCACCACTCCACGCCTGAACACGAACAGCAGGACTCCGGCACCGGCGAGTACGGCGTACTGCCATGCCTGGGTCAGGCTGAGCGCGAGCGGGATCGCCGAGCCGAGGATGGCGCCGACGGCGGCCGGGCCGGCGCCGTCGAGGAACGCCCGCACGTCCGGGTTGCCGCGCAGCCGGTCGAAGTGCTTGGCACCGAAGAGAATGAACAGGAACGACGGGGTGAAGGCGACCAGCGAGGCGAGGATGCCGCCGGCGAGCCCTGCCGCCGCGTAGCCGACGACGGCGACGGTCTGCACCACCGGGCCCGGGGTGACCTGGCCGAGCGCGACCGCGTTCAGGAACTCGCCCGCGGTCATCCAGTGGTAGGTGTTCACCGCGTCGTCCTGCATGAGCGGGATGATCACGAAACCGCCGCCGTAGGACAGCATCCCGACCTTGAGCGACACCCACGCCACCGACGCGAACACGCCGGCGCCCGCGGCCGCGGCGGCCAAGGATTGGACGGGGACGGCGAACAGGGCGGCGGACTCGCCGCGGCGTGAGCGGTTCACGGTCAGCTCGATCAGGCCGCAGCCCAGCAGCACGAGCACCAGCCACGGACCGACCAAGGCGGCCGACGCGACACCCGCGACGACGTACAGTGCCCAGCGCACGCGCCCCGTGGTGGCCGCGCGCCGCCACCCCGCCGGGATCAGGCCGACGCCGGCGTGCACCGCGACGGCGGCGACGGCCGCTCCCGCCCCCGCACCGGCGCCACGGACCCACGCGGGCGGCGCCCCGGTGAGGAACAGCGCGGCCAGCGCCAGGATCACGATGAGACCGGGCACGATGAACGCCGCGCCGCCGACGAGCGCTCCCACGCGGCCGCGCACCCGCCACGCGGTGAAGATCGCCAGCTGGGTCGACGCCGGGCCGGGTAACAGGTTGCAGGCGGCGATGGCGTCCTCGAACTCCTGATCCGACAACCAGCCCCGGCGCTGCACGCACAACTTGCGGAGCAGGGCGATATGGGTGGGCGGGCCGCCGAAACCGATGCAGCCGATCCGGCCCCATTCCCGCAGGACGGTTCCCAGCCCCGGCGCGGCGATGGAGTCCTGAGTGGACTCTTCCGGCATCGCGGGCTCCTGCTCGTCGCGCGGGGTCACCGGGACGCGGGCTGGAACAGTTCGACCGGGTTGCCTGCCGGGTCGTCGAACACGATCTGACGGCCGCCCGGCCCGGTCACGACGTCACTGCGGAACCCGACGCCCGCCGCACGCAGCCTGGCGACTTCGGCGTCGATGTCGCCGACGACGAGGTGGATGCGGTTCCACCCGCCCGGCGCCGGTTTCGTGCCGTCCGGCATCGGACGGCCAGCCGAACTCGCCGGACCGCTGAGCAGCAACCGGAGATTCCCGCGCACCACGTCCGCGAACGCGGGCAGCACACTCGAGCGCACCGTGAAATCCAGGTGCCCGGTGTAGAACTCGACGGCCGCCTCGACGTCGTCGACCAGGTAACGCACACTCACCAGGTCCGAAGTCATGTCCTCTTCACCTCGTCGTTCGGGTTCTTCACACCGAGCCGGGCGGTCAGGAACCCGATCCGGCGGTCCAGTTCGGCGGCGAGACGACGGAACGCCGCATAGGTCTCGCCCGCGTCGTCGATTTCCTTCGCCGGGTCCGGCAGGCTCCAGTGGACGACGCGCGGATGTCCGGGGAACTCCGGGCAGACCTCGCGGACCCGGTCGCAAAGGCTGATCACCCAATGGAAACGCCTGTTCCGGAGACCGTCCACAGGGGACGGATCGTGGTCGAGCACGATGCCCAGCTCGGCCATGACGCGCACGGCGTCCGGATGCAGCGGTTTCGGCCTGCTGCCCGCGCTTGCCACCTCGACCAGCGGACCGGCCCGGTGCCGCAGCAGCGCCTCGGCCATCGGGGACCGTCCGCTGTTGCCGGTGCACACGAACAACACCTTGATCCGGGAACCGGTGGCTTTCGCGCCCGCCGGGTTCGGCACGAGAGCGGGATGCAGTGAACTCCCCGCCTCGGCGAGCGCGTCCGCGCACCGCCCCAGGTCCAGGTGGTAGTAGGTGTCCCGACCGTCGAAACTGCTTCTCCGCGCCCTGACCAGCTCCGCCGCTCGCAGCTTGCGCAGGTGGTAGGACACCAGGTTCTGCGGCTGCCCGACCAGTTCCACCAGCTCGCGCACCCGGCGGTCGCCGTGGGACAACTCGCGCAGCAGCCGCCAGCGCAGCGGATCGCTCGCCAGCCGCACGAACGGCGGCGGCATCTCGACGGTCTCCACCCGCCGAAGGTACATCAATGCAGGTTGATATATCTAGACCTCGGCGCCCGGGACCGTTATCGTCGTGCGGTGACCGCAGACCCGCCACACCTGCCGCCCAGCGACGAAAACCTCGGGAAACTGATCGACGCGCTGACCGAGCGCTTTCCCGCCGGTCGCGAGGAGGTCGAAGCGATCGCCCACCGGAACTTCACCGAACTCAGCTCCCACGCCCCGGTGGACGCGTACCTCCTCCAACTGACCGAAGGCAAGACCGCGGACGAACTTCGCGCCCGCTACCCGGCGCATCACTGAGCTTCCCGCTTGCCCAGTCCGTAGCCGGAAAGCAGTGTCCCTTGTGGACGGTCGACTCAGACGGCGCGGCGGGCGCGTGACAGGGCGAGCCAGCCGAGGATCGCGGCGAGCGACCCGATCACCAGTGCGATGAACCCGCCCACGATTCCGTAGCCGGTGCCGGGACCACCCTGGGCGGCGGCCACGACGTAACCACCGCCCGCCATGCCCAGCAGCCCCGCCGTCAACGCCACGACGGCACCGCGCCGGGCGGTGCGCGCGAGGGCAAGGCCTCCGGCGATCACCCCGATCACCCCCGCCAGCGCGGCCACCAGGGACCAGAGACGCCCTGAGGTCAGGTAGGCGGCGGCGAGCGGTTCGGACAGCAGATGGACCGACATGGGGCATTCCTTCGTTCGATGGCCGAATATCCCTTGATGGTGTCCGCCGGGACCGCCGAGGACGTCCGGTGAACGCAGGCAATCCGGGCTGCCGCCGACGCGGTAGGAACGCGGGGACTACTGCGTGCGCGGTAGTCCCGGGATCGTCCACGCGAAGGAGTCGCCGGCGCGGGCGGCTGGCTAGGGTGCACGCATGAGCAGAGTCTGGGACTGGGCGATCGCCGTGGGGGTGACGACGATCCTGCTGGTCACGGAGCTGTCCAGGGCGGACTCCACCACCGGCTTCGGCCCGCTGGGCCACGTGCTGCTGGTCGCCGGTGGCCTGGTGCTCGTCGTCCACCGCCGGGCGCCGATCACGGTGCTGGCCGTGACCGGGGTCTGCGCCTTGGGATACCAGGCCCTCGGCTTCGATGTCCCTGTCGTCGCCTACCTGGTCGCGGTCTACGCGGCCGTCCGGGCCGGTCACCGGATCGTCGCCGTCGTGGGATCGCTGCTCATGATCGCCGCGCTCCCGCTCGTGCTCCTGGCCACCGCCAACGCCGTCACCGTGAGCGATGCGCTCGCACAGAGCCGGGACGCGCTTCAGCTGGCCTGGCTGATCGCCGCCGGCGCGGCGGGCGAAGCGCTGCGACAGGCCGAACGCCGGGCCGACGAGGCCGAGCGCACCCGCGAGGAGACCGCGCGGCGGCGGGCCGACGAGGAGCGCCTGCACATCGCGCGGGAGCTCCACGATTCGCTCACCCACCAGATCTCCGTCATCAAGGTGCAGGCGGAAGTCGCCGTCCACCTGGCGACCAAACGGGGTGAACCGGTGCCGGAATCCTTGCTGGCGATCCGCGAAGCCGGTCGTGAGGCGACCCGGGAACTGCGGGCGACCCTGGAGGCCTTGCGTGACGACGGAACGAACCCGCCGCACGGGCTCGACCGGATACCCGATCTGGTGGAACGCGCGAAGGCGACCGGCCTGGACGCGACGCTCGTCGTCGAAGGGCGGCGGCAGGACCTGCCCGTGGCGGTGGACCGCACCGCGTACCGGATCGTCCAGGAATCGCTGACCAACATCGCCCGGCACGCCGCGGCCACGACCGCGTCCGTCCGGATCGACCACCGCCCCGGTGCGCTCACCATCCGGGTCGACGACGACGGCGGGGCCACGCCGGACACCGAACCGGTTCCCGGCGTCGGCCTGCTGGGGATGCGTGAACGGGTCACCGCCCTGGGCGGCAGTCTCCACGCCGGACCCCGAAACCCGGGCGGATTCTCCGTCCAGGCCGAACTGCCCGTGGAGCGAACGTCATGATCCGTGTCCTGCTCGTCGACGATCAGCCGCTTCTCCGCAGCGGCTTCCGCGCGCTGCTCGACGTCGAGGACGACATCGAGGTCGTCGCCGAAGCCTCCGACGGGAGCGACGGCGTGGCGCTCGCCAGAAAGCATCTGCCCGACATCGCGCTGATCGACATCCAGATGCCCGTGGTCGACGGTATCGAGGCGACCCGGCGCATCGCCGCCGATCCGGCCCTGGCCGGCGTGCACGTCGTCATCCTGACCAACTACGGCTTGGACGAGTACGTCTTCGACGCGCTGCGCGCGGGCGCGGCGGGATTCCTGGTCAAGGACATCGAACCCGAAGACTTCCTGCACGCCGTCCGCGTCGCCGCGCGGGGTGACGCCCTGCTCGCGCCGTCGATCACCCGCAAGCTGATCGACCGGTACGTCACCCTGCCGCCCGGCACCGGCACGAGCGGCGGACTGAAGGAACTGACCAACCGCGAACGCGAAGCCGTCGCCCTGGTCGCCCGGGGCCTGTCCAACGACGAGATCGCCGACCGCATGGTGATCAGCCCGCTGACCGCGAAGACCCACGTCAACCGCGCCATGACCAAACTCCACGCCCGCGACCGCGCGCAGCTCGTCGTGCTCGCCTACGAATCGGGCCTGGTCGTCCCGGGTGACCCGGCTCAGGGCTAGGGCCCTCAGGGCCAGCTGCCCGCGCCTCCCCGGGCGGACCGCACCGCTTTGCCGGTGCCGCGAGGGAAACCGTGTTTGCCGAGCCGGACCTCGGCCAGTTCGTCGGCGCTGGTCATCGTGAAGAACAGAGCGAGGAACAGGCTCAGCATGAGCGCGCCCAGCACCGGCGCCACCGGCAAGGGCGTCAGCGTCACCAGGAGCACGAACGCGGCCACGAGCCACGGCAGCGCCTCGAAACAGATACGGAGAGCGAAGCGCAGCAGCCACGTGCGCGACGTCGCGTCGTGCAGCACCCACTCCCGGTATCGCTCGGGCAACCGCCGCCCATAGACGTACTGCACCCAGCGGATCGGGCCTGGTCGCTCCATGCGAATCACCACCCGTTGATTACCCCTTTTCACCCCGTTTCATGTATGCGGCCGGGATTGCCAGGGCACCGGGCCGGGTAGCCCACCGATACGGCTGACCCGAATCCGAGGAGGATGCCCGATGACCGCCTGTGAAGTCTGCGGAAACGAGTACGAGAAGACGTTCGAGATCCACACCGTCGACGGTGCGAGGCACACCTTCGACTCCTTCGAATGCGCGATCCACCAGCTCGCGCCGATCTGCGACCACTGCGGATGCCGCGTGGTCGGGCACGGGATCCAGGTGGAGGACCGGTTCTTCTGCTGCGCCCACTGCGCACGGGAAAGCGCGGTCGCCGGCGGCGAGAAGGCGCGCGACGCCGTCGCCACGTCCTGAGCAGCGCACCATATGGGCTCGTCAGGGGGCGACGGCACCGCCGCGCGCTGAATCAGATCGGGAACCTCAGGACGGCGCCGACGCCCTCGGCCAGGCCCTCACCGCTGACGGGGACGAGTTCCGCGCCTTCGGCCAGCACGGCGGCCGGAAGCGCTTCGTCCGCGCGACACCGGGTGAGAGCTTCAGCGGCGGTCCCCGAAACGTCGAGGTCCTCCTTCGTGGTCGCGACCTGTGTCGGGTCGCTCGCGACCCAGACGAGCCGATCGGCCAGTGACTCACCGTCGATCACCAGCGTCTCGACGGCGGCCGACCGCAGGGCCGCCGTAGTTCGCTCGAGCCCGTCCACCGCCAGGCCACCGTCGCGACCCTGTTCGGCGCGGAAGCGGTCGATGACGTCCTGGCGACGGCGTTCCGCGTGCTCTGCCAGCACGCGCCGGACCTCGGCTTCGAGCGCCTCCGGCGCGCTCCCAGCCGCCCGGCCGCCTTCTTCGAGTTCGACCACCTTCTCCGTTCCTCGCGGCGGGAGTTCGGCCCGCACCAGCGCCCGCGCCTGCACCTCGCCCGCGAGCACGAGCACCTCGGCGCCGATGGAGCCGGCGAGCCTGACCGCCTCCCGCGCGACCTCCGCGGCGTTGCGTTCGGCGACGGCCTCCACGCGATGCTGGATGTTCCAGTAGGCCGAGCCGCCGCCGCGCACCTTGTGCACGGGGTGGTCCTCGCCCTCGACGGTCCGCTCTTCCGCACCGTCCTGGCCGACCGCGTAGAGATCGGCGCCCGTCTTGTCGACGACCACCACCACATGCGGCACGACAGCCGGTGCGAGCCGCAGAAGCGGAAGCAGATACGGCTGCGGCGCGACCCGGGCGACCTCACGCAGCGGCGGCTCCACGAGCTCCTCGTCGAGCACGACCTCACCTCCCGCCGCGACCAGGGCACGCCCGGCCCTGCCCGCCGAGGGCGGCGCGGCGGCCACCGCCGCGTCGAGCGCGGTGAGCGTCCGCTCTTCGGCACCCTCGCCGGCCAGCAGTTCGCGGATCGAACGCCAGCGCAGGTCCAGTCGGGCGGCGGCGTCCTCGGTGTCGTGCGAGTTGTCGAAGTAGACCGACGCGAACGGCCCTTCGCGCACGGTGACCTGGCGAAGCGTTGAAGTGTGCACGGTATCTCCTGTCTCGTCGGTTCCGCTTTCGATCTTCGGGTACCCGAGAGAAGGCCGGTGAATCATGGCCGCGGAGTCCGGCGGGAAGTCCACAAGGCTGACCGGTCAGGTTCCCGGCACAGTCGCTGGAGGGCAGAACTGCGGTTCGGCTTACTCAACGGGTGAAGGTCGTGAGTGAGAAAGAGGGTTCTAACCCTCCTGAACACTCACGACCCCTCCGCAAAACGCCCAAATCGGGCACTGTCGCCAAAGAACTGTCCCCAGTGGACAGTCGGCCGCGGAGTGCTGTCGGAGTTCCGTGAAGGCCTCCTTGAGGGACCCTGGGTCCCTCAAGGAGGCCTTCACGGACAGCTGAAGCTAGGCCGTCTTCGGCGTCGCGCGCACGCCGTAGTGCATGTACTGCTCACCGGTCGGCAGCGTGTAGAAGGTGACCGGCATCCACGTCCGCGTCCCTGGCTCACGGCAGACGAACAGCGAATCGGTCACCGGGACCAGATCGAACTCCTGCGTCTTCTCCGCCAGGAGTTCGGCTAGCGGCCCGGTGGCGGTCTGCCGCAACCGCAATCCTTCCCCGTCGGCCAGTACGTCCATCCGCGCACCCGCCCGTTCGTAGATGCCCACGTGCCGCGATCCGTCGACGGTGACCGGGGTCGACGGCGGTTCGAGCGGCCGGGGCATCGCCACGTCGGCGAGTTCGGCGACGATCTCCCGGTACAGCTCCACATAAAGGTCCCGGGTGTTGCCACCGTTGGTGAGCAGGGTGATCGCGAGCCCCTGATCGGGCAGGAGCCGGAGGAACGCCGACTGGCCGATCGTGTTGCCGTCGTGGCCGATGACGCGCTGCCCGCCCCAGTTGTCGCGGATCCAGCCGAGCCCCCAGGAGTCGCCGAGCGAGTGCTTGTCGGGGATCTCGGTCTGCTTCGCGGCCATCGCGGTGGCGGAGTCTGTCGTCAGGATCCGTTCCCCCGCCGGGGTCAGCCCGCCGGTGAGGTGCAGCCGTGCGAAGCCGAGCACGTCCTTCGCCGTGGCGGTGATCAGCCCGGCGGGCCCCATGCTCCGGGGCAGTCCCCAGACCGGTGCGGGCGCCGGGTCCTCGTCTCCATTGGCGACATGACCGACGGCCGCCCGGAAGAGCAAGGCCTCCTCGGGCAGGGTCACGGTGTGGGTGAGACCGAGCGGGGCGAACAGTTTCTCCCGCATCGCCGCGTCCCACGTCTGCCCGGTGAGCTTCTCGATCACCCGGCCCATGACCACGAAACCCGAGTTGCAGTAGGAGAACGTCTCGCCGAGAGGATGGTTCTGCGCGGCCTGGTCGAGGACTTCGACGTAGCGTTCGAGACAGTCGTCGCCGCGGCCGGTGTCGGTGAAGACGTCGCCGTCGATACCGCTGGTGTGCGTCAGCAGGTGCCGCATGGTGACCTTCCCGGCCACGCCCGGATCGGCCAGCCGCAGTTCCGGCAGGACGTCCGCGATCGGCGCGTCCAGTTCGAGGAGCCCTTCGTCGACCAGCCGCATCACGACGGTCGCGGTCCACACCTTGGAGATCGAACCGATCTGGAACACCGAGTCCTCGGTGACCTCGACCCCGGTCTTCGTGTTCAGCACGCCGTAGGAAGCGAGTACCTCGGCGTCTTCCCCGACCCGGGCGATGCCGAGAGCCGCGCCGGGAACGCGGTGCTTGCGGGCCAGTTCGGCCAGCCGTCGCCGCCAGTGCGCGGCCTCGATCGGCACCCGTGACGGTCCGTCGGCAGGCGCCGTGTACTGCTCGACCCACTCGAGAACGCGCCGGTTGAAGTCGAGCCGGTGCGACGGCGGACCGTCGAGGATGAACAGATGCGAGGCGTCCGGGTACAGCACCAGCCGGGACGGGACGCCCCGTGCGCGCAGGGCGCCGAACCACTGTTCGGCCTGCCCGACCGGGCACCGGTCGTCCTTCGCGCCCTGGATGACGAGCGTGGGCGTTTGCACCCGCTCGACCTGGGCGAACGGCGAGAACCGCTCGTTGGCCCTGTCCCACGCCGGACCGCCGAGTTCGCCGACGGCGAGGTAGTGCCCGGCGTCGGACGTGCCGCCCATGCTGGTCAGGTCGCTGACCACGCCACCGGCGACAGCGGCGGCGAACCGGCTGTCGCGGCTGGTGAGGTAGCAGGTCATGAAACCGCCGTAGCTGTAGCCCGCCACCGCGAGCCGGTCCGCGTCGGCGATCCCTTCGGCGACAAGGTGATCCAACGGCTCCAGGAAGTCCGCCGCGTCCGCGACGCCCCATCCGCCGACGGCGGCGATGTAGAAGTCCTCGCCGTAGCCGTCGCTGCCCCGCGGGTTGATCAGCAGCACCGCCCAGCCCCGCGCGACGAGCGCCTGGTGATAGAGATGGATCGAGTCGGCCGCGCCGTTCCAGGCGTTGTGCGGTCCGCCGTGGATGTCGAGCAGCAGCGGCGCGGCACCGGATCGCGCCGGGTCCCGCAGCAGCCAGCCGTGGACGACGGTGCCGTCGCCGATGGTGAATTCTCGTTCCTCATGGCGGAAGAGCTCGACCTCGGCCACGGAGGCGCCGTGCTTGGTGCGCACGTCGACGGCGCCGGTGGCCCGGTCGACGACGGTGACCTCGCCGAACGAATCGCCGGTGGCCAGGACGACCACGACCCGCCCGGCCGCGATGTCCATTCCGGACACCACGCGATCCGCGCCCGCCAGTACCGCGCGCGGGCTCCCACCGTCCACTTCGTACAGATGAGTGCAGCCGCGATCCCGGACGCCGAACAACACGGCGCCGTCCTCCGTCGGCTGCGGAAGGGCCCCCGGGTAGCCGGGGCCACCGGCCATCACGTTGCGGTCCAGGGACGCGGTCAGCTCGACCGGGTCCCCGCCGTCGAGCAGGACACGCCACAACCCGAGATGACCGACCTCGGTGTCGGCCCGGCCGACCACCAGCAACGCGGCGCCATCGGCGGTCCAGCCGACCGTGCCCGCCATGCCTTCGCCCGAGCCGACCAGCCGCGGCTCGGCGGTCTTCGCGGTCACGTCGAGGACGTAGGCACCGGAACGGAAGGTCAGGTCGGCGTCGCCGTCCTGACCGGACGAGAAGGCGAGGTGCGTCCCGTCGGGCGACCAGGCCGGGTCACTGGCGTGCCAATCGCCGAAGGTGACCTGCCGGACTTCGCGCGTGGCGACGTCGAGGACGTGCAGATGCTTGCGGACGGTCTTGATCAGCCCGGCGCCGTCGGCCTTGAAGTCCAGCCGGTCGGCCACCACCGGCGCGTTCGGCGCGGCTTCCCCGCCTGCCAGGTCGACCGCGGCCGAGAAGGCGATCTTGCCGCCGTCCGGGCTCCAGACCGGCGCGCCCGCCCCGAGCGGGAGTTCGGTGACCTGCTCGGCCTCCCCGCCCGACGACGGCAGGAACCACACCTGCGGCGGCCCGTCCTGGGCGCGGAGGAACGCGACCCGCGTGCCGTCCGGCGCCCATTTCGGGGCCATGTCGGCGGTTCCGCGGGTGAGCCGCCGGGCTTCGCCGGTGGTCGCGCCGACCTCCCAGAGCGTGTGCACGTTCCGGTCTTCGTCACGGTCCGCGGTGCGCAGGACGTAGACGATCCGCTCACCGTCCGGGGACAGCGAGGGCTGGCTGGGGACGGCGATGTCGTACAGGTCGTCGAGACCGAGACGTCGGGTCATGATGCGCTTGCTCCTCTGGAGGTCGTGAGCTCGTTTTCGCTGAAGTGGCAGGCCGCCGAGTGCCGCCGGGGCGCCGCGTCGGATACGGGATCCACCTGAAGGCAGAGTTCGCGATCGGCGCGCACGAGCGGGCCGATCGGGCAGCGTGGGTGGTAGCGGCACCCACTGGGCGGATGGTGCGGGTCGGCGGGTTCGGCGTCGGCGAGCACGTCGTCCGGCCCGGTGCCGAGCAGCGGGGTGGTCGCCGACGGCGCCGCGGCGAGCAGGTCACGCGTGTACGGATGCCGTGGATCGGTGAGGACCTGTTCGGCCGGGCCGATCTCGACGATCCGGCCGAGGTACATCACGGCGACGATGTCGCTGAGGTAGCGGATCACCGCGAGGTTGTGCGAGATGAACAGCATCGACAGGCCGAGCCGCCGTTGCACGGAGCGGACGAGGTTGAGCACCGCGCCCTGCACCGAGACGTCGAGCGCGGAGGTGATCTCGTCCGCGATCAGCACTTCGGGCCGTCCGGCCAGCGCGCGGGCGAGCGCCACCCGTTGCCGTTGGCCACCGGAGAGCCGCCCAGGCAGGTGGCCGGCGCGTTCGGGATCGAGATTGACCAGTTCCAGCAGGCGGGCGACCTCGTCGCGGCGTGCCGCGCGTCCGGGGAGGACGCCGCGCGGGATCGCCTCGGTGATCGATTCGCCGATGCTCATCCGGGGGTCCAAAGAGGAATACGGGTCCTGGAACACCATCTGCAGCGGCGGACGGCGGGGCAGCTCGCGGACGTCCACGCCACCCAGCAGGACCCGTCCGGAGCTGATCGGCGAGAGCCCGACGGCGGCGCGGGCCAGCGTCGACTTCCCCGATCCTGATTCACCGACCAGCCCGACGACCTGTCCGGAAGGGACGGTCAGCTCCGCTCCGTCGACGGCGGTGAGCCCGCGCCTGCCGCCGTAGCGCACGCTCACCGCGTCGAAGACGAGATCGCTCACTCCGCACCTCCGGCGGTCACGGTTTCCTTGACAGGCGGGGAAAGCGGCGCCGGATACCAGCAAGCGACGCGATGCCCGGGTTCCACGCGCTCCAGCGCGGGGTCTTCGAGACGGCACCGATCGGTCACCGCCGGGCACCGGTCGGCGAAAGCGCAGCCGGTGGGCACCCGATCGGGTTCCGGCGGACGGCCGGGGATCACCGCGAGCGGCGCGTCGCGATCGGTCTCCAGATCGAGTGTCGCGGCCAGCAAGGCCCGCGTGTACGGATGCCGCGGTGTCCCGGCGGTCGGCAGATCCTCCACCACCCGGCCCGCGTACATGACCAGCATCCGTTCGCACGTCTGAGAAACGACCGCGATGTCGTGACTGATCAGGATGATCGCGGTGTCCCGTTCGGCCCTGGTCCGCGCCAGCAGGCGCAGCAGCTGCCGCTGCACGGTGACGTCCAGCGCGGTGGTCGGCTCGTCGGCGATGATGAGCTTCGGGTCGCCCATCAGGCCCATGCCGATCATCGCACGCTGCCGCATCCCGCCGGAGAACTCGTGTGGATACTGCCGTGCCCGCCGTTCGGCGGCGGGGATCCGCACCGCGCGAAACCGGTCCACGGCCCGCGCGAAGGCATTGGCCCGCGGGAGTCCCTGATGTTGCTCGGCGACTTCGGCCAGTTGGCGGCCGATCCGCCTGGTGGGGTTGAACGAGGTCATCGGGTCCTGGAACACCATCGCCAGCGAAGTGCCGAGCAGACCGCGCGACTCCCGTTCCGGGGTCGTCAGCAACGGTTTCCCGGCGAATTCGAGCTTGTCCGCGGTGACCACGGCCGGCGCTTCGACCAGCCGCGACACCGCCAGCCCGGTCAGGCTCTTGCCCGAGCCCGACTCGCCGACGACACCGATCGCCTCACCGGCACGGACGGTGAAACCCACTCCGCGCACCGGAACGGTCCAGCCCGCCGGGTTCGGGAACGCGACCTGGAGGTTCTCCACGACCAGGACGGCGTCGTCCGGGGTCTCCGCGGCGTCGTCCCTGGCCGGAGCGACCGGCCGCGGCGCGAGTTTCCGCAGCCCCGTGCGCACACCGATCACCCCGGCGACGGTCTCCCCCACCAGGTTGAAGGCGAGCCCCGCGAGGACTACCGCGACACCGGGCGCCAGCGCGGCCGCCGGGTTGACGTAGATGCCGTTGAGTCCTTCGCCGAGAATCCGCCCCCAGTCGTATTCCGGGGCCTGCACGCCGATGCCGAGGAAGGACAACCCGGCGAAGGCGAGCAGTGCCCCGCCGGCGCCGATGGTCGCGTTGACCACCAGCGGTTCGCCGATGTTGGGCAGGATGTGCCGGAACAACAGCCGGATCCGGCCGACGCCGGAGATCCTGGCCGCCGCGACGAAATCCCGTCCGGCCACCGAAGCGGCCATCGTCTGTGCCAGCCGCGCGAACGCCGGGGCCAGCGCGAACCCGACCGCCAGCACCGCGCCCTGCGTTCCGACGCCGAAGATGACGGAGAAGAACAACACCAGCAGCAATCCTGGGAAGGCGACCGCGATGTTGACCGCCGCGATCACCAGCCGGGCGAGCGGACGAGGCAGCACGGAGGGCAGCGTGCCGAGCACGAGCCCGGTCACCACCCCGAGCGCGGTGGCGAGCAGCGCCAGCACGATCGACAGCCTGGTCGCCACCAGCACGCGGTAGAGGATGTCGCGGCCGAGGTCGTCGGTGCCGAGCCAGTGCGCGGCCGACGGTCCTTGGGCGATCGCGTTCGTGTCGATCTCGAAAGCCTTGTCCTGCCACAGGATCGGCGCCAGCACCGCGAGCACGATCACCAATGCCAGGAGGGCGGCCGAGGACGCGCCCAGCGGGGTGCGCAGCGCCCCGAGCCATTTCGCCCCGCGCGGATTCGCCATCTCAGTTCTCCCGGATCGTCGAACGCGGATCGAGGACGGCCAGCAGCACGTCCACCGTCAGGTTCACCAGCAGGACACCGATGCCGTAGACGAGCACGATTCCCTGGACCTGCGGATAGTCCTTCTGCAGGATCGACTGCGTGATGGTGGACCCGAGCCCCGGCCAGGCGAACACGTTCTCCACCAGCACCGTCCCGGCGACCATCCCGGTCAGCATCAGCCCGCCCATGGTCAGGGTCGCGGTCAGCGCGTTCGGCAGCGCGTGCCGAAGGTAGACCAGCCTCGCGGGCAGGCGTTTCGCCCGTGCCGTGCGGATGAAATCGTTGCCCAGTACGGAAAGCGTCTCCACGCGGACGATGCGGGAGAGGACCGACGCCGGACCGAGCGCCAGCGCGATCACCGGGAGCACGAGCGCGCCCGGCGCTTCGCTGCCCGCCACCGGGAACCAGCCGAGGCGGACCGCGAAGAACGCCACCAGGGCCACCGCGACCAGGAACTCCGGGATCGCGGCCAGGAGGACCGTCGTCGAGGTGAACGCCAGCTCCCCGCCGCGACGGCGGCCGCCCCTGGTCAGCACGGCGAACAGCAGGCCGAGCGGGATCGCGATCGCGATGACCACCGCGAAGGCGGGCAACGCCAGCTCCAGGGTCGCGGGGAGCCGGTCGCCGATGACGTCCGCGACCGGCACCCCGGTGGTCATCGACGTTCCCCAGTCGCCGGAGAAGAGACCGGCGAGATAGTCGGCATACTGCTTCCACAGCGGGTCGTCGAGGCCGAGCGCGGCCCGCCGGGCGTTCACCAGCTCGGCGGGCGCGGTCAGCCCGAGCGCCGCGCGGACGGGGTCGCCGGGGATCAGCTGGATCATCAGGAACGCCGTGGTGACCAGCACCCACAGCGAGACCGCGAACCGGCCGAGCCGGCGGATCCCGAACGACAGCCAAGGACTGCTTCCCGGACCCGCCGTCGCGACGGCGCTCGTCATCAGGAGTACATCCGGATCGACGACGGCAGGATCTGACCCTGGTTCATCTCGAACCGCGCACCGTTCGCGAAGGTCGGGACGGTCGAGTTCACGAACGGCACCACGTCGAGCCGTTCGAACAGCGCGGATTCGGCGGCCAGCCAGTCACCGCAACCGGATTCGCCCGCCTGCGCCGACGCCTTGCCCGTGAGCTCGGTGTACCGGGGGTTGTCGATATGCCCGAAATTCGTGCCCTCCAGCGGTTTCGCGCCGGAGACGAACGGGACGGCCTGGCTGGGCAGGACCAAGCTCAGCGGCGCCAGCGACACCTCCCACTCACCGGTGCCGAACAGCACCTGGCTGGTACCGGGACCGTCGACGGCCTTGATCGTGGCGTCCACCCCGATGTTCTTCCACGACTGCAGGATCAGCTCCGCGGCCGAGACCATCGTCGGCCCGACCTGGGTGCCGTAGACGACGGTGAGCGCGAGCCGTTTCCCGTTCTTGGCCCGCACTCCGTCCGCGCCGGGCGTCCACCCCGCGGCGTCGAGCCCGGCCTTCGCGGCGGCGACGTCGAAGGCGGGCAGCTTGCCGTTGACCGAATCGCCCGGGCACGCCAGGGGTTCTCCGGTGACGAGTCCCTTGGCGGGCTGCCCGGTGCCGGTGGTGAGCACCTTGCCGATCTGGCCGAGATCGAGCGCCTGGGTCAGCGCCCGGCGCACCGCCTCGTCCTGACCGGGCCTGCCGGGCGCCTGGTTGAAGAAGATCTCGCCCATCGGCACGACGATGTCGGCGTGGAACAACTTCTGCGACCGCAGCCGCTGCTGGTCCTGTCCGGTCACCTGCGCCGCGCTGAGTTCCCCGGACAGCAGCAGGTTCGCCGTCGTCGTCATGTTCGGCACGACCCGGAAGACCACTTTTTCGGGCAGTCCCGGCTGTTCGCTCTTCCAGTCCCCGGGGCCCCAGGTGTAGTCCTTGCGCCGGGTGAGGGTGTAGTGGTCGTTCGGCACGATCTCGGTCATGGTGAACAT
This sequence comes from Amycolatopsis sp. NPDC000009, assembly GCF_055563465.1. Lineage (NCBI taxonomy): Bacteria > Bacillati > Actinomycetota > Actinomycetes > Pseudonocardiales > Pseudonocardiaceae > Amycolatopsis > Amycolatopsis sp. NPDC000009. The sequence goes on from NZ_JBVHDI010000008.1 coordinate 48,171, forward strand.
GCCGGTGCCGTGCTCGCCCTTCGCGACGGACGCCCGGTCCGCCAGTCCCTTGGCGCAGACGATCGGCACCCCCGCCACGTTGCGCAGCAGGAACGAATCCGGTGCTCCGCTGGTGACCGTGACGGTCCTGGCGGCGTCGTCGGCGACCGCTTTCGTACCCACCTTGACACTGACGCCGGTCAGCGGGGACTTGGTCGCCGGATCACCGACGTGGTTGATGTTCGCGGCCACGTCCCGCACGGTCAGCGGCGACCCGTCCGCACATTTCACCCCGTCGCGCAGGGTGAAGTTCGCCGTGGTCGTCGTGGCGTCCCACTTCTCCGCCAGCCCCGCGACCGGTTTGCCCGCCGAGTCGAGGTGGATCAGGCCGTCGTAGAGGAACCGCCCGATCTGCCTGGCGATCGACAGCACGGTGACGGCCGGGTCGAGCGTCCCCGGATCGGTCGCCAGGCCCATCGTGAAGGTCTTGCCGTCGGTCAGTTTCTGATTCGCGGTCCGGTCCTGTCCGGATTGCGACGTCCCCCCGCACGCGCTCACGGTCAAGGCCACCACGCCCGCCATGGCGGCGGTGAGCCGAGCTGTCTTCATGCGGTTCTCCTACGATTCGACGGAAAGTGCGCGAAGGTGGTCCACGGCAAGGCGCGCCGCCGTGCCGATCGAGGCGTCGACCGCGGGCAAACGGTCGGCGAGGGATTCGGCGCGGGTGAACACCGCGACGGCGTACCGGCGACCGTCCACATCGGACACGACACCCGCTTCGTTGCGAACGGCGGGAAGCGTCCCGGTCTTGGCCGCGATCGCCACCCCCGCGGGGAAACCGGACGACATCCGGTGCGGCCAGATCTGCTGCGCCATGGTCTTCCGCACGCGTTCGCAGGCGGCCGGGTCGCCCGCGCGGTCGGTCCAGATCGCGTCCAGCAGCGCGGTGATCTCCCGCGGCGTCGACGACGTCGTGCGCTCCGGATCGAGCACCGAGAGCTTCCACAGCTGTTCCGGCGTGGCGGCGGCGAAGACGGCTTCCAGGTCGTCGTCCGGTTTCGCGCCGAGATCGGCGATCACCGAGGCGAAGAGGTCCTCACAGCAGCCGATCAACCGCGTCCTCGCGAGCCCGAGATCGGCGAGCACCCGGTCGACGGCCTCCTGCCCGACGCGGTGGTAGACGACGTCGGTCGCGGCGTTGTCGCTCATCGTCAGCATGAAATGCGCCAGGTCGCGCCAGCTCATCTCGACGTCGTCCGCACAGCCCGCGGTACCGATCCCGCCGATCCGGTACCGGGCGGTGACCCGGGTCCGCTCGGTCTCGTCCAGCCGTCCGGCCACCACTTCCCCGGCGTAGGCGAGGGCGACCGGGATCTTGAACACCGACGCGAGCACGACCGGATCGTCCGCGCCCACCGCGACTTCGGGGCCGTCGGAGACGCCGACCTCCCGCGCGTGCACGAATCCGCGTGCCCCGGCGGCCGCGAAGACCGCCTCGATCTCGTCGGCGATCCGGGTCACCGGCTCACCCGCCGGTCGGCGCGCCCGGTGTGGAGGTACAGCGCCCGGCCGTTCCCGTCGTCGCCGACGAACGCGTGCGGCATGTGCAGACCGGGCTGCGCCTGGTAGGCCGCGACGAGCGTGTCACCCTTGTACGCCAGCAACTCCGTCTTCTCGGCTTCGCCGCCTGTGTCGGCCATGACCCCCTTCGGCACCCGCTCGATCCACAGCTTGCCGTCGTCGTCCTGGGTGACGACGGTGTCGGCCACCCGCGACGAGTACTCACCGACGTACCGGGACGGGTCGGCCGGGGCCGCCGCGGCGTTCGGCTCCGGCAGGGCGGGAAACTCGACGTCGGCGAGGTCGCCCAGCACCTTGCGGAAGATGTCCGCGTACAGGTGGAGCGTCTGGCCTCCGTTGGTCAGGAGGGCGACCGCGACGTTGCGGCCCGGGACCACCCGCAGGAACGCCGACTGGCCGATGGTGCCGCCGTCGTGACCGATCACCGGGCCGCCCGGCCAGTCGAAGAGCATCCAGCCCAGACCCCACGCCCCGCCCAGCAGGCCGAGGTCGGGCAGCTCGACCTGGCGTTCCCACATCGATCGCACGGTTTCCGGCCGGAGCACCTGGGTGCCGTCGTCCGCCCTGCCCTCGGACAGGTGCATCCGCGCGAAGGTGAGCAGATCGCGCGGGCGCATCGAGAGCATCGATCCGGCGGGGGCGTTCGACCGGGTCAGTGCCCAGATCCCGGCCGGGCGCGGGTCGCCGTCCGGCTCCGGCGCGAGGTGCCCGATCGCGGCGCGGTACCGGATCGCGTCGTACGGCCCGGCGGCCGCGTGCGTCAGGCCCAGCGGGGCGAACAGATGGTCACGCAGGCAGTCGTCGTAGGACTTGCCCCGCAGCACCTCGACGACGCGGCCGAGCACGCAGTATGCGGCGTTGTTGTAGGAGAACATCTCCCCCGGCGGGAACAGCTGGGGCACGTCCGACAGCGTCGCGACCAGCTTTTCCACGCAGTCGTCGCCCACACCGGTGTCGGTGAAGATGTCGCCTTCGAAACCGGACGTGTGGCAGGTCAGCTGCCGGACGGTGATCCGCGAGGCCGCGTCGTCGTCGGCGAGGACGAACTCCGGCAGGTAGCTCCGCACCGGCTTGTCGAGATCGAGGAGGCCCTCGTCGACGAGCTGCATCGCCAGCGTCGTCGTCCACACCTTGGTGATCGAGCCGATCTGGAACACCGAATCCACTGTGGACTCGACACCGGTGTCCTTGTTCAGCACGCCCGCCGCGTGCTCGATCACCTCGCCGCCGGCGAGGACCGCGACGGCCGCACCGGGAACCCGGTGTTCGGCCAGCAGGGCGGAAAGGTTCTCGTCCAACCAGGCGTCGATTTCGGAAAGTTTCGCCATGTTCCACCTCGTGTCCGGGAAGCGTCGGCCGCAGTTCCCGGGATGCTATGCCGGGGACCGGCGCCACCGATTCGTGCGGAACGACGAGAGCGACGGGAAAGTTCATCCGGGCTGACGAATCAATCGCTTCCGCCCTCCTGGAGTCTGAGCCGCTCGCTCCTCGCTGCGGTACATGAAGGACCCCTTCCTTGCGCCTAGGTACGAGAAGGGGTCCTTCACGTACTCGACAAAGGGTGAAACTTGCGGGCAGCGTGTGGGGATCATCGAGTCCGTGAAGGCCTCCTTGAGGGACCCAGAGTCCCTCGAGGAGGCCTTCACGGACCGGGTTGCGACCAGCCCGCGGCCGGAAGCCACGTAGGTACCTGCGACATCCTTGGCCGCATCAGGCGCCGCGGTGCCGCGAAAGTGGCTTTCGCGACGCGTCCCCGGCAGCACGGCAAGCTCGCCTGCCCGCGCTAGGGTGCGATTGATAAATACGGTTTATCAATAGACCGGAACCAAGTCTTTGTCTTCGATGATTCCGCTTCGTACCGTGGACGGATCGGCGGCAGAGGCAACGGAGGGAGGCGTCTCATGGAACTTCGTCACCTGCGCTACTTCGTCACCGTCGCCGAGACCTGTCACTTCGGCCGGGCGGCCGAGCGGCTCCACGTCGCGCAGCCGGCGCTCTCGCACACCATCCGCCAGCTGGAGGAGGAACTCGGCGTCGTCCTGCTGGCCAGGACGACCCGCCAGGTCCGCGTGACACCGGCGGGTGAGTTCTTCCTGGCCGAAGCCCGGCGAGTGCTGGCGGGGCTGGACGTGGGAGTCCGCGGGGTCCGCCGGATCGGCGAGGGGAAACGAGGCCTGCTCCGGGTCGGCTTCACCGGCACCGCGGCCTTCTCCCATCTGCCGCTGCTGGCCAGGGCGCTCGCCCAGCGGGTGCCGGACGTGGAGCTGGAGATCCGCGCCGATCTCCTGACCGCCGAGCAGTGCGAGCGCCTGCGCGCGGGGACGCTGGGCATCGGGGTGCTCCGCCCGCCGGTCACCGGGGACGACATCGGATTCCGGGTGATCGAGAGCGAGCCGCTGGTCCTCGCCGTCCCCGCCGACCACCGGCTGGCCGCCGAACCCGCCGTCGCGATGACGGATCTGCGGACCGAACCGCTCGTGACCTACGACCGGCGCAACTCCGTCGTGTACGACGCCGTCGCCCGCAGCTGCCGGGAGGCGGGGCTCACGCCCCATCAGCTGCACGAGGCATCCGGGACCGCGGTCCTGCTGGCGCTGGTCGCCGGCGGCCTGGGGGTCGGCGTGGTGCCCGCCTCGGCGAGGGCGCTGCCCCTGGCCGGTGTCGTGTTCCGCGACCTCACCGGAGCGGCGACCGTGGAGCTGGCGCTGGCGTGGCACCGCGAGACCCCGTCCCCGCTCGTCACGACCGTCCTCGACGCGCTCGAGGACGTCTTCCCCACCACAGAGGGCACCTGATGAAGATCACGCGAGTCGAGGCGATCCCGTTCGCCATCCCGTACCGGAAACCGCTGAAGTTCGCGTCCGGCGAGGTGCACGTCGCCGAGCACGTCCTCGTACGGGTGCACGCCGACAACGGTGTCGTCGGCGTGGCCGAGGCGCCCCCGCGGCCGTTCACCTACGGCGAGACGCAGGCGGGGATCATCGCGGTGATCGACTCCCTGTTCGCCCCGCAGGTGGCCGGCCTCAGCCTGCTCGACCGCGAAACGGTGCACACCAGGCTCGCCCGCACGGTCGGCAACCCGACCGCGAAATCCGCGATCGACATGGCCATCTGGGACGCGCTCGGGCGCAGTCTCGACGTGTCGGTCACCGAACTGCTCGGCGGCTACACCGACCGTATGCGCGTGTCCCACATGCTCGGTTTCGACGAGCCGTCGGCGATGGTCGCCGAGGCCGAGCGGATGCGCGACACCCACGGCATCACCACCTTCAAGGTCAAGGTCGGCCGTCGCCCGGCGTCGCTCGACACCGCCGTCGTGCGCGCGCTGCGGGAGCATTTCGGCGACGCCGTCGATCTCTACGTCGACGGGAACCGCGGCTGGACCGCCGCCGAATCGGCGCGGGCGATGCGGGAGATGGCCGACCTGGGCCTGCTCTTCGCCGAGGAACTGTGCCCCGCCGACGACGTCCTCGGCAGGCGCTGGCTCGTGCGGCAGCTCGACGTGCCGTTCATCGCCGACGAATCCGCGGTGACCCCGGCCGACGTCACCCGCGAGATCCTCGGCGGCTCCGCCACCGCGATCAGCATCAAGACCGCCCGCACCGGCTTCACGCGTTCGCAGCGCACCCATCACCTCGCCGAAGGACTCGGCCTGGAAGTCGTGATGGGCAACCAGATCGACGGCCAGCTCGGCTCGCTGTGCACGGTCGCATTCGGCTCGGCCTACGAACTGACGTCCCGCCGTCCCGGCGAGCTCTCGAACTTCCTCGACATGAGCGACGACCTGCTCACCGAGCCGTTGCGGGTCGTCGACGGCGAACTCACCGTCCGCCCCGGTGCCGGTCTCGGCGCCGAAATCGATCCCGGGAAGCTCCGGCGCTACCGCCAGGACCACTGACGCCCACCACGAATCAAGGAGGATTCATGACCGCCATCCACGAGTCGGCCACCGCGGCCGCGTCCGGCGCCAACGCGACCGAACGGTTCAAGAGCGACAAGTTCGCCGGCGTCGCCGGAACACCCAAGGAGCGGGTCAGCCTGCTGGCCCGCGAGGTGCTGGAAGCCGTGCACGACACGATCCGGAAGCACAAGGTCACCTACGACGAGTACAACGCGCTCAAGTCGTGGCTGATCGGCGTCGGCGAGGACGGGGAGTGGCCGCTGTTCCTCGACGTCTGGGTGGAGCACGTCGTGGAGGAGGTCGCCACCGAGCACCGCGAGGGCAACAAGGGCACCATCGAGGGGCCGTACTACGTGCCCGGCGCGCCCGAGCAGGGAGCCCGCGGTCCGGTCCCGATGCGGGAGGACGAGCCCGGCACACCGCTCGTCTGGACCGGCCGGGTCACCTCCACCGACGGCACGGCGCTGAGCGGCGCGAAGGTCGAGCTGTGGCACGCCGACGCGGACGGCTTCTACTCCCAGTTCGCCCCGGGCATCCCGGAGTGGAACCTGCGCGCGAGCTTCACCGCCGACGCCGATGGCCGCTTCGAGATCCACACCGTGCGCCCGGCGCCGTACCAGATCCCGACCGACGGCTCCTGCGGCAAGCTCATCGCCGCGGCGGGCTGGCACGCGTGGCGTCCGGCGCATCTGCACGTCAAGGTCTCGGCCCCGGGCCACGAGCTGCTCACCGCCCAGCTGTACTTCCCCGGCGACGAGCACAACGAAGACGACATCGCTTCGGCGGTCAAACCGGAACTGGTGCTCGACCCGCATCCCTCGGGTGATGGCGAGACCGTCGAGTACGGCTTCGTCCTCGACCCCGAACGTCCCTGACCGGTATCCACTTCGGAGTGATCGATGCTCTATCACGTGCGCATGGACGTCCGCCTGCCGACGGATCTCGATCCGGCGGAACGGACCGACCTCATCACCCGCGAAAAGGCGTACAGCCAAAAGCTTCAGCGCGAAGGCAAGTGGCCGCATCTCTGGCGGATCGCGGGCGAGTACGCGAACTTCTCGATCCTCGACGTCGCGGACCACGACGAGCTGCACACCCTGCTGTCCGGTCTGCCGTTGTTCCCGTACATGGCCATCGCGGTCACGCCGCTGGCGGCGCACCCGTCCAAGGTCGGTCTCTGAGGATCAGTCCTTTCTCTTCGCGAAGAGAGGTCCCTTCGAAACGATCATCCCGATGCCGAAGCCCAGCACCGTGATCCCGAACATGAAAAGGATGAAGCCGCCGATCTTCGCCTCGGCCTCGGTGTCCGGGCTGCGCGACGAATTCGACGAACGGGAGATCACGCCGTCCGGATCGGCGATCGCGTCGACCCCTGTGTAGAACAAGGCGATCGACGCGAGGATCAGGAAGATGCCGCCGGCGATGCGCTTGCCGGTCCGGCCCGGTGGAGCGGTGCCCTGGCTGTCCTCAGTGGAGTTGGGCTCAGACATGGGCCGCAACATATCAGCCGTCTAGACGAAGGTGAGGTGGGAACGGCGCCGCAAGCGGAAGCCCGACACGACGGCGACCGCGCCGAGCAGGAGCACGAACGCCGCCACGCCGTGCGCGACTCCCCGGGTCAGGTAGCCGATGTCCGTGTGGTCGATGGCGTAGGTGCCGATCTCACGGCTGGACCAGAACGGCAGCAGCCGCGCGATCAGGCTCGACGGATCGGCCATCATCTGGAGGCCGACGACAGCCAGCAGGACGAGCGTGCCTTCGAGTTCCCTGGGCAGCACCGCGCTGAGCAGGAGCCCGAACGGCGCCGACACGGCGACCGTCAGCACCATGACCACGGCGACCGAGCCGTACCGGACGTCGTGCTGGTCGACGAGGATCAGCACGAAATACGGCGCGGACAACAGGAATCCGACCGTCCACAGTGCACACAAGCGACCGAGGTACAGGTCGCGGGAGCGGTAGCCCGAAAGCCGCAGCCGGGGCTCCATGGCCCGGCTCGCGCTGCCGGCGAACAGCGCGGCGGTGCTCAGCGCCCAGCCGAGGCCGAGGCAGACGAACCGGATCGACTGTCCGAGGTGGTCACCGCGCCTGCTCAGGTAGAACACCAGCGGCAGCAGCAGGAGGATCAGCAGGACCGACCGGCGCCGCAGCAGTTCGCGCAGCGACATCTCGGCGACCGTCAGGATCTTCTTCACGCGACAGCCTTCCTGGCCGGGGAGAGTTCGAGCACCGTGTCGACGCGGTCCAGCTGGTTGAGCAGGTGGGTCACCACCACGATCGCCTTGCCGGCCTCGCGCCATTGCCAGACCTGGTGCCAGAAGTCGAGGTACGTGCCCTTGTCGAAACCCTGGTAGGGCTCGTCGAGCAGGAGCACGTCCGGTTCACCGAGCCCGGCCAGCACGAGGTTCAGTTTCTGCCTGGTCCCACCGGAGAGGTGCCGGGCCTGCGTGCCCCGTCCGGGCGCCCAGTCCAGTGCCGCGGCACGGGCGGTACCGATCCGCGCCGACTCCTCGCGGGCCATCCCGCGCCCGGCGCCGATCAGGACGAAGTGCTCACCCGCGTCGAGGAAGTCCGCCGTGCCGCCGTCCTGCGGGCAGTAGCCGAGTGCACCGCGCACGCGGACCTCGCCCTTGTCCGGGCCGGTGATCCCGGCGCAGATGCTCAGGAACGTGCTCTTGCCGCAGCCGTTCGCCCCGATCACCGCGGCGATCTCACCCGAGCGCACCACGAGGTCGACGCCGTCCAGCACCGTCCGCCTGCCGTATTTCTTCGTGATCCCCCTGGCTTCCAACAGCACCTCGCCAGGACGACGCCGGGGACGTCCCACGCTTTCGGCCACGGCCGAGGCGTACGCGGCGGGCGGCCCGAAGACGCGCACCGGGTCTCCCCCGCTTTCCCGCAGATGCACGGCCGCCTCCGCGACCACCTGCCGCGCGGCGTCCCCGCCGACGCCCCGGCGGCGCAGTTCGTGCGTCAGCGCGGAAAGCCATCCGTCGTGGTTCATCTTCCCTCCCGCAAGATCGAGGCCACCCCGGCGGAGAACTCCTGCCAGTCGGAGGTGGCGTGCCGCAGTGTCTCCCGGCCTTCCGCGGTGATCCGGTAGTACTTGCGCGCGGGCCCGGCCGACCCGTCCCGCCAGCTCGCGGTGACCAGACCGAACCGCTGCAACCGCAGCAGCACCGGATACAGCGTGCCGCCCTGGATGGGGCCCAGCCCGGCGGCGTCGAGCGACTGGGCCAGCTCGTAGCCGTAGGACTCGCGCTCGGCGACCAGCGCCAGCACGCACGGCGCCAGCACGCCCTTCAACCACTGGCCTCGCCGGTCCTGATCCACGCCGAGCAATGTAGCAGTCCTATCTAGGTAGTGCTACAAGCTAGCCCGCAGCCGTGCACGAAGCCGTAACTCGCGTGCTTGAAGCCGTAACTCGCGTGCTTGGAGCCGGATCACCCGGAGTCACGCGAGTTACGCCTCTGATCACGCGAGTTACGGGATAGCGCCCCGCGGGCTACTCCTGTGACCCGGCGAGGAGCTCCAGGGCGAGCGCCTTGAGTTCCGGGCTCGCCTTCGCGGCATCGCCCGAGTCGAACGGCGGCCGCGGGTCGTATTCGACGGCGAGCTGGATGCCGCGGGCGATCCGCTCGCCGGCCAGCAGCGACGCGAGATAAAACGCGAGGTCGATCCCGGCGGACACCCCAGCCGCGGTGACGACCTTGCCGACCTGGACGTACCGCTCGGCCACGTAACGCACGCCGAAGGTCTTCTCCAGGTAGTCCGCCGACGCCCAGTACGTGGTGGCCCGGTCGCGGAGCAGCCCCGCCGCGCCGAGGATCAAGGATCCCGTGCACACCGACGTGGTCCAGGTCGTGTGCCGGTGGACGCGCCGGATCCAGTCGAGCAGGACCGGGTTCTCCATGGCGGCGACCGTGCCGCGGTTGCCCGCACCCGGGACCAGCAGCACGTCGAGGCGGCTCACCTCGACCACCGAACGTTCCGCCACCACCGCGACGTCCCGGGTGTCGGTGCGCACCGGGCCGCGGTGCTCGGCGATCATCGTCACCGTGGCGCCGGGAAGCCGGGACAACACCTCGGCGGGACCGGTCGGATCCAGCAGGCTGAAGCCGTCGTAGAGCAGGATGCCGATCTTCGGCCCCTTGCCTTCCGCCTGGGCCGTCCCGGTGCCGAGGCCGAACGCCGCGGCCGCCGCGGCCCCCGCCAGCACTGTTCTGCGCGTGGTCTTCGCCTTGTTCATGCCGCGAATTCTGGGCCGGTCAACCGACGATCGGGCGTGGCATGTCCGGCATCCTGCGAAGCCTGTCCCCGGACAACCCGTAGTGGTGACGGAACGCCGTGCGCAGGGTTTCCGCCGAGGCGAACCCGCATTGCCGGGCGACCGCGGCGAGCGGCAGCGCGGTGGACCGCACCAGCTGGGCCGCCGCTTCGGTCCGCGCCGTCCGCACGGTCCTCGCCGGGGTGCTGCCCAGCTCGGCGGTGAACAAGCGGGTGAGGTGCCGGGTGGTGACCCCGGCCCGCGCCGCCAGCGCCGGTGGGCTCAGGTCCTCGGTGAGGTGGGCGGCGATGTACCCCACCAGATCCAGCACGATCCGGTTGCCCGGCGGCGGCGCGGCCAGGAACGTGCTGATCTGCGCCTGGTCGGCCGGGCGGTGCAGATAGGTCACCAGTTCACGGGCGACTTCGCGGGCCAGCGTCGGACCGTGGTCGTCCTCGATCAGCGCGAGCGTGAGATCCAGCGCGCTGATGACCCCGGCCGAGGTGATGACGTTCCCGTCACGGATGTAGAGCGGCGCGGGATCCACTGTCACGGCGGGAAAAGTCGCCGCGAGCAGCTCGCTGTACCCCCAGTGCGTGGTGACCCGCCGGTCGTCGAGCAACCCGGCGGCCGCCAGGACGAACGTCCCCGTGCACACCGACGCCACCCGGCGGCTGCGTTCGGCCAGCCGCCGCACCTGGGTCAGCAGTCGCTCGTCCTTGGCGGCCGCCTCCGTTCCCGCGCCCCCGACCACGAGCATCGTGTCCACCCGCCCCGGCACTTCGGCCAGCCGCCGGACACCGGCGAGCAGGATCCCCGACGAACTCCGAGTCGTCCGCCCGTGCACCGTGGCCAGCTCGACGGCATAGGGCGGCACGGCACCGTGCGAGTTCGCGATCTCCAACGCCCCGCTGGGACAGGCGACATCGAGTATCTGCGCACCGTCGAAGGCGACGATCACCACGCGGCGTACCGATTCCAGTCCAGACCCCACAAGGAGAACCTACCCGCCGGACACGGCGCATTCTCCTGAACTGCCTTCTCCGCCGTCGATTCCCCAGTCCCGGGCCGAATTTCCCTATGCTGGACGACAGGTCGCCGCGCAATGACCACAGTGGACACCGCGCGCGGTCGCCGAGGGGAAAGCCAAACGTGCCGTGAATGCTCCGTTCGCCGTATCCGATGCGGTGAAGGACGCCTTCGTCCCGGCCGGGCACGAGTTCCAGCGAGGGGTGAGCCGGATGCCGAGCGTCGCGAAAGCCACTCGCCGCGGTCAGAACAGGAGAACTTCATGAGCGCCACCCGTGTTCACCTTCCGCGCCGGGCAGGCTCCGTGCACTGGACGGTCGTCGTCCTCTGTTTCCTGGCGATCCTCCTGGACGGTTTCGACACCGCGGCGCTCTCGCTGGCGATCCCCACGATGGCGGCCGAATGGGCGGTCACGCCCGCCGCGTTCACCCTCGCCGTCGTGCTGACCAACATCGGTGTGGTCTTCGGCTACCTGTCGGCGGGGTACCTCGGCGCGCGGATACCGGGACGACGGCTGCTGATCGGTGCCGTCCTGCTCTTCGGGGTGGCCACCATCGCCACGGCGGCCACCCTGCGCCTGGAGTCGATCGCGCTGCTTTCGGCGACCCGCCTGGTCACCGGGGTCGGGCTCGGCGTGGTGGTGCCCGCCGCCGTCGGCCTCGCCACGAAACACAGCGCCGAGAACCGCCGGGAGCAGGTCTCCATCGCGGTGGCGCTCGGTCTCGGGGCGGGCGCCGGACTGGGCGGGCTTCTCGGCGGCCGTCTGCTGAATCTCGTGGGCAGCGACGGCGTCTTCTATGTCGCGGGGATCGTTCCGCTGCTCTTCGCGGCCGTGCTGGCTTGGCTGCTGCCCGCCGAGGGGACCGCGGTCACGGCGACCGTCGGCGACAAGAGCGACGCGAAGATCGGCAGGCTCTTCGACCCGGGTCTGCGCCTGCCCACCACCCTGATCTGGGCCTTCTCCTTCCTCGTCTTCATCACCTCCTACGTCCTGATCTCGTGGATCCCCACGTTGCTCACCGGCTACGGCTTCACTCCGTCCAAGGCGCCGATCGGGCTCGCGTTCCTCACCCTCGGCGGCATCGTCGGCGGCCTGGCGTTGCTGCCGCTCGCCGGACGGCTGGGGATCGCCCGCGCGATGATCCTGATGCCCGCCATCGGCGGGGTTTTCATGATCATCGCGGCGAAGGCGTCCCTCGGCGACACCGCCTTGCTCCTGTGCCTCGCCGGTGCGGGGGTCGGCGTGGTGTCGGCCCAGATCGGCCAGCTGGCCCTCGCGGTGGCGACCTATCCGCCCGGCCCTCGGACCACCGGCGTGGGCTGGGCGGCCGCGCTGGGGCGGCTCGGTTCGATCGTCGGGCCGGGGATCGCCGGCGTCCTCATCGGGCAGGCGCTGGCGACACGCGACATCGTCGTGGCGGCCACGGTGCCGCTCCTCTTCGCGATCGTGTGCGCGGTCATGCTGTCGCGTGTGAAGTCGAAAGCGCGCGTCCAGCCCGCCGCGGAGACACCGATGGTGCTGGAAAAGACGCGGTAGGGCTCAGCCGGCCGCGAGGATCTCGGCCAGCCGGTGGGTGTCCTGGAGATAGCGCTCGTAAGGAAAACCGGCCGCGACGAGTGCCTCGCGGAACTCGTCGTAGAGCGGCTTTCCCGCGGCGTGGAAGGCTTTCCGGCCGAGATCGGTGAGCCGGACCAGCCGGCGCCGCGCGTGTTCGGGGTCGACGGTGATCCGCACCAGACCGTCGGCTTCGAGCGGCTTCAAGGCCCGGCTGATCGCCGGGTCGGAGACCGACAGCGCCTGGGCGAGCCGATGCTGCGTCGCCGGCTCGATCTCCTCGAGCGTGCCCAAGAGCCGTATCTGGCTGTAGGTCAAACCGTCGGGGTCTTCGGCGCGCCGACGGGCCGCTTCGCCCATCAGCATGACCACCCGGTGCAGCAGGTCCGCGAGTCCGTCGTCCACGGCCTCACCCTATCACCAGTGTTGACGAGTTAATATTAACAAGGTAAGACTGTAGTCATGAACGACTTCGCCTACCTCACCCAATCCGCCTTCCCCCTGGTCTGGGTCGTCGTGCCCGCCGCCGGGGCCTTCCTCCGCGCCCGCCACGCGGCGTCACCTCAGGAGCGGCTCGAAATCTGGCAGCGCTGGTGGGCCATCGGCGCCTTCGGCTTCGGCAGCCTGTGGATGACGGTCGCCTTCCTCGCCTTCCCGGACGTCATGGCCACGGCGATCGGCTTCGAGCGGACGCCGTTCCTGTTCGAGATCGCCTTCGCCAACCTCGGCATGGCCGTCCTGGGCTTCCGGGCCGCCTCGGCGTCCGCGCGAGAGCGCATCACCATCGGCATCGCCGGCGGGATGTTCCTCTGGGGAGCCGTGATCGGCCACGTCTACCAGTGGTTCGCCAACGGTGACCACGCCCCCGGCAACACCGGCGGAGTGCTCGTCACCGACGTCCTGCTCCCGGCGGTCATGATCATCCTGGCCGTGCGATCCCGGCGATTCGCGCCCGTCCCGCGGCCCGCCGCGGAGATCGCCGCCTGAGGCCCCGCCATGACGACACAGACCGGCCACACGATCGGAAAGGCCGCCGCCGAGCGGCTCAGCATCTTCGTCGACGCGGTGATCGCGATCGCGCTCACCTTGCTGGCGCTGGATCTCCCGGTGCCCCACGGCGACACCACCGGTGCCATGCTGAGCTCGATCTCGGCCCACGGCAAGGAATACCTCGCCTTCGCGCTCAGTTTCGTGGTGATCTCCGCGCACTGGCGCGCGCACCACGAAATCTTCCCCTACGTCCGTTCTCTGAGCGGCCGCCTGATCAGCCTCACCCTGACCTGGCTGTTCATGCAGGTCCTGATGCCGTTCGCGACGCGGGTCATCACCGCCGAGGGCGCCTTCCCGCTCCGGTTCAGCGTGTACGCGATCGTGCAGGTCCTGGCCTCCGCGTCGTTCGCGCTGATCATCCGGGAGATCCGGCGCGGGCACCTGTACGGGACCGGCGGACCGCCGAAGGTGTTCGCCCAAAGCATGACGCGCAGCGTCTGCCTCGCCGCGGTGTTCGGGATCTCCGTGCCCGTCTCGTTTCTGACGAACGACACCGCCGCCTACCTGTGCTGGCTCGCGGCGCCTGTCGCACTCGCCGTCGCCCGCCGCGTCCAGGACCACCGGCCGCCCGCCACCTGAGCGGCCGGATCGGGTCAGCGCAGGGCCGCCAGGACGTAGTCGTCGCCGAACTGCCAAACCGGGGCCACTTCGGCGAAGCCTGCCTCCCGCAGCAGCTTGGTGTGTTCCTGCGGGCTCAACCGGTTGCCGTAGCCGGTCGAGATCCCGCGCAACTCGCCGGCGGTGAACCGCTCCCGCAGTGCGGGATCGGCGGCGACCGCGGCCCACCAGGCTTTCCATTCCTCGTTGGCGCCGACCCCGGCACGAGCCGCCCGCCGGTCCTTCACCACCTCGGCGAGGCCGCGGATGGCCGGTTGTTCGTCGTAGAGGTGGTCGCCGTTGACGAGCGCTCCGCCCTCCCTCAGCGCTCCGGCGAGGTCGCGGTAGACCTCGGCGAGCCGCTCGGGGCGCAGCCAGTGCAACGCGGTCGTCGAGACCGCGGCGTCGACCGGCCCCCACTTCAGCCATCCGCTCTCGGCGAGGTCCGCCTGGAGGTAGTCGATCTCCGCCTCCCGGGGCCGGGTGGCCCTGGCGAGGGCGAGCAGGAACGGGTCGTTGTCGACACCGACGATCCGTGCGCGCGGGAGCCGCCCGGCGAGCCTCGTGGTCAGCGACCCCGGGCCGCAGCCGAGGTCCAGCACCAGCGGCTCGGCTACGTCACGGCATACGTGCTCGACGACGTCGATCAGCACGGCGAAGCGCTCTTCGCGGTCGGCGACGTAGCGTTCCTGCTGGATGTCCCATCGGCGCACCCAGTCCGCCGCGAGTTTCTCGTCCACCGGCCTCCCCTTCGTGATCTTGATCCTGTGTAGCACACCCCGGGCATGGGTTACCGTGGGCGCCACAACGCAAGAAGTGCCCGTCGGGGGAAGCCGGTGTGAATCCGGCGCTGACCCGCAACCGTGATCGGCCGTGCGCCGAGAGCCGGACTGCCCGCCGGGTACCGCCAGCCCCAACTGTCGTGGAGTACGGAGCGGGGTCCCGTTCACGTGCGGCCGCGCGCCCGGGACAGTGCTCGATGTCCCGGAGGTTCCTTATGACGCGTCATCCGCTCACCCGCCGGCGGCTCCTCGCCCTGGCCGCGCTCACGCCGTTGGCCGCGTGCGGGACAGCGCCGGCGGACACCGGCCGGCTGAGGGTCGCGTTCGCCGCGGGCGGCTCGAAGGAGACCCTCGACCCGTCGCAGGTCTCCCTTTTCGTCGACCAAGCGCGGGCCAAAGCGCTCTTCGACACTCTGGTCGCCTACAACGCCGACACCTCGTTGCGGCCGCGGCTGGCCGAGGCCTGGGAGAGCGACGATTCGGGCACGCGCTGGCGGATCCGGCTGCGGCGGGCGGCCTTCCACGACGGCCGTCCGGTCACGGCGGACGACGTGCTCTACACCTTCCGGCGGATCGCCGATCCCGCACTGGCCTCCTCGTCGCGGCAGTACTTCGCGAAGGTGGATTTCGGCCGCAGCAAAGCGGTTTCCCCCACCGAAATCGAGCTGACGCTGACCGCTCCCGACTTCGAGTTCCCGTCGGGCTGGGGCGCTCCCGGCGCCGAGATCGTGCCCGCCGGTACGACGGACTTCACGGCGCCGGTCGGCTCCGGCCCGTTCCGGTTCGTCTCGTTCACCCCCGGCGGCCCGGCCGTGTTCCGCAGGAACGAGTCCCATTGGGACGGCGCGCCGAGTATCGACGAGCTGGAATTCGTTCCGGTCAACGAGGAAGCCGCACGCGTCAACGCCTTGCTGTCGGGGCAGGTCGACTACGCCCACGATCTGGCGGCCGGAACCGCGGCCCGCTTGGCCGGTGACGCGCGCGTCTCGCTGCTCGAAGCCAGGGGAACGACGATGCAGGGCATGATCCTGCGCGTGACGCAGCCGCCGTTCGCCGACCCGAGGCTGGTGCGCGCCGTACTGTCCGGAGTGGACAGAGAGGCGCTGAACCGCGTCGCACTGGCCGGACGCGGCGAGATCGGCAACGACCTGTTCGGCAAGGGACTCCGCGGGTACGCCACCGGCATCCCCCAGCGCGGGCGTGATGTGGAACTGGCCCGCTCGCTCGTCCGGGAGGCGGGCGCGGAGGGGCTGGCCTTCGCCGTCGAAACCAGCGACGTCGATCCCGGCTTCGCCACCGCGGCCACCCTGATTTCCCAGCAGCTGGGGGAAATCGGGCTGAAGGTCACGCCGAACACACGCGCGTCGAGCACCTATTTCAGCGAGATCAAGACCAAGGGGGTCGCCGCGCTCACCCGCACGGCGACCCTGCCGGTGCCGACGTTCCTCAACCAGCGCTTCCGCACCGGCGGTTCGAACAACGTCAACGGCTTCGCCTCGCCGGAGTTCGACGCCCTCATGGACCGGGCCGCGGCCACCGCGGACGAGAGTGCCCGGCTGGCGCTGTTCGGTGACGCCCAGCGGATCGTGCACGCGTCCGGGGGTCTGCTCGCCTGGGGGTTCAGCACCTGGACGATCGGCGCGTCGAAGCGGGTGTCCGGGCTGGTGACCGCGCCGCCGAACACCTTCGACTGGGCGAGGTTCGACCGCGCCCGGCTGTCCTGACGTGCCCGGTTACCCCGCCCGGCGGCTGTGCTTCGCCGTACTGCAGGCGATGTTCGTGCTGGTCGCGACGTTCGCCGTGACCGCGTTGCTCCCCGGCGACGCGGCGTCGGTCGTGCTCGGCGAGCAGGCCACCGACGAGCAGGTGGCGACCGTGCGTCACCGGCTCGGCCTCGACCAGCCGATCCTCGACCGGTTCGGGCACTGGTTTTCGGGGCTGCTCACCGGTGACCTCGGCCGGTCGCTCGTGACGGGCGCCCCGGTGACCGACGAGATCGCCCGCCGCTTCGCCGCCACCGCCGTGCTCGCCGGGGTGACCCTGCTCGTGCTCGTACCGCTCGCGCCGGCCATCGGGGTGACCTGCGGACTGCGCGAAGGGTCACGGACCGACCGGGCGCTCACCGCGGTCACGCTGTTCCTGCACGCGATCCCCGAGTTCGTCCTCGGTCTGCTGCTGGTCGCCGGATTCGCCGTCTACACCGGGTTGCTCCCGGCGACCGCGGCCGGAACGGACCTGACCGCGCACCCCGAGGTGCTCGTGCTGCCGGTGATCGTGCTGGTCGCCCGGCAGCTGTGCGACGTCGCCCGGCAACTCCGGATCGGGATCGCCGAGCAGACCCGGGGCCAGGTGGCCGGGCACCTGCGCCTGCTGGGCCTGCCTGAACGCACCGTCGTCCTGCGGCATCTCCTGCCCGCCGCCGCGGCCCCCGCGGTGCAGCAACTCGCCCGCACCGTCGAGGGGCTGCTGACCGGCACGGTGATCGTCGAATCCCTGTTCGCCATCACCGGACTCGGCACCGGTTTCGTCGAAGCGGTGCAGAATCGGGACATCCCGCAGGTGCAGGGCTACGTGCTGCTGTTCGCCGGCGTGGTCGTGCTCGGGAACCTCGTCGCGGACCTCGTGGCGCACCGGCTCACGCCGCAGCGGGAGCGTGCCACGTGGTGAAACGGACGTTCGGGTGGTCCCTCCTCGCGGTGCCACTGGTGCTCGCGATGGCCGGGCCGGTGCTCGCGGGCCCCGTGGAATCCGTCGGGGCGCCGTGGCAGGCACCGGACGGCGCCCATCCGCTCGGCACCGACGTCCTCGGCCGCGACGCGCTCACGGTGATCCTCGCGGGCGGGTTCCCCGTGATCGGCATGACGGCCACCGCGCTCGGGCTCGCCTACCTGATCGGGGTTCCGCTCGGTCTCGTCGCCGCCGGGCGCGGACGGCTGGCCGACGAGACCGTGATGCGGTCCCTCGATCTCGTGCTGGCCTTCCCGTCACTGCTGGTGCTCATGGTGCTCGCCGCGACCGGGCACCGTGGACCCGGCGTGCTCATTCCCGTCGTCGCCGTCCTCCAGCTGCCCGCGATCACCCGCGTGGTGCGGGCCGCGGCTTTGGCGCCCGGCTGCCGCACCGCCGTGGAAGCCCTGATCCTGCAAGGACAACCGTGGTGGCGGATCCAGCTCGGGTACGTCGCCAGGCACCTCGCCGGTCCCGTCGCGACCGACGCGGGCACCCGCCTCGGCGTGGTGCTCTACCTGCTGGCGTCGGCGAACTTCCTCGGTCTCGGCCTACCGGCCGACTCGGCGGACTGGGCCGTGGTCATCGAACGCAACAGCGAAGCGCTCTACACCTCGCCCGCGGTGGTCCTCGTACCCGCCGCGCTGCTGATGGCGTTGTGCGTCGGCACGAACCTCGTCACCGACCGGCTGCTCGCCGCCAGGCGGGTGATCTCGTGACCGTCCTGGAGATCACCGGCCTGTCCGCGCGCGCCGGGGAAACCGTGCTGCTCGACGACGTTTCACTGTCCCTCGAACCGGGCCGGGTACTCGTCGTGCTCGGTGCGTCCGGCACGGGAAAGACCACCCTGGGGCTCGCCGCGACCGGACAGGCCCGCCCGGGGATCACGCTGTCCGGGTCGGTGATGCTGGCGGGAGCCCCGCTGCTGAACCGGACCGCTTCCGAACTGCGACGGGCGCGGGCAGGCGTCGTCGGCCACCTGCCGCAGCAGCCGTCGGCGGTACTGGACCCGGTCCGCCGCTGCGGGCCGGTGCTGGCCGAACTCGCCGCGCTCCGCCACCACGGCCGTGCCGCTCGGCTGGCGGCGGCCCGCGCCGCACTTGCGGAATCGGGGCTCGAACAGACTTTGTGGCGGCGGTTCCCGCACCAGTTGTCCGGCGGGCAGCAGCAGCGCATGGCCCTCGCCACCACGCTCGTGAACCGGCCCCGGGTGCTGGTCCTCGACGAGCCGACCAGCGGTCTCGACGCGGCGAACAGGGCCGTGCTCACCGCCCGGCTCACGGAGCTTTCGCGGGCCGGGACGGCGCTGCTGGTGCTGACCCACGACCTCACGCTGGCCCGCGCCCTGGACGGCGACGTCGCCGAACTCCGCGCCCACCGCTTGGAGCCGTCCACGACGATTCCCGACCCCGTGCCCTTCGACAGCCCCCCGCCCACGCCGTCCTCACCGGTGCTCGTCGTCCGCGGGCTCACCGTGCGCGCCGGGCGGACGACGCTCGTCGAGGATTTCGACCTGGAGTTGGCGGCGGGCAGCCGGACCACGCTCACCGGCGTCTCGGGCGCGGGCAAGACGACCCTCGCCCGCGCGCTCGCCGGTTTGACCCCGCCGAGTGCCGGCACGATCGAAATCGACGGCGTCCCGCTCCCCCGCCTCGCCCGTCGTCGTACCCGCGCGCAACTGCGTGCGATCCAATACGTCCACCAGGACAGCCGCGCGTCCTTCGACGAATTCCGCGACGTCCTCGACCAAGTGGCCGACACCGCCCGTCTCCTTCGCGGCCTCGACCGCGCGGACGCCCGGCTCGAAGCGACGGAAATTCTGCGGCGCCTGGGAATCGACGCGGCCGACCGGCGTCCCGGCCAGCTCTCCGGTGGCCAGCTCCAGCGCTGCGCCGTGGCCCGCGCGCTCCTCGCCCACCCCACGGTGCTGATCTGCGACGAAGTGACCTCGGCGCTCGACGCGGCCAACCGTGCCCGGCTGCTGGAGGTCCTCGCCACCGAGGCGAAGCTGCGCGGCACGGCGTTGCTCATGATCAGCCACGAAGACTCCTCGGCTCCGTTCGCGATCAGGATGCCTGGGTCACCGGGGTGATTTTACTGTCCACACTGGACAGTTTCGGGGCTTTGGCTTTCGCCGGAGGGCGGGTCTTGTGGCCGCTCTCTTCAGGGCGCGGGTTCGGGTGGCGTCGCCGACCGACGTTGCGAAAGCCACTTTCCCAACACCCAACGTTGCGAAAGTGGCTTTCACAACACACCACCCCGCAGCACCAGTACCTCACACCACCAACCGACCACCCAGCCCACACCCGTGTCGCCAAAGCCACTTTCGAGACACCAGACGTCCCGAAAGCGGCTTTCGCGACACACCACCCCGCCCCCCAGCCGACCGACGTTGCGAAAGCCACTTTCCCAACACCCAACGTTGCGAAAGTGGCTTTCGCAACACACCGCCACCGCCTCAACCAACCAAAGCGTCCTTTGTGGACAAAAGACCGCCTCAGCGGTAACCCCGCACTTTCTCCCGACGTGCCCGGAAAGCCCAGCCCACCAAGCCGGGGTTCCCCGGCAGCGACCACTCACCACCAGGCCATTCGACCGCCGCCGGGCGCCAGCCGAGCAAGGTCTTCCGGAAGACCAGCTCGACCTCCCCTGCGACCAGCGCTCGCATGAGCGCCGCGAACTCTTCGACGTCTTCCGGCGAATCCACTTCGAACGCATCGAGATCGTCGAGGAACAGCTCCCCCGCCACTTCCGGCCATGCGCAACAGCAAGCGCGGCGCATTGGGCACGGCCGGCTCGACCCGGACGACCGTTTCGGCGTCACCGTGGTCGACGGTGATCGAGACCGCCCCGCTCTCGCTCAGCCGCCGGTACGCGGTTCCGAGTGAATCCACGAACCGGTCGGCTGCTGGCTGCCTCATCGTCGTCCTTCGGTCTGCTGGTGGCAGAACGAGCCTACGCCGGGGGATTACGCGGCCAGCCGCTCCGATAGCAGGTTTCGAGAGACGTCCCGGCAGCCCTTGGACGCATGACCGGATTCGGGTCGTTATCCTGTCGGAGATAGGTGTCGGCCGGAGGTCACGACCCGGCCGGCTTGGGAACGGAGCCCGGACATGCCGCGCAACTTCTGGGCCGGGGAGTACATGGATCCGCTGAACGAGGGCATCCGGTCACCGTGAACCCGAGCACGGCGGCCGTGGACACCGACCCCTTCGTCCACCCAGCGCTGTTCTACCGCGGGCAGGACGACTACCTGACCGCCACTGTCCCCTTCATCCGGCAGGGCCTGGACGACGGCGAACCGGTCGCGGTCTCGGTGCCGGGTCCCAACCTGGAACTGCTGCGTACCGCGCTGGGCAAGGACGCCGGGCGGGTACGGCTGCTGGACATGACCGAGGAAGGCCGCAACCCCGGCCGGATCATCCCCGGCGTCCTCCGGGCCTTCGCCGACGCCCACCCCGACCAGCGCGTCCGCATCATCGGCGAGCCGATCTGGGCAGAACGGTCCGAGCTCGAATATCCGGCATGCGCCCAGCACGAGGCGCTGATCAACCTGGCGTTCACCGGCCGCGAAGTCACCATCCTGTGCCCTTACGACGTCACCCGCCTCGACGCCCGCGCGCTGACGGACGCCGAAGCCACCCACCCGCTCCTGATCGACTCCACCGGTGAGCGCACCAGCACCGGCTACGACCCCGACCGCATCATCACCGGCTACAACACCCCACTGCCTGCCCCATCCCCCACCGAACCGGCCGCGTACACCACCCTCGACGCCGTCACCGGCGAGACTGCTTCCTTGGCCCGCGCCCGTGCGATGGCCCGCGGTCAAGCACAGCGGGCGGGCCTCACGGACGAGCGAGTGGGAGACGTCGAACTCGTGGTCGCCGAACTCGTGGCCAACAGCGTGGATCACGGCGGTGGGCGAGGACGGCTCAGCGTCTGGCAGGAAGCCGGCCTGCTGGTCTGCGAAGTCCGCGACACCGGCCACCTGACCGATCCACTGGCCGGACGGCGGCCCGCCTCCCCCGGGCAGCTGCGCGGCCGCGGGCTCCTGCTGATCAATCACCTGTCCGACCTCATACGCCTCCACACCGGGCCGCAGGGCACCACCGTCCGCGCCTGCTTCGCCACCGCGTAGCGCTCCCGGCCCGGCGCACATGTCGCGAAAGCTCGACGGTCGGCTCACACCGGGCAGGCGAGATAATGGCCCGATCCTCGGTCGCCGGAACCAGGCAGCGAGCGCCCCCGGTCAGTTCACCGTCACGGTCCCGGCCACGGGCAGCTCCTGATCCTCGGGCATATGGCACCCGTAGTAGATCGGCTGGGCGAACATGCGAAGGCCGAGCGTGACGGTGCCCGGAGTCGTGAAGGCGACCTGCTCGGTGCCCTCGATGTACCAGTGCCCACCGACCGGGATTTCCGTCGGATTGATCAGCGGGTCGAACTTGACCTCTCCGCTGGCGGCTCCGCCCAGCTTGACGGAAGCGATGGCCCGGATCGCTCGTGCCGCCAGGGGGCTCCCCGTCCGGGGTTTGACGTCCTGGACCTTGAGAAAGACCGGCACGGGCACCCCGCGGGTCACGGTGGCGGGCGCCGTGATCGTCACGTTCACCGTCCGGCCGATATCCGAACCGTTGACCAGGCAGGTCTGGGTGACCGTGCCGGCCGAGGCGGTACCCGCCGTCACGGTCAGGCCGAACCCGGTGGCCACCGCCACGGCGACGGCAGCGATCTTCCGACGAAACACAGGAAACCCCTTTCCGGTGAGTACGTGAGGACTCACCGTCCCGCATCCGGCCGGAGCGCAGCGTCTTCCCCAGTGCGATCGGCTTCGACACTCCAAGATGCGGGCACCGGCCTCCGGTCGCTAGTGACCGGCCGTGAGTTCGCCGGAGAGCTTCCCGTGCATGCGTGCGCTGTGCTTGTTCAGCCCGACGATCTCGACGGTCTTTCCCCGTGACGCGTACTTGGTGGTGATCGCGTCGAGCGCGGCGACGGTGGAGGCGTCCCAGATGTGGGCGTCGGTGAGGTCGACGACGACCTTGTCCGGGTCGTTCGCGTAGTCGAACTGATAGACCAGGTCGTTGCTGGAGGCGAAGAACAGCTCGCCGGTGACGGCGTAGACGACCTGGGTGCCGTCGGGGTCGACCACGGCGGTGACGTCGACCAGGTGCGCGACGCGGCGCGCGAAGATCACCATGGCGGTGATCGAGCCGACGACGACACCGATGGCGAGGTTGTCGGTGGCCACCACGACGGCCACGGTGACGACCATGACGATGATCTCGCCCCACGGCATCCGCTTGAGCGTGGCCGGCGCGACGCTGTGCCAGTCGAAGGTGCCGAACGCCACCAGCACCATCACCGCCACCAGGGCCGCCATCGGGATCTGCGAGACCAGCGGACCGAAGACGATGCACAGGATCATCAGGAAGGTTCCGGCCAGGAACGTCGACAACCGGGTCCGGGCCCCGGCGGTCTTCACGTTGATCATGGTCTGCCCGATCATCGCGCAGCCGCCCATGCCACCGAAGAAACCCGTGACGATGTTCGCGACACCCTGACCGATCGCCTCCCGGGTCTTGTTGGAATGCGTGTCGGTGATGTCGTCGACCAGCTTCGCCGTCATCAGCGACTCCATCAAGCCCACCAGCGCGAACGCGAGCGCGTATGGCGCGAGCATGCCGAGCGTGGCGAAGGTGAACGGCACATCCGGAACGCCGAGTGCCGGCAGCGAAGAGGGCAGCACCCCCTTGTCCCCCACGGTCGGGACCGCGATCCCCGCGGCGATCGTCAGCGCGGTCAAAGCCACGATGGACACCAGCGGCGCGGGGATCACCTTGGTCAGCTTCGGGAACAGCACCATCAGCACGAGACCGCCCGCGAACAGCGGGTACACCGGCCACGGCACGTCGATCAGCTCCGGCACCTGCGCCATGAAGATCAGGATCGCCAGCGCGTTGACGAAGCCGACCATGACACTGCGCGGCACGAACCGCATCAGCCTGGCCACGCCCAGCGAACCGAGCAGGATCTGGAACAGGCCGCCCAGGATCACCGTGGCGATCAGGTAGTTCAGCCCGTGCTCCCGCGCCAGTGGTGCGACCACGAGCGCGATCGCCCCGGTCGCGGCGGAGATCATCGCCGAACGACCGCCCACGATCGAGATCACCACCGCCATGGTGAACGACGCGAACAGCCCGACGCTCGGGTCCACCCCGGCGATGATCGAGAAGGAGATCGCCTCCGGGATCAGCGCGAGCGCGACCACCAGACCGGCGAGGATCTCGGTGCGGGCCACCTTGGGCGACAACCACGCGGGGCGGGTACCGCGCAGGCGTGTGGACATCTGGGTCACAAGACTCGGCACAGACGGACGACCTGACTTTCTCGGGCGCCACGCAGGGCGCGAAACGACCTCGCGCCTCCGCGGCGCGCTGAAGAGACTTCGTGGGCGCGAGCCGGCCCCGGATCAGTCACGGTGCCGGCCCGGCAACTCTCACCTAACGTTAGAGTATGGATCCTCGGTTCGCGAAGCCGCCCGGCTGGATTGCGGGCGGGATCACGTCCAGCGCTACGACGACCGGGTGCGGGAAGGGTCGTGCGAGCGCAGGAGGGCGGCGAACTCCTCGGCGACCGCCAGCTTCGCGCGCAGCTCCGCACACGCCTTTTCGGCGGTCGCGCCGAATTCCGCCAGGCGAGCCGCCGGGTCCTCGATCTCGGGACTTCCCGGGGTGGGGTCGAGAATGGCCAGCAGGTCACGCATCTCCTCCAGCTGGAACCCCAGCGGCTTCATCCGCTTGATCAGTTCCAGCCGGTCCACGTCCGGATCGGTGTAGAGCCGGAACCCGCCCTGGCTGCGCGCGCTGGGAACCACCAGGCCGACTTCCTCGTAATAGCGGATCGTCCGCAACGACAGCCCGGTGCGCTCGGCCACCTCGCCGATCTGCATCCGCTCGCCCACACCGGTTCCTTCCTCAGCGCAACTCCTCCCGTAACACTATGTCGCCTCGCCTGCCGGACAGACGACAGGGATCAGGTGCTCAGGTCCCGGCGGCGGTAGCCGAGGACCCCGAGTGCCACCAGTACTCCCGTGACGAGCAGGAGGAGGACGGTCGCGGCCCAGTCAGGTGATGTTTCGGGCACGGCGGCCAGGTGGGTGTACGGGGAGAAGTAGGTGAGCCACTCGGGCGCGTGAGTGCTCTGCAGGACCACGGTGAGCAGAAACCCGCCGGCGACCGGGAGCGCCCCAGCCGCCGCGACCGCGCGCGGTGCCCAGCCGAGCGCGAGCGCGGCGGCACCGAGCGAGAGCAAGGCGACCGGTGCGACATTCCCCGCTCCGGCGAGTGCCGCGGTGAAGGACAACGGAGCGTCCACGACGGCCGCGCCGCACCACATCATCGATCCCGCCGCGGCCAGCAGGCCCAGCACCCCCAGCCCCGTGACCAGGAATTCGGTGAGCACGATGCGGTGCCGGGAAAGCGGCAACGCCAGCATCGGGGTCAACCGTCGATCGGTCTCGGCCGCGGCGAAGGCGGCGATCCGCGTCGCGGCGTAGAGACCGGCCGGGATCGTGAGCAGGCTGAACATCGTCGCCGCGAATCCTTCGGCGGTGCCGAGGCCACCGAAACCCGCGGCAGCCGCCAGTTCGGCGAACCGCGGGTTCTCGCTCAGGAAACGCAGAATCGACGCGATGAGGACGCCGACGAGCAGGAAGTAGGCCCCGATCGCCAGCGACCAGGCCGTCGTGGGACGCACCGCGCGCCGGACGGCGAAGCCGGTGACCGAACCCAGCAGCCGTACCCTCGGCCGCCGCCTGCCTCCTGAAAGGTTCAGCAGCCCCCGGCCGACGTCCCGGCGCGAGCAGGCGAACACCGCCGCCGCGGTGAGCAGCACCGGGAACACCGCGAGGACGAGCAACGGAGTGATCCTGTCGTCCGCATAGGGCGCGGCCAGAGCGGTCAACCCGAACGGGGTGCCCCACGAGGCCCAGGACAGCGCACCGACCCCGTCGGCGAGCATGCGCAGGAACAAGCCGCCGCCGAGTGCCGCGACAGCGAGCCCGGTGGCGGTGGAGCGGGCGGGCATGAGCTGCCCGGCGAGGACGCCCGCCGCGGCGAAGGTCATGGTCACGCCGAACAGGCCCGCGGCGTGGACGACCGCTCCCCCGGGCCGGGTACCGGTGACCAGGAGCGCCAAGGCCACCGCAGCGGCGATCGCGGCCGCCGCGGCCCCCAGGACGACCAGCACCCGCCTGAGCTGATCGACCGCGCGCAGACGGCCCGCGAGCAGCAGATCCGCGCGGCCGGCGTCCTCCTCGCCGCGAGTGAGCCGGGTGGCGGTCAGCAACGCCCATACCCCGGCCAGGATCTGGAGGGGTGTGCCCGTGCGCCAGACGGTGAACCCGCCCGGATCGTCCAGTGCGACCGGCGGCCCGAACAGAATCCGGATGGCCGGGTTCTCCGCCAGCGCGCGCAGCGCCGCACCGTTGAGCTCGCCCGCGAAGGCGGCTTGATACTGGCCGGCCACGACAGCGGACATCCCCGCGGCCGCGAGGCCGACCAGCAGCGCACCTCGCCGAATCCGCCGGGCGAAGTGCCGCGTGACGGCTCCGCCCGCATCCCCCCGTGCCGCGATCTCCAGTCCCGGCCGCGGCCTCGTCGTTTCCGCCGGTGCCGTGGTCATCGCGCGGTCTCACCGTAGTAGTCGAGGAAGATCTCCTCGAGCGTCGGTTCACGCATCGTGAGCATGGTGACCTCGGTCGCGGCGAGCGCTCGCAACGCCGGGCCCGGTGGGCCGGACAGGGTGAACCGCAGGCGTTCCTCGTCCAGCCGCTCGACCTCCATCACCCCTGGAACGTCCACAAGGGACGGTTCCGGGCCTCGATGGCCGATCTCCACCGAAGTACGGTGAAGACGGCGCAGCTCGGTGATTCCCGAGATCTCCACCAGCCGTCCGGCCCGGAGTATCCCGACCCGGTCGCAGACGGCCTCGACCTCGGCGAGCTGATGTGAGGAAAGGAAGACGGTCTGTCCCCGCTCCCGCGCCTCGGCCACGCATCGCCGGAACACCTGTTCCATCAACGGATCGAGTCCGCTGGTCGGCTCGTCCAGCACGAGCAACGGCGCCCGGCCGGCGAACGCGGCGACCAAGGCCACCTTCTGGCGGTTACCGGTCGAGTAGGTCTTGGCGGGCTTTCCCAGATCGAGCTCGAAGCGGCGCACGAGTTCGGTGCGATAGCCCGGATCGACGCCCGGCCCGACCCTGGCCAGCAATTCGAGGATCTCGGCGCCGGTCAGGTCGGGCCACAACGCGACGTCGCCCGGTACGTATGCCAGCAGGCGGTGCGCCCGCCGCACATCGGCCGCGGGAACGCCGAACACCTCCGCCGTTCCCGCGGACGGGCGGAGCAAACCGAGCAACAGCCGGATGGTGGTGGACTTGCCCGCACCGTTCGGTCCGAGGAAGCCGAACACTTCGCCCGGAGGCACGGACAACGAGAGATCGTCGACGGCGAGCGTGTGACCGAACCGTTTGGTCAATCCCTCGACGTGGACGGCAGGAGGACGTGCTCGGGCGGCGGAAGACATGGGAAGCCCTTTCGTGGTCGGCGAATTCCGTTGCCGACCAGACTTCCCGGCGCACCTGGGGGAAATGTACTCCCGCCGTCACGCGGGCACCAGGGAATTCGTCAGGCGATGGGCGAACCGCCCGAGATCAACGGCCGACGCCCCGCAGTACCGATTCGATTTCCGCGTCGGTGAGACGCCGGGGGCTGACGTAGTAGAGCACCGACCCGGCCGGGAGTTCACCGTCCCACGAAGGATTGACCACCAGGTCGTCGCCGGCCCGGGCGGCCAGAACCGTGGCGCCGAACGCTCGGCCCAGTGCCATCCGGCATTTCTCGGTGCTCAACCGCCCCAGCGACCCGGGCAAGGTCGCCGAGTACGTCCCCGCTCCGCCCGCCGTCATCAACTCGGAGTAGACCTCGCCGATTCCCGGGGAGGTCAGTTCTTCCGTGACCATCCGCGGCGTGTGCCACTGCACGCATTTGATCCGCGGGTCCACGTAGCGGACCAGCTCGGACTTCTCCATGTCCCGCAACGTCACCACGACATGCGCCGACCGGTTCGCGTGGTCCACGGTCACCGCGACGGCCAAGGCCTCGTTGTCGTCGCCCATGTCGACCAGGATGGTGGCCGCCTCCGCGACGGCGGCCCTGCCGAGCACGTCGGCGGTCGTCGGGTCGCCGCGGACGAAGTCCACCGGCTGCGACGGCATGGGATGCACCTGCACCTCGTCGCTCGCGCACAGGACGAGTCCGGTCGCTCCGTCGGCGATCAACTGGGCGACGATGCGCTCGGTGCGGCCCGGCGTATAGCCGATCAGGAGCGTGTGCCCGCTCGCCCGTACGGCTTCCATCCCCTGCATCCGCCGTCCCTTCGCCTGTTCGAGCCTGGAAGCGAGCTTGGTGAACACCGTGGTGAGCGTCGCGATCCCGCCGATGATGACATAGGCCCCGACGAAATGCCCCGCGGTGGTCTCCGGCGAGAAGTCGCCGTATCCGACCGTCGCGGCCGTGACCACGAAGTACCACCAGTAATTCCCCGCCTGGACGAGCTCACTGCCCGCCGGTTCGGCCAGTGTCATCAGCGGCCAGCTGGTCGCGAAGACGAAAATCACCACGACGACCGGAAGCATCCAGCCCTGCTGCAACGCCCAGCGGGCCAGCAGCCGCGCCAAGACGAACGACACCCCGCCTCCTCACCGGCCGCGACCGCGAGCTCACTCGAACCCGCTCCATCCGGCCGCGGTTTCCGATACCAGACCACACCGTTCTCACCGGCGCAACGGACGTTACCCGACCGCTACGGCGGAAGTCGTCGAAGGAAGGAGGTGTCTGAAAAGGACTGTCCACTGGCGACCGGGACGGTCAGTCCTCGAGCGCGAGGGCGATCGAGTCGGCGATCGGCGTGGTGGGCCTGCCGATCAGACGGCCGAGTTCGCCGCCGGTGCCCGCCAGTTCGCCCTTTTCGATGGCCAGCTCCACCCCGGTCAAGGTCGCGGCGAGCGGCGCGGGGAGCCCGGCGTGTCCGGTCAGGATCTCGGAGAAAGTCTCGGCGGATACGGATTTGTAGGCGATCTCACGGCCGGTCTGCCTGCTGAGCTCGGCCGCGAACTCGGCGAAGCCCCATGCGGTGTCGCCACCAAGCTCGTATGCCTTGTTCTCGTGGCCTTCACCGGTGAGCACCGCGACCGCGGCGGCCGCGTAGTCGGCCCGGGAAGCGGAGGCGACGCGCCCCTCGCCGGCCGCCTGGGTGACGGTGGACGACTGGAGCACCGGGGCGAGCCGCTCGGTGTAATTCTCGTTGTACCAGCCATTACGCAGGAACACGTACGGCAGACCGGATTCGAGGATCGCGGCCTCGGTGCCCCGGTGGTCGTCCGCGAGCGCGGCGGTCAAAGCGCCGGGCGCGCTGGTGTAGGCGAACAGGGCGACTCCGGCCGCGCTCGCGGCGTCGAGGACGATCTTGTGCTGCCCGACGCGGCCCTTGTCGAATTCGTTGCCGGAAATGAGGAGCACCTTGTCGCCTGCCGCGAACAGGCCGTCGAAGCTCTCCGGGTCGTTGTAGTCGGCGACCGCGATCCGGACCCCGCGGGCCGCGATACCGGCGGCCTTCTCCCGGCTACGGGCGACGGCGGTGATCTGCCCGGCCGGAACCTTCTCCAGCAAGCCCTCGATGACGAAACGGCCGAGGCCGCCGGTGGCGCCGGTGACGACGATGCTCATGCTTCTCCTTTGAGGTCGTTCCGCCCAACCTTGATCCCACGCTCACCATTTGGGAAGTACCCACCTTGAAGTAAGGTACTGACATGGACGTAAGTGAGATGACGCTGGTGGACCGCGTCCGGCTCGCCGGACACGACACGATGTGCCCGCAGCGCCTGGTACTCGAACACGTCACGAGTCGTTGGGGCACGCTCGTTCTGATAGCGCTGCTGGATCGCCCGTACCGCTTCAACGAGCTACGGCGGCAGATCGGCAAGGTCAGCGAGAAGATGCTCGCCCAGACACTCCAGACCCTGGAACGCGACGGCCTGGTGCACCGCGACGCCAAACCGGTGATCCCGCCGCGAGTGGACTACTCCCTCACGGAACTCGGCAAGGAAGCCGCCGGCCAGGTGAACGGCCTCGCTCGCTGGACGGAGCAGCGGATGACCGTCGTCGAGGAGGCACGAGAGGCCTACGACGCCGCGAAAGCGAAACTCGGCTGAGTACGTCCGCCTGTGTCCGGGCCGCGGCTATGGTGCGTGCATGGCAGAGTTACCGGTCGGCTCGGTCCTGGTCCGCACTTGGTTCGGCGACGACAGCGCGTGGGAGTCCCTGGTCCACGAGGTGGGGACGCCCAGCGATGAGGGTTTCCAGGCGAGTGTCGCCGTGGTGAACGACCCGGCTTTCGCTGGTATGAGCGCGGAAGCGTTGAAGGCAAAGCAAACCGCTGGCGCGATCGTCTCCTTCCTCGCGGACGAGACGACCCTCACGAACGCCGAACATCCCCTCCTCGCCGTCTGGGTTCTCCCGCTCCGGGGTGCCGACCACCAGCCGTTCCGGGTGGTGTCCGCCGAACTGCCGAGCGTGGAGAACAACATCAACCTGGGGAACATGGACTGGGAGGACTTCACGAGGTCGGTGAGCGGCGACGGTGTGTTCCGTGGGTTCTGACGCGGAGATGGCGCCTCGGTGACCCGCCAGGGCAGGGCCTTCGTGACGCAAGCCGATCACGACGCCGACTGTCCACAACGGACACCAAGAGCGCCCTATTCATCTGATTTGGGCGCTTTCCACGGGGGTCGTGAGTGGCAATTGTCGTTCTAACCGTCATTACCACTCACGACCCCCGCTCGAGAATACTCAAAGTACCCAAATCGGGCGCCGAAGACCGTCCTTTAGTCCCTTGTGGACGATCGTGACCAATGCCTCGAGACCCGGCAAAGTCGGTCTTACCCCTGGACAGATCAACCTGGCGTCCGGCTGACCGCGATCAAATGGCTACTAACACCGAGCAGGGACGGTTCGCTTTCGACAGTCCTGACCGCCTGGAGAATGACTTCGCGGTTTACGGGGTCGTCCCACTGCTCCGCGAGCTCCGGCAGCCAGCCCGCGAGCCCCTCGACACCCAGCACGTCGAGCACGTTCAGCCCCGCGTCGAGGCATTCTTGGCGCAGTTCGCCGGGATGATGGAAGTAGCTGGTGGTGAACCAGTGGGGGTGGTCACCTTCATTGCGGTGCTGCCCGGAGGTCAAGTCGGTGCTCACTATCCGCCGGAATTCCGGGTCGAAAAGAAAACCACGGGCCAGGCCATCGAACAACGAGGCGAAGCGGGAGATCGCCGCGACGAATATCCAGCCGCCGGCGCGGACCGCACGGCGGGCTTCGCGCAAAGCCGTCAGCCGGTCGTCTCGGTCGGTGAGGTGATATAGGGGGCCGAGGAGGAGCGCGGCGTCGAAGCTTCCGTCCGGCACCGGCAATTCGCGGGCGTCCCCCAGGGAAGCGGTCATCCCCGGTGTCCCGGCGGCCAGTCGCCCCGCAGCGGCGAAATGTTCCGGAACGATGTCGAACAACGCCACCTGATGGCCGTCCGCGGCGAGCCAGGCCGCGTGCACTCCGGTGGCTCCGCCGATATCGAGCACACGTTGGGGGCCTGCGGGCAGATGACGACGTACGATCTCTTGTGTCCGTACGAACTCCAGACGACCGGAGGCTTCGGTGAGTCGCGTTCCCTCGTCGGCCGCCTGATAGTGCTCGACGATCTCGTGTGGTAACTCCATCACCGCGTGAACGGTACGGACGGCCGCCGGTCGGCGCATCGCAATTTCAGGTCGTCATCCACGCGCGGAAAGATCACGGCGCGCGGCCCAGACGGTGCGTTCGGTGCGCACCAGCAAATCGTCGCGGCGCAAGATGCCGTCGGAGTCGAGCAACCGGTCGAGCGCCGCGAGATCCTCCGGGGAAAGCGTTTCGGCGACAGCTCGGCGGAGGCGCTGCAGGATTCCGAGCGCGTAGCGGCCGATCGCGTCACCACGGGAACCTGGGATGTTCACCGTGACGGTGCGCTCGCCCTCGACCGTGAATCCGGCCGCGGTCAGCATCGGCCCCCAGTCCGCGCCGCGGTGGGCCGGGTGTCCGGAGTGGCGGCGATCGGCCGCGGCGTGCACGCGCTCCTCCAGGCCTGGCGCGTCCTCGGGAGCGTTTTCGGGCAGGAACCTGGGCTGACCGGCCAGTTCGACGACCGCGAACAGGCCGCCGGGAGCGAGTGCGTCGTGGACGGCTCGCAGCGCGCGGTCGGGGTGGGCCATGTGGTGCATGGAGGCCGAAGCCCACACCAGGTCCGGTGAGCCGAGTTCGGGCCACGCCGTGTCGTCGAGGTCTGCGTGCACGGTGTGCACGCGCTCTTCGATCCCCCGTGCGCACGCCTTCGCGCGGACGCGCTGGAGGTATTCGACGGAGGCGTCGACGGCAGTGACGTGCGCGTCGGGGAAGCGGTCGATGAGGGCGAAGGTGCCCGCACCCGTGCCGCAGCCCAGATCCACGATCCGACGTGGAGGCGTCTTCAGCGGCAGCCACGCGGTGATGGCGGCCGTGTGCTCGGCGAGCACCTCGGCATCCAGGTCGAGGATCTCCGTCAAGTCTGCGTGGTGGTGGGCGTGGTTCATGACTTCACGGTAGAGCGGGCATGCGCCTAAGGCACGGCCTATCCCAGTTTACGCAAGACGAAGGCGTCTGACGCTGCCTGAGACGCAAGACGCGGTCATTCGGGGTCGTTCTCCCGCTGATGGCCGCGGCGCGCGTCGCGGTCGTAGATGCCCAGGACGTCGCACGGGCCGCCCTCGGCGCCGATCGCGTGCGGCATCATCGTGGGGAACTCGGCGGACTGGTTGGCCTCGACGCGGATGCGGCGGTGGCCGAGCATGAGAACCGCGGTGCCGGACAGGACGACGAGCCATTCGCGTCCCGGGTGCGCGCGCATCCGCGCCGGGTTCTCGGGCGGCGGCTCGGTCATGCGGTGGCGCACCACGCTCATACCAGGGTCGGCCTTGATGGTCCAGCGCATCCGGCCGTGCGGGCCGTCGATCGACGGGCTGCCGACCACATCGTCGGTCGCGGTCTCCACGAGCTGATCCAGCGTGGTGTCCAACGCACGGGCGAGCGTCACCAGCTGGTCCAGCGCGAGCCGGCGCTGCCCGTTCTCGATCCGGCTCAGGGACGACTGACTGAGGTGGGCGCGGGCGGCCAATTCCTCCAGGGACCAGCCTTGCGCCACTCGCAAAGCCCGGATGCGTTTGCGCACGAGGCTGTCCAGATCGCCATCTTCTTGCGTCATGAGCAAGATTGTATGCCCAGACAGCAAGGGGCGGCTAGCTTCGGCCTCGACTCGACCTGCTGTCCGAAGGGAATCCATGAGTACGAACCAGCTCGCCCCCGCCGCTGAAGCCGAGGGAGGGGCGACACCGGACTCGCGTCGGCTGCGCGCGATCTTGATCGCCGTCTCGATCGCGCTGATGGCGGTCATCGCCTCGGTCTCCGGACTGAACGTCGCGCAAACCCACCTGGCCGTGGAGTTCGGCGCCTCGCAGAACACGATCCTCTGGATCATCAACATCTATCCGCTCGCGCTCGCCGCGCTGCTGTTGCCGCTCGGCGCCGTCAGCGACCGGCTCGGCCGCAAACCCATGCTGATCACCGGACTCGTCGTCTTCGGCGTGGCCACCGTGGTCGCGGGCCTGGCGCCGTCGGCGGGGGTCATGCTCGCCGCGCGGGTGATCAGTGGCGTCGGCGCCGCGATGATCATGCCCATCACGCTGGCCGTCATCACCTCCACCTTCCCCGAAGACCGGCGGGGCAAGGCGATCGGTGTCTGGACCGGCGTCGCCGGAGGCGGCGGGATCCTGGGCATGTTCCTCTCCGCGCTCCTGGTCGACGTCGCCGACTGGCGCTGGCTGTTCGTCCTGCCCGCACTCCTGACGGTCGCGGCACTGGTCACGACGCTGACCTCGGTGCCCGACTCCCGCGAGAACTCGCCACATCGCTTCGACACCGTCGGCGCACTGGTCTCCGCCACAGCCGTGGCCGCTCTCATCTTCGTGCTGCAGGAAGGTCCCGAACGCGGATGGACCTCGCCCGCGACGTTGATCAGCCTCGCCGCCGGGGTCGCCGCCGCGATCTGTTTCGTGGCCTGGGAACTGCGCCGCCGCGATGCCTCACTCCTGGACATGCGCCTGTTCCGGGAGCGCGGCCTCGCGGGCGGCTCGATCACGCTCCTGGTGGTGTTCGGTGTCCAAGCGGGTATCGCCGTGGTGCTGTTCCCGTTCTTCCAGGCGGTGCTCGGCTGGCCGGGCCTGCTGTCCACGGCGGCCCTGATGCCGATGGCCGTCGCGATGATGCTGACCTCCGGGCTGGCTCCCCGGCTCGCCGCGCGGATCGGCTCCCGTTCGACCATGGCCGCGGGGATCGCGTTGGCCGGCGCCGGACTGGCGTCGATGGCCGTGCTCGTCTCCGTCGACGGTGGCTACCCGACGATCCTGCCCGGCATGATCGCCATGGGTATCGGCATGGGCCTGTCGATGGCGCCGTCCACCGAGGCCATCACCGCTTCCCTGCCCAGGGCGAAGCAGGGCGTCGCCTCCGCCCTGAACGACGTCACCCGCGAGTTCGGTACCGCGCTCGGCGTCGCCCTGCTCGGAGCGCTGGTGGCCAACGGTTACCGCGGCGCCATCGACGGCAGGTTGGACGGCATTCCCCAGGGACCCGCGGACAACGCCCGCGAGGGCGTCGCCAACGCCGTCGCGGCGGCGGAGCACGCCGGTCCGCGCGCGCAGGACCTGATCCACGCCGCCCAGGTGTCCTTTGTGGACGGCTGGCGGCAGGCCATGTGGGCGGGCGCCGCCGTGATGGGCGTTCTGTTCGTCTTCATCGCCACCCGCGGCCCCCGGGAGACTGTCATGAAATCCTAATACCGTGTCGGGCACGCTGTCCGCAGACAGCACAAGCACGCCACGGGGGGACATCCGATGCTCTTCCAGCTCCTCGGCCCGATCGAGGTCACCGTACCCGGACAGCCGCCACTCGCGATCAAACCGGGCAAGCCGGCCACCGTGCTGACCGCGCTGCTGCTCGACCGCGGCAAGTGGGTCGGCGTGGACCGGCTGATCGACGCGGCCTGGCACGGCCGGGCCGCGCCGGCGTCGGCCGGGGGCAACCTGAAGTCCTACATCTGCGGGCTGCGCCGCGCACTGGCACCCGCGGCGGACAGGACACGCATCGAGAGCAGGCCCGGCGCGTACCGGATCGTCGTCGACCGCGAGGACACCGATATCGACCACGTCGGCCACGCCTTCACCGAGGGCCGCGAGGCACTCCGCGAAGGCGATCACGAGCGGGCGGCCAAGCTGCTCACCGACGCGCTGGACCTGTGGCGCGGTACGCCGTTCGAGGGTCTGCGGACCCCGGACGCCCTCGCCGAGGTCGCCCGGCTGGAACGTCTGCACACGCAGATCCGCGAAGACCTGGCCGAAGCCGGCCACGCGCTCGGCAGGCACCTCGACGCGGTTTCGCTCCTGCACGGTCTGATCGACGAGGACCCGCTGCGCGAGCACGCCTGGGCGAGGCTGGTGATGGTGCTGAACGAAACCGGTCAGCGCAGCGAAGCACTCGCCGCGTTCCGCCGTGCCCGAGCGATCATCGTGCGGGAGCTCGGGGTCGAACCGGGCGCCGCCCTCACAGACGCTCACCGGACCGCATTGCTGGGCCACGCCACCGGTTGCCGTCAGGCTGCCTGACCCTCACCTCGTGAGCGGCGATTCGGGACCGATCCCGAATCGCCGCTCACTGGTTCGAGCTATTCGACCGTGACCGTGGCGCTCGACCAGGACGAGCCGTCCGGGCTGGACGTGGTGACCGTCCGGGTCTGGCCCGGCTTCAGGCCCTTGCTGTCCACCGATACGTGCCCGGTGCCCGTCCGCTTTTCGGTCTTCTTCCGGTTCTCGCTGTTCTTCCCCTTGTCCTTGCTGTGCTTGTGCTTCTCGGACTTGAGCTTCTTCAGCTCGCTCTTCGCCTTGTCCAGCTCGCTCTTGGCCTTCTTGACCTCGTCCCCCGCCTTGTCGACGAGCTTCTTGGCCGTGTCCAGCGAGCCGGTGGCCTTGGCGACCGACTCGATGATCTTCTTCGAGCTTTCCCGCACGACGGGAGCGGGCTTCTCGACCACGATCACCCGGGGCCGGGGCTGGACGCGGCTGTCCTTGGCGACGGCCGCCTTGACCACCGGGTGCCGCGTCTTCTGGCGTTGCACCTTCTTCACCGTCACCGCGGCGGGCTTGATCTTGGCCACCTTCTTGACCGGAACCGGTTTCGCGGCCGGAGCCGCGAGGATCGCGGCGGGCGGAGCGACCTGCTGGACGAGCGGGTTGACGGGCGCGGCCGGCTGCTGCGGGGCGGCGACCGGTTTCGGTGCGGCGGCCGCGGCCGGGGCGGGGGTGGCCGACGCGGTCGCTTCGTCCGTCCCGTCGAAGGCGCCGAAGGTCCACGCGCCGACGGCGGCGGTCGTCAGGCCCGCGACGCCGAGCACGCCTACACGCTTGATGTTCATGGGATACCTCGATTTCCTGTTGCCTGCCGTGACGTTCACAGCTGGGGTTCGTCTTCGTGACGGCGTTCGTAGAACTCTTCGGCCAGTGAGCGGCCCATCAGGCCGCCGAAGATCCCGGCGGCCACGCCGACGGCGATACCGACGGGAGTGGCGATGACCAGTCCGGTGGTCACCCCGAAGACCAGGGACGCGGTCCCACCGCCGAAGCCGGTGACCGCACTCTTGCTGAGCGGCTTTTCTTCGTGCTCAAGGTAATAGTCGTACTCGACTCGTTCGTCGTCCTCGGTGTCCGGAGTGGACGGTCGCTGGTTCAGCCACGCCTCCTCCGGGATCACCAGATACCGGGGCTGCGGGACGCGCGGGACGGAGAACTTCCGGAAGGCCGCCCACAGCGACAGTGCGGGCCGTTCGGCGAGGTTCGTGGTCATGGCGCTCAGTCCCGGTCGCCGGTCATGATCTTGACCGGCTTGTCGTGATCCTTGAGTTTCTTGGCGCTTTCCCGGAGCTTCTTCAGCTCGCCCTTGGCCTTCTTCACGTCGTCCTTGGCCTTGTCCAGCACCTTGCTCGCGCGCTCCACCGCGTCGTTCGCGGTGTCGACGGCCTTCGCCTTGTCCCGCAGCTGTTCGCGGATCGTGCGCGGAGCCGGCTCGGCGACCGCGGCGCGAACGACGAACTTCTTCTCCGGGAGAACGCTCGCCAGTTTCGGCACGGCCGTCTTCACCACGCGCGGTTTGACGACCGCGGCCTTCTTCACCACCGGGACCGGGTGGGCCACCTTCTTGACCGTCTGCGCGGTCTTCACCGTGCGCTGCACCGGGGCGGCCTGCTTGACGACCGGGGCCACGGGCGCCTTGGCCGGCACGACAGGGGCCACCACCGGCGGCGGAGGGGTCACCTTTCGCGGCGCGGCCGGTTCGGCTCGCGGCTCGGCTTTGGGCTGGGGTGCCGTCTGCTTCGGCGGGGCCGGCTCCGGAGCCTGGACCTGCTGCGGTCTGGCCGCCTGCGCGGTGTCCTGTACCGGTTTCTCGTCGGGCCGGTCGTCCACCATCGCGTTCGCGGTGGTGGCGCCGATGGCCGCGGTGGCGAGACCGGCGACGCCATAGACGGCCGCCCGCCGGAGATTGTTTTTCTGCTTCATCCGTCCCACCTCGCTGTTCCGTGGCGTCGCTGCTGAGAAGCAGCGTGGCGCGGGACGGTTCAGCACCGGTACATCGGCGGTTCATCCGCACTCCCGCGATCGCGTTCTCCGCATTACTCTGCGGATATGCGACCGGAGGACGGGGAAGCGCTCGGCAGCGGATCGGCCGGTGCCGTCTTCGCCCTGTCGACGGACGAGGGCGACGTCGCGTACAAGGTGTTCCCCGGCAGGCTGTACGAGCGCACCCGCCTCCGGCTGGAACGCGAACTGGAGCGGCTTTCCGCGCTGGACGGGCAGATCCTGGTACCCGAAGCCATCGAGGAACTGCCCGACGGCCGGTGCGCGCTCCGCAGCGAACTCTGCACCCGATCACTGCTCGATCTGGTCGAGAGCACCGGCCCGTTGCCGGTCGCGGACACCCTCGTCCTCGGCTCCGCGATCGCGTCGACGGTCGCGAGGGCGCACGAAGCCGGGATCGTCCACGGCAGGCTCACCCCCGCCAACGTGCTGTTCCGCGCGTCGGGTGAACCCGTGATCAACGATTTCGAGCGCACGCTGCGCCCGGTGTTCGTCCGGGATCCGGACCACGGGAGCGACTTCCTCGCCCCGGAAGGGCCCCACGGCGAAGGCGCGGATCTCTACGGGCTCGGTGCCGTGCTCCACTTCGCGCTGACCGGTCTGCCGCCCGGACCCGACCGGCCCGAACTGCACCGGGTGGACGCGCCGATCGATCTCCTCGCCCTCATCGAGAACCTCCTCGCCGAAGACCCGGGGTCACGTCCGGCCGGCATGGCCGTGGTCGAAGAGATCCTCATCGCGCCGGCTCCCGAACCGTCCACTATGGACGAAGAGCTG
Source organism: Amycolatopsis sp. NPDC000009 (assembly GCF_055563465.1). Classification (NCBI taxonomy): domain Bacteria; kingdom Bacillati; phylum Actinomycetota; class Actinomycetes; order Pseudonocardiales; family Pseudonocardiaceae; genus Amycolatopsis; species Amycolatopsis sp. NPDC000009. Next base: position 86,279 of record NZ_JBVHDI010000008.1, read on the forward strand.
CCCGTCGAGGTGTCACGAGGGGTACAGGGATTCCCGCTCCTGACCATCGAACCGGCATCGGCACCCGAGCCCCGCAAGAGATCCACCTGGCCGGCGCTCACCATCGGCGCTGCCACCGTGCTCGCGGCCGCCGCCTGGTTCCTCATCCCGGGTTCGACCGAACCGGCGCCGCAGGCCCAGGCGCAGCAGAGCCCGGAGAAGACGAGCACGAACCCGAAACCGGCGCCTCGGGTGGAACTGGCCGCACCGATCGACCACGGCTCGATGGTCGAGCTGGCCTGGCAGGCGCCGGCGGGGTTCGACTCGGCCGTCGTCGTCGCGGACGGCACCGGTGAGGCCAAGACCACGATCGTCCGGCAGCAGCGGACCATGAAGGTCCCCGTGGACCCTGGCCGGAAGTACTGCTTCCTCATCCAGATCACCGACGGCGGCGACGTGCAGGAGAGCGCGCCGCGTCCCATCCGGGGCGCGGTCTGCCGGAAGTGAGCCGGGCCCTGTTGTACCGTGGAGGGGTCCACGGTGGAGAGGGGATCCGGCCGTCGTATGAGCAGCGCCTCCGCCACCATCGTGCCCGGCCCCGGCGATACGGTGCTCAAGGTGTACCCGGGTTCGCTGGACCGGGAGACCCGGGCGGCGCTCGAACGGGAACAGGCCGCGCTCTCCGGAATCGCGTCGATCCTCCAGGTGGAGGAGATCGGCAAGCTCGCCGACGGCCGGACAGCGCTGCGCATGCCGCGCTGCGACCGGTCCTTCGCCACCTTGGCGGAGCCCCTGCCGGTCCAGGACGTACTGATCATCGGTGAGACGGTCGCGCGGGCGTTGACCGCCGCGCACCGGGCCGGCGTGGTGCACGGTTCGGTGTCACCCGGGAACGTCCTGATCCGGCGCACCGGTGAGCCCGTCGTCGCCGACTTCGGAGTGGCGCTCAGACGGCGGTTCCCCCGTGATCCGTTGTACGGCCTCGAGTTCGCCGCCCCGGAGACCGTGCGCGACCAGACGATGGACGAGCGGACCGATCGCTACGGCCTCGGCGCGATCCTGTACCTGGCGCTGACCGGCGAACCTCCACACAGGACGGTCGTCGGCGAGCAACCCGGCACCCGGATCCACCGCGTGCTCGCCGAGCCCGTCGCACCCATCACCCGGCCGGACGTCCCGGCCGAACTGGCGACGCTCGTCGGCGAACTGCTCGCCAAGGACCCGGAGAGCCGACCGGAAGATCCGGAAGCCCGGCTGAAACTCCTGCACCGGAAGCTCACGGCTGCCGGCGCCGGCATCCCGCTCGACCTGCCCGCGGAACCGATCCTCGTGCTGGAGCCGTCCCGTCCGGAGCAGCCACCGCCGGAGACCTCGGCATCGAAGCGGAAATACGTCGTCGCGGCCGCGGTCCTGGCCGGGATCTGCGGCGCCGTCGCCGTACCGTGGCTCCTGTCCGGCAGCGGGGAGGCCCCCTCGGTGGCGCCGATGACGGCCGCTCCCCCGTCGAGCGGGGTCGAAATCGAGCTGTCCCCGCCCGTCGACCACGAAACCTACGTCGAACTGTCGTGGACGTCGAACGCCGAACTGGACTTCGCGATCATCCTCGCCGAGGAGGGCCGGGCGGAGCCTCAGGTGATCTTGACGCAGCGGACCAAGCAGCGCCGGGTCGAGGTCCGGCCCGGCCTGCGGTACTGCTTCCAGATCCAGGGCAGCAGTCCGCAGGGTACCTACGAGAGCGAGTTCCGGCCGCTCCGCGGCGCCGTCTGCAAGCCCTGAGCCGCACCGCGCGAAGCTCCGCTGAACGTTGCGAAAGTGGCTTTCGCAACCTTCAACGTTGCGAAAGTGGCTTTCGCAACGCGTCTCTCCCGGTGGTTTCGCGTGATCGGATGGACGACACACGTGATCAGATGGACGACACGCGTGATCAGACGGACGACTCACGTGTCGTCCGTCCAGTCACGCGTGTCGTCCGTTCAAGCACGCGTGTCGTCCGTCTGATCACGCGGCGCGCGGCGGGAACAGGACCCGGATGTTGACCGCCGCCCGCAGTCTCGCCGTCCAGGACCGGCGTCCGAGTCCTTTTCGGACGGTCTTCACCGCGGCCCACGCCTCGTGGGCGACGTCCGGCGCCGTTCCGGACCACAGCGCGGCGTCGACGGATCTCGCCAGCGAGCGCAGTCCCTCCACTGTGGACTGATCGCCGAAGACGCCCGCGGTGGCGGCCAGATCCCGCACGGTCATCCCGGCGGTCACCCGGAGGCCGTGCGCCCGCAGCCGGTCCCTGGCCTCGGCCCAGGCGCCGATCACCGCCTCCCGGCCCACCTTGCGACGTCGCCGCCAGGCGCGGAACGCGGTCACCCCGGGTACGCCCGCGCCCCACAGCATCACCAGGACCACGAGCCCGACCGCGGCGATGATCGCCGGTGTCCGCCAGTTCCCCATGCCCGAGCCGGTGTCCTCTTCGGACTCCCCGGGCGGCAGTGGCGGGTTCTCCATCTTCTGCACCGGCGGCAGCTGGGTCCGCACCTCCGCCACCGCGGCGGCGATCCCGCCGGCGGCCGCGGATCCGCTCTGCTCGGCGGCGCCGGACGGGTCGAGCGGAACCCAGCCCACCTTGGCCACGGCGACCTCCGGCCACGCGATGATGTCGGAGTTGCGGACGACGTGCGCGCCGTCGGCTTCGGCCCGGTCCGGGGCGCGATAGCCGACGACGAGGCGGGCCGGGATTCCCTTGAGCCGGGCCAGCACCACGTACGCGGCGGCGAACTGCTCGCTCGTGCCCCGTTTGTCACCCTCGACGAGGAACCGGCGCAGCTGCGGCCAGCCGTGTCCGGTCGGCAGGTCGTCGCCCGTGGCGAGCCGGTAGTTTCCGGCGAGGTACCGCTCCAGCGCGACGGCCGTCTGGAACGACGGCCGCAGCTCGGGCGGCAGCACCCGGTCGGCGAGTTCGCCGATCTCCGGGGGAACCGTGCCGAGACCGCCGAGACCACCCGGGAGCGCGGGATCCGTTCCGGCGCCCATCAGGTCCTCCGGACCGACCTGGGGCTCCCACCAGCCGAGGGTGTACCGGCGTGACGACGGCTCCGTGGCGACAAGGGTTCCGCGTGTCTCGTCGACAAGGGCGTCGATTCCGGTGACCGACGCGGGCGACGTCTGGCCGGGGAGCCACGGCCCGGACGGAGCCGTCATCTCGATCGTGGCCTGGCGCCTGGCGGCCGGGACTTCTCCCGTACGGGGCGGGATTTCCGCGCCAAGGCGGCGGAAACCTCCTCCGGGCAACCAGTTCGAGCCGTCGAACTCGTCCAGCACGGCCAGCGGCCAGCGCCGGGAGGCCGGAGTGTCCCCGGTGTAGCGGAACACCTGCGGCGACGGATTCCTGGTCCGGTACGCGATCTCGGACAGCGGGCTCGCGACGGACATTTCGGCGAGCGGGACGGATTCGTCGTCCTTCAAGGAGTACGCGGGGCGCGCGAGCGGATCGGCAACGGCCAGTGCGAGCGCGCAGACGACGCCGAGCACCACGGCGGGCGCGACCAGCTTCAGCAGCCGGGGCAACGCCGTTCCCCCGCCACTGACCAGCAGCAGCCCGGCGATGACCGCGTAGCCGACGCCCGTGGCCACCGCGGCGGCACCGGTCACCGCGACGTAGGCCTGGCTCAGCACCAGGACGAGCAGCCCCGGCACGAGCGCGATCAGGGGCCGGCGCAGCCGGTGCAGCAGTTCGATCCCCAGTACGGCCGCGGCCAGGACGGCCAGCGGCACGAACGAGATCAGTTCCGGTTCCGGACGGGCGGGCCAGGTCGTCCGCAGGGTCAGCTGCCAGCCGTCGACGGCTCCGGCGGCGAGTACCGCGAGCGTCTCACCCGTCGGGATCCCGGCCGCGGTCGTTCCGGGCAGCACCGTCTCGATCACCGCGAGCAGGCCTGCCACCACCGCGAACACCGGCCGCCACGGCACCGTTTTCGGGAACCGCCTGCCGAGTTCGGTGACGCCGTAGGTCACCAGTACCACCGCGCCGATCGGCAGGAGCAGCGCGGCCGGGCCGAAGACCGGCGCGAAGAGCAGTCCTCCGATCGCCGCCGCGGCGAGCACGGCGACGTCCGCGATCCGCGGGGTCACGACACCAGCTCGTTCCACCGGTTCACCGCCTCGGCCGCGTCCGCCGCGCTGACCCTCCGGGCACGGGGAACACCCTCGACGCCGTGCACGCCGAGCCCGTCCATCCCCAGTCCGTGCGTGCCCACCCCGAGCACGTACACCGACGAGAAATGCGGCCGGACGCCCGCGAGTCCGCGCAGATCCGGCCCGGCCCTGCCGGTCACCACGACCAGGCAGCCACCACGGACTCCCTTGCGGGACAACGAGACCGGAATCATCGGCCGGTCGGCGGCGGGGTCCTGGCCGACCTCGCACAGCACGTCCAGCAGCCGCCTCGCCGCCTGCGCGCCGCCGAAGGTCGTCAGATCCTCGCCGGTCGAGGTGAGCAGGCGGCAGCGATGTCCGGCCGTCGCCGCCGCGTTCACCAGTGACGCCGCCAGCTCGGCGGCCTCCTCGAATTCGTTCTCCGACAACACCTTCGCCCGCGTGTCGAGCAGCAGCGTGAACCGGGGATGGTCGGGATCGACGTAGTCCCTGACCATCAGCTGCCCCGTCCGGGCCGTGGCCTTCCAGTGCAGATGACGGACCTCGTCCCCGACGACGTACTCGCGCACGTCCCGCAGGTCCGCCGAACCGTGCAGCGAATCGTCGGTCGTCGGCCCGTCGTGGTGGTGGCGGGGGTGCCCGGTCGCGAGCGCGCGCACGGGATGCAGTTTCGGGTAGACCCACAGCGTCGCGGTGTCACCGGCCGGAAGCGGGCGCCGGACCAGGCCGAGCGGATCGGCGCGCTCCAGGATCAGCGGCCCGACCGTGAACCGCCCGCGCCGCCGCGTCGGCAGTTCGTAGTGGTACGTCGCCTCACCGCCCGGTGCCAGCGGGCGGACCGTGACGGCGAGTTCGGCGCCGTGTTCGCCGTGCTCCCGCGCCGTGAACCCGGCCTGCCGCCGCGTTCCCGGGTTCCCGACCAGCAGCCGGGCCATCGCCGGGCGTCCGCGTTCGACGCGGTCCGGGAACACGTCGCGCCGCACCGCGACCCGCGGGCGCCGGATCGCCAGCGCCACCCCGGCGAGCAACGCGCCCACCGCGGCACCCGCGAGCACGCGCAGCAGTGGGTATCCGGCCAGTTCGCCCGCGCCGTACAGCAGCACGGCGGCGACCAGCAGTCCGGTACCGCGTCGGGTGAGCCTCATCCGGCTCAGACCGCGTTGATCGCGGGTGCGGGAGTCGCCGCCAGCGCCTCGTCGACGACGTCGGCCGCGGACCGCTGATTGAGCTCGGCGTCGGCGGTGAGCACCAGGCGGTGGGCCAGCACCGGTTTCGCGATGGCCTTGATGTCGTCCGGGGTCACGTAATTGCGGCCGTCGGTGGCCGCGATCCCTTGCGCCGCACGGACCAGGGCGATGCTTCCGCGCGGGCTCGCGCCATACCGGACCGCCGCGTGGTCCCGCGTCGCCGCGGCCAGTCTTACCGCGTACGAACAGATCGCGGGGTCCAGGTAGGCGTCCCGTACCTGATCGATGGCACGGCGCAGGGTCTCCAGGTCCACGACCGGGCCCAGCTCGTCCGGGCTGACCCGCGCGCAGTCGCTCATGAGCACCCGGACCTCGGAGTCGTGATCGGGGTAGCCGACGGAGATCCGCATCATGAACCGGTCGAGCTGCGCTTCGGGCAGGCGATAGGTGCCCTCCATCTCGATCGGGTTCTGCGTGGCGACCACCAGGAACGGATGCGGTACCTCGTGCGGCACCGAATCGACCGTCGCCCGGCGCTCGGACATCACCTCCAGCAACGCGGACTGGGTCTTGGGCGTACCTCGGTTGATCTCGTCGGCGAGGACGATGTTGGCGAAGATCCCGCCGGGGTGGAACTCGAACTTCTCGTTGTTCTGGTGGTAGACCATCACCCCGGTCACGTCACCGGGCAGCAGGTCCGGGGTGAACTGGATCCGGTTCCAGCTCCCGCCGATACTGCGGGCGAGACACCGGGCCAGCGTCGTCTTCCCCAGGCCGGGGACGTCTTCGATCAGCAGGTGACCTTCGGACAGCAAAGCCGCGATCGCGAGCCGGACGACGTCCGGTTTCCCGCGCAGCACGCGCTGCACGTTTTCGGCGACCGCCTGGTAGACCCCGGTCGCGGTCGGCTGGTTCATCGTGCCCCCTGTTTCGTGCCCGTCATTTCCACGTGATGGTCTTCGCTATCGAGCCGTAGCCCTTGGGATACAGGGTCACGGTGACCTCGTCCCCCTTGGCGCCGGGATAGCGGACGAGATCCGTGCCGGTGTTGTGCTGGCCGGTGAGCTTGATCGAGAACTCCTCGTTCAAGCCGGGTCCGCTGACGACGACCTTGAGCGTGGCGTTCCAGTTCGCGCTCTCGGTGATCGTCCTGGCCACCAGCCGCACCATCCCGTTCCGCTGGGTCACCTCGATGTCCGGCCGTCCCTTGGGAATCGTCGGATCGTCCCCCGCCGGGCCGTTGCCCGCGGCGCTCATCGCCTCGACGTAGAACCGCAGTTCGGTGCCCACCAACAGGAAATCGGCCACATACCGGCGCGCCGACGCCGGCACGGTCACCTCACCGCAGTCCGGCGGGTCATGCGGCTGGTTGATGCCCTCGCTGTCCGGGCACCAGTAGATCCGGTAGCCGGTGATCGGCGAGCCGTTCGCCGTCGCGGGTGTCCAGGTGATGAGCGCGCCGCCGTTGCCCTCCGGTTGCGCGGCGACGTCGCCGGGGGCGCTCGGCGGTTTGGGCACCACCGGGGTCACCGGGGCGGAACTGGCACCGGGCCCCGTTCCCGCCCGGTTGATCGCGGCCACGGTGAAGACGTACGAAACACCGTTCGTCAGCCCGGTGACCGAGGCCGTCCTCGCGCCGCCGCCGACCGTGGTCTCGCCGCCGGGCCAGGTCACCCGGTAGCCGGTCACGGCGGCGCCGTTCGCGGCCGCGGCGTTCCACCGCACGGTCGCGGAGGCGTTGCCCGGCGTGGCCGTCACCGACCGCGGCGCGCCCGGCGGGCTCGCCGCGACGGGCGGTGGCTTCTTCGTCGTCTGCGGCACGACGGGCCGGTCCGGCTTTCCGGCCTGCGCGGGCGGCGGCTGGGGCTGCGTGACGGGTCCCCGTGTGTCCGGAGGGTTCTGTGGCGGTGGCGGAGCCACTGGTTTCGGATCCTTGGCGGGATCGGGCGCGCCGGTCACCGGGACCTCGTTCACCGCGCCGTCGTGCTCCACCACCAGCACGTGGGAACCGTCCACGCCGTCGACGTAGACCCTGGAGTCCTGGCCGCGCACCGGTGGCCTGCCGCCTTCGCCGGGGATCGGTTTCTTGTCCCGCTCCCGGCCGTCGCGATCGAAGGTGCGCAGTGTCTTGCTGGTGCGGTCGACCACCGCGACGGCGGTCCGCGAGGCGGCGACGCCCGCGTAATCACCCGGTGGGAGGCCGACGGTCACCGGAGGGGTCTTGTTCCGCGTCGCGGCGTCCACCAGATGCAGCCGCGCCCCCTGCGGATCGAGGATCGCCACCCTGCCCTCGACGTCGTTCGACGCCGCGACCGCGGTCTCCGGGACCTCGACGCCGAGCTTCACCGGATCCCCGAGGCCGGTGACGGCGACCGTCCGCGCGGTGTCGTCGGTGGTGTCCACGAACATCGCGGTGTCGCCGACGACGGTGAGGGAACCCTTGTGCCCCTGGGGAACCACGAACGGACAGGACAGCCGCTCCGAACCGGGAGCCAGTTCGCACAGCAGCCCGGTGTCGAGCCGGTGCAGCCAAAGGCGCCCGTCCGGGGTCGCGACCGGGGTCCCCAGCGGTCCCCCGGCCCTGACGGTGACGGCGTGGTCGCCGAAGCGGCTCACCGTCCCGGCTTCGCGGTAGACGGCGTACGGCCCGCCTCGGACTTCGAGGGTCACCGGACGCTCGGGAGCGGGCGCGGGATGGCTGCCTTCGACCGACAACGTCGATTTGCCGAATTCGACGGTCTTCTTCCCCGGGCTGACGATGTAGCCCTGCGTCGGGCCCTGCACGACCTGGCTGTCCGGACCGGCGCCCGGGACGCTCACTTCGGCGTCCGCCCGCTTGCCCGCCCCGTCGATGTGGAACGCCTTGCCGAGCACGGAGTTGTAGATCCAGTGCCCGGTCGGCACGACGTCCAGCCCGGGCAGCGGTTTCGAAGCGCCGCCAACGGCGATGCCGACCACCGCGACACAGCCCGCGACGATCAACGCGATCGGAGCCCTTGCCCGCCAGCGCGCCCCGGCGGTCCCCTTACCTGCACGGATCACATCCGGCAGCGTAACGCGTTCGTGCGGCGTCATGGCTTGCTCACCGGTCCCCCATGGGCAGGGCGAGCTCGAAGATCGCCCCGCCCTCGTCGCGGTTGTACAGGCGCAGCGTGCCGCCATGGATGTCGGCGACCCACTTGACCACGGCGAGGCCGATCCCGGTCGATCCGCCGCCGCTGACGAAACGTTCGAACAGTTCCGCCGCCCCTTCCGGATCGACGCCGGGCCCGCGGTCGGCGATGATCACCCTGCCGTCGAGCACGGTCACCTGGATGTCGGCCTCCTCGCCGGGCCCGCGGCCGTGGTTCACCGCGTTCCCGATCAGGTTCGCGACCGCGCGCCGCAGCAACGTCGCGTCGCCGTCGACGCGGGTGGGCACCGAGGTGACCGAGATCCGGGCGCCGTCGGCGGGCATGTCCTCGACGACCATCTCGACGAGTTGATCGAGCATCAACGGCCCCATGGCCGGTTTCTCGACCCCGGCGGTGACCCGGGCACGGCTCGGCCAGAGATCGATGATGTCGCCCATCATCGACGCGAGCCGGATGGTCCTCGGCAACATCTCGGCCTGCGCGGCCGGGTTCCGCGACGCCGTCTCGGCCAGCGCGCGCAGGCCCGCCACCGGCGTCTTGAGGTCGTGCACGACACCGTCGAGGAGCTGGGAAACCCCGTCCAGCAACGACTTCTGCTGTTCCAGCGCCGCTGTCGCCGGGCGCATGGCACGTCCCGCGATGAAATACCCGGCGGCGCCGAGCCCGAGCACCAGAAGCACGCAGCCGCCGATCACCAGCAGCGTCCACTCGTCGTGCTGTTCACCGACGACTTCGGCGTCGGCCACCACGACGACGGCGCCGACGATCTGCTGCGCGGTGTCCTTGATCGGATCGGCGGCGATGTAGACGGACCGGCCGGCGGCCGTCGTCTCGTAGCCGGTCTTCGAGAGGTTCGTGGCGGTGGCCTCGGCCGCGAGCCGGTTCAGCAGCGCGTCGTCGACGGGGACGCACTCGCGTTTACCGCGATAGGGCTCGAAGCGCGGGGCGGTGCCGGGCAGGACGGCGAACTGCGGGCACTGCTGGTTCACGGTGTCGGTGCCGATGTAGGCGGTGACGATCGCGCCGCCGTCCGCCGCGATCAGTCTGGCCAGGGTCGCGGAGACCTGGCGGACGTCGCTGTCGAGCCGCTGCCTGCCCTGATCGGCGTCCGCCTCGATCACCAGCCACGCCAGCACCACCAGGCCGACCGCGTTCATCGCGGTGAACAGCAGTGTCAGCAGACCGCGGAGCCGTCGCAGCCGCCCGGTCGAGGTCTCGGTCGAAGTGTCGGTCACGAGAGCCGGAACCCGACTCCGCGCACCGTCTCCACCGGATCCGGCTCGCCCAGTTTGCGGCGGAGCCGTTTGACGACGGCGTCGACGACGTTGGCCGTGGGTTCGTTCTCGAGGTCCCAGCAGTGCTCGACGAGATCCGCCCGGGAGACCGCCATCCCAGGACGGGTCGCGAGGTATTCGAGGATCGCGAATTCGCGGTTGCTCAGGGAGAGCAGCACGCCGCCCCGGCGGACCTCACAGCGCGCGAAATCGACTTCGAGGTCGGCGTGGCGCAACACCGGCGCCCTGCTGTCCCGGCGGCGGCACAGATTCGTCACGCGCGCCAGCAGTTCCGCCATCACGAAGGGTTTGACCAAGTAGTCGTCCCCGCCGTGGTCGAATCCCTCGATCCGGGCGCTGCTCGAACCCAGCGCGGTCAGGAACAGCACCGGCACGGCCCAGCCCCGCCGCCTGCGCTCGTCGACGAAGCCGATGGCGTCACCGTCGGGCAGCATCCGGTCGAAGACCGCGCAGTCGTGCGCCTCACCGGTCGCGTCGAGTGCCGCGGCCCCGGCCGCCAGCGAACCGGCGGCGTCCACGGTGAACGACGCGGCGCGCAGCTCGGCGGACACCGCCATCCGGATGTCCTCGTCGTCCTCGACGACCAGCACCCTCGCGTTCATCGGCATCAGGTCCTCGCACCAAAGAGGGAGGTCATGGGGTCACCGTGGGAGATTAGCGTCCTGCGCTCCGCGGAACGGGCGATCACCCGGATACGGCCGTCGGCTACCTTGGCCAAGTGCGGATCCTGGTCATCGAAGACGACGAAGCACTCCGGTCGTCCGTGCACTCGTCCCTGCGTTCCGCCGGGTTCGCCGTCGACGCCGTCGGCGATCTCCGCCCCGCGGACGAAGCCCTGTTCGTCAACGCCTACGACTGTGTCGTGTTCGACCGGATGCTCCCCAGCGGGGACGCGCTGGACTACGTCGAACGGAAACGCGGCACCGGCTGGACGACCCCGGTGCTGTTCCTGACCGCGCTGGGCGACCCCGATCAGCGCGTCGCCGGATTGCGGCGCGGCGGCGACGACTACCTCGAAAAGCCCTTCGCCATCGCGGAAATGGTGGCGCGGGTGCGCAGCCTCTGCCGCCGCGGCCGGGTCCCGCTGCCGTCGGTGCTGCGGGCCGCGGACCTCGAACTGGACACCGGACGGCACGAGGTCCGGCGCGACGGGGTCCTGCTGAGCCTGACCCGCACGGAATTCGCCGTACTGCGCTGTCTGCTGGAGAACGCGGGCCGTCCGGTTTCCCGTGCCCAGCTCATCAGGGCGGGCTGGGACGAGGTGGCCGATCCGGCGTCCAACGTCCTCGACGTCCTGCTGACGAGTCTCCGGCGGAAGCTGCTGAAGCCACCGCTGATCACCACGGTGCCGAGAGCCGGTTACCGCATCGGCTGACCTCGCCGTCCGGATGTCGTCGCCGCGCAACTCGCCACCTGTTTCGTCCGCCTCTGGCCGATCCCGCCGTCACCGGCGGTGCACCGTCTCGATGATGGCGGACGCCGGTTCATCGGCGGTTCATTCCCGGCCGGCGGCCTCGTCGCGAGCCCCCGGCGGAGGTGTCGCGAAAGCCACTTTCGGGACACCAGACGTCCCGAAAGTGGCTTTCGCGACACGCCTTGGCCAGGAGGCACGCGTCGGCGAGGTGGTGAAGGGCACCTTCCCTACCCTCAGGGTAGGCAAGGAGGCCTTCACGGACGAGCAGCGAGGCGGGCCGCGAGATCGGCCAGCGTGCGGTGGCAGGTCTTGCCGGTGCGGCCCAGCGGAAGCTCGGAGAGAGTCACCAGGAATTCCGGCAACTTGCGCACGGCGAGGCCTCGGGCGGTGAGGAACGCCGTGAGTTCGGGCAATGTCGGCGTGTGGCCGTTCCTGGCCGCCACGCAGGCACAGAGCCGTTCCCCCAGTTCGGCGTCCGGGACCGCGACACAGGCGACCTCCCTGATCGCGGGATGCTCGCCGAGCGTGCGCTCCACCTCCGCCGGGCTGATCGTGTAACCGCCGCGGATCACCACGCGTTTGCTCCGGCCGGTGACGTGGAGCCTTCCGCGTTCGTCGAACCGGCCGTTGTCGCCGGTCCGCACCCAGCCGCCGTCGGGCCGGTACGCGGCGTCCAGCTCCGGCGCGGCGACGTAACACAGCGGCGTCATCGGGCCCCGTGCGTGGATTTCGCCGTCGACGATCCGGATCTCGCACACCGCGGGAGCCGGGACGCCCACCCCGTTCTCCGGTTCCGTCGTATGGCAGTTGACGCCGTCGGACGAGCCGTAGACGTCGATCATCTCGACGCCGAACCGCTCCCGGCACGCGGCCAGCGTCGAAGGGGGCAGCGTGTCGCCGCTCGACACGATGGCCGCGAGCCCGGCGGCGTCCACCGTGACGGGATGGTCGGCCATGCGCCGCCACATCGCGGGCACGGCGAACACGTGGGTGGGGCGGTGTTCGGTGATCAGTCGCAGCGCCGCGCCCGCTTCGAAGCGACGCGTCAGGATCAGCGTGCCGCCGAGGCGGCACAGCGTCACCGGCACCCCGAACGAGCCGAATCCCGACGTCGGCGAGACCAGGACGAGGTCGCGGGGAATCACCATGTCGCCGTGGACGGCGCGGAGGTAGTTCGCCCGCCCGCCGGCGAAGGCGTTGTGCGAATAGGCGACCATCTTCGGCGCCGACTCCGAGCCGGACGACACCAGGATCCGCGCCGGGGCCTCCGGATGCGGACGGACGATGCGCGTCGCACGGCGCGATTCACCCGCCACCCGCCCGTTCTCGACGACGAACCGCACACGCGCGCGGTCGAGGAGGTCGTCCGAGCCCGTCGGCAACGGCAGCACCACGGCACCGAGCGCGAGGACGGCCAGTTCCGCGACCACCGAGGCCCGCCCGGCGGGTTCCCGCACCCCGACGATCTCCGTGGAGCCGCATCCGGCGGCCGCCAAGCGCGCTGCCAGCTCCCGCGCCGCGGCGTCCAAGAGCGCGTAGTCGAGCGAGCCCTCGTCGTCGATCACCGCCGTGCGAAGCGGATGCTCGCGCACCCGCTCGCCGAAGAGCGAGTACAGGTCCCGGTCCGGACAGTGTCCACATCGGACCCATTCGCGGCGGAGCCCGGCGGGCACGAGATCGCGCAGCACCATCCCGGTCGCGGAAACCCAGGTCATGACGTGAATTCCCACGGCGACGCGACGAGCACGCAGTCGTCGTGGAACAGCGCGCGGGAAAACCGGGGATCCACGGCGAGCCCGGCGAGGTCGTCGCACACCGGCACGCTCAACGGACGGTCACAGCGCCGCCGGGCGCCCGCGTTGATCCTGCTCGCCGCGGACAGGAGTGACGAGTCGGCCCGCGTCGCGCCGCGCGCCAGAGCCGTCACGACGCCGTGTGCGCAGACGACCCCGCCGAACACGTCGACGATCGTCATCAGCGACCGCGGGACACCCGCGTGGGCCTGCACGACGAAATCCGTGCCCACCGGCGGTTCCGGCCCCAGCTCGGCACCCCATCCCGACGCGTGCGCGTACAGGATCCCCGGCCGGGCACGTGCCAGATCGAGTGCGCTCAACGACCACTGCCCGGCCTTTCCGGGCGCCCAGTTGTGCAGGAACACGTCGGCCCCGACGGCGAGGTCGAGCAAGTGTGCCCTGCCGCAGGGGGTGCTCAAGTCGATCTCGATGACCTCCTTGCCGTCGTTGAGCGCGCGGAACCTGGCCGACGTGCCACCGGCGATCGGCGGGACCCACCGCAGCGGATCGCCACCCGGCGGCTCGATCCGCAACACCGTGGCACCGAGCAGCCGCAGCAGGTGCCCGGCCAGCGGGCCCTGCACCCGGCGGCAGGATTCGAGCACCACCAAGCCGGACAACGGCAGTGGCACCGACGGCCGGGCGGGCCGGTGACCGCGGCCCAGCCCGCTCACCGTGAACGCGGGCAGCCGGTCGAACACCAGCTCCGCCACCCTCACCAGCGTCATCCCGGTACGGACCGCGATCCGCTCCGCCACCGCGATCGGACGTGCCGCGAGCATGTCGAACAGTGCCGACGGCAGTGGGCAGGTCGCGGTCGCGAACCTCTGCAGGAACGGGCGCCAGGAAGCGGAGATCACCCGCCCGTCGACGCCGAGTTCCCCCCAGAACCGTTGCCACACCGTGGGATCGAACGTCTCGATCTCGTAGGCGACGCCGTCGGCCGAGCGGAACGGCGGCCCACCGGGGAAGAAGTCCTCGGCGTGGTCGTCTTCGGCCGTCGCCGCCGCCAGATATTGGGAAATCGCCAGCAAAGCCGCCTGCGCCACCGAAGTGGACACACCGCGCAACGGGATCCCCCGATCACGAGCGAGCCCCAACGCGACGCCGCCCAGTTCGGCGAGTTCCGCAGCGAGGATGGACGCGTAGTCGAGTCCGAGCGGGGTCGGCCTGCCGAAGCGCCGGCCGTGGACGTGCATGATCCCGCAGGCGGCCTGCACGTCGAGCTCACCGGCCAGCGGCAGGTCGACCGGACCCGCGACGGTCACCGCGTCCACCTCGGTGATCATTCGGGGCGCCTTCCGTGCACGGAGTACAGCACGCACGACGAGGCCCGGAACCCCGGATCCGCCATGACCGAACGCACCTCGGCGAGTTCGCCGTCGGTCATCCCCGCGGCGATCAGCCGGTCCCGCAGATGATGGGTGTGGTGGATCAGCAGCCGCAGGCCCGGCGAGCCCGCCCGCCACGGGAAGATCAGCGGTACCGGATCGACGTCGACCAGACCCGCGCCGGCCATCGACGCGGCGACCCGGCGGCCCCAGGTGCCGTCCCCGCCCGCGGTCTCGAACGTCTTCTCCTTGGCCGCCAGGAACTTCTCGTAGATACTCGCCGCACGGGCGTCGGGGGCGAGCAGCACCGGACCGTAGGAGATGTCGAACTCGTCGATCTGCATCCAGCCGCCCGGCTTCAGCGCCTGCGCCATTTTCCGGAGGACGGCCTCCCGCTCCGGCAGATGCTGCAGGACCAGCCGGGCGTGGACGAGGTCGAATTCGCCGCACGGCAAGGGATCGTGGACGACGTCGTGGCGGAGGACGGTCAGCCCCGGCCCGGTTCCGATGTGGCCGGGTTTGATGTCGGTCGCCAGCACCGATCCGGTCGGCGCCACCCTGGCGGCGAGCCACCGCGCGACCCCGCTGCCGCCCGCGCCGACTTCGAGGCAGGACCAGCCCTCTCGCACGCCGGTCTGCTCCAGCCGCGCGAAGGTGACCGGGTCGTACGCCTCGGAGAGGCACCGATGCTGCTCGGTCGCGTGCCCGCTGTGGTTGTCGAAGACGTAGGCCGTCGTCACGTCCACCTTCCCGATCCGTTCGTGGCGGCCGTCCCGGTCAGCCGCTCCAGCAGTTCCAGCCGCCGCACCTTCCCGGTGCCGGTACGCGGGACGTCGTCCCAGGCGAGCGTCACGGGCTCCCCCATCGGCGGGAGATCGGCCACGGCGGCCCGCCACCGCGCCGGATCCAGCGCGGTGCCGGTCACGACGACCGGGATCGGCGCCCGTCCCGCCGCGGAGAGCACGACGCATTCGGCGATGGCCGGAAGCCGGTCCTCGATCGTGTCCTCCACCGAGAGGCAGCTCAGGCCGGGGACGCTGTCGACCTCCCGGTCCAGCAACGTCACCGCGCCGGTCCTGCTCACCACGCCGAGATCGCCGGTGTTCCACCACGCCCCGTGTGCCTTGGCCGCCCAGCGGTCCTGTTCGCCCACGTAGGCCACACAGCGAGCCCGAGTGCGTGCCAGGAGAAGTCCCGGCGTGCCCCGCGGGACCGGCTCGATGGTCTCCGGATCGACGACCCGCAGCCGGGCGAGGCCGGGCAGCGGCCTGCCGATGTCCCGCGTCGCCCGCACGGAGCGCCTGGTGAAGAACCGGAACGAGAGGGGGCCGGTTTCCGATTGACCCCAGCCCTCCATCCACAGTGGACGTTGGTGACCGGTGGCGTTCAGCATGGTCCTGATCACCGGTGGGTGTACGGCGTCGTAGGTGCTGACGAACCGCCGAACCCGCCGGAACGGGTTCTCCGGCGTGTTCGCGAGTGGCCGCCAGCGCACGAACGTCGACGGGAGGGCCTCGACGACGGTCGGCCGATGCCGTCCGAACACCCGCTCCGCCGTGGCGGGCTCGCTCAGGATCACGATCTCCCGTGGAGCGAGGCACAGCGCCGACGCCGTCCAGCAGAACGTCCGGCCGTGCGCGTAGGCGCTGGCGTTGCCCAGCACGTCGTCACGCCGGACGCCGAGGACGGGCCAGCGGATCGCCTCCGGGCGGGCCAGCCGGTCGATGATCGTCCGCGTCGTGTGGACCACCAGTTTCGGTGTCCCCGTCGTCCCCGACGTATGACAGATGAGCAGCGGTTCGTCGGGGTGCCGCCGGTACGGCTGGGGCGGCGGGGCGGCCGCGAAACTTTCGATGGGCAGGGCCCGGTCTCCGCGCAGCGACGGGCGATCGGTGACCACGACCGCGGCGTCCAGCCGTTTCAGCAGGAGTTCCAGTGTGTCGTCCGGTAAGTGACCGGACAGCTTCGCCGCGACCGCCCCCAAACGCGCGGCGGCGCACGCCAGCAGGTCGTAGTCCCAGTGGTTCCGCTTGACGATGGCGACGCGGTCCCCCGGCCGCACCCCGGCTTCGGAGAGCCATCCAGCCGCGTCCCGGACCAGCTCGGCGAGCCCGGCGACCGAATGGACGGTCCCCCGCTCGGGCGCGATGTCGAAGGGCCGGTCGAGCCGCACCGTCGTCCGCGTGCGCGCGCATTCGTCGAACAACGTTCCCATGTCGTGCGGTTTCATCCGGCTCGTTCCTCCTGCGCGGGACACGCGATCCGTTCGGTCAGACGCCGTGCGGCCCGCACGCCGGAGCGGACGGCCGCTTCGCTGCACGGACTCAGGAACACCCAGTCGCCCGCGTAGTCGACGACGCCCCGGCCGAGACCCGCCTCGAAGGCGGAACGCAACGCGAGCGCGCGGGGCGTCGCCTCGGGCGCCGCGTGCCGCACCCGCCGGACCAGGGCGCGGCGGGTCGCCGCCCGCAGTCCGGGGACGAGGCGCTCGGCCGCGTCGGTCAACCGGGTCACCACGTCCTCGTCGGCCGCGGTCAGCAGCTCCGGCACCACGGCGGGATGGGCCATGACCGTGACCAGGCCGCGGCCCGCGGGCGCGCGGCCGGGATGCTTCAGCTGGTCGAAGATGATCGTGGCCACCGTGCCGTTCTCCGCGGTCGGCACGATCAGGGCGTAGTCGGGACCGCCGAGCGGACGATCGAGCAGCAGATGCGCCTTGACCACCGGCGTGAACGAGCAGGCGGCGAGGAAGGCCGACCCGTGTCCCGGGTACAGCTCGGCCGCGACGGGGGCGGGCACGGCCAGCACCACGGCCTTCGCGCTGATTTCGCGCGTACCGCTGACGATTCGCGCCAGGGAACCGTCGTCGACGACCTGATCGACGCGGAAGCCCGTGCTGACGTCGACCCGCTCGGCGAGGGCGCGCGCGAAGGTGTCCATTCCGTCGCGGTACGCCCGCCACGTCGGCGGCGGGCCGACCGAGGTGAGCAGGGCGAGCAACGGCGCGGCCGCCGAGCGCGCCGGATCCCAGCCGAAGAAACCGGAGACGACCGGTTGCAGCAGGTAGTTCAGCAGGTCCGGGTGGTGCGGCGCGGCGAAGTCCGCGACGGTGCGGCCGCCCAGCCGGGAGGCCTCCGGCCGTTCGGTGTCGAACTCGCCCCGCATCGCCCGCACCCCGGC
Source organism: Amycolatopsis sp. NPDC000009 (assembly GCF_055563465.1). Lineage (NCBI taxonomy): Bacteria > Bacillati > Actinomycetota > Actinomycetes > Pseudonocardiales > Pseudonocardiaceae > Amycolatopsis > Amycolatopsis sp. NPDC000009. The sequence continues at coordinate 103,738 of NZ_JBVHDI010000008.1, forward strand.
CAGCCGGGCCCGCAGCGACAACCCCGCTCCGGTGAGCAGTCCCCTGGTCTCCGCGACACCGGATCTGGGCCTGCCTCGCCACATCCCGATGCCACGCCCGATCCGGGGTGCGGCGTCGTCGCCGATGCCGAGCTCCGCCAGCAGCCGCCAGGTCTCGCGATAGCCCCGCTCGGCCATCTGCTCGGCGCAGGTGTCGATCAGGAAGCCGTCCTCGCGCAGGGTCGTCATCCGGCCGCCGACCACGTCGGCCGCTTCGAACACCCGTACTTCGCGCCCGGACTTGCCGAGCTCGTACGCGGTGGTGAGCCCGGCGACGCCGGCGCCGACCACCGCCACCTCGACATCGGTCACGCGATCACCACCAGGTTCACCACGACCAGGCTCAGCACGGTGATCCGGTGGATGCGGATGCCGAGCAGCCGGGCCCGCATGATGTCGCCCAGCGCGAACCCGAGCCAGAGCTGCCGGATCCGCGCCACGAGGGTCGGGAGCAACGCGAGCGGGAACCACCACGGGCCACCGAGCGCGGGGACGGCGAAGATCAGCGCGAACTCCGCGGCCGACACGGCGATCACGAAGAACATGTTGCCCCGCGGGGAGGTCAGCGCCGCGACCGTCGGCCTGCCGACCCGCCGGTCACCGTCGACGTCGTTGGTGTTGGAGTACACGCCGAACAGCAGCGGCCCCAGCCCGAAGAGCAACGCCTGCGCGAGTGCGAACCCGGTGAACTCACCGGACGCGAGGCCGTACGGCGCGAGCACGAGCGCCCAGCCGAGCGCCGCGATGAAGAACTCCTGGAAACCGTGGTAGCTGAGCTTGACGCCCCAGGAGTACTGCAGTGAGAAGAAGTAGGTCACCACGATCAGCATTACTGTCCACAAAGGACGATGCGGCGCGATCGCGACGGCCGTCAGCCAGAGCGCGGCGCCGACGACGGCCGTCGCCCACGCGAACCGCAGCACCTGGCCCTCGTCGAGCGTGCCCGCCACGAGTGGTTTGCGGTACCGCTTGCGCTGGGGATCGTCCGGTGAGTAGTTCGTGATGTCGCTGCCGTCCCGGTAGCCCGTGAGATCGTCGAGGGCGACCATCGCCGCGATCACGAACACCTCGCCGAGCAGGAACACGCCGACGGCGGCCAGGACGCCGCCGTCGAACCTCGCCGACGGCGCGAGCAGCGTCCACACCACGATCACGCCGAGGTAGTAGTCGACGATGTCGAGTTTCGCGAGCCGGAAATACGCCTTGCCGCGAGTCGCGGCCAATGTCGCGGTCATCGCCCGTCCAACGCGATCAGCGCGGCGAAGGACCGGTCTCCGCCGTAGTGCAGGTCGTGCCGTTCGAGCAGCCGGGCGCCGGGGAGCAGGGCCAGGTACTCCTCGACGGTCCGCAACCGCGAGAACCTGCCGACGGGGATGTCCGCCTCCTCGTACTCCACGAGTACGAGATGCCGGGCCGCCGCGGCGATCGACCGGCACGCTTCGGCGATCTCGTCTTCGTCCAGCACGTGCATCAGAACCCACACGCAGACGGCGACGTCGAACCGCCTGTCCCGCCACGGCAGCCGCTGAACCGTCGTGCGCACGAAGTCCACAGTGGACAGATGTGCGCAGTTCTCCCTCGCCAGGGTGAGCATGCGCGGGGTCATGTCGATCGCCGTCACCGCGCGGGCCCGCGCCGCGATCGCCGGGGTGAGCCTGCCCATCCCGCAGCCGATCTCCAGCGCGGCGCCGACATCGCCCAGTGAACGCAGGAGCTGGGTGACGAGCCGGATGGTGCGGGTGGTCGTCTCGGCCGCGAGTTCAGCGGGCTGCGAGGCGCGCATGACGCGGGACAGTCCGGCGCGTTCCGCCCGCCTGTGCCACTCCTCGGCGACCTCGCTCGGCGCGGGCGTGCTGGTGATCTGCTGCATCACGACTCCTTCGCGAACTCGCACACCGCGTCGGCGATGCGTTCCACCTGCTCGTCCGTCAGATGGGGGTAGATGGGTATGGCGAGAGTGCGCCGCGCGGCCAGCTCCGCCGCTGGCCAGGTGTCCGACGGCCGGGTGTACCGCGCGAACGCGGGCTGCCGCGGCAGCGGGGCCGGGTAGTAGACGTGCGAGCCGATCCCCCGCGCCGCCAGGTGCGCGCGGAGTTCGTCCCTGCGCTCGGCGAGCAGCGAATAGACGTAGTAACACCGTCCGTCCTTCGCCGGAGGTGGCGCCAGCACCCCGCAGCCCGCCAGATCGGCGAAGCGATCGGTGTAGTACTCCCCGATCCGCGCCCGGCGCGCGAGCCGTCCGGGAAGGCCGGGGAAGCGGTACAGCTGGAACGCGGCCATGATCTCGTCGAACCGGCTGTTGTAGCCGACGCGGTGGTACCGGAACCGGTTCTTCCCGTCCTGGCCGTGGTTGCGCAGCATCCGCACCGCCGTGGCGAGTTCCGGATCGTCGGTCACGACCATGCCGCCCTCACCCGGCATACCGAACGTCTTCACCTGGACGAACGAGTACACACCCGCGTCGCCCCATCGCCCGGCGGGCGTGCCCGCGAGGCTTCCTCCTTGCGCGACGGCGGAATCCTCCAGCAGCCGCACGCCCGCGCCGGTCGCGATCCGGCGCAACGCGGGCATGTCCGCCATGACCGAGAACATATGCGCCGGCATGATCACCTTGGTCCGCGAAGTGACCAGGCGGGCGACCGCTTCGGGATCGACGACCATGGACCACGGGTCGATGTCGGCGAACACCGGTGTCGCGCCGAGCAAGGCGGGCGCGGCCGCGAGCGGCGCGCAGCCGAACGCGGGCACGATCACCTCGTCCCCCGCGCCGACGTCCATCGCGCGCAACACCAGCGTCAGCGCCGAAGTTCCACTGCCGCAAGCGATCGCGTCCCCCGCACCGACCGAGTCACGGATCGCCGCTTCGAAGCGGGCCACCTGATCGCCGAGGATGAATTTCTGCTCCGGTGCGAGGCCGACGCGGCGGACGATGTCCAGCAGTTCGGCGCGATCTTCGTCGAAGAGATCGGGCGGAAAGAACGGGAGTGTCATCCACGCCGCCCGCGATAGAACGCGCGGATCGAGTCGCAGACGCGGTCACAATCCCCGCTGGACATGTCCGGATACAGCGGGAGCGCGAGGGTGCGGCGGCAGGCGTTCTCGGCGTTCGGGAAATCGCCCTCCCGATGGCCGAGCGCGGCGAAGCAGGGTTGCAGAGGCAGCGGCGCCGGGTAGTAGATCTCGGTCTGCACGCCGTCCGCGGACAGATGCGCCGCCAGGTCGTCGCGCGCGTCGGCCTCCACCACGTAGACGTAGAACACGCTGTCCGGCCGCGCCGAGGGCAGCTTGCGCACCCCCTCGACGTCCGCGAGCGCCGCCGTGTACCGGGCGGCCAGTTCCGCGCGGCGGACGATGTCGAGGTCCAGCCTGGTCAGCTTCGCGAGAAGGACTGCGGCCTGGATGTCGTCCATCTTGCTGTTCACGCCGGGCAGGCCGGTCGCCGTCGAGATGGCGGGGAAGTCGGCGATCGTGCCGCCGAAGCGGCCGTGATGGCGGAGCGCGTCGACGGTCTCGGCGATCCGCCGGTCGTCGGTGAGGACGGCGCCCGCGTCGCCGAGCGCGCCCAGCGTCTTGGTCGGGAAGAACGACAGCACCCCGCCCGCGCCGAAGAGCCCGGCGTGCTTGCCGCGAAGGCGCATGCCGATGGCCTCCGCGCTGTCCTCCACGACGGTGAGCCCGAGCCGCCGCGCCACGCCGAGGACGCCGTCGATGTCCGCGAGTCGCGAGAACAGATGCGTCGGCATGACGAAGCGGGTGCGCTCCCCCGCCGCTTCCACCACCGCGGCCGGGTCGATGCCGTACCCGTCCGGCTCGATGTCGGCGAAGACCGGACGGCCGCCCGCGAGCACGACCGAGGTGGCCGACGCCCCGAAGGAGAAGGCGGGGACGACCACTTCGTCGTCCGGTCGCAGGCCCGCCGCCCGCAGCAGCAGGACCAACGCGTCGGTTCCGCTGTTGACCCCGATGACGAACTTCGCGCCGGTGTAACTTGCCAGCGCGGTTTCCAGCTCGGCCACCTTGCGACCGTGCGAATACTTGCCATTTTCGAACACGTCGAGAATATGTCGTCTGGCACTGGGCCACGTTCGCTCGAATGTGCTCGATTGGTTGAAAAATGACACCGACAGCGTACCCACCTCCGGTGGCGTTGAGACCCGTTCCCGAGCGTAGGTCAGGAAAACCGGGCTCTCGGGAGGTTCGCACTTCCTGGTCAACCCCAGGGGAAAGTATTGACAGTTGATCATGGCGGATGTCAGTTTTGCGGTGGATTCCGAATGGGAAACTCTGAGGAGCAGGCTCACCAGTGCGTTCACTCATTGTGGGACTCGGCCGGGCGGGCGCGGGTCTGCATCTGCCGGTCTTGGCCAAACTCCGTACCCGGACCCCGCTGCTCTTCGACGACGCTCCAGTCACCGCGTGCGAACCGCGGCCGAACGTCGCCGCGCGGGCGGGTCTCGAGGTCGTTCCGACCATCGAGGCCGCGGCCGCCGGACTCGACCCCGCCGTCACCGTCGCGCATGTCTGCACCCCGCCGACCGAACGCCTCGCCGTGCTCTCCGAGCTGGCCACGCTGGGCTTCCGCAAGGTGATCGTGGAGAAGCCGCTCGCCGCCGACATCGACGATCTCGCCCGGATCATCCGCCTGCGCCGCAAGTACAAACTGCACGTCGAGGTCGTCGAGCCCTGGCTCGCCAGCACGCTCACCGCGCGGTTGGTCGAGCTGATCCGGAGCGGGCGCTTCGGCGCCCCCAAGTCCATCGACATCGTGCAGAACAAACCGCGGTTCCGCCGGTCGCTCGTGACGCCGGGACATCCGACCGCCTTCGACGTCGAGCTGCCGCACGGAGTCGCGCTCGCGCTGCGGCTCGCGGGCGCCGCGCGGGTCACCCACGCGTCCGGGACCGATCTCGAGGTCGAGGGGAACGTCGGCCCCCGGATGGGCGGCGCCAGCGTCGGCCTCCGGCACAATTCGGGAATCCACACGGAGATCCGTTCGGATCTGACCTCGCCGGTGCGGGAGCGGCGAGTCACCGTCGACTTCGAAACGGGCACCGCTGTCGGGCATTTCGCGGTGAGCGGTGACGACCACCATTCGCAGCTGACCCTGCGGTCCAACGGCCGGTCCGAGCACGTCGTGCTGCGCGACGACGCCATGACCGAGTGGATGTTCCAGGCCTACCGGAAGTTCCAGGTGGACGGGGAGCAGACGCAGGGCTTCACCTTCGCCACCGAGGTGGTGCAACTGCTGTCGGTGGCCAAGAACATCTGCGCGGAACCGGTCTCCCGCCCCGAACCGGACGCGGTGCCGGCCCATGCCGACTGACCCGGTGTTCGCCGGTATCACCGACGAGGCGGCCGACGACCTCGGCGGTCAGCTCGCGGCGCTCGACGCACTGGGATGGCGGATGATCGAGCTGCGCACGGTCGACCGGATCCCCGTCGCCGACCTCACCGACGAGCGGTTCGACAAGATCGCGACGACGCTGGCGGACAGGGCGGTCGGCGTGGTCTGCCTGGCGTCCCGGATCGGCGGCTGGGGCAGGCCGATCACCACCGATTTCCGGCACGACCTGGCGGAACTGGACGTCCTCGCCAGGCGAGCGCGGTCGATCGGCGCGCGCTATCTCCGGATCATGTCGTATCCCGGCGACGGCCTGCGCGAGGACGGTTGGCGCCGCCGGGCCATCGCGAGGATCACCGTGCTCGCCGAGCACGCCGAACGGCACGGCGTGACGCTGCTGCACGAGAACTGCTCGGGCTGGGCGGGTACGAGTGCCGAGCGGATGCTCGAACTGCTGGACGAGGTCGCGAGCCCGGCGCTGAAGCTGCTGTTCGACACCGGGAACGGAGTGGCCCACGGTTACGACGGATTCGACCTGCTGGCCGACATCGCCGATCATGTCGAGCACGTGCACGTCAAGGACGCGGACGAGCACGGCTTCACCCTCCCGGGTAAGGGTGAGGCACGCGTCGCGGACTGCGTGAAGTTGTTGCAGGCCAACGGATACAGCGGCGTATGGTCGCTGGAGCCGCATCTCTCGCTCAAACCCCATGAGCCGGGTGTGCTCGCCGGCGACGCGGCGGCCACGTTCGTCGCCGCGGGCCGGGCGATGGCCGGGCTGTTCCGGTGATCCGCGAGGATCGGGATCTGCTGCTGCGGCTGCTCACCCTGCCGACCGCCGGCCCGCTCGAAACGACCGGTGAGGTCCACCTCTGGGACGCGATGCGGGCCTACGCCGGCGCGGCGACCGGGATCGGTTTCGAGACGCTGTACCTCGGCACGCCGGAACCCGCGGTGCTGGACCGGCCCGGTGTCCCGGTCGCGGTCCGCGAAGCCGGGCCGGACTTCCTCGCCTGCCAGCCGAGCCTGGTGCTCCGGCTCGGCCCGGCCACGCCCGCCATGATGTTCAACGTCCATCTCGACACCGTGGCACCGTTCGAACCGGCGGGTTTCGACGGGGCCAGGTTCACCGGCCGGGGCGCGATCGACGCCAAGGGGCCCGCGGTGGCGCTGCTGGCCGGGGTCCGGGCCGCCGTCGCGGCGGATCCGGCGGTCGGCCGGGACGCCGGCGTGCTCATCCAGGCGGTCTCCGGCGAGGAAGGCGGTGCGATGGGCACGTTCGGCACGCGCCCGCTCGTCGAGGCAGGCTTCCACGGCGAGCTCAACATCTTCTGCGAGCCGACCGGCCTGCGCTACCTGCCCCGCTGCTCGGCGTCGATGACCGCGTGCGTGCGAGTGCGCGGAAACGACGCGATCGACGACGAGCCGCACCGGGGACACAACGCCTCCGTCCTCCTCGGTTTCCTGGCCCAGCACCTGGCGCTCGACCTGGCGGACCACGGCCGGGTCTGCGTGGCGGGGCTGCACACCGGCCACCTGCACAACAGGGTGTACGGCACCGGAGAGCTTCTGCTCAACATTCCTTACGACAGCCGGGAAGCGGCGGCGAAGATGACGTCGGCGCTGGAGGACGGCCTGCGGTCGGGCATCGCCGCGTTCGTCACCCGGTTCAGCGAGACCCCCGCCTTCGCCCGTACCGCGGCCGACGCCGCGGCGATCACCGACGTCCGGTGGCTCAAACGCGATCTGCCCGCCCTGACGGCGCGGGACATCCCGCTGCTGGACGGGCTGGTTCCCCGCTGGCCCGACGACGAGCCCGGCTTCACCTGCGACGCCCTGTGGCTCGCCGACGTCCCCGGCACCCGGACGGCCGTCCTCGGCCCCGGTTCCCTTGGCGGCAACAACGCGCATTCCGCCGGCGAGTTCGCCGACGTCACAGAACTCGACAGGTTCAGTGACCTCGTCCGCGAAATCGTCGTGCGATTCAGCCGGAACGGAGGAGCATGACCGTGCTGATGCCCTACCCCGAGCTGCTGTCCCTGGTCACCGGGATCTTCGTGGACCGTGGCGTTCCCCGGGACCGGGCGGCGATCGCCGCCACCGCCCTGTGCCACGGTGACCTGACCGGGGTGACGTCGCACGGGCTGGTCAACCTGACCCGGCTGTACCTGCCACTGCTCGAAGAGGGACGCGCGGATCCGGCGGCGGACATGGTGATCCAGACCGATCTCGGCGCCTGCGTCCTCGCCGACGCCCGCCGCACGCTGGGGTTGTGGTCGGCGTCGCAGGCCATGGAACTGGCGTGCGCCAGGGCTTCGCGGCACGGCATCGGGATGGTGTCGCTGCGGGGCGCCACGCATATCGGCTGTGCCGGCCACCACGCCGCGCGCGCCGTCGGCCACGGCATGATCGGCCTCGTCGCGTCGAACTGTGGCGGGCAGCGCATCGCCCCGCCTCCGGGCGGCGCCGCGACGATGCTCGGCACGAACCCGCTCGCGCTGGCCTGCCCCGCCGGTGACGCGCATCCGTTCGTCCTCGACATGAGCACCACCGTCGTACCGACCGGGCGGGTGCGGGCCGCGGCCAGGGAGGGCCGGGCCATCCCGCCGGGGTGGCTCGCCACCGACGACGGCGCACCGGTGACCGACGCCGCCGCGTTCGACCGAGGGGACGCCCACCTGCTGTGGCTGGGCGGCGACCCCGAAACGGGCGCCTACAAGGGATTCGGGCTGGGCCTGCTCGTCGAGGTGCTCGGCGCGCTGGTACCCGGCGCCATGCTCGGGGCGCTGTCCGCCGACGGGAACCGCGACGACGACATCGGCGTGCTTACGCTGGCGATCGCGCCGGAACTCCTGCGCGGCGGATTCGCCGCCGACGCGACCGCGCTCTTCACCGCCGTGCGTGACTGGCCCGCCCGCGACCCCGCCGTCCCGGTCGTCTATCCCGGCTGGCACGAGGGTGAACGCGCGGCCCGGTTCCGCGAGCACGGCGTGCCGGTGCCCGACGAGGTCTACGAAGAACTGCACGCGGCGCGGGAAAGGGCGGCGGGATGATCCGGGTCGGTGTCGTGGGGCTCGGTGTCATCTCGCGCTTCTACCTCGCCGCGATTGAACGGTCCCGGGCCTTCGGGCTCGCCGCGGTGTGCGACCTCGACCCGGCGGCGCTCGCGGGAACCGGCGTACCCGGCTACCGGGATCACCGGGAGATGCTCGCCGCCGGAGGGCTCGACGCGGTGATCGTGACCGCGCCCAACGACGTCCACGCGACCGTGTGCCGGGATGTGCTGGACGCCGGCCTGCCGGTGTGCGTGGAGAAGCCGCTCGCCACCGGCCTCACCGACGGCGAGGATCTCGTGGCGAGAGCGGCGAGGCGGGACGTCGCCCTGTTCACCGCGTTCCACCGCAGGTACAACCACAACGTGCGGGCACTGCACGAGGCCCTCGCGGGCCGGGCGCCGATCGCTTCGCTGACGGTGCGCTATCTGGAGCGGATCGAAGAACACGTCGGCGGTGATCGCTGGTACCTCGACACCGCGCGCTGCGGTGGCGGCTGCGTGGCGGACAACGGGCCGAACGCGCTCGACCTCGTCCAGCTTTTCCTCGGCCCGGTGGCGCTGCGGAGCGTGCGGATCACGCGGGACGCACGTGGCGTCGACAGGCAGGCGACCCTCGTGCTCGAGAACGCCGTCGTGGAACTCGACTGGTCGTTTCCCGGCGAGGTCAAGGACATCGAGGCGACCCTGACCGACGGCACCGTCCTGCGCGCCGACATGCTCGCCGGGTTCCCGGCGTTCAAGGAATCGCTCTGGCACGAGTACGACGGGGTGCTGCGGGAATTCGAGGAAGCCGTGCGCAAGGGCGGGACCTGGCGCGACAGCGGTCTCACCACTCTGTCCATAGTGGACGAGTGCTACCGGAAGGAGCGCGATGCGCGAGGACGGGCCGAAACGGGAGATCACCGGCACGGTGGTGAAGGTGCTCGTACATCACCGTGACGACCGGGGAATGAGCCTGGAGCCCTTCGCCAGCCGATGCGTCCGCGCCGGCGAGATCCACGAACTCGTCACGACCGGCCACGAGGACACGGTGCCCGGAGCGCCGATCGACCGGGTCGGTTTCCTCGGCTTCGCCGAAATCGAGCGGGCCGGGGTGATCGACCGAGGCGACGAGGTGTGGATCGGCGGCGAACTCGTCGGCACCGTGCTCGGCTTCGACGGATGCCATTTTCCCAATCACTACAACATCCTCATTCACACCGCGTTGCCCGTCACCGGCGAAGAGCTCGACTTGAAACCGGAACTGGAGGTGCGTTTCCGCGGCCGGTGGTGAGTGTTCCCGGATTCGGGAACACTCACCACGTCGCCGCTACTTGCCGAGCAGGGGCACGTCCGATTTGCCGAGGTGGTAGTCGCGTACCGCGTGCACGAGTTCGTCGACGGTCAGCTTGCCGTTGCCGTTCACGTCGATCGCCCGGAACGCGGGGGCCACGGCCGAGGACTCGACCCCGATGGCCGCCAGCCACTTGGCGAACTCCTGCTGGTTGACCTCGCCGTCGCCGTCGGTGTCGCACAGGCCGACGATCGCGGCGATGGTCGGGCGGACCACGCGGTCGAATCCCGAGTCGCCCTCGGAGAAGATCTGCGCCTCGATCACCTCGGTGAACTGCTTCTCGCTCAGCGCACCGTTCGGGCCGGCGCCCGCCTTACCCGCCAGGTACTCGTACATCGCCACGAAAGAGTCCTTCACCGCGCGCGCTTGGGGCGAGGTCGGCTCTTCGCCGAACGCGTTGATGATCCGGACCGCTTCGGCCTCGAGATCGGACTTCTCGATCTTGCCGTTGCCGTTGACGTCCCACTTCTCGAAACGCTTCTTGAGCCTGTCGTTCTTGACCGCCGTGGTCATTCGTGCACACTCCTTTTCGCGTGTATTCGGAAGAATCTGCGGTACGCGCGTGCCCGCCGGCTCTCGACCCGCCGGACACGGTCAAAGCCGGACGACCTCCTCTCCGGGAGCCTGTCCCGTCACGTCGAACAGCAGCCGGGCCGTCGAGGTCAGCCGGCCGAGGTCGTAGGCGCGGTGCGCCACCAGCAGGACGGTGACGTCCGCGGCTTGGAGCACCTCGTCGAGGTCGGCGGCCGGTGGCCCCAGTTCGGGTACGGCCGCGGCCACCGGGTCGTGGTAGGACAGGTCCGCGCCGAGCGCGCGCAACCGGACGGCGATCCGGATGGCGACGGACTCGCGGGTGTCCGGCACATCGGCCTTGTACGCGACACCCAGCAGCAGGACTTTCGCTTCACGCAAAGGTTTCCCCTGCTCCGCGAGCAGGCGCGTCACCCGGTCGACCACGTGCTCGGGCATCCGGTCGTCCACGATACGGGCGGCGTGCACGACACCGAGCAAGGTTCCTTCGCGCTCGGCCTTGTCCAGCAGGTATTTCGGGTCGACCGGGATGCAGTGTCCGCCGACACCCGGCCCCGGCACGAAAGACATGAAACCGAACGGTTTGGTCGCGGCGCAGTGCACCACGTCCCACACGTCGACACCGATCCGGTCGCAGAAGATGGAGATCTCGTTGACCAGGGCGATGTTCACGTAGCGATAGGTGTTCTCCAGCAGCTTGGCCATCTCGGCTTCCCTGGTGCCGCGCGCCACCACGACCGTGTCGACGAAGCGCCCGTAGAACGCCGCGCAGTATTTGGCGCACAACGGGGTGTGCCCGCTGATCACCTTCGGCGTGTTCCGGATGCCGAAGCGGCGATTCCCCGGGTCGACCCGCTCGGGCGAATAGGCGAGCGCGAAGTCCTCCCCCGCGGTCAGGCCGTGCTTCTCCAGGATCGGGCGGACGATTTCGTCGGTGGTGCCGGGAAAACTCGTCGACTCGAGCACCACCAGCGTCCCCGGCCGCAGCTGATCGGCCACCGTCTCGGCCGCCTCACGCACCGCGGCGAGATCCGGCCCACCCGCCGGGTCCAGGCCGGTCGGCACACAGAGCACGATCGTTTCCGCGGTGCCGAGCACCCCGGGATCGGTGGTCACGGTGAACCCGCTCGCCCGCATGGCCCGCAAGCGGCTCGTGGTCACGTCGGGCACATGCGAACGCCCCGCGGCCACGGCGGCCGCGACCCTCGGCGAGGTGTCGTACCCGACGACCGACAACCCCGCCTCGCAGGCGGCTTCGGCCAGCGGCAGTCCGACGTAGCCGACACCGACCACCACAAGATCGACAGACACGGGACCCCCTCAGTCTCGATGTCACACGAAGCGGTCAGCTGACCGAGAACGACCCGGTGCCCGGCGGGACGTGGGAGCCGTACCCCGCTTGGACGCGCATGCCGGGCGACAAACAGAGCGGGTCGCCGTAGACGACGACCTCGGCCGAGGTCAGGTTGGCCAGGACATGGGCGGCGATGGGGAGTTTGTGGCAGCCCTCGGGATTCCGGTAGGTGTCCAGACGCTGGAACTCGGTCGAGAAGACGACCACTTCCCCCGCCGCGGCCTGGGCAGGTGGGCTCGCGACCATCAGCAGGGCGCCGGCGGACACCGCGCTCAACGCGGCGATGACAAGACGGTTCATCGTATGCCTCCTCCACATTCAAGATCATGACTTCATTCCGCACGCTAACAGTCACTCTTGGTGAAATCGGGGTCTCGCCGGAACTTCACGCGCGCAGGTTGCGGTCCGTCCCGCCAGGTCATACGGATGGCGGCTTCAAGCATTCTTCGCGTGATCTTCGAGCGCGGACGGTTCACATGAACGAGTGGCGCGGGCAATGAAGTCAGGGATGATCGGCGATGATTCGAGACGCTGAGTGTCCCGGGGCCTCCTCGGCCGTAAAAGGCATGCGCGGCCGGACGTTCTCGCGGTCAGTGCCACGATCGGGCTAAGCCGGGCCACGGCCCGGCCAGAACCACGAAGTGTGCGACAACGATTGGCCCGGAGGATTCGTCGGGTTCAAGACGGTGATCTTCTTCGCGTGGGACGGCCCTGCCTCACCGGTTGTTCCCGCCGACCGCCGAGACAGGGTCTTCGTGACGCACGCCGATCTCCGCAAAAGACCGCAAGACGGTTTATTCCCATCGTCTTCACCACTCATGACCAACGGGGCCGGACCGTGGTCTCGCGTGACCAGGTGGACGACACCCGTGACTGGAGGGACGACACGGATCCCGCACACGTGTCGTCCATCTGGACACGCGTGTCGTCCCTCCCATCACGTGTGTCGTCCATCGGAGCACGGCAGTAGGCGGCTGGCTCCAACCCGAAACGCCACTCACGACCCGCACGAGAACGCGCCACGTTCGGCTCACTAGAACGATCCCCCCCGAAGCACTCGAACCGGGCATGATCCGTCCCTTGTGGACACTGTGCTCCAGGTTCGGCACACCGGTCGGTCCCGCTGCCGAACGAGCGGCAGTTTGCCCTTTATGACTTCCCTCGGCTTCTCTCGCCTCCGTAGCGTCGCGCACTGGTTGATCCGCCGCGGTCAAGGAGAAAGGGAACGTCGTTGAGAAGATTGATGGTCGCACTGCTCGGCGTGGCACTGACGTTGAGCAGTACTCTCCTGGTCACCCCGTCGGCGCAGGCCGCGACGGCACGGAACGGCGTCTGCGAGGACGGCGAGTTCTGCTTGTACTACAACAGCAATCAGCAGGGGTCGGTCAGCGATTTCGACGCTTCGGTCGGCAACTACGGCACGGGTTCCGACTGCTATCACTTCCTCGGCGCGGGTGCGGGGAGGGGCCTGTGCGTGAAGGACAACGCGGCCTCGGTGTGGAACCGGCGGGACGCGGTCGTCACCGTGTTCTTCAAGAGCGGCTGGACCGGGCCGATCGACTCGTTCCCGCACGGCGCCAAAGGAAACTTGAGCTCGACGTACAACGAAAACGTCGGGCACCTGCTCGGCCTGGTGGGGAACGGCTGGCTGGAAACCGGGCTGTACCACAGTGACTCCGGCCGCATCACCTCCTATTTCGACGGCTACGTGAGCACGTCGGGCAGGCACGAGGGGATCGATTTCGCGCGCGGCTTCGGCGTTCCCGTGTACTCGATGACCCAGGGCCACGTGATCAGGAAGACCGAGGGCAGCAACGGCAGCGGCGGCCTGTCCACGTTGGCGATCTACAATCGTGATCAGGATTTCACCATCATCTACCTGCATCTCAACCCGTCGAACGGGCTCGCGGCCGGTGAGTTCGTGAACCGCGGCCGGCAGATCGGCACCGAGGAGTATCGCGGCGCCACCGCCACGCACACCCATGTCGAGTACCGGCCGGGCAGGCACGAGAGCGCCTCGGACAGCACCGGCGACCCGGTGCTCGACAACCCGGGCCCGTCGATGTTCTGGCGGAACCACGGCTACAACATCTGCTGCGGATAGCGCCGAACCGGCACTTTTTCGGTGAAGTTTCCGGTTGTCCCTCCCCTGTCGCTTTCCGACCATGATGCGGCATCGGTGACGTGAGTCGCTGAGCGAACCGGAGGACGCCAGTGACTCGAGGTGCTCACATCATCCTGCCCGGCAGGCAAGCGATCGTGCTGGACGTGCTGCTGCTCAACGCGAACCGGGTGGTCGGCATCGACCGATTGATCGACGCCGTCTGGGACACCGAACCGCCCCCCACCGCGCGCACCCAGGTGCGGCTCTGCGTGTCGGCGCTGAGGGCGCACCTCGGCGGGCTCGGGCTGCCGTCGTCCATCGTCACCAGATCTCCTGGATACCTCATGCAGGTGGCCGATGCCGCCCCGGCGCTGGAGGCGCTCGTCCCGGCGGATGGGCAGCCGGCCGGTGCTCAGCGGTGTCCGGCCCACTTCGGCGACTTGCTGCGGAGGCACCGGCAGAGCCTCGGCACGACCCAGCGGCTTCTCGCCGCCCGTTCCACCGTCAGCGTCCGGGCGATCAGGGACCTCGAACACGGCCGGGTCGGCAGGCCCCGCCGCGACACGGTCCGGCTCATCGCGGCCGGGCTCGGCCTGTCCGGCCAGGCGCGCGCCGACTTCGAACGGGCAGCGGCCTCGTATCGACCGACCTCCGGCACGTCAGCGCCGGGAAACCACCGCAAGAGGAGACCCGTATGAAGCATCCGTGGAGAGCGGCACTGGCCGCCACTCTCGCCGCTCTCGCCGCCTTCGCCATCGGCGTACCCGCCGGTGCCGACGTCACACCGCAGGCCGACACCCTGCCACCGCTCGCGATCGAGGACTTCAACTACCCGCAGGCCGCGCAGATCCAGGCGGAGCGCGGGATTCTGCTCAAACGCGGCGACGGCCACGTCGTGCTGCTCGCCACCTGCCCGGCCGACACGACGGATCCGGATCTGCTGCGGATCGCCGAGCGTGGCCAGCCCGGCTCCGGCTACGTGTGCTTCCGCGTCTCGGGGAAGACCGGGCACCTGACCGTCGAGATGCCGTCCGTCTACGGCGTGGACTCCGGGAACTTCACCACCGACGTCGTGCTGACCCCCGACGACGGGGCGACGAAGAAGACGTACAAGGTGCCGCCGAACAGCTACGCGGGCGTCGGCGAGACCGACCCCACCGGCACCGGCGGCGAGTACATGCTCCTGGAAATCAAGGTCTCCCGTTGACCGCCCACCGCTTCCAGCACCGTGCGAGGAACTCAGTCATGAAAAGACCCCTCAGAAGGCCGGCCCTGGTGACCGCCCTGGCCCTGGCCGCCACCGCGGTGACGGCCGCACCGGCGGCGGCCGTCGTCGGAGGCAACGCCGACCACGCGTTCGTCGTGCGGCTGGACATCGGCAACGGCGCCCGCGCCTGCAGTGGCGCGCTGGTCGCGCCCGGCTGGGTGCTCACCGCCTCGAGCTGCTTCGCGGCCGCCCCCGGTACGGGCCTCCCGCCGTCGGGCGCACCTCCCCAGCCCGTCACCGCGACCGTCGGCCGCCCCGATCTCACGACCACCGCCGGCGTGGTGCGGAACGTGCTCCGGCTGGTGCCGCACGAGTCGCGGGACCTGATGATGGCCCAGCTCGACGTTTCCGTCCCGGGCGTCGCCCCGGTCGCGGTCGGCGCGACCGCGCCGACGGCCGGCGAACGGCTGACGCTTCCCGCCTACGGCCGCACCGCGACCGAGTGGGCGCCGCTGCACCAGCACGTGGGCACCTTCACGGTCGACGCGGTCACCGGCGGGGACCTCGCGCTCACCGGGCAGAACGGCGCCGCCGTCTGCGCCGGTGACACCGGCGGTCCCGCGCTCCGCACCACCCGCTCCGGCGTCGAGGTGGTCGCGGTGAACAGCCGCTCGTGGCAAGGCGGCTGCTTCGGCACGCCGTCGACCGAGACCCGGACCGGGGCCGTCGACACCCGCGTCGACGACGTGCGGCCGTGGATCGCGAGCGTCGCACAGACCGCCCGCTGGACCGACGCGGCCACGGTCGCCGGCGACAACCAGACCGATTCGGCGGTCGCGACCTCGCACAGCGGCGCCATGACCGCGGTGGTGTGGGAGGACGACCGGCTGGGCACCAATCCCGCCGACACCGTCGGCACCAACGTCTACCTGCGGCTGTATCAGAACGGGCAGCCCAAGTTCACCCGCGCGGTCACCGGGACCGGAGCGGCGAACTGGAAGCACATCCAGCCGGACGTCGCGGTCCGCGACGACGGCACGACCATCGTCACCTACGCGGACGACCACGACGGCAACGGGTATTACGACATCAGGGTCAAGACGTTCGACGCCACCGCGCGCGAGACCGGCTCGACCGTGGTCAACGCGAACGCGGCCGGGCAGCAGCAGAACCCCCGGATCGCCGCCGACCCGAACGGCACGGGCTTCGCCATCGCCTTCGAAACCTGGAACGGTGCCCCGAAGCAGGTGCGCCTGGCGTTCTATTCCGCCATCACGCTGAAGAAGTGGGAACAGATCATCAGCCCCGGCGCGGGTCCCAGCCAGGACCCCGACGTGGCGATGGGCGCGAACGGGAACGCGGTCGTGGTCTGGGAAATGGACACCGGCGGCGGCGTGTTCGCCATCCGCATCCGAGGGTTCGCCCCGGACGGCTCGGAGTCACTGGGGTACCGCGCCCCCGGCGGCGCCGGGGATCAGCGTGACGCGAGCGTCGCCGCCGATTTCGCGGGCAACTTCGTCGTCGGCTGGCAGAACGACAACGCGGGCACCAGGCAGGTCGGGGTCCGCTCGTACACCGCGGCGGGTGCCGGGGGCCCCATCAACTACGGCCCGAACGGGGCGGAACCGCAGGTCGGCATCGACGGCCAGCGGCGCGCCGTCGTCACGTGGCGGTACGGCGGCGACGTGTACGTGCGAGGCGTCAACGCGGACGGCACCACCACCGGCAGGCTGCCGGTCGTGCGCACCACCCCCGTGGCCAACTCCGGCCCCGACGTCGAGCCCGCGGTCGCCGTCGATCAGGCAGGCGCGATCACGCTGACCCACACCAAGACGATCAACACGGCCGGGTTCAACCAGATCCAGTACGGCACCGGTCTGAGCAACTTCGGCTGGTGACGAGGGCGGGGCGAAGGTGCCGTGGCGGGTCGGACCCCGGCACCTTCGCCTCACCCCTCGGTAAATCCCTGTCCCGCCCTGAAGCAAGCCCCGCTCTGGAAAGGAATCCGTGATGTCCTCGAACGAATGGTCCAGACGCACCGCGCTCCGCGTGTTCGGTGGCGCCGCCGCGCTGACCGCACTGCCCGCCGGGTTCGCACTCGGCAGCGCAGGCCCGGCACTCGCCGTCGCCGACCCGGTGGAAACCGGACTGCCGGACACCGCCCGGGGACGGGCCGTTTGGCAGTACAAGATCGGCGGCAAGGCGGTGCGCCGCGAGGGGAAGAACGCACTGCTCGGCTCCGACGCGGACATCACGGATTTCCTGAACAACCGGCTCCAGCACGCCATCGACGAAGACAATCGGTTCGCGCTCTTCGCCGCGCTGCCGTTCGCGGGCCGCGCGGCGACCGCCGGGATCGGCACCGCCCTGTCCGGTGGCAGCGCCGCGATGTCGGCCTTCCTGCGGGACGGCTTCAGCGCCGCCGTCACCGAGGACAAGCGGGTCGAGGTACTCACCATCAAGAACACGGGTGGGATCTCGGTGCAGCGGGCCGCGACCAACGCCTTGAACACCAACACCCTTGCCGCGTTCACCGCGTTCATCGAGACCGGTCAGTACCCGGCCCGCGACGAGGACGCCAGGGTCCTCGTCTTCACCATGCTCAACACCGCGTCACCACAGGTGAAGCTCTACGCCCAGCGGGCGATCGACGCCGGTACCCCCGAGGCGATCGACTGGTTCCTGCGCACCGGCCAGTACATCGCCCGCGCTCGCGACGAGGAGTCCGCCACCATCGGGCAGCTGGTCGGGATCGTCGAACGGGAAGGCCGCATCGCGCAGCGGTGCACCGATCAGGCCGTCGCCCTGTCCAACGCCGCGAAGGAGGCCGCGGCCAAGGCGAAACAGGCCGCGCTCGCCGCGCTCGAAGAAGCCCGCGCCGCGCAGAACGACGTGCGCCGCTCGGCGAAGGCGGCCAACGCCGCCGCCCGCGCGGCGAAGAACGCGGCCTCCTGTGCGGCCACCGCGATCAGCGCCTCCCGTGCCGCCCAGCAGGCCGCGCGCCGCGCCGCATACGCCTCCCAGGCCGCCGCGCACGCCACCGCCGCGGCGGGCCAGGCCGCCGCTCGCGCCTACAACGCGGCCATTTCCGCGTCCAAGAACGCGAGCGCGGCGGCGGCCGCCCGCAACGCCGCCGTCACCGCCCGCAACGCCGCCGGGCAGGCGCGGAACGCCGCGAAAGCCGCCGAGCAGGCAAGGATCGCCAGCTGGAGCGCGGTCTCGGCAGGCACCTCGGCCGCGGCCGCCGCGACCGACGCGGCTTCGGCGGCGAACGCGTCGGCCGATGCCGCGACCGCCGCCGGGGTGGCACAGGCCGAGGCCCAGGAAGCCCGTCAGGCAGCGGCCGAGGCCACGGCCGCGGCGGCGCGCGCCAACCGGGCCGCGACCGCCGCACGGGGGTTCGCCAACCAGGCCTCATCGGCGGCCGCCGCCGCACGCGATGCCGCGAACAGCGCGGCCGACCACGCGGATGCCGCGGCGGCCGCCGCCGAGGAGGCCGCCAATCACGCCGGCCAGGCGATCGACTACGCCAACAGGTCCACGGCGGCCGCCCAGCGCGCGGTCACCGCGGCCAACCTGGCCATGGACACGGTCGACAAGGCCCGGGAGGTCGAACAGGCGGCCAGGGACGCCGAGACCGCGTCGCTGGCCGAGGAGACCGAGCTCGGTGTCGCACTCGCCCAGCAGGAGGCGCGGGACGAGGCGGACGAACGGGCCAGGATCGCCCGGCAGCAAACTCAGGCCGCACTGACCGACGAAGCGATCCGCACCTTGATCGCCGACGCCGAAACCGCGATGCGCGCCGGCGACACCGGCCGGGCGGCCACGCTGGGACGGCAGGCCGCGCTCCAGCTGATCACGAACGGGCTCACCAGAAGCTGGACCAAGTCGGCGGCGGAGTTCGCCGTCGCGGGGAGTGACGAGGACGTGCTGGCCTGGCTGGGCACCGACCGGCTGCTGTCACAGCGGCAGGACGACGCCGAATCCGTCGCCGCCGTGGCCGGTGTGTCGACGATGACGGTGGCCACCGCCGCCGCCCAAGCGCTGAACGCCGACGATCCCGCGGCGGTCACGGAGTTCCTCACGAGCGGCGCGATCAACGCCGCGGCCGAGGACAACAGGCGGACAATCTTCGCCATTCTCGCCGACAATCCCGGGGCCGCGGTGCGTACCGCCGCGGAGGCGGCGCTGAACGACGGATCGGCCGCGGCGCTGCACCGGTTCCTCAAGGTCTCCATCGTCGACGCGGCCGCCGAGGACGACCAGGTCGAGGCGTACCGGCTGCTCAACGAGGGCGGCCCGTACACGAAGGCGGCGGCGAAGATCGCGCTGGCGGGCACCACGAACATGCGCCGCGGTTTCGTCGCCGGTACCCAGTTCGACACCACTCGACTCGACCACGACTGGGCCACGCACGTCGCCGCCATCCGGGCGGCCATCGCGCACGCGGCGAGGATCGCGTCGGACGCGCTGTCGAACGCGGCTCTCGCGTCCAAAGCCGCCGCTGAGGCCAGGAAGGCCGCCGCCGAAGCGGTCACCTGGGCCAACCGGGCGGCCGGGTACGCGGCGGACGCCCAGCGCTCCGCCACCGAAGCCGCGAACAACGCAGCCGCCGCCGAGCAGTCCGCCGTGGACGCCCGGCGCTCCGCCGACCGGGCCGCGGCCGCGGCCGCCGTCGCGAACAAGGCCCGGTGCTCGGCGAACTCCTCGATGCTGCGCGCGTTCGACTGTGCCGGCCGGGCGGTCAGCTTCGCCTATCAGGCCCAGGCCTCCGCGAACAGCGCCCGCGCGTCCGCCATCCAGGCGGGCAAAGACGCCACGGAGGCGGCGGAGGCGGCGAGCCACGCCCGGCACATCGTCGTCCTGGCCGCCGAAGCCGAGGCCGCGCTCGCGGCGCAGAGAGCGGCGAAGGACGACAGCGAGGATCCCAACGCGAACGGTGACTCGTCGATCATCGGGATGTGGCAGAACAACCCTGATCGGCTGCTGGAGGAATCGGCGAAGTTCTTCGACCGCCTCTCCGACTGGGCGGGTCTGCTCTCCGCCGGGTGCAGTATCGGCGCGCTGCTTCTCGCGGGAGCACCACCGGTCGCCGCCGTGCTCGCCACCGTCGGCACCGCCGCCAAGATCGTGTCCATCGCCTCCGGTTTCCTCTCGGCCGGAGCGTCCGGCATGCGTTACGGCTGGGAAAGCACGGAGTTCCACACGGCTCTCGGGAAGGCGATGGTGAACACCGTCTTCACGGGCATCGGGTCGATCAAGATCGCTGGACGCTCCCTTCCGGAGGGTTGGTCCGCTGTCCCGCAGACGGTGCTCGAGCGCCATTACGAAAAGATCGGCTCAGTGACGTGGGACGCGTTCGAAGGCACCTTCGGCTGGCTGCACCGCCTCTTCAACCCGTGATCCCCGGTTGACCGGGCGGGCCGGATCCTCCCCGAAGGACCCGGCCCGCCCGGCGTTTTCGACCAATTTCGATCAAAATCTTCGGCGAACCTCTACATTCCGGCGTCGCACCCGCTCTACCATGCGCAAAATGGACCCTCGGCCGAGGTCGTTGCTGGCTGAGTCACGGCGGGACGCCGGGCTCACGCAGGAGGAGTTGGCGGAACGCACCGGGCTGACGGTGCGGAGCATCAGCAACATCGAGCGCGGCCGGATCGCCCGGCCGCGGCGCCATTCGGTGGAGGCACTGGCGCTGGGGCTGGGCCTCCAGGGCGAGCAAGCGAGCCGGTTCGTCCGGCACTACTGCCCGGACGCGGTGTCGCCATCGAGAACGCCGGTCGTCTCGGTGCCCGCGCAGCTGCCCTCGGGCATCAAGTCGTTCATCGGGCGGCAGCGGGAGATCGACGCGCTCGACGCCATCCTCGGCGAGGGAGCCGGCGGAGGCGTCGTCGTGGCGGTGCTGGAGGGCATGGCCGGGGTCGGCAAGACCTCCTTGGCCGTGCAGTGGGCGCAGCGGGTCAAACAGGACTTCCCCGACGGGCAGCTGTTCGCGAATCTGCGCGGTTACGGGCCGGGGGCGCCCGCCGACCCGGGTGAGGTGCTGCGGTCGTTCCTGCGGGCGCTCGGCGTGCCCGTGGCGGACGTGCCCGCAGACCTGGACGACCGGGCCGCGTCGCTGCGCAGTGTGCTGGCCGGCCGATCGGTGCTCATCGTGCTGGACAACGCCCGCTCGGCCGACCAGGTCCGGCCACTGCTGCCGGGCCACGCGGGCTGCGCGGTGGTGGTGACGAGCCGCGCGGCACTGCACGGGCTGACGATCAGCGCCGACGCGCACCGGGTGTCGGTGCCGCTGCTGACCGAGCAGGAGTCGTTCTCCCTGCTCGACCGGCTGGCCGGCCCCGGACGGAGGTTCTCCGACCGGACCGCGCTCGCCGACATGGTGTCGGGGTGCGGCGGCCTGCCGCTCGCCCTGCGCATCGTCGGTGAGCGGCTCGCGCACAACCGGAACCTGGCGAACGTGGCGTCCTCGATGCGCCCGACCGGGGACCGGCTCGCCGCACTGACCACCGAAGAGAAGACCACCTCACTGCCCTCCGTGCTGTCCTGGTCCTACGACGCGCTGCCCGGCGACGTGGCGTCGGGCCTGCGTCTGCTCGGGCTCCATCCCGGCCCGCACTGGGACACCGCCGCCGCGGCGGCGCTGCTGGGCACGGACCCGGCGGAGACCCGAAGGCTCCTCGACGCTCTCGTCGACAGCCATCTGCTGCTCGCGCACCGCGTGAACGGCCGGTTCGAATTCCACGACCTGGTCCGCGACTACGCGCGCGTCCGCGCCGACGAGGAACCGGCGCAGCGAAGATCGGCGGCCCTGCGCCGCCTCGCCGAGCATGGTGTGGCCGGGGCGGCCGACGCGGCCAGGGCGATGACGGCGGGCGACCCCAACCGAAGACCGCTGCTCACCCCGGTCGCCGGGAACGTCGTCTTCACCGGCGCCGAGGACGCGGCGACCTGGCTGGCCGCGGAGCTGCCCACCTTGATCGCCATCGCGGAACAGTCGTCGGCCACCGGGGACACCTATGCCCGCGACCTCTCGACCGTGCTGTGGCAGGCGTTGCGGGTGAACGGTCACTACGGCGCCCTGCGCACCCTGCACCGCCTCGCGCTCACCGAGGCACAGCGGGCGGGCGACGCCATCGGCACCCAGCAGGCGCTCGTCGACCTGGCCGCGATCTGCGCCAGGCTCGGCCATTTCGACGAGGCGGTGACACATCTGACCCGCTGCCTCGACGTCGACGGGAGCCCGGTCGTCGCCGGCCGCGCGCTGAACACCCTCGGCACCGTGTACGCGCAGTTGGGCCGGTACGCCGCCGCCGTGGACCATTTGAGCAGGGCGGTCACGGTCTCCCAGGAGACCGGGGACCGCCTCAACGAGGGACGTTCGCTGTCCAACCTCGGCTTCATCCACGAACGCCGGGGCGATCTGGACGCCGCTCTCGGCTGCTACCGGCAGTGCCTCACCATCGCCCAGCGCATCGACGACCGGCTGAGCGAGGCGATCTCGCTGCACAATCTGGGGGACGTGTACCGCGCGCTGGGCCGGTGGACGGAAGCCGGCGACCACCTCGACCGGTCGCTGGCGGTCAGCAGGGCCGAGGGCCACCGGGAGGCCGAAGGGTACGCGCTGGCCTATCTCGGGCTGGTGCAGCTCCAACAGGGCGACGCGGCCGCGGCCCGTCTGCACCAGGAGGCGGCGCTCGACATCGCGGTGGCGACCGGTATCCGGCCGCTGGAGACCCTGGTGCACAACGGGCTCGCGGACAGCGCGCTGGCGTGCGGGGACCGGTCGGCCGCGATGGCGCACTACACGCGGGCCGCCGACCTCGCCCGGCTCACCAGCGAACCGCACGAGGAGGCCCGCGCGCTGACCGGGATCGCCGCGACCCACGACGAAGCCGGTGATCCGGACAAGGCGAGGCCGTTCCGCGAACGCGCGCGGGCGCTGTACGACGCGATGGGCACCGCGATGGTCTCGTCGTGACCGGAACTTCGCCCGCCGAATAGTTCCGGTCGGAGTTCCTGGTCCCGGCGTCGTCCCGCAAGTTCAATCTGCCGAGGTCCGGAAGTCCGGACGGGGCATGAGGGGATTCAGCGGGTTGCGGGCAGATCTGGGTGCGTTCGACCGGGTACACGAGGCGTTCGAGGAGCAGGTGCGGAAGACGCCCCACCGCTGTGCGCTCGTCGTGGGCGACGAGCGGCTGAGCTACGCCCGGCTGGACGAGGCCGCGAACTCGGTCGCGCACGCCCTGCTCGGCCGTGGGGTGACACGCGGTGGCCTGGTCGGCGTATGCCTGCGCCGCGGCCGGTGGCTGGTGCCCGCGCTGCTGGGAGTGCTGAAGGCAGGGTGCGCGTACGTCCCGCTGGACCCGTCCGCTCCCCCTGCGCACGGCGCGTCGGTCGTCGCGGACTCCGGGCTGTCGCTGGTGCTGGCGGACGAACCGGATCCGGTCGCGCTCGCGGACGCCGACGTGCCGGTACTGGCCGTCGGGGACGCCGCCGCGCCTACGACCGCCCCCGTTGTCCCGGGTTCCGGTACGGACCTCGCGTACGTGATCTACACGTCCGGCTCCACCGGCAGGCCGAAAGGCGTCCAGGTCGAGCATCGCAACGTGCTCGCGTTGCTGGCGTGGGCGGCCGCGACCTACGGCGACGACGAACTGCGTGGCGTGCTCGGCGCCGCGTCGGTCTGTTTCGACGCGTCCGTCGCCGAGGTGTTCCCGCCCCTGGTGACCGGCGGGAGCCTGGTGCTCGCCGAGAACCTGCTCGCGCTGCCCGGGCTCGCCGCGCGGGACGAGGTGACGTTCGTGCAGGGCGTGCCGTCCGTACTGGCGGTGCTGGCGCGGACACCGCTGCCGCGTTCGGTGCGGACCGTCGCGATCGCGGGTGAGGCGCTGCACCGGTCGCTCGTCGAGCGCCTGTACGCCAACGAGGGCGTGCGGCGGATCGTGAACTGCTACGGCCCGACCGAGGCGACGGTGAACTGCTCGTGCCACGAGGTCGGCCGGGACGGGCTGGACGACCCGCCGATCGGCACCCCGCTGCCCGGCGCCGCGTTCTCGGTGCGGGACGCCGACGGCCGCGCGCTCGGCGACGGCGAGGTCGGTGAGCTGTGGGTCAGCGGGGCGCTCGTGACGCGCGGATATCTGGGGCAGCCGGAGCTGACCGCCGAGAAGTTCGTGGTCGACGCCCGCGGCGTCCGGCACTACCGCACCGGTGACCTGGTCCGGTGCCGCGACGGCGTGCACCATTTCGTCGGCCGAGCCGACGACCAGGTGAAGGTGCGCGGCTTCCGGATCGAACCGGGACAGGTCCAGGCGGCGCTCCTCACTCATCCGGCCGTCGGGAACGCCGTGGTGCTCGCGCCCGCCGACGAGCACGGGGAGCGCAGGCTCGTCGGATTCGCCGAACCGGCCGGCGACGGGGTCTCCGAGCCGGAACTGTTGCGGTGGCTGCGGTCGCGGCTGCCCGCGCATCTGGTGCCGTCACGGATCGCCGTGCTCGACGCGATCCCGCTCGGCACGACCGGAAAGGCGGACCGGGCCGCGCTGGCGGAGTGGGTCTTCGACCGCGAGGAGACCGAGTACGTCGCCCCGCGCACCGAGACCGAGCGGCTGGTCGCCGACGTGGTCGCGGCCGCGTTCGGGTTGCCGGGGGTCGGAGTGCACGACCGGTTCTCCGAATCGGGCGGGCACTCCCTCGCCGCGGCGCGCGCGGTCACGCGGCTGCGGGAGGGCACCGGCCGGGTGGTGACGCTGGCGGAGTTCCTCTCCGACGGCACGGTGGCGGCGGTCGCGCGGCGGCTCGCGGACGCCCCGGCCGCGGCGCCCTCGGTGGCGCTGCGGGAAAACCCGGACCGTGACACCTACCCGCTGACCGGCACGCAGCGGGATCTGTGGACCCTCGCCCAGCTCGGCTCGACCGGCACCGCGACGACCGTCGCGTGGCGGCTGCGGCTTCGTGGCCGGGTGTCGCTGCCCACGCTGCGGGCGGCCGCGGACGGGATCGTGGCGCGGCACGAGGTCTTGCGCGGCACGATCGGTGACCACGACGGCGAACCGGTCATGGTGGTGGGGCCGCCGGTGCCGGTCCCGGTGGACGAACACGACCTGCGCGGGCTCGCCGACGCGGACCGCCGCGCCGGGGAACTGGCCGAGGCCGCCGCCCGGCACGCGTTCGACCTCACGAAGGACACGCCGCTCCTGCGGATCACCCTGCTGCGCCTCGCCGACGACGTGGCCGACCTGGTCGTCGTGTCCGACCACATCGCCACCGACGGCGCGTCCGTCGGCGTGCTCATGGCGGAACTGGCCGGCGCGCCCGCGGCTTCCTTCGCGCAGGTCGGTGCGGTGGCGTTGCGGGAACGCTCGCTCGCGGAGGTGCCCGGTGAGCGAGACCGGCTGACGGCGTACTGGTCGGCCGAGCTGGCGGGGGCGACGCCTCCGGACGCCCTGTTCGACCGCGTCGTGCACGGCAGGCGCCGTTTCGCCGGGGAGCGGATCAGCACGCCGTTGCCCGAGTCGCTGGGATCGGCGGTGCGCGCCCTCGCCGAATCGACCGGGGTGACGCCGTTCGCGGTGTACCTGTCGGCGGTGGGGGTGCTGGTCGGCGAGCTGGTGCGGGGCCAGGACGTGCTCCTCGGGATGGCGGCCGCCCAACGGGACCGCGCCGAGCTCGAACGCACCATCGGCCCGCTGGTCGACGTCCTGCCGGTCCGGTTGCGGATCGACGCGGACACGTCGTTCCGCGACCTGCTGCGCGCGGCCATGACCACCGCGGCGCACGCCCTCGATCACCGCGGCCTGCCCAGCGGTGAACTCGCCGGACTGTGGGGCGGCGACCGGCCCGCCGGGGTCCCGCTCACACCCGTGTCGATCGCGGTGCAGCCCGACGGCGTCCCGTTGTCGGCGCACGGGCCGGGCACGCGGCTGGACCTGCTCGGCGAGCTGCCGACCGGCGGCAGTCACACCCCGCTGACGGTGTTCGTGAACGCCCACGTCGGCGGTGCCGGACTGGTCGTCGAGCACGACCCGTCGTGGCTGGCTCCCGGTCGCGCCCGCTGGTTCACCCGTTCCCTGCTGCACCTTCTGCGCTCCGCCGTGTCCACACCGGACATCGCGCTGTCCGCGCTGGCGCAGGCGGCGGACGGGGAAATCGCCGAGCTGACGGCATGGGGAACCGGCCCCGCGCTGCCCGCCGACGGTACGACCGGCGTGCCGGACGCGGTGTGGCGCAACGCGTCGCGTGCACCGGACTCGGTCGCGGTGTCTTCGGAGAGCGGGCGGCTGACGTACGCGGAACTGACAGGGCACGCCGACCGGATCGCGCGTGTACTCGCCGCGTCCGGGGTGACGGCCGGGGACACGGTCGGGGTGTGCCTGCCGCGCGACGAGTTCCTGCCCGCCGCGCTGCTCGCCGTCTGGCGGGTGGGTGCGGGGTATCTGCCGCTCGACACCGGGCAACCCACCGCCAGACTGGCCCAGCTCGCTGGTGAGGCGGGGCTGAATGTCGTGCTCACGCGGGGCAGCGCCCAGCCGGTGGCTTCGGAGGTCGCCGACGCCGTAGCGGGCCTGCGCGTGGTCGATGCCGACCGAACCGACGGAGTGCCCTTCGAACCAGTGCTGCCGGACGGCGACGCGCTCGCCTACGTGCTGTACACGTCGGGGTCGACCGGGCGGCCCAAGGGCGTCGAGATCAGCCACGCCAACCTGCACGCGTTCGTCCGGTCCCGGGGGCTCTCCCCAGGCATGACACGGGACGACGCGATGCTCGCGCTCGCGCCGCTCGCCTTCGACGTGTCCGCCGAAGAACTGTGGTGGCCGCTCGCCACCGGCGCGCGCTGCGTCGTCGCCGACCGCGACACCGCCGTCGACGGTCACCGGCTCGCGCGGCGGATCGCCGGGACCGGTGTCACGGTCGTCGACCTGACCCCCACGAGCCTGCGGATGCTGCTCGCCGCGGGCTGGTCCGGCGACCCCGCGCTGCGGCTCATGCTCGGCGGCGAGGTGCTGGACCCGGAACTCGCCGCACGGGCCCTGCCCCTGGTCGGCGAGCTGTGGAACGGGTACGGCCCGACGGAGACCACGGTCGCGGCGACCGCGCACCGGGTCACCGGCCAGGACCGGGACCGTGTCCCGATCGGCTCGCCGACCCCGGGCGCCCGGCTGTACGTGGTCGACGAGGCGGGCAGGCTCGCTCCGCCCGGCGCGATCGGTGAGCTGTGGATCGGTGGCGCCGGGGTGGCGACCGGCTACCGGGCGCGGCCCGAGCTGACCGCGTCCGCGTTCGTCGCCGGCCCGGAGCGGCCGGGCGAACGCTGCTACCGCACCGGTGACCTGGTCCGGTGGCGTGCCGACGCGACACTGGAGTTCCTCGGGCGCGCCGACGACCAGGTGAAGGTGCGCGGCAACCGGTTCGAGCCGGGCGAGATCGAGTCCGTCCTTCGTGGACTGTCCGATGTGGACGACGCGGCGGTGGCGGTGGCCGCGGACGGCGTGGACGCGCACGTGATCGGCTACCTCACTCCCGCGACCGTCGACGCGGCGGCCGTCGAGCGACGGCTGCGGCGGCTGCTGCCCGCCTACATGGTGCCGAGTTCTTGGCGCACCCTGGACACGCTCCCCTTGCTGCCCAACGGAAAGCTCGACCGGCGCGCGCTCCCACCGGCGCCCGCCACCCCTCCGGCCTCGCCCGCGCCGCTGTCGGATGCCGAGGCGGTGGTCGCGCGGGTGTGGCGGGAATGCCTCGAACTCGACGAGGAGATCGGGCCGGACAGCGACTTCTTCGCGCTCGGCGGCCGGTCGCTGGCGGCGACACGGGTGGTCGGCCTCCTGCACACCCGGCTGAGACGCCGGGTCACCGTCCGCACCTTGTTCGACCACCCGGTACTCGCCGACTTCACCGCACGGATCGACGGGGAAGCCGCCTTCGACGACCGCCCGTTCGTCGCCCGGGCGGACCCTGCCGCGCCCGCGCCGCTGTCGCCGGCGCAGCGCATGCTGTGGTTCGCGGCGAAGCTCGACCCGGACAGCGCCGCCTACAACTCCCCCACCGTGCTGCGACTCCGGGGCGCGCTGGACGAGCCGCGCCTGTACCGCGCGGTCCGCGCGCTCGCGACGCGCCATCACGTGCTGCGCAGCCTCTTCACCGAGATCGACGGCGAGCCGGTCGCGCTCCTCGGACCGGCCGACGCCGTTCCGATGTCCACTGTGGATATCGAGGAGCCGTCGGCGGACGCTGCGGTGGCGGCCGAGATCCGGCGGCCGTTCGCGCTGGACGCCGCGCCGCCGCTGCGCGTGGTCCTGTTCCGGCTCGCGCCGGACCACCACGTGCTGACCCTCACCTGCCACCACATCGCCACCGACGCGGCCTCCCAACGGCTCCTGTTGTCCGAAGTGGACCGGTGGTACCGCACGGAACCCGACGACTGGCCGCCGCCACCCTCGCTCCAGTACGCCGACCACGCCGCGTGGGAGCACGGGCAGGACCGGGCCGCGGGGCTCGACTGGTGGGAGCGACGGCTCGCGGACCTGCCCGCGTTGCGGCCGCCCGCCGACCGGCCCCGCCCCGCCGTCGCCGACTGGACGGCGGACGAGGTCCCGGTCCGGCTGCCCTCGGAGGTCACGGGCCGGGTCCGCGCCATGGCGAGTGACGCCGGGACCACGCCGTTCACGATCCTGCTCGCGGCCTGGCAACTGCTGCTCGCGCGGCTGGCCGGGGTACGGGACCTCGCGGTCGCCGTGCCGCACGGTGGCCGCCGCGCCGCCGGGATGCTCGGCTTCTTCGTCGACACCGTGGCCGTGCGCGCCGACCTGGGTGCCGAGGTCCGGTCGGGTCGCGACCTCGTGGCCAGGACACGCGCAGCGGTACTCGACGCGTTCGCGCACGCCGACGTGCCGTTCGACGAGGTCGTGCGCCGGCTCGCGCCGGAGCGGGACGCGGCGAGCACCCCGGTGTGCCAGGTGATGATGAACGTCCTCGACGAACAGGCGACCGCGGAGCTCGGCGACCTGGCCGTGACGGTGCTGCCGCAACCGGTCGTCACCGCGCTGTACGACCTGAACCTGGACCTCACCGCCACCGGCGACGGCTACACGGGAAGACTCGTGTTCCGCGCCGACCTGTTCGACCGCACCACGATCGAACGGTGGTCCCGCTGGTACGGCAGACTCCTCGACCGGCTCACCGCCGATCCGGACGCCGAACTGTCCACAATGGACATATTGGACGAGGCGGAGCGCGCCGCACTGCGCACTTGGGGCACCGGAAAACCTTTGCCCGTCACGCGAACCGTGGTCGCGGAAGTGCTCGCGCAACGCTCCGGCGCGGTGGCGACCTCGTCACCTGCCGGACGACTGTCCTATGGAGACCTGGCCGACCGGTCGGCACAGGGCGCCCGCGGTCTGCTCGCCGCGGGCGTCACCACCGGTGACGTGGTCGGCGTGTGCCTGCCCCGCGACGAACACCTGCCCGCCGGGCTGCTCGCGGTGTGGCGGGCGGGTGGCGCGTACCTGCCACTGGATCCCGGCCATCCCGCGGACCGGATCGCGGCGCTCGCCGCTGACGCCGGGGTCCGCGTCGTCGCCGCCCGCGGCCACGCGCTGGACGTGGCCCGCGCCGCGTTGCCGCACCTGACCGTCGTGGACCTCGACGCCCCTGCCACGGACACCCAGGCCCTGCGAGAGCCGGACCAGGACGACCTCGCCTACGTCCTCTACACCTCCGGTTCGACCGGCAGGCCGAAGGGAGTCGCGGTCACACACCGGAACCTCGCCGCGTTGGTCCACGCCTTCCGCGACGTCACCGGCATCCGGCCCGCCGACACGTGGCTCGCGGTCGCACCGCTCGCGTTCGACACGGCCACCGGCGAGATCTGGACGACGCTGACCGCGGGCGCGCACTGCGCGATCGCCGACCGGGACTGTGCCGTCGACGGGCACGCGCTCGTACAGCGGCTCGTCTCCACCGGCGCGACCCGGTTCAACCCGACACCGACCACCTTGCGAATGCTGGTCGCCGCCGGGCTTCCCGACCTGCCGGGACTGCACGTGTACTCCGGCGGCGAAGCCCTCGACGTCGCGCTGGCGCGGCAGATCACCGCCCGCGTCGCCAGCCTGCGCAACTGTTACGGACCCACGGAGACCACCATCACCGCGACCACACACCTCGTGACCACCGCCGATCTGGCGGCCGACCGGCCGATCCCGATCGGCGGACCGATCGGCGGCACGCTGCTCACCGTGGTCGACCCGTTCGGCCAGGCCGCGCTCCCCGGCGCGGTCGGCGAGTTGTCCATCGGCGGCGCCGGCGTGACACCGGGCTATCGGGACCGCCCGGAGCCGACCGCGGCCGCCTTCGGCACCGACCCGTTGCACGGCGGCCGCTCCTACCGCACCGGCGATCTGGTCCGCTGGCGCGCCGACGGCGTGCTGGAGTTCCACGGCCGCACGGATCACCAGGTGAAGATCCGCGGCAACCGGGTGGAACTCGGCGAGGTGGAACACGTGCTGCGCACGGTCGCCGGAGTGACCGACGCGGTGGTCGTGGTGCGCGCCGGAGAAGGCGAACCGCATCTCGTCGGCTACCTCACCCCGTCCACTGTGGACACCGAGACGGTGGCGGCCGTGCTGCGCGGCCGATTGCCCGACTACTCGGTGCCGCATCGGTGGGTTCCGCTCGACGCGTTCCCGGTCACCGCGACCGGCAAGGTGGACCGCGCCGCACTGCCCGCGCCGTCGGCACCGGCTCGGCCGGACAGCCCGCCCGCGTCGGCGGTCGAGGAACTCATCGCGGTGACCTGGGCCGAGGTTCTCGGCCGGGACCGGGTCGGCGCGCTGGACGACTTCTTCGGCCTCGGCGGACATTCGCTCGCCGCGACCAAGGTCGTCGGCCGCCTCGCCGAGGCGTTCGGTTTCCCCGTCCCGGTGCGGTGCCTGTTCGACCGGCCGGTGCTGCGGGAATTCGCCACGGAACTGGAACGGATCGCGATGACCGCACTGGCGGACGACGGCGCCGACGTCCCGACCGGGAGCACGGCATGACCGACTCACTCGTCACTCCCGCACAGCGACGCCTGCGCGAGCTGCTCGCCGGCCGCGCCACCGCCGCGTTGCAGGGCGGGGCACCCGTCGCGCGGGAGCCCGCCATCCCCCGGCTCCCTCGCGACGGGGCGCCGGTGCCGTTGTCGTCCGCACAGGCCAGGCTGTGGTTCCTGGCCCGCTTCGAACCCGGCGGCCACGCCTACAATCTGCCGCTCGTGCTCGAACTGACCGGACCGGCCGACGAGGCCGCGCTCCTCGCCGCGGTCCGGGACGTCGCCGACCGCCACGACGTCCTCCGCGGCGTGTACCGGGAGATCGACGGCGTGCCGATGCGGTGCGCCGGACCCGCCGTCCCGGTGTCCCTTGTGGACGTCACCGCGGCGGAGCTGGACGCCGAGGTGGCCGCCGAAGCCACCCGTCCGTTCGCGCTCGAGGACGTGCCACCGATGCGGGCGGTGCTGTTCCGCGTCGCCGCCGACCGGCGGGTGCTGGCACTGACGTTCCACCACATCGCGATGGACGCCCCGTCGGCCGCGGTCGTGCTCGACGACCTCGCCGCCTGTTACGCGGCCCGCCTCGGCGTCCGTGACGTGCCGCCGGAACCGCCGCTCCAGTACGCGGACCTGGTGGCGTGGAACGGTTCCAGGCCGGACACCGCCGAGGCCGACCTGGCTTGGTGGCACGAACGGCTCGCCGGGCTCCCACCGGTGCTGGAGCTGCCGACCGACCGGCCTCGTCCGGCCGTGGCCGGGGACGACGGCGCCGAGGTCGAGGTCGAAGTGCCCGCCGCGCTCACCGCGCGGGTACGGGAGATCGGCCGCGCCACCGGCGTCACCCCGTTCATGGTGTTCCTGGCGTGCTGGCAGACGCTGCTCGCCAGGCTGGCCGGGACCACCGACGTGCCGGTGGGGGTGCCGGAGTCCGGCCGCCGCCACCCGGACGCCGAACGGGTCGTCGGCTGCTTCGTCACCACGCTGGTGCTGCGCACCGGCCTGGCCGGAGCGACCACCGGCCGCGAACTGCTCGCCGCCGCCCGGGACACGGTGCTCGACGCGTTCGCCCACCCGGACGTGCCGTTCGAGCGGATCGTCGAACGGGTCGCGCCACGACGCGGGCTCGACGCGTCGCCGATCTTCCAGGTCATGCTCAACGTGCTCGACGAACCGTCGCGGGCACCCGAATTCCCCGGCCTGGCCACAAGGGTCACCGAACCGCCGGTGCGCGGCGTCAAGTTCGACCTGAACCTCGCGCTGTCGCGTTCCGGCGACGGCTATTCGGGCGGGCTGTCCTATCGCACCGACCTGTTCGACCGGGGCACCGCGGACCGGATCGCCCGCTGGTTCGTCACTCTCGTCGACGGGATCACCGCGGACCTCGACCGGCCGGTGGCCGAGGTGCCGATCGAAGTCGTCACCGCCCCGGTGCTGGCGGGACCGGCCCCGGAGCGGACGGAGCTCCGCCCGGTCCACATGCTGATCGAGGACACCGCCGACCGCTGCCCGGACCGGGTCGCCGTGGCCGGCGCGACCGGCACGCTCACCTACCGGCGGCTCGACGAACGCGCCAACCGGATCGCGCACCGGCTGCGGGCGCTCGGCGTGCGCGCCGACGAGCCGGTCGGGCTGCTGCTCGAACAGGGCACGGACGTGGCGTGCGCGGTACTGGGCATCATGAAGTCCGGCGGCGCGTACCTGCCGATGGACACCACCTACCCGCAGGCGCGGGTGGCCGCCATCCTCGCCACCGCGGGTGCGCGGATCCTGCTCGCCGAACCCGGCCTCGACGTCACAGTTCCCGGCGTCACCGTCCTGACGGTCGACGACGCGGTGGCCGCCCAGCCATGCACCCGGCCGGACGTCCCGGTCGCGGGGAACGACCTGATCCACGTGATCTTCACGTCCGGTTCGACCGGTGCGCCGAAGGGGGTCGCGGTCGAGCACCGCAACGTCGCGCACTACCTGTCGGGCATGCTGCCCCGGCTCGGCGACGTGGCGGGCGCGTCGTTCGCGGTCGTCTCCACCCCGGCGGCCGATTTCGGCCTCACCGGCGTGTACGGCGCGCTGACCACCGGCGGCACCGTCCACCTGGTCGACCGGGACACCGCGATGGATCCGGAGTCCTTCGCCGGATACCTCGCCGAGCACCCGGTCGACGTACTCAAATGCGTGCCCAGTCATCTGGAACTCCTCGCCCGGCACGGGGATCTGGCCACCGTGCTGCCGAGGCGGCTGCTGATCCTCGCCGGTGAGGCCTGTCCGTGGTCGCTCGTCGAGCGCGTCGAGGCGGCCCGTCCCGGCCTTCGGGTGCAGAGTCACTACGGGCACACCGAGAGCACGATGATCTCGATGACGTGCGACGTGGCGGCCGTCCCGCCACACGAGCGCACCGGATACGTGCCGCTCGGCACGCCGCTGCCCGGGGTCGTCGGTCACCTCGTCGACGCGCGCGGCGCGGTCGTACCCGAGGGCATGACCGGTGAACTGGTGATCGGCGGGCCGCAGATCACCCGCGGCTATCTGGGCGACGACGCGCAGACCGCGGCCCGGTTCGTACCCGACCCGCTGGGCACCGGCGTGCGGTGCTTCCGCAGCGGCGATCTGCTGCGGGTGCGTGCCGACGGCGCCGTGCAGTTCCTCGGCCGCGCCGACGACCAGGTGAAGGTGCGCGGCCACCGGGTGGAACTGGGCGAGGTCACCGCCGCCCTCCGCGACGTCGACGGGGTGGCCGAGGCCGTGGTGCTGCCGGTCGGCACCGGCCTGGACCGCAGGCTCGCCGCCTGGCTGGTCGGGCCGGGGCTCGACGTGGCGACCGTGCGCCGGACGCTACGGGAACGCCTGCCCGACTACCTGGTGCCCGCCTCGTTCACGGTCCTGGATCGCTTACCGCTCAACGCGAACGGCAAGATCGACCGGGCCGCGCTGCCGGACGTCGCCGAGCGGGAGCCCGCCGCGCGGAGGCCGGTGGCGACCCCGGCCGAGCGGCTCGTGGCGCGGGTCTGGGGCGATGTGCTCGGGAACGCCGACCTCGCCGCCGACGACGACTTCTTCGCCGTGGGCGGTCATTCCTTCGCCGCGGTACGCGTGGCGGGGCGGCTGGGTGAGGCGCTGCGCCGGGACGTCGCCGTGCGCACGGTGTTCGAGCACCCGGTGCTGGCCGACCTCGCCGCCGTACTGTCCGCCGACCCCGGCGGGGTGTTCGGCGGCGCGCCCATCCCCGTGCGGCCGGACCCCGAAGCGCCCGCGCCGCTGTCCTCCGCGCAGGCGCGGCTGTGGTTTCTCGAACTGCTCGGGCCGGGGTCGGCCTATCACGCCGATCTCGTGCTGCGGTTGCGTGGGCCGCTGGACGCGGCGGCGATGGCGCTCGCCGTGCGGGACGTCGCCGCCCGGCACACCGTCCTGCGCAGCGTCGTCGAGGAGCGGGACGGCACCCCGGTGGCCGTTCCGGTTCCCGCCGACCGCGTTCCGGTGTCCATTGTGGACATCGACGCCGACCGGGTGGACGCGGCGTGCCGGGCGGAGCTGGCGCGGCCGTTCGCGCTCGACCGGGAGCCGCCGCTGCGGGCCTCGCTGTTCCGGATCGCCGCCGGTGAGCACGTGCTCGCGCTCACCGTGCACCACATCGCGACCGACAACTGGTCGCGCGGCGTCATCGGCGCGGACCTCGCCGACGCGTACGCCGCGCGGCTCGCGGGATCGGCACCGGACGTGTCCCTGCCCGTCCAGTACGCGGACTACGCCGCCTGGCTGGCCGCCCGCGGGCGCGACGAGGACCTGGACTGGTGGTGCGACCGCCTGTCCGGGCTGCCGCCGCTGCTCACGTTGCCGACCGACCGGCCCCGCCCGGCGGTGGCCGACTGGTCCGGCGGGCACGTCCGGTTCGCCCTCCCCGCCGCGCTCACCGCACGCGTCCGGCAGGTCGCGGCCGAGACGGGCGTGACGCCGTTCATGGTGCTGCTGGCCTGCTGGCAGGAATTGCTCGGCCGTCGCGCCGGGACCGACGACGTCGCGGTCGGCGTGCCGGAATCCGGGCGGCATCACCCGGACGCCGAGTCGACGGTGGGCTGTTTCGTCAACACGCTCGTGTTGCGTACCGACCTCGGCGGCGGCCCGACCGTGCGGGAGTTGCTCGGCCGGTCCCGCGAGACCGTGCTCGGCGCGTTCGCGCACGCCGAGACACCCCTCGAAGGGATCATCGAGCGGCTGCGGCCGGAGCGGTCCGTCGGCGCGACACCGATCTTCCAGGTGTTGCTGAACGTCCTCGACCAGCCGGCGGCGCCGCCCGCCATCCCGGGCATCGAGGTGACGGCCGTCCGCGACGCGGGCGAGCAGGTGAAGTTCGACCTCAGCATGGTGCTGGTCAACGACGGCGACACCTATCTCGGCGGCCTCGCCTACCGGGCCGACCTGTTCGACGCCGGCACCGCCGAGGGGATCGTCGCGGACTTCCAGGCACTCCTGACCGGTTTACTGTCCGATGTGGACCAGCCGGTCGCCGCGGTGGGCCCGGCCCGCACCGGGCCCCGCCCGGTCATCGAGCCCGTTCCCGTGCCGGTGCAGGAATCACGTGCGCCGGAAACGACGGCAGAGCGCCATGTCGCCCGGGTGTGGGCGCAGGTCCTGGAGGTGCCCGAGGTCCGCGCGGACGACGACTTCTTCGCCCTCGGCGGCCATTCGTTCACCGCGGTCCGCGCGGTCCGGCTGATCGACGAGCGGCTGCGGGTCATCGACCTGTTCCTGCACCCGACCGTCCGCGAACTGGCCGCCCACCTCGACGCCGGGCGGGAGACCGACGACGGGCGCCTGCTGCACCGCCTCTCCCCCGCCCGCGCGGGCACGCCGGAGCTGACGCTCGTCTGCGTGCCCTACGGCGGCGGCTCGGCCGCGGTGTTCCAGCCACTGGCCACCGAACTCGCCACCGCCGCACCGGACATCGACCTGCTCGCCGTCGAACTGCCCGGTCACGACGTGGCCCGGCCCGACGAGGCGTTCCGCACCGTCGACGAGGTCGTGGACCTGCTGGCCGACGAGATCGCCCGGACCGTGACCGGACCGGTCGCGGTGTACGGGCACTGCGTCGGCTCCGCGGTGGCCACCGCGCTCGCCGCCCGGCTCGAGGCCGGCGGCCGCGTCGTCGCCGGAGTGGTCGTGGCGGGCAGCTTCCCCGCCGCACGCCTGCCGGGCAGGCTGTCGGCCTGGCTGCAGCGCCGGTTCCCGCGCGAACGCTGGGTGGCGGACCGGCTCTACCGGGACACGCTGCGGGCCACCGGCGGACTGCTGGACGACATGGACGAGTCCGCGAGCGCGGCGATGCTGCGGGCGTTGCGGCACGACGCCGGACAGGCGCAGGCGTGGTTCGGCCGCGCGCTCGACCCGGACGCCGGCGGAAAACCCCGGCTCACGGCTCCGGTGCTGTGCGTGGTCGGGTCGAGCGACCCGGCGACCGAGCTGTACCAGGAGCGGTACCGCGAGTGGGGCGTGTTCGCCGATCGCGTCGAGCTGGCCGTGCTGCCCAAGGCCGGGCACTACTTCCTGCGTCACCAGGCCACCGAGGTCGCCGCACTGCTGCGTGACCGGCTGTCCCGGTGGGCCGCCGGCGACCTGCCGCCCGAAGTCCACGACGTCCCGGTCGCCGCGACCGCGACCCGGCGCGGGCTGCGTGCGTTCTACACCGTGGCGGGTGGCCAGGCCGTGTCGATGATCGGCAACGAACTGAGCACGTTCGCCCTCGGCGTCTGGGCCTACCAGCTCAGCGGCCGCGTCGTCGACCTGGCGCTGGTCATGGTGCTTGCCCGCGTGCCGAGCATGCTGCTCACACCGATCGGCGGCGCGCTCGCCGACCGGGTCGACCGCAGGCGGATCATGCTGTGCTGCGATCTGACGAGCGGCGCGGCGATGGCCGTGCTCGCCGTGCTGTTCGCCTTGGGACGGCTGGATCTCGTGGCGGTATGCGCGATCGTCGGGGTGATGTCGGTGGCGTCGGCGTTCCACCGGCCCGCCTACCTGGCGGCGATCGCCCAGCTGGTGCCGAAGCCGTACCTGCCGCAGGCCAACGCGCTCGCCGACATGGGCGCCGGGCTCGGCACCGTGCTCGGGCCCGTCCTCGGCGGTGTCCTCATGGGACTGTCCGGGCTGACCGCGGTCGTCGTGGTCGACGTCGCCACGTTCGCGATCGGGGTGCTCACCCTGGTGCTGGTGCGGTTCCCGAACCGGATGTTCTTCACCCAGGCCGAACCGTTCGCGAAGGCGGTCACCGGTGGGTGGAAGTTCGTGCTGCGCCGCAAACCGCTGCTGGTGATGATCGGCTACTTCGCGGTGGTCAACTACTTCACCGCCGTGATGTGGGTGGGACTCACCCCGCTGGTCCTGTCGATCGGCTCGACGGGCGAGCTGGGGGTGGTCAGTGCCGTCGGCGGGATCGGGGCGGCGGTCGGCGCGCTCGTCGTGATCACCTGGGGCGGCACCGCGCGCCGCGCCACCGGCATGATCGCCTTCGTCATCGGCTCCGGGCTCGGAGTGGCGCTGATGGGCGCGTGGCCTTCGGTGTTCGTGGTCGCGATCGGCCTGTTCGTGCGGCTGGCGTGTATGAGCATCGGCAACGCGCACTGGCTGTCGGTCATCCAGACGAAGGTCGGCCAGCGGCTGCAGGGCCGGGTGCTGGCGATCAACGTCATGCTGGCGACCGCCATGCAACCGCTCGGGTTCCTGACCGCGGGACCGCTCGCCGACCGGCTCGGCGGCTTCGCCACGCTGATGGTGGTCTCCGGCGCCGTGCTGGTGGTGTGGGGTGTGCTCGGCCTGCGGTACCGGCCGCTGCACGACATCGAGGACCTGCTGCCGGACGCGGCGCCACCGGCGGAGATCGACGCCGACCTCGACCGCGTGCAGGCGGTCGCCGACCGGAACCTGGCGCGGTGACGCCGATGTCCTCCCTCGTCACCGTGGCCGACATCCGTTCCGCCGCCGCGCGGATCCGGCACTCCGTGCACCGCACGGCCCTGCTCGGCCCGGTCGGCGACCTGTGGCTCAAGCCGGAGCACCGGCAGCGGACCGGTTCGTTCAAGGTACGCGGCGCGCTCAACGCGGTCGCCCGGCTCACCACGGGCCACGTCCTCGCCCAGTCGTCCGGCAACCACGGGCGGGCGGTGGCCTACGCGGCGGCACGGCACGGGTTGCGGGCCACGGTCGTCCTGCCCGCCACCGCGCCCGCGTTGAAGGTGGACGCGGTCCGCGCGCTCGGCGCGCACGTCGTGATCGTGCCGCCCGCGCTGCGCGAGCGGGCCGCGGCCGAGCTGGCGGCGCGGACCGGCGCCACCGTCGTCGGTTCCGCCGACTTCGACGTGATCGCCGGGCACGGCACGGTCGGCGCCGAGATCGTGGCCGACCTGCCGGACGTCCGCACCGTCCTGGTGCCGGTGTGCAACGGCGGCCTGCTCGCCGGGGTCGCCGCCGCGGTGAAGGCGGTCTCGCCCGGCACCCGGGTCGTCGGCGTCGAGCCGGCGCTGGCCGGGGACGCGGCCGAGTCGCTGCGGCTGCGCGAACTGGTGCGGTGGCCGGTGGAGCGGACCTACCGCACGATCGCGGACGGGCTGCGCGCACCGGTGCTCGGCGAGCTCGCGTGGCGGCACATCAGGGTGCTCGTGGACGACATCGTCACCGTCGGCGAGGACGACATCGTCGCCGCGCAGGAGTACCTGTCCGGCCGGTTCGGTGTGCTCGCCGAGCCGAGCGGTGCGGTGGCGACCGCCGCCCACCTGGCCGGGCAGCGGCAGGGCACGACCGTGGCGATCGTGTCCGGCGGCAATGTCGCGGCCCCGGCTCCGGTGGCCCGGGGAGAGCGGGTGTCCGTTGAACACGGATGAGTTGAGCGGTGTGCTCGCGACGATCGGCGGCACGCCGCTGGTCGCGCTGGAGCGGGTCGTACCGATCGCGGACGTCCAGGTGTTCGCGAAGATGGAGAAGTTCAATCCGGGCGGCAGTGTCAAGGACCGCACCGCGCTGCACATGCTGCGCGGCAAGATCCAGGCCGGGGAGCTGGTACCGGGCCGGTCGGTGGTGGTGGAATCGACGTCCGGCAACCTCGGTGTCGGTCTCGCCCAGCTGTGCGCCTACTTCGGGCTCGAACTGATCTGCGTGGTCGACACCCGGACGACCGCGCAATCCGTCGCGCTGTTGCGGGCCTACGGCGCGGCGGTGGAAGTCGTGTCCGCGCCGGGCGGCGATCTGCTCGGCGCGCGGATCGCGCGGGTGCGGGAGCTGGTGGCGCTGTTGCCGGACGCGTTCTGGCCCAACCAGTACGAGAATCCGCTCAACGCGGCCGCGCACGAGCAGACGATGGCCGAGATCGTCACCGCGCTGGAGGGACGGGTCGATTACCTGTTCTGCTCGGTGAGCACCGGCGGCACGCTGCGCGGCTGCGCCGACCACATCCGCGACCGCGGCCTGACCACGAAACTGGTCGCGGTCGACGCGGCGGGCAGCGCGATCTTCCACACCCCGACCGAGCACCGGCGCATCCCCGGGCACGGTGCCGGCTGGCGGCCGCCGCTGGTCGGCTCGGCCGATTCCGCCGGTGTGATCAGCGAAATCGTGCACGTGACCGACCTGGAATGCGTGCGTGCCTGCCGGTTGCTGGTGGCGCGCGAAGCGATCCTGGCGGGCGGGTCGTCCGGTGCGACCGTGGCCGCGCTCGGCAAGCTGCGGCACCGCATCCCCGCCGGTTCCCGCTGTGTGCTCGTCTTCCCCGACGACGGCAACCGCTACCTCGACACCATCTACTCGGATTCCTGGGTGCTCGAGCACTTCGGCGAAGTTCCCGAGGTCACGACCCGGCCGTTGACGGCCGCCCGGTAAGGAGAAACCTTGCGCCATCTCATTTCCCTCGACGATCTCACCGACGAGGAACTGCGTTCCGTCGTCGCGCGGGCGACGGCCCTGGCCGTCGACCCGCGGCAAGCGGGCGCGCCGCTGTCCGGTGAAGTCGTCGGCATCTACTTCAGCAAGACCTCCACGCGCACCCGCACGGCGTTCTCGTCGGGCGCCCTGCGGCTCGGCGCGCGCATCGTCTCCTACGGGCCGGGCGATCTGCAGCTCAACACCGGGGAGACCATCGAGGACACGGGCCGGGTGCTGTCCACCATGCTCGACGCGCTCGTGGTCCGCACCGCGGGCGATCCGGCGGAGCTGCGGGCCATGGCCGGCCAGAAGCGGATGTCGGTGGTCAACGCCATGACCGCGGACGAACATCCCACCCAGGCGCTCGCGGATCTCACCACGATGGCCCGCCGGTTCGGGCGCGTCGACGGGCTGCGGGTGCTGTACCTGGGCGAGGGCAACAACTCCGCGGCCGCGCTCGCGTTGGCGCTCACCCGGTTCCCCGGTACCGAACTGCAGCTGCGCACCCCGCCCGGCTACGGACTCGAT
This sequence comes from Amycolatopsis sp. NPDC000009, assembly GCF_055563465.1. NCBI lineage: Bacteria > Bacillati > Actinomycetota > Actinomycetes > Pseudonocardiales > Pseudonocardiaceae > Amycolatopsis > Amycolatopsis sp. NPDC000009. The sequence continues at coordinate 144,158 of NZ_JBVHDI010000008.1, forward strand.
CCCGCGGTACTGGCGCGTGCGCGATCGCACGCCGCGCGGCACCGATCGTCCATTGTGGAGCGTCACGACATGGACGACCTGCCCCCGTGCGACGTCGTGTACACCACGCGATGGGAGACGACGGGGACGACCAAACCGGACCCTGACTGGCGCACGGTGTTCGCGCCGTTCCAGGTGACACGGGCGTTGTGGCGGACCAGTCCGGACGCGGTGTTCATGCACGACCTGCCCGCGCACCGCGGCGAGGAGGTCACCGCGGAGGTGCTGGACGGCCGGGACAGCATCGCGTTCGCCCAGGCGGAGAACAAGATGTACAGCGCGATGGCGGCACTGGAATGGTGCCGCGGCAAGGATTCGGCATGAGCGAGCAGTGGTACGACCAGGCGGACACGGGACTGTCGGGCGCGGGCCGGGTGACCGTGCTGTCGCGCGCGGACGTCCGGCGATGCCTCGCGACCATCGACCCGGTCGAGATCGTGCGGCGGACGCTGGCCCGCCACGACCGTGGCGAAAGCCTGCTCCCCGCGGAGGCGTACCTGCGATGGGAGAACTCGCGGGGTGCCTACACCCGGTCCATCGGCATGCCCGGCGCGGTGGGTCCGCACCACGGCATGAAGATCATCAACGCCAGCGTGTCCAACCCGGCGGCGGGCCTGGAACGCGCGGGCGGGCTGGGCCTGTGCTTCGACGCCGAGACCGCCCGGGTCACGTCGATCATGGAGGCGGGCCTGCTGAGCGCGGTGCGCACGGCGGCCGTGAGCGCGGTCGGTGTCGACGTCACCGGTTTCGGCGGTGCCGGTTCGCTCGCGATCGTGGGGTGCGGAGCGCAGGGGCGGATGCACGCGGCGCTGCTGACCCGCAGGTTGCCTTCCCTGCGCGCCGTGTCGCTGCACGACCGCGATCCGGCCGTCGCCCACCGGCTCGCGGACCAGCTCTCCCGCGACGACCTCGAAGTGACCGTGCACGACCAGGCCAGCGACGCGGTCGCCGCCGGCGAGATCGCGGTCTTCACCACCACCGCCGACGAGGGTTACGTGACCCCCGGCTGGGTGCGCCCCGGCGCGCTGCTGGTCAACGTGTCACTGGGCGATCTCGCGGACGAGACGTTCCTCGACGCCGCGGCCCTGTACGTGGACGACCTCGACCTGGTGGCGGACAACCCCCGCCGGCCCCTCGGCCGGCTGATGCGCGACGGACTGGTCACCCGTCCGTCGGACGGCACGGCGAAACCCATCGACGCCACCTTGGGCGGCCTGCTCACCGGCCGGTACCCCAGCCGTGGCACCGCCCGGCCGCACGTCGTGCTCAACCCGTTCGGCATGGGCGTGCTGGACGTGGCGCTCTACGGCGCCATCGCCTCGCAGGCCCGGCACTTGGGCTTCGGATCGCTCGTCGATCTCGGTTGATGCCCGGGTCCGGCGTTTTCGAACAACCTCGATCAAGATCACCGGACAAGATCACTAGGCGGCTCCCCGCATTGCCGATAATGTCTGTCGTGTCCAGTTGATTGACTGACGGAAAATCACTCACGTGGGCAGTGGTGCTCTTCTGGCGCGGAATTGCCCCAGAAGGCCGGCTGCCCAATCGAACTCGAAAGAAGGCCCGGCGCGATTCGCCGTGGCATTCGGTCCGAACGACGAGAAAGAGAACACCAGTGAAGAAATGGACGACACGGGTCACGACCGGCCTGGTGGTCGCGGGTATGGCACTCGCCGCGCAGAGCGCGCCGGCGATGGCCGGGGAAGAAGCGGAGACCGCCACGGTCGCCGCCTCGGAGGCCGACGGCGGCTCGGCCGGGGTCACGCTGACCGAAGAGACTTCGGAAGTCGGCACCGCCGCCTGCGGCGATTGGCGTCGCGCCCTGGCAGGCTACGGCAAGTGGTCGGTGAGCAAGTACGGCTGTGGCTACATCAGCCCGGATTCGAAGAAGAACCCGCAGCACCGCCGCTACACGTGGAAGATCCCGGCCGGCAGCAACGGCCGGGTCTGCGTCCAGGCGGAGGGCCACTACTGGAGCACCAAGAAGAAGAAGAGCGTCTCGACCTGGACGACGGCGGGCTGCGGGACCGGCGGCACCGTTGTCGTGCGCTGGTCGGGCCCGCCGAAGAAGGGCGGCGGATACCTCGGCCTCGCCTCGACCCCCAGGGTGCGGGCGAAGGTCCAGCCGGGCTTCGGCGGCGCGGCGTACAGCTGGAAGTGAGCCGGCTCGCGCCGGTATGACCACCGCGGGTCCGGGAGGTCTTTTCCTCGACGACGTCCCGGACCCGCGGTGCACCGGCCGCGTCCCGCATAAGGCGAATTGGCGCGGGCCTCTTTGCCGACCCCGTCGGCGTCATGTCGCGAAAGCCACCTGGGCAGCCGCCGACGTTGCGAAAGCCACTTTCCCAACCTTCAACGTTGCGAAAGTGGCTTTCGCAACACGCCACATTTGCATTACCCCGCCGGAACGACCATTGCCACTCACGACTCGCCGGACACCGACCGGCCCAGGCCGATCTCGGTGAGCAGGGCCTGCGCCTTCCGCCTGTGATCGTCGGCCATGCCGGCGTCGCCGGAGACGGCCGCTCCGTGCCCGATCCCGTTGTGCGCCCGTGCTTGCTCGTAGCGGTCGCCCAGTTTTTCGGCGACCGCGAGCGCTTCCCGGTGCCGGGCGATCGAACCCGCCGCGTCGCCCAGGTCGCCGAGTGCGATACCGATGCCGTTGAGCGCCTTGATCTCGAACTCGCCCAAGCTGTTCCGGCGCGCGAGGTCCAGTGCTTCGGTCAGGTGCGCCAGGGCGTCGTCGTGCTCGCCCAGCCGCGCGAGCAGCGCGCCGATGTGGAGCAACGCCTCGGTCTCCGGGAACGGGTAACCGAATTCGCGTGCGGTGGTGAGCGCCCGCCGGTAGTGGCCGAGTGCCTCGGCGAAGTGCCCCTGCTGCTCGTGCACCGTGCCGAGGTTGCCGTAGGTCAGGCATTCCCCCACCTGGTCCCCCACCTCAAGCATGATCGCCAAGGCCTCGTCGAGGTACGCCTCGGCCTTGTCCCAGTCTCCGACGCGCATCGCGCTGTTCCCGAGGTTGCCCAGCGCGCGGCTCTCGCTGGTGCGGTTGCCGGTCTCCCGGTGCACGAGCAGCGCCTGCCGGTAGCAGTCCTCGGCCGCCGCGAAGTCGCTGAGCCGGTCGAACGCGTTGCCGAGGTTGTTCAGCGCCCGCGCCCAGCTGGCCCGGTCACCACCCGCGTCGTACCGCGCGAGCGCCCGCTTGAGCTGGTCGATGCTCTCCTGATAGCGATTGGAACGCAGGTAGACCGCGCCGAGGCTCATATACGCGCTCGCCTGGACCAGCGGGTCGGCGGCGCGGACCGCGACACCGTGCACGATCTCCGCGTCGGCGAAACGCAGCGCGTTGTACAGGTACCGGTTCAGGATCGGCGACATCGTGGCCGCGTCCTCGTGTGCGCCCCGCTCCTCGGCCAATACGGTGTTGCCCACCAGGTTGTGCCGCTCGGTGTCCAGCCACGCCGTCGCCGCCGCGACGTCGGCGAAATCCGGCGCCGGAACGTCCGAAGTGGACACGACCGGTCTGCGGTCGCACTCGTGCGGGGCGTAGCGGTCCATGGCGCGGCAAGCGGCGTGCCGGTAGTAGCCGAACAACCGGCCGAGTGCGGCCTGCCGCGCGGAGGCGGCGTCCACGTCCCGCGCCAGTCCCGCCGCGTAGAGGCGGACCACGTCGTGCAGGCCGAACCGATCCTGGACGCTCCGCTGCACCAGGCTGCCGGCGACCAGTTCGCCCAGGAGTGCCTCCGCCTTGGGTAGATCCACCCCGGCGAGCGCGGCCGCCGCCCGCGTGTCGACGTCGCGGCCGGGGTGGATCGCGAGGAGCCGCAGCAACTGCGCGGCCTCGGCGGGCAGGTCGGCATAGGACAGGCCGATGGCGTTCTCCAGCTCGTCCTCGATCCGCAGGCTGTCCCGGCGTTCGGCGAGCCGGGCGGCGTGGTCGCGCAACGTCCAGTCGCACCGGTTGCGGATCCGGCCCGCCACCACCGTCAACGCGAGCGGCAGATGACCGACCAGCTCGGCGATCCGCACGGCGGCCTCGGTGTCCTCGGCGACCTTCGCTTCGCCGACCAGCCCGCGCAACATGTCGAGCGACTCTGTCCCCGGAAACGCGTCCAAGTGCACGAGCCGCGCACCGGCCAAGCCGGTCAGGCGCCGTCTGCTGGTGATCAGGACGACGCCGCCCGCCCGGTCCGGCAGCAGTGGACACACCTGGCGGGCGTCGGCCGCGTTGTCCAGCACCACGACCGGCCGCCGGTCCGCGAGCAGCTGCCGGTAGGCCGCCTGCCTGCCGTCGGGGCCGAGGCGGTGGATCTCCTTGCCCGGCATACCCAGCCGCCGGAGGAACTCGTCCAGCACCGCGAGCGGATCGGCGGGCGCGCGGTCGGCGTCGTAGCCGCGCAGGTCCGCCCACAACCGGACCTCGGCACCGTCCCGGTGTGCCAGCCGGTGCGCGGCACGGACGGCGAGACTGGTCTTGCCGACCCCGGCCATACCGTCGATCACCACCACCGGCGATCGCGGCCCGTCGCCATCGGACCCGGTGATCGCGGCCAGCTCGGCGTGCCTGCCGACGAACTCCGTGCCGTCGGCGGGCAGCTCGCCCGCCACGGTCACCCACGACGAGTCGGCCGTGCGCCCCGCGATCACCTGGCACACCTGCCGCCACCGCGCCACCACCGCCTCGTCGGCGGCGAGCGCGCGCACGATGTCCGCGACGAGGTCCACGTCCATCCGCCGCCTGCCCGGCTGCAGGCAGCGGTAGACCGTGTTGAACACCGGCAGGTCGGGGTTGCCCGCCGTCCGCCGCGCCCGGACGACCCGCCGGTGCAGCTCCCGGTAGGACACGCCGGCCCAGCCGCGCAGCGAGTTCAGCCGGGCCGCCAGCTCATCGAACGAACCTGCGCCCACCGGCTCCGGCGCCCGGTCGGGATTCATGATCGAAAAGGGTAGTCCGTTCGGCCGATCGGCGATGTCCGAATGGGAGAACCCGCCGGTCGCCGAGTTCGCCCATCCGGCCCACCCGGTCGCCGATCTCGACTATGGTCGGTCGGCATTCGGTCCGGGAGTCACCGCCGGGCGGATCGGTTCACGTGTCCAGGGGGTTCCCGTGCCGGAGGAACGGCCGCCGAGTCCGATCGGAGCCCGGTCGTACGACGAGCTCTCCCAGCGGCTTCGGCAGGCGCTGGCCTGGGCGGGCTTGAGCCATCGGGAACTGCACCGGCGGGTGCGGCGCTTGCGCACGGCCCGGGGAACGGCCGGCCTTCCCGCCTACAACACCGTGTACCGCTGCCTGCTGCCCGGACGCAAACGACTGGACGTCGAACTGGTCGTCGACATCGCTGCCGTGCTGCTCGGCATGGACGTCGCGGCGGAATGGCGGCAGGCGCACCGGGTGATCACCGGGCACGCCACCGAGGCGGCGGTGATCAGCGTGGCCAATCACCTGCCCGCCGCGGCAGGCGGGTTCGTCGGCAGGCACGCGCAGCTGCGCCGGATACTGGAGACCGAGCCGGACGACGCCGGTGTCTGGGCGATCTCCGGAATGGCCGGGGTCGGGAAGACCCGGTTCGCCAGCGAGGTCGCGCGGCTACTGGCCAAGCGGGGCCGGTTCGCAGACGTGCGGCTGGTGGTGAATCTCCGCGGCTTCGACGCGGAGAGGCCGGCCGCGGACCCGGCCGCGGTACTCGAAGGCTTTCTGCGCCGGCTCGGGGCGTCCGGCAGCGAGATCGGCTGCCTCACCCTCGCCGGCCGGAGCGCGCTGTTCCGGCGGCTGCTGGACGGACGGCGCGCGCTGATCCTGCTGGACAACGCGGCGTCGGCCGACCAGGTGCTGCCGTTGCTGCCCGCCCTGCCGACCTGCCTGGTGCTGGTCACCAGCAGGCGCCGCCTCGCCGGGCTGGACACGGCCCGGCACGTGGCGCTGGACGTGTTCACGCCGGAGGAGTCGGTCGAATTGCTCCGCGACGGGATCGGCGACGATCGCGTCGACGCGGAGAAGGGCGAAGCGGCCGACATCATCGAACTGGTCGGCCGGTTACCGCTGGCCCTCGCGCTGGTGACCCGACGGCTGGCCGCCTCGGACGAGTGGACGATGGCCGACCATCGGGATCGCCTCGTCGATCTGAGGACCATGCTGCGGCTGGACGACGGGGTCGAAGTCGCGTTGCGCACGTCGTACGACGAGCTGGCCGAACCGGACCGGGTGTTGCTCGGCTTGCTCGCCGTCTATCCGGGGCGCGATTTCGACGACCACGCGGCGGCGGCGTTGGCGGGCGTCGAGGTCGGCGTCGTCCGTCGTCAGCTCGACGACCTGGTGACGGCCAACATGATCACCGCCCGCGCGTCCCGGTTCGAACTGCACGACCTCGTCCGGGTGTTCGCCGAGAAACGCGTCCGGGAGAACGTCCAGGCCAGGATGCGCCGGGCCGCGGCCGTGCGGCTGCTCGACTTCCAGCTCGCCACCGCCCGTGCCGCGCTCGTCACCTGTTATCCCCATGAGGCGGAGCGGTGGGAGGACCTGCCCACCTCCGCGGCGCGGGCTCTCGTGTTCGACGGGGCGGACGAGGCGATGGCCTGGCTGGACACCGAGCGGGTCAACCTCGTCGTCGCGTCCGGCTGGGCGCTGAGCGAGGGGCGCGACGACCACGTGACGCGGCTCGCGTGCGTGATGACGAGCTATTTCGAGGCCCGCGTGCACGTGAGCGACGCGCAGGCCCTGTTCGGCAACGCCGTCCGGGTCGCCTCCGGTGTCACCCGCGGGCACGTTCTGAACGGGCTGGCCATGACCCATTGGCAGCGGGGCGACACCGCCGAGGCGCTCGTCGTCCTGGAAGACGCGATCAGGGAGTTCTCCGCCGCCGGTGAATCCGATTACGTCGTCAACCTGTCGGGCAACGTCGGCCTGTTGCTGACCGGTCTCGGCGACTACCGCGCCGCGTTGCCCTGTTTCCGGCGGGCCATGGAGTTCGCCGTCGCGCGGAACAACGAGTCGTTCCGGGCACGGCAGTTGTGCAATATCGGCCTCGCCGAAATGCGGCTGGGGAATTATCCCGCCGCCGTCGACAATTTGTCGCAGGCGCTGGAGGTGACCAGGGCGAGCGCGGACCACCTCTGCGAATGCCGGGCGCTCGACGGTCTCGGCACCACGTTCTGGCGAATGGGAAAGGACACCGAGGCAGCGGCCTATTACGAGCAGGCGCTCACCTTGGCGAGGCAGTCGCACAACCGGGCCGACGAGGGCAAGGTGCTCAACCATCTCGGGGTCCTGCTGGTCGCGGCGGGGCGGTTCGACGAGGCGTTGGCGCAGCACCGGCAGGCCATCGAGCTGGCCAAGGAAATCGGTGGCAGGGAAGGAATGCTGGCCGCGAGCACCGATATGGCGGCGACCCTGCTCGCCGCCGGGCGGGCCGCCGACGCCGTGCGTTGCCTGCGGCGGACGATCGAATCGGCGACCGCGGCGGACAGCCGCTACGAACTGGCCAGAGCCCAAAGTGGACTCGGCGACGCACTGTCCGCGGTCGGCGATCCGGTCGCCGCGCGGAAACACTGGCAGACCGCGTACGCCGCGTACACCGCAATGGGTGTGCCGGAAGCCGCCGACGTCCACGAACGTCTCGCGACGGAGGCGTCGTAGGGCGGCCCGCCGGAGCGGCGGTCTCGCCGCCCCGACGGGATCCGGTCGGTCGTCGAGGGCGTCGAGTACGCGTCCGAGGTCGGCGAACTTGAAGTTCGTGGCGTCCCGGCCCTGTTCCTGGAGGGTGGTGACCGCGCCCTGCCGGTCCGTGAAGGCCTCCTTACCTACCCTGAGCGTAGGGAAGGGGCCCTTCACGGACTTTTCCGTCTGGCGGCGAGGTGACCGGCGCGGGTGAGTGGCTGGGGCGAAGGGAGCCTTCACCCCGCCCACGACCACGTCACCTTTGCCTTGTCTCGGTTTACCCTGGCCGTATGCCATCGCCTGATCGTCTGGCCGCTTTCGCGCTCGCGTCGTTCGTCCTGATCCTCGTCCCGGGCCCCGCCGTCCTGTTCGCCATCAGCCGCGCCTTGGCGTACGGCCGGCGGACCGCGCTGATGACCGTGGTCGGCGGTGCGGCAGGCAGCTTCATCGCCGCCACGGCCGTCGCCATCGGAGTCGGCGCCATCATCCAGACCTCCGCCGTGATCTACACGGTGATCAAACTCGCCGGCGCCGCTTACCTCGTCTACCTCGGTATCCAGGCGATCCGGCACCGCCGGGCACTACGGGAGGCCTTCGAGGCGAAAGCGGTCCCGATCAGCGGCGGACGCACCCTGGTACAAGGGTTCGTCGTCGGCGTCACGAACCCCAAGACCGTGGTGTTCTTCGCGGCGATCCTGCCCCAGTTCGTCGACCCCGCCGCCGGGCACGCCGGCCTTCAAATGGTGGTACTGGGCGCGGTGTTCGCCGCGATCGCACTGGCGATGGATTCCGTGTGGGGGGTGGCGGCCGGGGCGGTCCGATCCTGGTTCGCCCGCTCGGCACGGCGCCTGGACCTGGTCGGCGGAGCGGCCGGTCTCACCATGATGGGACTCGGCGTCGGCCTGGCCGTCAGCGGCCGCAAGGAGTAGCGCTCGCGGCCGGTGGGTTCGCGCTCAGCCGAGGTGGTCGTTCGCGCCACTGGCCCACGCGGCGTATCGCTCGGCGGAACGGAGAACGGCGTCTTTCGCGCCGGCAGGCACAATGCCTCCGGTGAGGCCGTAAAGCCGCTCGAACTCGAAGGGCGCGAGCCGTTCCGCGATCCGCCGGACCAGCCCGGCCGAAAGCGGGATCGCGTTGGGATAGCTGCGCATGAAGCTCACCCAGCCCGCGGCGGCCACGGGCACGATGGTGTCACCGACCAGCAGCGAGCCGCCGTCCGTGGCGACGTGGGCGACCGCGGCACCCGGGAAATGCCCGCCCGCCTCGACGAGGGTGACCCCGGGAAGGATCCGCTCGACACCCTGCCACTCCCGGATCACGGGATCCTCCCGCCGCACCCACCGCCGGTCGGCGGAATGCACCAGGACCGGAACGTTCCCGAGGTGGTGGCTCAGACTCACCTGTGAGCCGTACATATGCGGATGGCTCGCCACGATCGCGGCCGCCCCGCCGAGTTCGGCGATCTTGTCGAGCAGGGGCCAGTCGAGCGCGTTGGGCGGATCCCACAGGAGATTTCCCTGATCGGTCTGGACCAGGTACGTCCACTGGCCGATCGCGAACTCCGGTTCCCGGTGCAGGCGGTGGATTCCCGGCTCCGGTTGTTCGTGTACCAGTTCGTGCGGCTCCGCGGCGAGTTCGTCCACTGTGGTCCAAGCCTGCCCGGAGCCACGGACGTACTGCCGCTCGTCCGCGCAGATCCGGCACACCCCTGCCGGTGGTTCATCGGTGTCGGGATGCTCGACGCCACAGGTTCCACAGATCCAGATCGTCATGGGCCCAGCTTGGAACCTCCAGCCGACTGGAGGTCAAGGCAGGCAGGCACGTCGCGGATCCATGGCAAGTGATTGCGCCATCCCGCCGTCGCGGTCTATCTTCCTACGTGTCCGAATAGCGTTCCACAGTGTCCGAATATCGGACGCATGCCAGTCCGGCCGACTCGACGAGGAGCGAAAGTGACGAACGTGCCCGCCTCGCACGAAACGGCCGGTTCGAGGTCTCAGCCGATGCCCGGCGGCGTCAGCAGGTCGGCGTTCAGGCGGGTCCTGGCGGGCAGTACCGCCGGCGCGGTACTCGAGTGGTACGACTTCGCGCTCTACGGGATTCTCGCGGCCACCGTGCTCGGGCCGCTGTTCTTCCCCGGCGGCGACGGGTTCGCCCAGTTGCTGCTCGCGCTGGCGACACAAGGGCTCGGCTTCGTCGCGCGCCCGATCGGCGGCATCGTCTTCGGGCATCTCGGTGATCGCCTCGGGCGCAAACCCATGCTGGTGACCACTTTCCTGTTACTCGGGCTGTCGACCTCCGCGATCGGGCTGCTCCCCACCTACGCTCAGGCCGGTATCGGGGCGACGATCTCGCTCGTCGTGCTGAGGCTGATCCAGGGGTTCGCGCTCGGCGGCGAGTTCGGCGCGGCCGTGCTGATGGTCAGCGAGTACGGAAGCCCGAAACGGCGAGGTTTCTGGTCGGCGTGGCCGCAGGCGGGAGCACCGCTGGGCACGGTGCTCGCCACGGCCGTGGTCGGCGGGATCGCCTTGGTGCTCCCCGAAAACGCCTTCGACCAGTGGGGATGGCGCATCGGTTTCCTGTGCGCGATCCCGCTCCTGGTCCTCGGTTTCTGGATCCGGCGGCGTATCGACGAGTCGCCGGTGTTCCAGGAAGCGCAGGCGCGGGCCGCGGCGTCCGCGGACGCCGTCCGGGAGCGGTCGAGCATCCTGGAGACACTCGCCCACCCCGGTCCCGTTCTCCGCGGTCTCGGCGTCCGGCTGGGCGAGAACGTGGCCTTCTACGTCTACACCGTCTTCGTGGTCGCCTATGCCACGAAGACCTTCGGCTACGACAAGTCCGACGTCCTCCTCGCCGTGGCCGTGGGGTCCCTGCTGCAGTTCGCGGGGATGCTGGCCGGCGGCTACTGGTCGGACCGCGTCGGACGGCGTATCGCCATGCTGGTCCCGGCGGCAGGCCTCGCGGTGTGGGCACCGGTCTTCTTCGCCGTCGTCCAAGCCGGCAACCTGCCTCTGCTCTATCTCGGCGTCGGCGTCGGTGCGGCACTGCACGGGCTCCTGGCCGGGCCGGAAGCCGCGTGGATCGCCGAACTCTTCCCGACCCGCCGCCGTTTCGCCGGCGCTTCCCTGGTGTTCCAGGGTTCCTCGATCATCGCCGGCGCGCCCGCACCCCTCATCGCCGTGTGGCTGGCCGAAAAACAGGGCCCGACGGCGGTCGTGCTGTACCTCGTCGGCACGATCGCGGTCACCCTCGTCGCGTTGCTCCTGAGCGCGGAAACCCGGGGCGCCGATCTGAATTCCGACAGCAGGTGACCCTGTCCACTGTGGATCGAATCCTGCCCTGACGGCAATTCGAGTGCGGGAAGTCCTGGCGGCCGCTACGGTCCTGGCCATGACCTCGGATGAGTTCGTACCGGCCGGTTTCGTCCCTCCGACCACACTCGTGACCGAACGGTTCCGTCTCGAACCGCTGGGACCGCACCACAATTCGGCCGACCACGCCGCGTGGACGTCGAGTATCGAGCACATTCGCTCCACTCCCGGCTATCCCGACGGCGACTGGCCGCCGCGCGACGGCATGACCCTCGAGGAGAACCTCGGCGATCTCCGCCGCCACGCGGCGGACTTCGCGCGCCGCACCGGGTTCACCTTCACTGTCCTCGACCCGGCCGACGACGCCGTCATCGGTTGCGTGTATCTGTATCCCCCGGACTCCGAAGGGTGGGACGTCACGGCGCAATCCTGGGTACGGGCCGACAAATCGGATCTCGATGCGCCACTCGCCGACGCCGTCGCGCGCTGGCTCGCCTCGGAATGGCCGTGGAAACGCGTGGACCGCTGCGGACGCGAGACCGGCGAACACCACTTCTGATCTGTCTTCCCGGTTCGCACCGGTGGAAGGATCGACGACCATGACCGACGCCGGATCGCCGGACGCCGACGCCGACGCCGACGCCGACGAGGCCACGTTCATCACGGTGGTCCGTTCCGGCGATCCGGCACGGTTCGCGCTCATCACCGAGCGCCACCGGCGTGAGCTGCAGGTGCACTGCTACCGGATGCTCGCGAACTACGAGGACGCCAAGGACATGACGCAGGAGACGTTCCTGCGAGCGTGGCACCGGCGGGAGTCGTTCAAGGGCCACGCCGCGCTGCGGACCTGGCTGTACCGGATCGCGACGAACGTCTGCCTCGACTTCCTGGACAAGCGCGACCACCGCACCCCCGTACCGTCCGGGCTGGCGGACTCCGGCTCCGAGCTGGGGTACCTGCAGCCGTACCCCGACCGGATGCTCCCCGAAGACCCCCAGGAAGCGGTGGTGGCGCGGGAGACGATCGAGCTGGCGTTCATCGTCGCCGTCCAGCGGCTGCCGCCGCGGCAGCGGGCGGTGTTCATCCTGCGCGACGTCCTCGGCTGGCCGTCGCCGAAGGCCGCCGATGCCCTCGACCTGACCGTCGCATCGGTGACCAGCGCGCTGCAGCGGGCGCGCGTGACGATGCGCGAGCAGCTGCCCGGCCGCCGCCTCGACTGGCGGAGCGCCGCCACCCACGAGCTGTCGGATGACGAGCGTGGCGTGGTGAGGTCGTACATCGACGCCCACGAGCGCAACGACCTCGACGGGCTGATCTCCCTGCTGCGCGACGATCTGCGCTTCGCGATGCTGCCCGATCCGGGCACCGTGCTCAGGACGGCCGGGGACGCGGTGGACGGCTGGATCTCCGGCGGGCTCTTCCAACCCGGCCACGACGACTGGCGCGGTGTCATCACGACCGTCAACCGCATGCCCGCCGCCGCGCTGTACCTCCGCGCCCCCGGCGGCCCGGACCACCGGCTGTTCGCCATCGCGGTCCTGCACGTCGTCGACGGGAAGATCGCCGAACTCACCGGATTCGACGCCACCGGCAAACCGTGGCTGGGCCTGCCCCCGGCACTGTGATCACACCTGCCTCGTCGCGTACCGGGTCAGCATCACGCCGCCGGGAAACGTGCGCGTCTCCACGAGGTCGAGGTTCACCCAGCCGTCCAGGGCGGTGAAGAACGGCGTGCCCCCGCCCACCAGGACCGGATGGGTGACCAGCAGGTACTCGTCGATCAGCCCGGCCCGCATGGCGGCCCCGGCGAGCGTCGCGCCGCCGATGTCCATCGGGCCACCGTCCCCGGCCTTGAGCCGGGTGATCTCGGTGACCGCGTCACCGGTGACCAGGCGGGTGTTCTCCCCGACCGTGCCTGCCGTCGAGGAGAACACCACCTTCGGCATGTCCCGCCAGCGGCGGGCGTACTCGATCTCCGCCGGGGTGGCGCCGGGCCGCTGGTCGGCGGTCGGCCAGTGGGAGCTCATCTCCTCCCACAGCTTGCGCCCGTACAGTGCCAGACCCGTCGCCGCCACCCGGTCGGACCACCACTGGAACAACTCGTCGCCCGCCGACGAGTCCGGGCCGTCACCCCCGCTCCAGCCGAGGTCGTCCCCGGGCGCGGCGATGTAGCCGTCCAGGGTCACATTCATGCCGAAGGTCAGTTTCCGCATGGCGTCAGCCTCCTGTGAGTCGCTCTCACACGTACAGACGGACGGGGCGTGAAAACCTGATCGGTGCGCGATGCCGATCGAGTCCGTGACGAGCAGGCCGGGCGCGGCACCGGCGGCCGGGCGTCGCCGTTCCGGCCATCGAGCTGTGACGATAATCATCACCGGCCAACGCTGTTGATAACGATTATCGCATGCAGTTAGGCTTCGGCGTCCTTCCACCACAGATCGATCGGCGCCCCCCATGGTTGTTCGCTCGCGGCGGTCCGCGTCGCCCTCGGACGTTCGCGACCGGAACGCGGCACTTGCCCGGTCCCGGCTGCTGCATCGGGGAACGGTCACGATCCTCGCCGTCGTGATCCTCGTGATACTGGTCGTCTCGGGTTCGGTGGGGACGGTCGAGGTCGGGTTGGCGGATGCGGCGCGGATCGTGGCCGGTCACCTGGTGCCGAACCTGCCGTGGATGTCGGACGGCAGCCTGACCGTGTTGCAGGACCAGGCGGTCTGGCAGTTCCGGCTCCCTCGCGCGCTGCTGGCGGGCCTCGCCGGGGCGGGGCTGGCGCTGGCCGGGGCGATCATGCAGGTGATCGTGCGCAACCCGCTCGCGGAGCCCTACCTGCTCGGCGTGTCGTCCGGCGCGGGTGTCGGCGCGGTACTCGTGATCACCTTCGGTTCGGCCGCCGTCGGCGGGCTTCCGCTGGGCGCGGCGGCTTTCGCCGGGGCCTTGGTGGCCAGTGTGTGCGTCGCGCTGGTCGCCCGGCATCGCGGCATCCTGTCGCCGACCAGGATGATCCTTTCCGGTGTCGCGCTCGGTTCCCTGTTCAGCGCGGTCACGAGCTATCTGACGCTGACGACCGAGGCGCAGAACGTCTTCAGTGTCCTGTTCTTCTTGCTCGGCAGCGTTTCCGCCGCCTCGATGTCCTCACTGGCCGTGCCGGCGGTGGCGTTCGCGGCCGCCTGTGTCGTCGTCGGACTGCGGACCAGGGCGATGAACGCGCTGCTGAGCGGCGACGAGTCCGCGACCGCGCTGGGGGTCGACGTGAACCGGCTCCGCGCCGTGCTTCTCGTGACCGCCGCCCTCCTGACCGGGTCGATCGTTTCGGTCAGCGGAGGCATCGGGTTCGTCGGTCTCGTGATCCCGCACGTGGCGCGGATCCTCGTCGGCTCGGATCATCGCCGGATGCTGCCGGTGGCGGTGCTCGGCGGTGCCGTCTTCCTCATGGTCGCCGACCTGTTGTCGCGCACGGTCGCGGCGCCCGGCGAGATACCGATCGGGATCCTCACCGCGGTCGTGGGCGCGCCGTTCTTCCTGTGGCTGATGCGCCGGGACACGGCCACGCGGGCGGGGTTCGGCCGGTGAAGGTCCATTTCCACGACGTCAGCGTCGCGCTGGGCGGCGACCAGGTGCTCCGGGAGGTGGACATCGAGGTCCGCTCCGGCCGGTTCCTCGGGCTCGTCGGCCCGAACGGCAGCGGCAAGTCAACCTTGCTGCGCACGCTCTACCGCGCCGTCGCGCCGTCCTCGGGCCGGGTGCTGCTGGGCGAGCACGACGTGTGGCGCACCGACAGGCGGACCGTCGCCAGGGCGGTGGCGGTGATGACCCAGGAGACGTCGTCCGAGTTCGATCTGACGGTCCTCGACGTCGTGCTCCTGGGCCGGGTGCCCTTCCAGCGCGGGTTCGGCCGGGACACCGAAGCCGACCTCGATCTCGCGTGGACCGCGCTCGAACGCGTCGGCGCCACCGACATCACCGACCGGCCCATCGGACGGCTGTCGGGCGGACAGCGGCAGCGGGTGATGCTGGCCCGCGCGCTGGCCGCGGACTCCCCCGTCCTCGTCCTCGACGAGCCGACCAACCACCTCGACATCGCCTTCCAGCTGGAGCTCATGCGGATCGCGGCCGGGCTCGATCGCACGATCGTCGCCGCTCTGCACGACCTCAACCTCGCGGCCACGTATTGCGACGACATCGCGGTGCTCGACGCCGGCCGCGTCGTCGCGACCGGAACACCGGACGAAGCGCTCGCCCCCCGTGTCGTGGAAGACGTCTTCGGGGTGGCGGTCGACCAGCTCACCCATCCGCGCGACGGCAGGCCGGTGCTGGTCTTCGGCCGTTCCTCGGAAACCCGTTCACATCCCAGCACACCCGGAAATGAGACCCATGCGTAAAACCCTGTCCCTTGCCGCGTTCGGTGTCAGCATGTCGCTGGTCGCGGGTTGCGGCTCTTCGGTCACTCCGGCCGCGCCGTCGAACAACGCGAGCACGGCGGTCACCGTGTCCAACTGCGGCCGGGACGTCACCGTCGGCGCCGTCCCCCGCGCCGCGGTCGGGCTCAGCCCGTCACAGACG
Source organism: Amycolatopsis sp. NPDC000009 (assembly GCF_055563465.1). Classification (NCBI taxonomy): domain Bacteria; kingdom Bacillati; phylum Actinomycetota; class Actinomycetes; order Pseudonocardiales; family Pseudonocardiaceae; genus Amycolatopsis; species Amycolatopsis sp. NPDC000009. Next base: position 159,722 of record NZ_JBVHDI010000008.1, read on the forward strand.
GAACTGTTGCTGCGGCTGGGTCTCGCGGGCTCACTCGTCGGCCAGGCACAGACCGCCACCGCGCCGCTCCCGGAAGACGTGGCCGGACAGGCCGCCGCGATCCCGGTGCTGAGCGAGTCGGGGCCGCCGAGCCGGGAGAAGCTGCTTTCCGTGAAGCCGGACTTCGTCTTCTCCCCCACCACGTACGAATTCACCGCGGAGAAAGGCTTCGCCAGCCTGGAGCAACTGCGGCAGGGCAACGTCGCCGCCTATGTCGCCGCGGGCGGTTGCGCCGAACGCCGGATGAACGGCACGGTCGAAGATCTCTTCACCGACCTGGAGAACCTCGGCAGGCTCTTCGCCGTACCGGACAAGGCGAAGGCACTGGTCGAGCAAGGCCGGGCGGATCTGGCCGCCGTGGACAAGGCCATCGCGGACCGCCCGAAACCCACCGTCGCCCAGGTGTTCCTGGAAGGCACCACCGTCACCGCGATCGGCGCCGGCATCGAGTACGACATCATCCGCCGGGCCGGCGGGAACAACGTGTTCTCGCCGAAGGACCCGCAGTTCGCCAAGTTCTTCGCCGCGCAGATCACCCCCGAGGCGCTCGCCGCGAAGAACCCCGACGCGATCGTGTTCGCCGTCAACGGCCCCGCGCAGAAACAGGCGAGCATCGACTACCTGACCCGCACCTTCCCCGCCATGACCGCCGTCCGCGAACAGCGCTTGATCGCGATCGACGCCGCCGACACCTATCCCGGCACCCTCGGGAACATCTCGGTGGTGCGGGAGATCGCGCAACAGCTCCACGCGGACGCGTTCGCCCGGTGATCCATCGCAGGCTCCTGCGACTGGCGGGGGTCGTCCTCGCGCCCGTCCTGCTGCTCGCGGCGCTGTCGGTGCTCGTGTCGGCCTGCTATCTCGGCGGAGCCGTCCTGGCGGCGGCCGTCCTCACCGATCTCCTCCGCGGCGGGGACTTCCCCACCGTGGCCCCGGAGATCGCGGCACTGACCGGCGTCGTCGCAGTGCGCGCGGTCCTGCTGTGGGCACGAGAGGTCGCCGCGGCCCGGTTCGGCATCGCCATCCGCACCAGGCTGCGCGGCGAACTACTGCGCCGCATCGCCGCGCTGGGGCCCGCCTGGACACGGGGAGAGCGCGCGGGGGCGATCACGCACACGGTCGTCGACGGGGTCGAAGCCCTCGACGCCTACTACAGCCGCTATCTGCCACAACTGCTCGTGACCTGTCTGGTCCCGGCCGCCGTCGCCGGGTGGCTGTTCACCGTGTCCGTCCCCGCCGCCGCGATCCTCGCGACGGCGGTCCTGTGCGCCGTCGCCGTCCCGCGTTTCTGGGACGCCCGGTTGCTCCGCACGGGCCGAACCCGTTGGAGCGCCTACGAAAAGCTGGCGGCAGACTATCTGGAGGCGACCCAGTCGATCGCCGTCCTCCGGCTCTTCGGCGCGGGCCGCCGGGCGGGCGAGGCACTCGCCGGTCGCGGCGACCGGCTGCACCGGGTCACGATGGCGCAGCTGCGCGTGTCGCTGGTGGAAGCGGGAGTCAGCGCCTTGGCCTTGCACCTCGGCCTCGCGGCCACGATCGTCGTCGCGTGCGCCGGGGTCGTCGGCGGTCAGGCACCCGCGGCGTCGGTTTTCCTGTTCCTGTTGTGTGCCAGGGAATGCTTCCGCCCGGTGCTCGACCTGTCCGCCCACTGGCATCTCGGCTACCAAGGGCTCGGCGCGGCCGAGGGCATCGACGAGATCATGACGGCGCGTCCGCCGGTCGCCGACACCGGCACCCGCACCGAACCCGCTCGGCACGGGGCACGACTGCGGCTGCGTGACGTCGGATACCGGTACCCGAACGGCGCGGGCGTTTCCGGCATCGGCTTCGACTGCGCGCCGGGGAAGACGACGGGGATCGTGGGCCCGTCGGGCGCCGGGAAGAGCACCATCGCCCGGCTTCTGGTCCGGGAGGCCGACCCGCAGCAGGGAACGATCGAGCTCGACGGAACCCCGATCACCGACTACACCCTCGCCGCTCTGCGCGCGAGCATCGGTGTCGTCGGCCAGCACACGTATCTCTTCCACGGAACCGTCGAAGAGAACCTCCGGCTCGCCCGGCCCGGCGCCACGCCCGGCGAGATCCGCACCGCCGCCCACGTCGCCGACGCGATCGAGTTCGTCGAGGCGCTCCCCGACGGCTTCGCGACGGTACTCACCGAGAACGGGACCCAGCTGTCCGGCGGCCAGCGGCAACGCCTCGCCATCGCCAGGGCCGTGCTCGCCGCGCCTCCGGTCCTGCTGTTCGACGAAGCGACCTCGGCACTGGACGTCGACACCGAGAACCGCGTTCTCACCCGGCTCGCCGAGTACTGCGGCGACGCCACCAGGGTCGTGGTCGCCCACCGCGAGACCGCCCTGCGCGGCGCCGGAACCATCGTCACGATCGAGTCCGGCCGCGTCACCGGGCAGGCGGTCCACTCGTGAGCGGACCACTCCGGCGGCTTCTGCCGGTCATCGGCGAGCAGCGGGCCACTTTCGCCTCGACGGTCGCGAGCAACGCGGCCGTCCAGCTCGGCGCGCTGACGACGACGGTGCTCGGCACGTGGCTGGCCGGCCGGGCCGCGGCGGACGCCACCGCGCCGCCGGCCGTCGCCGTGACCATCCTATGTGGACTGGCGGTGGTGACCGCGGCGATGACCTGGCGCGAGTCCTGGGTCTCCCACGATCTGGCCTACCGCCTGATCGGCACCTTGCGCGCCCGGGTGTTCGACCGGCTCCGCGTGAGCCTGCCCGATCGCCGGAAGCCACGCAGGAGCGGCGATCTCGTATCCGTCGCCTTCTCCGACATCGACCGGCTCGAATGGCTCTACGCCCACACCGCGGCCCAGGCACTCACCTCGGCCATGCTGATCGCCGCCACCGCGACCCTCTCGCTCCTCGTCACGCCGTGGCTGCTGCTGGCGTGGGTGCCGTTCGTCGTCGTGACCGCGGCCCTGCCCTGGCTGTCCGGCCGCGCGGGAACGCGACAGGGGGCCGAACTCACCGAAGCCGCCGCGACCCTCAACGCCGAACTCGTCGACACCGTCCGCGGACTCGGCGAACTCAGCGCCGCGGGAGCCCTGAGCCGTCGCACCGCCGCCCTTGGCGAACGGACGCGTGCGCTGACCGCCGTGCAAACCCGGATCGGCTCGCGGTTCGGCCGGGAACGCGCCGTCACGGACGCGGCTCTGGCGCTCAGCGCGATCGGCGCGCTCGCCGTGTGCGCGGCGAATCTCGACACGATCGACCGCGCGCTCGCCCCGGTCGCCATGGTGCTGGCCACCGCGGCGCTGGGTCCGATCGCCCAGATCTCCGATCTCCTGCGCAACGTCGGCACGCTGCGCGCCGCCGGGACCCGGATCACCGGAATCCTCGACCGGGCACCGGCGGTCCAGGAGCCCACCGTGCCCCGGCCCCTGCCGCCCCGTGACCGTGCGTCCGGACTCGTCTTCGATCGCGTGACCTTCGGCTACCGTGCCGGCGCCCCGCCGGTCCTGCGCGAAGTGTCGTTCGCGGTCCGCCCCGGCGAACGGGTCGCGCTCACCGGGCCGTCCGGTGCGGGGAAGACCACGTGCGCGCTGCTCGCGACCCGGATGTGGGACCCCGACGCCGGCCACGTCACCCTGGACGGCGTCGACCTCACCGAGCTGACCGACGCCGACCTCCGCCGCGTGATCAGCGCCGTCCCCCAGGAACCCGGCCTGCTCACCGGGACGATCGCCACCAACATCAGGCTCGGGAACCCCGATGCCGGCGACGCCGAGGTCGAACGGGCCGCGCGCCGGGCGGGGATCCTGGACCCGGGAGCCGGATTCCCCGCCGGACTCGGCACCGTCGTCGGCGAATCCGGTGACGGACTGTCCGGTGGCCAGCGGGCACGAGTCGCCGTCGCCCGGGCCCTGCTGGTGAATCCGCGCGTTCTCATCCTCGACGAAGCCACCGCCAACCTCGACCCCGAAGCGGACGCAGCCATCACCGCGGCACTCGCCTCGGCCGGGGACGACATCGGTGTCCTCGTCATCGCCCACCGCCCCGCCACACTGGCCCGATGCCACCGTGTGGTCGCCCTGCGGCAAGGCCGCTGCGCCTGACGACCGGCCGCCTGCGATCGCGCACACTGAGGTAGCCCGGCCGGGTGAGCGGCACCGTGAGCCGATCGCCGCTTGCAGCCAGTTTGATCTCGCCATCAAACTGTTACCCCGAACGGTCTAAGGCCGTCGTATCTTTCGGACCACCACCTCTGACGGTTATCACCCAACGGAAGAGAACAAGTAGGAGCCCGCTCCTTTCCCGCGGTCGGCGCGGTCGCGGAACCACCCCAAAGGTGCGGGCGAGGCGAAACCCGCTTTCGCCAAGCGCGTCATCCGCGCCGAGCCCGGACGTTCACCGGGATGGCGCGACATCGTGAAGATTCGCTCGCAGCGCACGACATCGGACCGCACCGTCCGATGTGGACGCCGAGGCGACGCGTTGTGCCCTTCAGCTTCGTCCTCAACGGGCGGCGACCCCCCGTTGACGAATCGGTTCGGGAGAAAGAACGTGGTAATGAACACTGCCGTCAATCGACTGTCCACAGTGGACAAACAGCTCGGCCATGGCCATCGATACCTGTGTTTTCCGCCAGCCGGGGGGACGGTACTCGGCCTGCGCGGGCTCGCTGCCGCAGCAGCGGAATCGGTGGTGTGGGGCGTGGAATATCCGGGACACGGCACACTTCTCACCGAACCGCCCGCCGAATCGCTCGCCGTCCTTGCCGATGAAATCGCTCGGCAATGCGTCGCTCGCATCGGTGTCGAAAGTTTTTCACGAACGGTGTTGATCGGCTTCAGTATGGGCGCGTTCGTCGCACTCGAAGTGGCCCAGCGCGTCCTCGGCCGAGGACGACCGGGCCCCGCGGGGCTGGTCGTCGTGGGGGCGTGCGCGCCCCAGCGGCGAGTCCCGGGGAGATACGCGAAGGCGGACGCCGCCGAGGCGGAACGGCTGCTCGACCTGCATTGCCCACCCTCGTCGGCGGGCTACCTCGACTGCCCCGAACTCCGGGAGTACGCGCTCGATCTGTTCCTCGGCGACCTGCGGTTGACCAGCGCCTACCCCGGCCCCGCGAAAGTACCGTTGTCCTGCCCGATAGTCGCGATCCGGGGAGAGGACGACCTGGACTTCGCGACCGGTGACGAGGAGATCCGAGCTTGGCGGGCCTGGACGACCGGGCGATTCACCGGCTGTGTCGTGCCAGGGGGCCACCTGGCGGTTCTCACACCGGGCAAGGAAGCCGGCTTCTGGGACCAGGTCCGGCTCGGGACGGAGCCGTGCGATGACTGACCCGGCGTTGTCCTCGGTGAGCGGCGTGGCGCGAGGGCTTCCCCGCGTGACCTGGTGCGACTTGTTCGAGTTTCAGGCCCGGAAGGCCCCCGCCCGGGTCTGCCTGGTGGCCGACGAGGTCTCCTGGACGTTCCACGAACTCGACCTCTGGGGCGAGCGGCTCGCCCAGGTGCTGCGGAACGCGGGCGCGTCGCCGGGGACGGTGGTGGCCTGCGCGATGACGCGGTCCGTCCTGGCCGTGCTGGGTGTGCTCGCGACCGCGAAGGCGGGGGCGGTCCACCTTCCGGTCGACCCCGCCCTGCCGGCCGCACGCGTCGACGCGATCCTCGCCGACGCCCACCCCGCCGTCGTGCTGACGGATGCCGTGAGTCTCGCGGAGCGGGCGGACGTAGTCTTGTCCACAGAGGACTGGAAGGCGGAGCTGGCGGGGCATACCGGGCACCGGTCGCCCAGAGACGTCGCCGGTCCGGCGTACCTCGTCTACACCTCCGGCTCGACGGGCTTGCCCAAAGGGGTCCTGGTGGGACACCGGAGCCTGGTCAACCTGTACGGCGAACTCGCCGACCGCTTCTTTCCCGCCGGCCGCGGCCCGCAGCGGGTGGCGCACGGTCTGCCGCTGGTCTTCGACGCGTCGTGGAACCCGCTGTCGTGGCTGGCGGGAGGGCACGAGCTGCATCTGGTCCCCGATCCCGTCCGCACGGATCCAGGCTCCTATGTGGACTTCGTGCGGGAACACCGGTTGTCCGTCGTGGAAGCGGTGCCCGCGCAGATGTCGGCACTGCTGGAAGCCGGATTGCTCGACGGACCGGCTCGTCCGCGAATGCTGCTGATGGGCGGAGAGGCCATCGGGCAAGACCTCTGGTCACATCTGCGTGGCGCGGCGGAGGTCACCGCGCTGAACCTCTACGGCCCGACCGAGTGCACGGTGTTCACCACGTCCTGCGGTCTCGACGAACGCGCGACGCCGTCGATCGGGCGGCCCGTCGGCAACACCACCGCCCAGGTCGTCGACGAGGAGCTGCGGCCGGTGCCGATCGGGGAACCCGGTGAACTCCTGATCAGCGGCTCCTGCCTCGCGCTGGGCTACCTCGGGCGACCGGAGCTGACCGCGGACCGGTTCGTCACCGCGGGAGAACGCCGGTACCGGACCGGCGACCGGTGCCGTCTCACCCGCGACGGTCACCTCGAATGGCTGGGCAGGCTGGACGATCAGGTCAAGATCCGGGGCCATCGGGTCGAGCCGGGTGAGGTGGAACAGGCACTGCTCGCCTCTCCCGGGGTCCGGCAGGCCGCGGTCCGGGTCGAAGGCGCCGAGCCGCGGCTGGTCGCCTACGTCGTGCTCGACACGGGAACCGCCGCGCGGCTGCGGGAACGGCTGCGGGCGGTGCTGCCGGCGTACTTGCTGCCCTCCGCGGTGATCCCGCTGGACGCCATGCCCCTCGGACCGACCGGGAAGATCGACCGGGCCGCCCTCGCCCCGCCCGTCCCCCTACGGCGGACGGTCGTGCTGACCTCCACACAGGAGCTCGTCGCCGCCGCGTTCCGTGTCCAGCTGGAGATTCCGGCGGTCGACGCGGACAGCGACTTCTTCGACCTCGGTGGGCACAGCCTCTCCGCCGCGGCGCTCGCCGCCCGGCTACGGGCACTGGGCGTGCCGTGTTCGCTGCGGGACGTCCTGCTGCGCCGCACGGTGGCCCGGCTCGCCGAACTCGTTCCCACCACAGAGAAAGGAGTGGCGCCGTGATGGACGACTACGACGTGATCGTCGTGGGTGGCGGACCGGGTGGATCCACCGTCGCCGGTCTCACCGCCGCGGAAGGTCACCGGGTGCTGCTGCTGGACAAGGACCGCTTCCCGCGCTACCAGATCGGGGAATCCCTGCTGCCGGCCACGATCCACGGGATCTGCGCGATGCTCGGGGTCCGGGACGAGATCGAACGGGCCGGATTCGTCCGCAAACGGGGCGGCACCTTCAAATGGGGCGCCGGTGCCGAGCCGTGGACGTTCTCCTTCGCCGCGTCCGACCGTATGGCCGGGCCCACGTCGTACGCCTACCAGGTCGAGCGCACCCGGTTCGACGCGCTGCTGCTCGACGGGGCACGTCGGCTCGGCGCCGAGATCCGGCAAGGACATCGAGTACTCGGCACGATCCAGGCCGGCGAACGGATCGGCGGCGTCCGCTACCTCGACGACACCGGGCACGAACGGCACGCGACGGCCAGGTTCGTGGTCGACGCCTCGGGGCACGGCAGCAGGCTCCACCACGACGTCGGTGGCACCCGCGAGTACTCGCCGCATTTCCGGAACCTGGCGCTGTTCGGGTACTTCGAGGGCGGTCGCCGGATGCCCGCGCCCGGCGCCGGGAACATCCTGTGCGTCTCGTTCCCCGACGGCTGGTTCTGGTACATCCCGCTGTCGGACACCTTGACCAGCGTCGGAGCCGTCGTCCAACACGAGTCGGCGGACCGCGTCCAGGGCGATCCGGACGTGGCCTTCTCGGCGTTGATCGACGATTGCCCGCTCATCAAGGAGTACCTCCGCGACGCGCGCCGCGCGACCGAGCCACCCTACGACCGCCTCCGCGTGCGAAAGGACTACTCCTACGACCGGACCGTCCTGTGGTCGCCGGGCATGGTGCTCGTCGGTGACGCCGCCTGCTTCATCGACCCGGTGTTCTCCTCTGGTGTGCACCTGGCCACCTACAGCGCGTTGCTGGCCGCCCGGTCGATCAACAGCACCCTCGCGGGTTTCGCGGACGAGAAGCGATGCTTCGCCGAGTTCGAAGCCCGCTACCGCCGGGAATTCGGACTGTTCCGGGATTTCCTCATCAGCTTCTACCGACTGGACTCCGACGAGGACGACTACTTCCGGCAGGCGCGACGGCTGACCGGCCGGCACGGGGCCGCCGACGCGGCTTTCGCCGGCCTCGTCGGCGGAGTGTCCTCACAGGACTTCTCCCGCGCGATGTTCGGCGACGTGCTCGCCGAAGGTGTGCAACTGCAGCTACGCGGCCTGCTCGGCGAAGGCGCGGGCGACGAGCCGCCGATGTTCCCCGGCGGGCTCGTCCCCACCGCGGACGGCAGGCGGTGGCGGGTGCCCGATGCCTGATCTGGCCGTTCTGCTCGCCGCGCTCGCCGTCCTGCTGGCCCTGGCCCGCTGCTTCGGCTGGGCGTTCACCCGGGCCGGGCAACCTGCCGTCCTCGGTGAGATCATCTGCGGGCTCGTCGTCGGCCTAGCCCTGCAAGCCGGACCGGGCCTCCCCAGCGGCGTCGACACGACGCTGGACGCGCTCGCCCAGCTCGGCCTGATCCTGTTCCTGTTCGGGGTCGGCGCCCGCCTCGCGCCGTCGATGACCGCGGCGCGGATCACGGCGGCGTTCGTGCCCGCGCTGGGCGCGACCGTCGTCCCGGTCGTCCTCGGCGCGCTGCTGGCTTTCTGGCTGGCCACCCGCCACGCTCCGGCCGGGGTCGCCCCGTTCGTCCTGTTCGCCGCCGCGGCCATGGCGGTGACCGCCTTTCCCGTGCTGGCAAGGATTCTGGCGGAACGGCGGATGCTGGACGACGACCGAGGCCGCCGCGCGCTGACCGCCGCGGCGCTCACCGACGCCACCGCATGGGCGGCGCTCGCCGTCGTCGCGTCCATCCACAGTGGAACGCAGGGCTGGACGCTTCTGGCGGCGTTCCCGTTCCTGCTGGTCCTGCTCGTCCTCGCCCGGCCGTGGTTCGGCCGGACGATGGATCGCCTGTCCGGGCCGACCGCCGTCGCGACCATGGTCGCCCTCGCCTGCTCCGGGGCCGCGATGACCGACGCCATCGGCCTGCACGCCGCGATCGGTGCGTTCCTGGTCGGCGTGGCCACCGGGCGGCCCGCGTCCCGGCACGACCCCGTCGCGCTGATCACGCCCCTCGCGTCCCTGCTGGTCCCGCTGTACTTCGTCCTCATCGGACGGAAGGTCGACCTCGGCGAGCTCGACGGCGCTCTGGTGACCGAAACCCTCGCGATCATCGCGGTCGCCGTCGTCGCGAAAGGCGGCGGCGCCTACCTCGGCGCCCGCCTCGCCGGGCAGCCTCCGCATCCGGCGGCGGTGTTCGCGACCCTGATGAACACCCGCGGCGTCACCGAACTCGTCTTCCTCGGCATCGGGCTCGGCCTCGGCGTCATCGACAGCGCCTTCTACACCGCGATGGTCGCCATGGCCCTCGTGACGACGGCCATGACCGGCCCGCTCCTCAACCACCTCGAACGGAACAAGGTGACTCGAGATGCCTGACCACCCAGCAGAACCCTGGCGGATCAAGATGGTCGAACCGATCCGCACCACCACCCGCGAATACCGAGAGGAAGCCTTACGAGCCGCCGGCTGGAATCCCTGTCTGCTCCGCTCCGACGACGTCTACATCGACCTGTTCACCGACTCCGGCACCAGCGCGATGTCCGACCGGCAGTGGTCGGCGCTCATGCGCGGTGACGAAGCCTACGCCGGTGCGCGCAGCTTCTACCTCTTCGAACAGGCCGTCCGCGGCCATTACGGCTACGAACACGTCATCCCCGTCCACCAAGGACGCGGTGGCGAGAACATCCTCTCCCGTTGTCTCATCCGCCCGGGCAGCCACGTCCCCGGCAACATGTACTTCCCCAGTACCCGCGCCCACCAGGAACTCAACGGCGCCACCTTCCACGACGTCATCATCGACGAAGCACACGACGCCGTCGACGAACACCCGTTCAAAGGCAACGTCGACCTCGCCAAGCTGCAGGCCGTCATCGCCGAACACGGCGCCGCCATCCCCTACGTCTCGCTCGCCGCCACCGTGAACATGGCGGGTGGCCAGCCGATCAGCGTCGCCAACCTCACCGCCGCCTGCGACCTCGCCCACGCCCACGGAATCCCCGTCTTCCTCGACACCGCCCGCGCCGTCGAGAACGCCTGGTTCGTCAAACAACGCGAACCGGGCTGGGCACACCAGTCGATCGCGGACATCCTCCTCGCGCTGTGCGCTCCCACCGACGGCGCCGTCATGTCGGCCAAAAAGGACTGTCTCGCCAACATCGGCGGCTGGATCGCCCTGCGCGATCCCGATCTCGCCGAACAGGCACGAGGTCTCGTCCTGCTTTTCGAAGGCCTCCACACCTACGGCGGAATGGCAGGCCGCGACATGGAAGCCATCGCCCAAGGCATCACCGAATCCGTCGACGAGAACCACATCCGCGCCCGCATCGCCCAGATCGAATACCTCGGCCACCGGCTCCACACCGCGGGAGTCCCGATCGTCCGGCCCATCGGCGGCCACTGCGTCTGCGTCGACGCCACCGCCGTCCTCGCCCACCTTCCCCGCACCGAACTCCCCGGCCAGACCCTCGCCGCCGCCGTCTACCTCGAAGGCGGTGTCCGCGGCGTCGAACGCGGCACCGTCTCAGCCGGACGGGACCCGGTCACCGGCGAAAACCGCTACCCACCCCTGGAATTCCTCCGGCTCGCCATCCCCCGCCGCGTCTACACCCAAAGCCACATCGACCACGTCGCCGACAGCATCATCCGCGTCCACAAGAACCGCCACGACATCACCCATGGCCTCACCTTCACCCACGAACCACCCCACCTCCGCTTCTTCCAAGCCCGCTTCACCCCCGCCACCGGCACCGGCATCTACGTCAGGTGAACCGGCGCCGTACGCGAGCCGCGTGGAAGGCTGGCGTGGTGAGGGAGCCGCTGTACCGTCGCGTGAACACCCGGGCCAGGTCCGTCCACCACGACCACGGCGGAGACCACCGGCACCAGCGCACCACGAAAACCGAACGGGTCTCCGACGTGACGCGCGGGTCCATGGGACGTCACCAGCCGCTGAGGCGGGCGCCACGGCCCCGGGTTTCGTAGCGGTCACCTGCGGCGTCCACCTCGGCGAAGACCGCGGCACGGAGGCGACCGGACGCCCCACGCCAGGAAGAACTGCTGAAAGCCAAGGACAGCACCGGTACACTCTGGCTCCCACCAGCGACACCGGTATGAGGTTCGCTTGCCGCTTTCACCCGCTTCCCCTGTCGCGCCCGCTGGCCGACGACCAGGACGCCTGGCTCGGGCTGATCGATCCAGCGCCGGCCACGCGGGTGGCATCCTCAGGAGGGCACCCGCGCCACAGAAGCTCGATGGTGCCTTCAGATCGGCGATCGTCACAGCGCCCCAGGAAAGGACAGCCCCATGAAGGTCCTGGTAGCAGGCGGAACCGGCTTCATCGGACATCACATCGTGCGTGAACTACTGGCACGCGGACACGACGTCACGGTGCTGGTCCGCACGCCACCCACGAACCTTCCCGCCGCCGCGACAGTCCTGCTCGGCGACCTCACCGATCTGCCCGAAGACCGGCTCGACAAGATCGTCGCAGGCCACCCGGGCATCATCGTCGCATCGGCCGCCGCCGTCGCCGCACCACGTGGCGTCGACATCGCCGCGTTCTTCCATGACACCAACGTCGCACCCGTGGTCAGGTTGCTCGCCGCCGGCTGCCGGGCGCAGTGCGACCGCGCTGTCATCCTCGGCAGTTTCTACGCCACCCTGCAGCGCGAACAGCCGTCACTCCGGCTGGCCGAACTCAGCCCCTACATCGCCAGCAGAATCGAACAAGCCGAACACGCACGCGCCGCGGTCGACACAGAGACCGCCGTGGCCGTTCTCGAACTCCCCTACGTCGCGGGCACGACCCCCGGCAGGCAATCCCCTCTCGAGCCCATGCTGCACAGCATGTCCGTCGGAAAAGCAGACATGCTCGTCTACCCCGGCACCACCGCCGTCGTTACCGTCTCCCAAGTCGCGCAAGCAGCCGTGGCGGCGCTGGACCGTCGCGCCAGGGGCAACTATCCGATCGTCACAGCGAACCTTCCTTGGGCCGACCTCTTCACCCGGCTCGCGACCGCATCCGGCCGCCCGCCGAAACGCATCTGGAAGCTTCACCCACGCGCCATCGAACTTCTGATCCGCAGGGAAGGCATCCGCCAACGCCGCCACGGATACACCATCGGTTTCCACCCGGCACAATGGAGCAACCTGCACGCCACCGCCATGATCCTCGACCCGGACATCGCCAGAGCCGAACTCGGCGTCGAGCCCGACGACCTCACCAAAGCCCTCCAAAACGCCGCCCCGACAGCACGGACGAGCACCGAAACCCGTTGATGCGCACCCGCGACGCTGAGACAGGGCATGAACACCCAGCTCTCGTCTGGCCGTTGTCGGTCGTCATCGTCATCCCCAAGCCGCGGTCGAACCTCGGCTGCGGACGGACGGCGGCCTGTCGGAACGCGAGCCCGTAGCTGCATTCACCTGCTCGCGGTTGCTCGACGGACCTGGCCATACGTTTCACGACATACCTGGGAAAGCCGTCGGACGGTGCCAGTTCACGAAGAACCTGCCCGCCGGCAGGCTGCCGAGACTGAATCCTCACCAGCCTTGCCCGCCGCAGGTCGACGACCAGCGACTCGCGGCTTCCATGCTCACCCCCTGGACCGGCTTCCCGAAGGTCATCCACGTGATTTCGCCGCAGCCGTGGAGACTACGGCGACACACACGAGTCGCGCGGCGGCGACCAGGCATCAGACAGGTAAGACGGTCATCTGTGCCGGATCGCGTCGATCAACAGGTGCACGAGTTGCTCCACGCTGACCTGCCACCTGTCCTTCGCCAGATGACCGCTGAGTTCCAATCCCGCGATGCCGTGGGCACTCGACATCAGCAGCGCGCGCCGTACCGAGGCGCGTCGGATTCGCCGACCAGATCCGCCACCAGGGCCAGGAACACGCCCTCGGGACGGCCCGCCGCCTCCCGACAGGGCCGATGATCGAGCGCTTCGGCTCGATCATCGGCCCCGTCGTGGTACAGGCGGTCACCGCACCGCCGCCGCGTCCTGCCCCTCCTCCACCGGCGTCTTGGCCGGCTGCCGGAGAGTGACCAGTGCCAGCAGGGCACCGACCACCGCGATCCCCGCGGCGCCGAGGAACGCTGCCGAGAACCCGCCGGTCAGGGCGATCGGGTCACCGATCGCGCCCGCGCCGAACGAGATGCCGACCGCGGTCATCGCGGCGAGACCGAGCGCCGAGCCGACCTGGTACGAGGTGTTGACGATGCCGGCCGCGAGACCGCCTTCCTCGGGTCGCGCGCTGGAGATCGCGGTACCGAGCGACGGGATGAAGGCGAGCGCCTGTCCGAGTGCGGCGACCAGCGACGCGGGCAGCACGTCGACGACGAAGTTGCCCGTCGGGCTGACGAACGACAGCCACACCAGTCCCGCTGCCAGCGCGACAAGACCGCCGAAGATCATCGTCTTGAACCCGAACCGCGCGATCAGCCGCGGTGCGACCGCCACCATCAGCACCACGATCAGCACGGTCATCGGCAGCAGCGCCGCACCGCTGGCGAAGGCACCGTAACCGAGGACCTGCTGCAGGTACAGGTTGAGGAAGTACCACATCGGGATCCACGCCGCGCCGAGCAGGAACTGGGCGAGATTCGCCCCGCCGAGGTTCGGCGTCCGGAAGATCCCCAGCCGCACCAGCGGCACCTTCCGGGCCCGCTGAATGCCCACGAACACGGCCAGCAGTGCCACCGCGCCGACGAGCGGGATCCACGTCGAGGCCGAGCCCCACCCGGTCTCGGGCGCCCGGACCACCGCGAACACGGCCAGCGCCAGGCCCGCCGTCACCGCCACCGCGCCGGCGACGTCCACCGAACCGCGCCGCGCCGGAGCCGACGGCATCAGCCGCGCGGTGGCGACGATCGCGAGCAGCGAGATCGGCACGTACAGCCAGAAGATCCACGGCCAGGACAGCCATTCGGTGATCACACCGCCCAGGAACACCCCGGCCGTGCCGCCGGCGGGAGCCGCGGCCCCGTAGAGCGCCAGCGCCTTGGGCAGCTCCTGCGGACGGTTACCGAACAGCATCATCAGCAGCGTCAAGGCCGACGGCGCGATCAAAGCCGCTCCCCCGCCCTGCAAAACGCGGCCGGCCAGCTCCACCCACGCCGTGCCCGCGACCGCGGCGACGACCGACCCGACCAGGGTGATCACCCAGCCGGCGGTGAACATCCGGCGCGCGCCGAACAGGTCGGACAGCCGGCCGCCGAGCAGCAGCAAGCCACCCAGCGCGACCACGTAGGCGTTGAAGACCCAAGACAGATTTCCCGAAGTGAAGCCGAGATCGCTCTGCATCTTCGGCAGCGCGACCCCGATGATCGACGTGTCCATGATGACCATGAACTGCGCCAGGGCGATCAGCCCCAGACCCCACCACCGGCGGGGGTCCGCACTTGTCTCCGTCATGACGACCTCTCACTTTCCCAGTTACCCCTAGGGGGTATTGCCTGCAGTGAACATAGACCGCCCGGAAGTCGGCGCACAACTACCCTAGGGGGGTATATAAGTGAAGGGGGTCACAGCAGTGCGGTACCCCCGAAAACGACAGGGCGGACGTGGTCGAAACCACGTCCGCCCTGTGCGGGGATTTCCGGCTATGCCTGGATACCGCTCCGGAACCGGCGGAGCCGCAGGCTGTTGCTGACGACGAACACCGACGAGAAGGCCATCGCCGCTCCCGCGATCATCGGGTTCAGCAGACCCAGTGCGGCCAGCGGCAGGGCTGCCACGTTGTAAGCGAACGCCCAGAACAGGTTTCCCTTGATGGTGCTCAAGGTCCGCCGCGACAGCCGGATCGCGTCGACCGCCGCCCGGAGGTCACCACGCACCAGCGTGAGGTCGCTCGCCTCGATCGCGACGTCGGTGCCAGTGCCCATCGCGAGGCCGAGATCCGCCCGCGCCAGGGCCGCCGCGTCGTTGACGCCGTCACCGATCATGGCGACCACCCGGCCTCCGGACTGCAGCTTGGTGATGACGTCCACCTTGTCCTTCGGCAGGACTTCGGCGATCACCTCGTCGATCCCCACCTCGGCGGCGACCGCGCGAGCCGCGTCCTCGTTGTCACCGGTCAGCAGGACCGGCCGCAGCCCGAGCGCCCGCAGCTCCCGGATTGCCTCGGCCGACGTCAGCTTCACCGTGTCGGCGACGACCAGGACCGCACGGGCTTTCCCGTCCCAGGCCACGGCGACCGCGGTCCGGCCCTGCTGCTCGGCCTCGCGTTTGGCCTCGGCCAGCTCGTCGTCGAGGTGGACACTCCACTGCTCCAGCAACGCGGTGCGGCCCACCAGCACGGCTTTGCCGTCCACGATCCCTTGCACACCAAGGCCTTCCTCGTTCCGGAAGTCCTCGACCTGCGGTAGCTCTCCCGCACGTTCTGCCGCGCCGGTCGCGATGGCCTTGGCGATCGGGTGTTCCGACGCGTGCTCCAGCGCTCCGGCGAGCAGCAAGGCTTCGATCTCGTCGGTGCCTTCGGCGACGTGGATGTCGATCAGGCTCATCCGGCCGGTGGTGACAGTGCCGGTCTTGTCCAGCACGACGGTGTCGACCTTGCGGGTGGACTCCAGCACTTCCGGGCCCTTGATCAGGATTCCGAGCTGGGCTCCGCGTCCGGTCCCGACCAGCAACGCGGTCGGCGTCGCCAGGCCGAGGGCGCACGGGCAGGCGATGATCAGGACCGCGACCGCGGCGGTGAACGCCGCCGCCGCACCGTTCCCGGCGCCCAGCCAGAATCCGAGCGTCGCCAGGGCGAGGGCGATGACGATCGGGACGAAGATCGCCGACACCCGATCGGCGAGGCGCTGCACCGCGGCCTTGCCGTTCTGCGCGTCCTCGACCAGCCTCGCCATCTGCGCGAGCTGCGTGTCCGACCCGACGCGGGTGGCACGGACGACCAGCCGCCCGCCGGCATTGACCGTGGCGCCGACGACCGTGTCACCGGGCCGGACCTCGACCGGCACGGACTCCCCGGTCAGCATGCTCGCGTCGACCGCGGAACTGCCCTCGGTGATGACGCCGTCGGTCGCGATCTTCTCCCCCGGCCGGACGACGAATTCGTCCCCCACCTGGAGATCGTCCACGCTGATCCGGACTTCACGGCCGTCCCGCAGGACGGCGACCTCCTTCGCGCCCAGTTCCAGCAGCGCACGGAGCGCCGCGCCGGAACGCCGCTTGGATCGGGCCTCGAAGTAGCGCCCGGCGAGGATGAACGTGGTGACGCCCGCCGCGACCTCGAGGTAGATGTTGCCGTCCCCGGCCATCCGCTGCACGGTGAACTCGAACCCGTGCCGCATCCCGGGAACCCCGGCGGTGCCGAAGAACAGGGCGTAAAGCGACCACAGGAACGCGGCGACGACGCCGAGGGAGATCAGCGTGTCCATCGTGGCCGCGCCGTGCCGGAGGTTGGTCCACGCCGCCTTGTGGAACGGCCACGCACCCCACACCATGACCGGGCCGGCCAGCGCCAGCGAAAGCCACTGCCAGTAGGTGAACTGCAACGCGGGCACCATGGCCAGCACGATCACGGGGACGGTGAGCACCACCGACGTGATCAGCCGCTGCCGCAAGGACTTCGTCGGGTCTTCCGGCTCCGGTGCCGCCTGGTCGCCGGACTCGGCCTTCTTGGGCGCCGGGACCGCCGCGGTGTACCCCGTCGCTTCGACGACCTTGACCAGCTCGTCCGGGGTGAGTCCCGCGGGGAAGCTGACCTTGGCTTTCTCGGTGGCGTAGTTGACCGTCGCGGAGACGCCGTCGACCTTGTTCAGCTTCCGCTCGATCCGAGCGGCGCAGGAGGCGCACGTCATGCCACCGATGGACAGCTCGACCTGCTGCAGAGCGTCAGGCTGGATGTCTTGGGTTGGAGAACTCATCCCGCGCCTCCTTCACTGTTGTGCGGGTGGGAAATGAATCGCTGGACTTCGCGGGTGTTCAGCCGTGTCCGCCGTGGCCGTCGTCCGTGACGGGCGTCGGGGTGGGAGCAGACGCGGCCGGCGCCGATGTGCCAACGGTGTCGAGGCTGAACTCGGCCGTGCGCACCTTGCCCTCGTGCTGGAAGTCCAGGAACAACCGGTACCGGCCGGCACTGGGAACCTCGACGGCGAACCCGATGCCGGGGCCCGCCTTGGTCTTCCCGTCGCCCGGCGTGCCGGTCGGATGGACGTGCAGGTAGCCGAGGTCCGCCGCGCGCAAGGCGACCAGGTGTCCGTAGGCGCCGAGGTAGGGCTGCAGGTCCGCGACCGGTCGACCGTTCCTGGTGACCGTCGCGGTCACCGCGGATTCGGCGCCCGGTTCGAGTACACCGTCCAGCCGGACCTCGTATCCGTCCACTGTGGCCGTACGGGAGATCGGGTACTCGACCGGCTCGTACTGACCGGAGACCTGGATGTCGGTGCCCAGCGTGGTGGCCACGCCACCCGTGGGCTTGACGTCGGCGAATACCCGATAGGTGCCGGCGGCCGTCAGGCGCAACGGCGTGCTCCACGTGCCGTCCGGGGCCATCTCGGGGTGCAGGTGCCGATAACCTGACCCGTCCCGCCGCACGACGATGAAATGCAGCCGCTTCTCGTGCTCCACCTCGAACGCCGTGATCGGCGCACCGTCACGGCCGACGATCCGGAACTGGAACGGCTGTGCGTCGTCGGCGATCACCTTGGTGCGCAAGGGCTCCAACCGGTAGCCGTTGTCCTCGGCGGCCAGGCCGGGCACCTTGGTGCTCGCCGCTTCGACGGAGCTTCCCTTGTCCGGCATGGCCATCTGCTCGTGGCCTGCCGCCGCGGCGGGCTCGCCGGACGGCCCGATCGCAGCACCGGCCGTCCAGGCCGCGCCGAAGACAAGGGCCAGTGTGAGCCCGTAGGCGGACATCTTCGTGGCTGTCCTCATGTCACTTCTCCCTGAAAAGCCGGTGCTGGATCGTTCGGAATTCGCTCAGCCGACGAGCTGGTAACCGGCCTCGGTGACCGCTTCGCGGACCTTGTCGGCGGGGACCGGCTCGTCACTGGTGACGGTGACCTTCCCGGTGGGCAGGTCGACGTCCACCTTCCGCACGCCCGCGATTCCGCCGACCTCTTCGGTCACGGAGCTCACGCAGTGGCCGCAGGTCATTCCCTCGACGGTGTACACGGTCTCAGCCATCGTTCTCTTCCTTCTCTCTGTGTCGTGGTGTTTTCAGGACCGGACCAGCCGGGCGATCGCGTCACTGGCTTCGCGGATCTTCTCGTCGGTCTCCGCGCCGCCGTCGGTGATCGCATTGCGCACGCAGTGCTGCAGGTGCTCGTCGAGCAACGACAGCGAGACAGCCTGCAAAGCCCGGGTCGCCGCCGAGATCTGCGTCAGCACGTCGATGCAGTACTTGTCCTCGTCGACCATGCGCTGCAGCCCGCGAATCTGTCCTTCGATCCGGCGTAGGCGACGCTGGTGCGCTTCCTTGTTGTCCGCGTACCCGTGCATCGTCTTCCTCCTGTGACTCCGGCCCACCGCGCGGCCGGCCACTTTCGGCCGGGGGAACGGTGTGCTCCCTGGCGTCATTTATACCCATAGGGGGTACCTGTGTCTACCCCATGGGGGTATCGGCGACGGTGGCGGCGGTCACACTGGGACAGTGCCCTGTCGGCGTTCGACTTGTTCGCCGGCACGGTGGTTTCAGAGGGACGCGGCGATCGCGGGCCCGAAGGCGGCCCCCAGTAGATAGGTGAGGTTGAACAAGCCCATCGCCGCCGCGCGGTGCGGTCCGGCGGCGGCTCCGGCGCGCACGGCGTAGACGCCCTGGCCCGCGGCCGCCGCGAGCGAAGCCAGTGCCTGCGCGATCAGCAGCACCGCCGGGGCGACGCTCACCCCGGCGAGCAGCACCGCGATGGCGGCGAGCGCCGGGAACAGCACCGCCACCGCGCGGAACGGGGTTTTCGCCGTCACCGCGACGACCACATAGGACATCAGCCCGCCGAACAACAGCGGCCACAAGATGGCGAGCCCGACCTCGCCACTGGTCCAGCCGGACTGCCCGGTCAACCGCGGCGGCAGCACGTACATCAACCCGAAGTTGACCACCGCCAGTGCGAACGCCAGCCCGGCCGCGGTCAGGAACATCGGCCTTCGCAGCAGCGCCGCGGGGACGAACCCGTCCGGCCGCGACCGCAGGTGCCCGGCCAGCAGGACCACCACGACGATGACCACGATGCCCGCCGGCAACCAGGAATGCGGCACGAAGACCAGCGCGGTGACCAGCACGGTCAGCAGGATCGCGCCGGCCGCGTCGAACCGTGCCGGTTCGGCCGGTGTCCCGGGCGCCGACCGCAGCGCCGCGGGCACCGCGAGCAGGCTGAGCGCGGGCAGCGCCAGCGCGAATTGCCAGCCGAGCGCGTGACCGATCAGGTCGCCGGCCAACGGCGAGGTCGAGCCGACCACCGCCAGCGACGACGTCACCAGGCCCATCGCCCGCGCCGAGCCGGCGAGACTCATGGCCATCGTGGTGAATCCGGCGGTGCCGAGCCCCTGCGACGCGCTGCCGGCGACCAGCACCGGCAGCCAGGGAACGGTCGCCACCGCGACCGCACCCGCCAGCACGAGTACGGCGCAGGTGAGCAACGCGGTCCGCACGCCGCGGTGACTCTGGAGCCCGGCGAGCAGCGGCGTGCCGACGGCGATACCCCAGCCGAACGCCGTCACGATCCAGGTCACCGCGGTGATTCCGGTGCCGAGCGCCGCCGCCGCGTCCGGCAGGACCAGTGACGGCCCGGCGATGCCGAACGACAGCGGACCGGCCAGCAAAGCCAGCCACGGCCCCGGAATCCGGGCGCGCACCGGTACGGTCACCGCGCGGCCACGGTGGGGTAGTCGGTGTATCCGCGGTGGTCGCCGCCGTAGAAGGTCGCGGGGTCGGCGGCGGTGAACGGGCCGCCGGCGGCGATCCGCTCGGGCAGGTCCGGATTCGCCAGCCACAGCTGGCCGAAGCTGATCGCGTCGGCGACACCTTCCCGTAGTGCCTCCGCGCCGTCCTCCGCGGTCGCCGGTTCCGGGCCCGACGGGTGCGGATTGAGGATGAGGGTGCCCGGCCAGTCGGCGCGGATGAGCTTGGTGACGTCGCGCGTGCCGAACTCGGAGATGTGCAGATAAGCCAGCCCTGCCGGGGCGAGTGCGCGGACGAGCGCGAGGTAGAGCTGTCCGGTGTCGCTCTCCCGCGTGCCGTTGAGGGTGGAGCCGGGAGACAGCCGGATGCCGGTGCGATCCGGGCCGATCGCGTCGCCGACCGCCCGCGCCACCTCCACCGCGAACCGGATCCGGTTCTCGATCGGGCCACCGTAGGCGTCGGTGCGCACGTTGGTGTTGTCGGCGAGGAACTGGTGGATCAGGTAACCACTGGCCCCGTGCAGTTCGACGCCGTCGAACCCGGCCTCCATCGCCAGCCGCGCGGCGGTGACGAAATCGTCCACTGCCCGCCCGATGTCCGCCAGGGTCATTTCGCGCGGCTCGGGGTGGTCGAGCAGGCCGTCCGGGGTGTACAGCTTCTCGCCCGACGGGATCGCCGACGGCGCCAGCGGCAGGCCGCCGTCCGGGTAGAGGCACGGGTGCCCGATCCGGCCGGAGTGCATCAGCTGGACGAAGATCCGGCCGCCACGCTCGTGCACCGCCTCGGTGACCGTGCGCCACGCGGCGGCGTGCTCCGGGGTGTGCAGCCCGGGGGTGTCGATGTAGCCCTGCCCGATGACGCAGGGTTGTGTTCCCTCGGTGATGATCAACCCGGCTCCGGCACGCTGTGCGTAGTACTCGGCGGTCAATCCGGTGACCAGGCCGCCACTCGCGCGGCTGCGCGTCATCGGCGCCATCACCAGGCGGTTCGGCAGGGGAAGGGTGCCCGCGGTGAGCGGGGTCAGCAACTCGTCCATACCGTGAAGCTAGGGCCGGGAGGGCTACCGCCGAATCGGTAAGGTTTCGGTACGGGGTACTGGTGTTCGGCCTAAGTACCTCACTCACGGTTACGGAGGACCGCTGTGTTGTACGGCAGGGCCGACGAGCAGACGGCGATCGAGACGCTGCTCGCGGCCGCGCGCGCCGGTCGCAGCGGCGCACTGGTGCTGCGCGGCGAGGCGGGTATCGGGAAGTCCGCGCTACTGGGGTGGGCGGCCGAAGCCGCCACCGGGACGCGTGTGCTGCGGGTGACCGGGATCGAAGCCGAAGCCGATCTCGCGTTCGGCGGGCTGGTCCAGTTGCTCTGGCCGATCCAGGACCGGCTCGCCGCGTTGCCCGGTCCGCAGGCCGAGGCGTTGCGCGCGGTCCTGGACGCGGGCGGCACCAGCGGGCAGGACCGGTTCGTCACCGGCCTGGCCGTGCTCACGCTGCTCGCGGACCTCGCCGAGGACGGCCCGGTGCTGTGCCTGATCGACGACGCGCAGTGGCTGGATCGCGCGACCGCCGACGCGGTGTTGTTCGCCGCCCGGCGGCTGGCCGCGGAACGCGTCGCGATCCTGTTCGCCGCACGGGACAACGGTTTCGCCGCACCGGATCTACCGGAACAACGCCTGGCCCGGCTCGGGGCGGTGGACGCCGGGCGGCTGCTCGCCGAGCGCGGGCTGGCACCGCCGTCTCCGGCGCAGGTGATCGAGGAGTCGGCGGGCAATCCGCTGGCACTGCTCGAATTCGCCGCCGCGCAACGCGAACACCACACCGCCGCCGGGCCGCTGCCGGTGGCCGACCGCGTGCTGGCGGGGTTCCGGGCGCAGATCAGCGCGCTACCGGAGCAGGCCAGGTTGATGATGCTGATCGCGGCGGCGGAGGGACGCGGGCACCTGCCGACGCTTCTCGGTGCCGCCGAGGCACTGGGCGTGGGGCTCGACGATCTGGAGCAGGCGGAGACCGCGCGGCTCGTCGACGTCACCGGATCGGCGGTCACCTTCCGGCATCCGCTGGTCGGCACGGCCGCCTACCAGGGGGCCGTGCTCGCCCGCCGGTTCGCGGTGCACCAGGCACTCGCCGAGGCCGCTTCGGACCCCGACTGCCGGGCACGGCACCTCGCCGCGGCCACCACCGCTCCCGACGAGCGGGTCGCCGCCGAGATCGTGCGCTCGGCCGAACGCGCGCGAGCGCGCACGGCGTTCCTCGCGGCCGCGGGTTTGTACCGGCAGGCCGCGCACCTCACTCCCGAATCCGTGGCCAGGGCGGGACGGCTGGCCGAAGCGGCGTCACTCGCGCTGGCCGCCGGGCACGGGGAGCAGGCCGCCGAACTGGTCCGGCAGGCGGAGCCGCTGACCGAGGACGTCAAGGCGCGCGCCATGCTGGCCCAGGTGCGGGCGGCCGCGGAGTTCGAACGGGGTGACGGGGCCGCGGCGGCGCGCCTGCTCGTCGAGCACGCCCGGTCCGCCGAACCGGCCAGAGCGGTGGCGATGGTGCGCGCCGGTGCCAGGTACGCCTGGTTCTCCGGCGACCGGGACACCGTGCACGACGCGAACGACGCGCTGAACGGCGGCGATCCGCTGGTACAGGGCATCGCCGGGCTGGTGGACGACGACTTCGCGACCGGCTTGCCCCTGCTGGCCGAGTTCGTCGCGCGAGCCCCCGCTTCCGATCCCGGCAGGACCTACTGCGCGATGATCCTCGGCGACGACACGACGACCAGGGAACTCGCGTCCGCCGAGGTGGCTCGCTGCCGTCGCGAAGGGCTGATCGGCGTGCTTCCCGACGTGTTGCAGGATCTCGCGGGTGCGCAGGTTTCGGCCGGGCTGCATCGGGACGCCGCCGCGTCGGTGGCCGAAGCGGCGCGGATCTCCCGCGACACCGGGTCGGCCCAGCGGTTGCCGCGACTGAACGCCGTGGTGGCGCGGGTGGCGGCGATCGAGGGCGACGAGCGGCGGTGCCGGGAACTGGCGGGGAAGTCACCGGACGCGGGCGGTGCGGCGAGCACCGTCGCACTCGCGCTGCTCGACCTCGGCCTCGGCCGCTACGAGTCCACTGTGGATCTGCTGGAGTCCGTGCGGCGTGGACCGCTCGGGTACACGACGGTGGCGATCGTGGCGGCCGCCGACCAGCTGGAGGCGGCCGTGCGCCTTGGCGACCCGAGCCGAGCCGAACCCGCCTTCCACCGGTTCGAGGCATGGGCGGAGGCAGGCGGGCAACCGTGGGCCAAAGCGGTTTTGGCGCGGTGCCGTGCCTTGCTCACCGGCGACGAGTCGCATTACCTGCACGCGCTGGACGCACACGCGGGCGGTGAACGGCCCTTCGAACGTGCGCGCACGGAACTGCTCTACGGCGAATGGCTGCGCCGAGCCAAACGCCGCACCGACGCCCGCGTTCCACTGCGGTCGGCGCTGGAGATCTTCTCGCGGTTGCACGCGAAGCCGTGGGCCGACCGCGCCAGTAGCGAACTCAAGGCCACCGGCGACACTGGCCCGACGGCCGAGCCCGCCGCGGAGAACGCACTCGATCGTCTTACACCGCAGGAACTCCAGGTGGTCCGGCTGGCCGCGGACGGCGAGACCAGCCGCGAGATCGCCGCGCAGTTGTTCCTCAGCCCCCGGACGGTCGAGCACCATCTGTACCGGGCGTACCCGAAACTCGGTGTGCGGTCGCGGCGCGAATTGTCCCGGCTGGACCTCGGCTAGCGTGGTTCGGCGTGCGCGAACGGACGACACGCGTGATTGGACGGACGACACCCGTGTCCAGACGGACGACACGCGGCGGAGCCCGGTCGCGAGCGTGTCGTCCGTCCAGACACGCGTGTCGTCCGTCGGATCACACGTGTCGTCCGTCCAGGCACGCGAAAACTCCTTCACGCGCAACGAACGGGTGTCAGGCGCCCAGGCTTCATCGTCCCTGATTTCTGTCGCGCTTTCCTTGTCAGGTAAGAGTTTCGACGAGATCGACGGCGGCGCCGACACCGTTCTCCGCCCGGATTTCCCGGCCGAGCCGATCGGCTCGTTCGCGCATTCCGGCGTCACCGGTGGCCTGTCGCAGCGCCCCGGCGAGCGAGCCGGCCGTCAGGTGCTGCTGGCGGATCGGCTCCGGCGCGACGCCGACGTCGTGCATAAGACTCGCCCAGAACGGCTGGTCGGCGACGAACGGACACACCACCTGCGGTACGCCCGCCGCCAGCGCGGCACCGGTCGTGCCGCCGCCACCGTGATGCACGACCGCGCTCGTCCGCGGGAACAGCCAGTCGTGCGGTGCGTGGTCGATCACGAACAGATCGCCCGTTCCGGTGTCCGCGGAGATACCGCCCCAGCCGGTGGCGAGCACCGCGCGGACACCGGCCTGGCGGACCGCTTCCTCGACCACCGCACGGGTGCGGCGCGCGTCCCGGCCTGCCATGCTGCCGAATCCGATGTAGACCGGAGCCGGACCGGCGTCGAGGAAAGCACGCAATTCCGCGGCGGGTTCCCACCCTGTCACGGCCGGGAGGTACCAGAAGCCCGTGGTGTGCACCGAATCCGGCCAGTCCGCGGCGGAGAGGGTGATCCGGGGGCTGAACGCCTGCAGGACCGGGCGGTCCCCGCCGTCCGGGCCGTGCAGGATGTCGTGGCTTCCCCGGCGACGCGGCAGCCCGAGTTCGGTCGTGCGCCACGTGGTGGTGATACCGGCGTACATCCGCAGCACGGCGCCCACCGCGAGATACGTGGCCCGGTTCAGCCTCTTCGGCAGGCGGGGCAAGGGCATCATCGGGCAGGGGAAGTCGCCGGTGGGGATCCAGCCGGGTTGCAGCGCGACGACGACCGCGGGCACGCCCAGCATCTCGGCCGCGTGATGGGCGGGTACCCCCGTCGTGTGCACGACGATGTCCGCGCGAGACGTTTTCGCGACCACACCGACGTTGTGCAGGACCTCCGCCATCAGCGGCTTGACTCGCCGAGCCGTCCGCACGGCGGTGATCTTGCCCCGCACACCGCGGTAGCCGCCCTCGATGGCCTCCTTCACCACCGGGTCGTTCATGAGCCGGTTCGGTCCCTCGCCCAGCGACGCGAACTCGACGTCGTACTCCCCCGCGGCTTCGGCGAACGAGTCCGGCGCGGCCAGCACCGCCTCATGTCCGCGAGCGCGCAGGGCGACCGCGAGCGCGAGCATCGGTTGCACGTCGCCTCGCGTGCCATGAGTGACCAGCAACGCCCTCACTTCGATCGCCCCTTCTCGTCGATGGCGGTGTAGGTGGACAGCCAACGGTCGTCGGCGAACAGGCCGTCGGTCAGCATCTCCAGCCCCGCCTTGGCTCCCCGGACCGCGGTCCTGGTCTCCGCCGGATCCCCGCCGAGCAGCCGCCCGACGTGATCACCCAGCACGAGGGGCGCCAGCAGCCAGGACACATACACGACAGCGCGCGCCCGAGAGTCGGTGGATGGCCGCACCCAGCCTTCCCGCTCACCGTCGGCCAGCCATGCCTCGGTGCGGTCCACGATCTCGGTGAACAGGGCGGACGCTCCGCTCGACCCGTCCAGGAACGCCCTGGCCAGATACCGCCGCACCGGCGTGGCGGCCCGCAGCACCTCGCCCAGCGCGTCGGCTTCCTCCTCGCCGCCGGCGCGGATCGAATCGAGTACATGGTCATCGCACGCCCGCCGCAACCCGTCCTTCGAACCGAAGTGGTGCAACACCAGCCCCGGAGACACCCCCGCATCCGCGGCCACCGCCCGCACGGACGTCCCGGCGATGCCGTCGGTGCCGAACCTGGCCAACGCGGCGTCACGGATCCGGGCACGCGCGGTCAGATCAGAAGCTGAACTCATGTTCAGAGTATTGAACAGTTGTTCAGTCTGGTCAAGCGGCTCCGGTTGCCGTTCAGGCCTGGTGAATCGCAATCGTCAGGCAGTCGTCAGGTTCGGAAGCCCCTCGAACCGGAAGAATATTCGCAGAACCGAAACATTCCAGGAGAGCGATGAGCGTAGAGACGCACAGGCCAGGGGACGCCGTCGAGGACGTGATCGTCTGGCTGTCGAACGAGTTCTCGGCGAAGTTGTCGCCCGTGGCCGTCGGCGCCATCGTTCGCGCCACCCATCGCGACCTCAAGGATCAGATCGTCCCCGAGGCGCTCGACGAGATGCTGCACCGTCTCGCGCGTGACCGCATCGCGCGCCTGGTGCGGGTTCTTTGATGCGCTACGCCCAGCACTGCCCGATCGCGCTGGCGGCCGAGGTGGTCGGAGAGCCGTGGACCCTGTTGATCATCCGTGAGCTGCTGCACGGAAGCACCTCGACCACCGACATCGCCGCCGGGGTGCCGGGCATCTCGACCGGGTTGCTGACCAAACGGCTCCGCAAACTCGAAACGGCCGGTCTGGTCTCCCTCCGGCAACGTGAAGCCGAGCTGACCGAAGCCGGTCGAGAGCTGGCGTCGGTCGTCGAACCGCTCGGCAAGTGGGGAGCACGGTGGCTGCCGCCGCCGCGGCACGGCGATCTCGACCCCGCACTGCTCCTGCGCGACATCGCCAGAGGCATCGACCGCACCACGCTGCCCGCGCGGCCCGTCGCGATCCATTTCCGGTTCGCCGAATCCCGGGGCCCGCGGTGGTGGTGGCTGGTGCTCTCCCAGGAGGTGGCCGCACCGACCTTCCATGATCCCAGGCTTCCCCAAGCGATGCGGATCGACTGCACGCTCGGCGCCCTCGCCGGGGTCTGGCTCGGGCACACGGACTGGCTGGACGCCTTGCGAGAGGGTTCCATCGTGATCAGCGGGCCACGCACAGCCGTGCGCCAGGCCATCGTCTGGATCGGCGCCAGTCCGTATTCCGCTACCGGTACCGGCGAACCGACACTGTCCTCATAGGACGGTTCACCCAAGAATCGAACAGCAGGACGAGCGCCGCCGCCGCCAGGAAGAAGCTCGCGAGCAGCCACAGGCCCAGCGCGGCCATGAGCACCGCCACCAGCGCGGCGGGAATTACCGCGAACAAACAGAACGGGTCGGGCCTGCCGAAGACCGGCCGGCGCTTCCCGCCGCTCACCGGATCATCCTGGCGACGCCGGAACGGTCCTCCAAGATCTCGAACGCACGCAGCTCGGCGACCCTGGACTTCTCCTCGGCCTCCTCCGCGAGCTGCCGGTGACGCAGCACTCCGAACGCGTCCTCCCCGCACCGGAGAGCCTCACCCCGCTCACGGTGGGCCTCGGCTCTACGGATGGCGGCGTAGGCCCGGTGGAGCTCGACCTCGTGTGCGGGTGTGCCCCGGGCGAATCCGCTTGCCAGTCCCCGATGTTCCGCCGCCGCGGCGAGCTCGTCGTAGGCCAGGTAATGGCAAGAGTCCATTTCGGCGAGTTCGCGTAGCCGGCCGGCCACAGCGGGATCGCCCTCGGCGAGTGCCTCGGCCGCGCGCTCCAGATGCACGCCCGCCGAACGCCGGACCCGCGCCGCCTCCTGACGGAGCCGTTCCGCTCGCTGAGCGTACGCCGGCTCGGCCGGTGCCCTGCTGCCCAGACCGACTCCGGAGCTCATTCTGGAACGCCGTCAGGCCGAAGGACGTCGTCCACGACGAAGCTCATCGCCCGGCTGTCGGCCTCCCGGGCGGCTGCCTCGTGCCTGCGCGCCGTCGCCTCGTCGCCCATGGTCCTGGCCGTGTACGCGGCCGCACGTTCGTGATGTGCTTCGGCACGCCGGATCGCCGCGAACGACCTGTCGATCAGCACCCTCCACTGTGGAGACTCGCGAAGGCGATCCTGTGCGGCGGCCCTGGCCTCCGCCGCGTTGGCGAGTTCGTGATAGGCGAAACCTTGGTGTGCGGCCACTTCGCCGAGCAGACGCTGCGATTTCGCCCGCTGGAACGAGCCAGGTTCGTCACTTGCCTCGATTTCGTCCGCCAGTGTCCGATGCCCTGCCGCGACGGACCACACACGATCCGCGTCTTCACGAAGCCGCCGCGTCCTGAACGCGCCCCGCGCATCGGCGACCGCCGGTGGAGCTACTTCTGTTGTCACGTCGTGTTCCTCCATCGGTTCGATGACCGTGTATCCGACACTGACACGACGAAGGGTTCGTGCACCTGACGACTGCCTTACGATCGAACCGCCGCCCGGCCACCGGGAACTGTTAAAGTCGGGCCCACCCCATCCGGAAATTCTTCGACGGAAGGAGACCGGCAGTGACCACCCGAGTCCTTCTCGTCGAAGACGACGCGATGATCAGCGAAGCGTTGAGCCTGGCGCTCGCCGACGAAGGCTTCGACATCGACTGCGCCGCGACCGGTGAAGACGGTCTCGAACTGCTCGAACGTGTCCAGGTCGACGTCGTCCTGCTCGATCTCATGCTGCCCGGCATCGACGGACTCACCGTCTGCCGGGCGATCCGTGACCGGGGCGCCCTGCCGATCATCGTGATCACCGCCCGCGCGGACACCCAAGACGTCATCGCCGGCCTCGAAGCCGGCGCGGACGACTACGTCACCAAACCCTTGGTGGCCGGTGAACTCGCGGCGAGGATCCGGGCGCTGCTCCGCCGCACCGCACCGCCTCCCCCGACCCGGTTCACCGTCGGCGGGCTCGAAATCCGGCCGGACGAGGAAATCGTCCATCGCGACGGCGAGCCGGTACATCTCACCCGCACCGAGTTCCGTCTCCTCACCGAGCTCACCGCGGCGGACGGACAGGTCGTCACCCGTGAGCAGTTGCTGAAGCGGGTGTGGGAGCACGATTACTTCGGCGACACCAGACTTCTCGATGTCCACATCAGACGGTTGCGCCGCAAGGTCGAGCCCGACCCCGACAATCCGACCCTGGTACTGACGGTACGAGGACGCGGCTACCGGATCTCCTCGGACCGATGATGCTCGCGACGGTCCGGCGGCTTTCGCTCCGCTGGCGAGTGGCCGCCGCGTTCGGCCTCGGTCTGGCACTGGTGATGACGGTGCTGGGCGTCGCGACCTGGAATCTGACCACCGGCTACATGCTCGACCAGCGCGAGCAGAGCACGGCCCGGCAGTCCGAGGTCAACGTCGACCTCGTCGACAAAGCACTGGCCGAAGAGTCGGACAACCTCGACGATCTGCTGACCGGCCTGGCCAGCGGCCCGGACTCCTCGATCCTGTTGTCGCGACCGGACGGCTGGCTCACCAGCGGACGCCAGATCGAGCCCACCGTGATCCCCGCCGCCCTCCTGGACAGCGCGCGGAACGGCATCGCGGCCCGGCAACGGTTCACCGCCGACGGCATCCCCGTCCTCGCCATCGCGACCCCGGTCGGCGGCGACAGCATCTACGTGGAGCTGTACCCGTTGCTCGAACTGGACCGGACCTTCCGGTACCTCAGCATCCTGCTGATCACCGGCACCGTCGTCGCGGCCTTGTTCGGGGCCGCCCTCGGCGCCTGGACCAGCAAACGAGCCCTCCGTCCGCTCGCCGTCTTGCGCGGAGCGGCTTCCCGGGTGGCGCGAGGGGATCTGACGACCCGGCTCCCCCACCAGAACGACCCCGACCTCGCGCCGCTCGCCACGAGCTTCAACACCACGACAGAACAACTCGAACAACGAGTCCGCCGCGACAAACGCTTCGCCGCCGACGTCAGCCACGAACTCCGGTCACCGCTCACCACGATGGTGAACGCCACCGAGGTGATGGTCCGCCGCCAGGACACCATGCATCCGACCGCCCGCAAAGCGCTGGGCCTGCTGGGTGCCGAGCTGCACCGCTTCCAGCGAATGGTCGTCGACCTGCTCGAAATCTCCCGCGCCGACCAAGAGGACGAGGGCCCGGTCGAACTGGTGGACCTCGGCGCGCTCGTGCGCAACGTCCTCGACAGCCGCGAAGATTCCGGTGCGCACGTCGAGATCGACCAGGAAACCCCGCTCGTCTCCGCCGACCGCCGCCGGATCGACCGCGTCGTCACCAACCTGCTCGACAACGCCGACCGTTACGGCGGCGGCGCCGTCGCCGTGACCGTCCGACGACACGGAGACCAGGCCAGGATCGAGGTGGACGACGCCGGCAGCGGTGTTCCGCCCGCCCTCCGGGAACGCATCTTCGAACGCTTCGCCCGTGGGCTGCACTCCGGCCGGCGCGACCGCGACACCGGAAGCGGGCTCGGGCTGGCCATCGTCGCCGACCACGTCCACCGCCACGGCGGCACCGTCTGGGTCGAAGACCGGCCCGGCGGCGGTGCCCGCTTCGTCGTCGAACTACCGGAGGCTGCCACATGAAGCGCAGCGTGATCACCCTCGCCGCGGCCGCTCTGTTCCTCGGCGGCTGCGGCGTGACCGACCAGGACGAACCCGAACCGATCACCACCCTCGCCCCGAGCACCACCCCGACGGTTTCCAGCCGCTCGGTTCCGCCGAGTCCTGCTCGATCGTCAGGCACTCGTCAGGTGCAGATCCCCGCGCCGCCGACACAATGAGGAAGTCGTCGAACAGGAGGAGCGGACATGACCGTCCACGATCACCACACTGACGACATCACCGACGAGGTCCGCCGGTGGCTTTCCCGGGAATTCGCGTCCTCCCTGTCCGAATCCGCCGTCAGCGAGATCGTTTGCGCCGCCCACGCCGAACTCGAGGGCCAGATCAGGCCTGACGCCATGGGAGAAATGCTGCACCGGCTCGCCAGGTTCCGTGTGCTCCGCACCCTCGGAACGCAATGACGCGGCCGGACGGCGATCAGCATCCCGCGGATCGACGGGGCCGAACCTGACAATCACCTTACGATTCGACCGGACGCGTACTCGGCGAGCCCTGTGGCCGCTCTCGTCATCGACCGCTGAACTTGCCTTTCCGAGGATCGGAGGCCCATCCCGCGTACGGAATACGTTCCCTGCCAACGGATCCGCGTGCCCCCGCCGGGGATTTCATGAAGGTCGATCGTCGCCTGGTGGTCCGGCAGCTGCGGGCTCTCCAGAGTCTCGTAGGCGAACCGCCTCCTCGGCGTGAGGCCGACGATCCGCTCCCGGACGACAGTCCGGCCCGCACGAAAGGCCCGGGTGGCGCCGACTTCGTCGCGCCCATCCGGCGAAAGACCGGTCGAGCGGCTGACGTCCAGTTCACCGGCTCCCGACCAGGCGGGCCACGTCCTCGGGTCCAGCAACACCGTCCACACGACCGACGGCGGCGCCACCGATTCGGCCAAAACGTCGTACGACCGCACTGCAGGCCCCTCCAGGAAAGACGACTGTGACGATCCCGGATCGTGCCACACGTCAGGCCCGGTGGTAAGCCGATCGGATCACATCGGCCGTCGAAGTCCAATGTAGACGGACGAGTGATTGGGCATGCCCAAAGGAAAGCGGCCGTATTCGGCTTCGCCGCACCAGCGCCGGGGCGGTAGCTCGGACCCGCCTCTGCCTGCACGCCGGAATTGCCGGATGGACCAGGATTTCCTTTGATCCGAGCAAAAGGCACCCCTGCCACCGACTCGGCGTCAGGGCCCGGTGACGTCCGCCTCGGGTTCCGCGCCCTACACGGCGAAGAAGTCGGCCAGAGCGCGAGCGATCCGGTGCGGGGCGTTCTCGGTGGGGATGTGCTTCGCATCCGGAATGCGGACGAGCGTCGTTCGCGGGATCTCCAGGGAGAACTTCTCGGCGTACTCCACCTTCTCGAAATCGTCGTCCTCGCCCCAGATCAGCAGCTTGGGCGTCGTGGACCGGCGCAGCGCGGGAACGAGGTCGAGGGTGTAGCGGCTCGCGGCGGCGCCCGCCATGGCCAGCCAGGAGCGGCGGACGCGCGGATCGGTCCACGGATCCAAATAGTCGGCGACCCTCTCCTCCGTGGCGGCGCCGGCCAGGTCCGTCGCCACGGCTTGCCGTCGGGCGGCGAGAAATTCCTCGGCGGTGATCGTCCCGGCGACCGCCGGGTCCAGGAGCCGGGCCACGTGCGGCGCCGGCCAGGAGTCGTAGGTGACCGAGTTGACGAGCGCCAGCCGGGCCACCTCCAGCAGATCGTGAGCGAGGAGGTGCTGCGCGACGGCACCGCCGATGTCATGACCTGCCACGGCGACCGGCCCGGGAATCTCCATCGCGGACACGAATCGCGTCACCCAGTCCGCAAGGGCCGGGACCGTCGCCGTTTCCAGGGTGAGCTCGCCTTCCGAGCGCCCCAGTCCGGGGAAGTCGACCGCGACGGGCCGCAACCCCGCCTCCGCGAGGCCACCCAGCACCGGAAGCCACACCCGGTTCCAATACGTTCCGTGCAGCAGCAGCACGACCGGGCCGTCCTGCCCCGCGGTCAGGTAGCTGATCGCGTCGCCGTCGACCTGGACCGCGGTCCTCCGCACGCCTGCTCCCGTGGATTCACTCATAGGGCCACTGTGACCCGAGGCCCACCTCCCT
The DNA here is from genome assembly GCF_055563465.1 of Amycolatopsis sp. NPDC000009. NCBI lineage: Bacteria > Bacillati > Actinomycetota > Actinomycetes > Pseudonocardiales > Pseudonocardiaceae > Amycolatopsis > Amycolatopsis sp. NPDC000009. The sequence continues at coordinate 192,173 of NZ_JBVHDI010000008.1, forward strand.
GCCGAGGCCCGGGAAAGACATCCATGGGCGAATTCCTGCCAGGGACCGGGTGCCGGACGCTCAGCGTGGCCCGTCGGTCCTGAGGAGCTGTTTGACCACTTTGCCCATCTGGTTGCGCGGCAGCTCGTCGAGGAACACGACCTCACGTGGCCGTTTGTGGCGGGACAGGCGGTGGGCGACGTGATCGATGAGGACTTGACCGTCACGGTCGGGGCTGATCACGAAGGCCACGATCTTCTGGCCGAGGTCCGGGTCCGGGACTCCGACCACCGCGACATCGACGACCGACGGGTGGTCCCTCAGCGCCGCCTCGATCTCCCCGGCCCCGATCCGGTACCCGCCGGATTTGATCAGGTCGGTGGACGCGCGGCCGACGATCCGGTGGAAGCCGCCGGAATCGGCGACGGCCAGGTCGCCGGTCCGGAACCAGCCGTCGTCCGTCCAGGCTTCGGCGTCGGCGTCCGGACGGCCGAGGTAACCGCTGAACAGCATCGGGCCGCGGACCTGGAGCGCGCCGACGGTCCGGCCGTCGTCCGGGATCGGGTCCGCGTCGTCCTCCGAAACCGGCATCAACCGGGTTTCCGCACCGGGGACCGGTAGCCCGACCCAGCCGGCCCGCCGTTCGCCGGAAGCCCGGGCGCTCACCGTGATCATGGTTTCGGTCATGCCGTAACGCTCGACGGGCGACTGCCCGGTCAGCTCCGCGATGGCTTCGAACAAGGGCGACGGCAGCGGCGCGCTCCCGGACACCAGCAGCCGCGCCTTGCGCAGGGCATGTGCCGACCGGGGGTCCCGCACGATCCGGTTCCACACGGTCGGGACGCCGAAGTACATGGTGCCGCCGGCCGAGGCGTACCGCTCGGGCCGCGGCGCCACCGTGTGCACGACACGGGACCCCCGGCGCAGCGAGCCGAGCACGCCCAGAACCAGGCCATGGACGTGGAACAACGGCAGCCCGTGTACGACGGTGTCGTCGGGAGTCCAGTCCCATGCGGCGAAAAGGCCGTCCAGTCCGGCGGCGATCGCGGCGCCGGACAGTTGGACGCCTTTCGGCGCCCCTGTCGTCCCGGAGGTGTAGACGAGCATCGCCGTGCGCTCCGGATCGACGGCACGCGGCGCGAGCGGGGTCGCGCCGGGGGTGATCGTCGGCAGATCCACGCACGGCGGGAGGTCGCCCGACCAGGCCGTCGCGCCCGAGTCACGGATCATGTGGGTCAGCTCGGCCGGGCCGGAGTCCGGCGGAACCGGCACCACCGGCACACCGGCGAGCAGGCAGCCGGTCACGGCGACGACGGTGTCCATCGTCGGCGTCGCCAGGACCGCGATCGGCCCGGTGCCGGGAATCGCGGCCGCGAACCGGCCTGCCCGATCGGCCAGTTCGGCCCTCGACAGCACTTCGTCACCGACGACGACGGCGCGCTCGAGGTCTTGTCCTGAAACAAGCGAGGTAAGCAACAACGGGATCTCCGGCTTCTTCTTGAGGTGGTCAGAGCGCCATCGCGGGCAGCACGAGCACCCCGACCAGGACGAGTGGCCCGAGCACGACCATGGTCAGGCCGTACCGGGTCAGCGACGCGGTCATACGGGGGCGCGCTTCGGGATCGACAGTGGTCGCGACCAGCGTCGCGCCCACCGTCGAGAAGGGTGATATGTCCACAATGGAGGAACAAAGGGCCAGCGCGCAGATCAGCGCCCAGCCGGGCAGATCCCCGTGCTGCACCAGCGGGATGGCGAGCGGGACCAGGGCGGCGAGGATGCCGGTGGTGGAGGCGAACGCCGACACGAGGCCGCAGACGGCGCAGATCACGAGTGCGGCGAAGATCGGCGCGCTCGGACCGGAGGCGAGTTCGCCGAGGAGGTCGACGGCGCCGATCTTCTGCAGGACACCGACGTAGGTGATGATCCCGCCCACCAGCAGCACGGTCGACCAGTCGATCTCCTTGAGAGCCGTCCTGCCGCTCTCCGGGTCGATCAGCGCTAGGACGGCGCCGAATCCGAAGGCGAGCACGCCGACATCGGGCTGATCACCCCGCACCGCGAGCACGACGACCACGGCGAGGAGACCCAGCACGGCGAACGCGGTGATGAAGTGGATCGCCCGGAGCGGCGCGAGCCCGGCCGGATCACCGGCCTCCTCGATGGCCTCGTCACCCTCCGGGGACGGGGTTCGCGGCTTGCCGCGGCCTCCGAACATCAGGTACGACGCCCCGAGCAGGAGCAGGTTCACACCGATCGCGACGGCGAACAGGACGAGCGGGTCGAGTTCGATACCCGCCGAGTCGGCGGTGCCCCAGGTGACGATGCCGAACAGGGAAGTCGGCGCGAAGCCACCGGCCGACAAGCCGGTGCCGATCGCGAGCGCCATCAACATCGGGTCGATCCCCCGCCGGTGGGCCACCGACATGCCGATCGGGGCCATCACCAACCCCCCGAGCGGGGAACCCATCGCCGAGACCAGGCCGGTGAGGACGAAGAAGGCCACGGGCAGCGCCCCGGTCCGGCCTTGGACGAAGACCAGCGCCCGGTCGACGAGTCGTTCGATCGTGCCGTTGGATTTGGCGATCCCGAAGAAGAACGTCACCCCGACCAGCAGGATCAGGATGTCGATGGGATAGCCGCCGACGATGTCGTCGAGTGGCACGCCCGCGAGCAGCCCCATCGCGGCGGCGGCGGCGAACATCGCGATGCCGATATGCGTACGGCGGATCTCGGCGACCACGAACACGGCCGCGAATATCGCCAGCGCCACGATCCGCACGGTCATGCGCGCACCTCCGTTGGTGTACCACTACCGGATCGGTCCACTGTGTGGCACACTGGTGCGCTAGGTGGACCGCAGGCGGCTACCGTAGGCCGGGCACACGAGAAGGGTCAAGAGGATGACGACGAACAGCGTGATCTCGGCGATCAAGGTGCTGGAAGCCGTGGGCGAGTCGCAGCCCGTCGGCCTGTCCGAACTCGCTCGCATCGTCGGATTCCCGAAGAGCACGGTGCTGCGGACCCTGCGGACGCTCGAAGAGGTCGGGTGGTGCCGCACCGACGACGACGCCCGCTGGCGGCTGACCTATCGGGCGTTCGCGGTCGGCAACCAGGCGCGTGACGCCGGCGGGCTGCGGGAACGTGCGTTGCCGATCCTGCACGAGCTACAGCTCGAGACGGGCGAGACGATCCACTTGGCCGCTTCCGACGGCCGGGAGCTGGTGCTCCTCGAACGCCTCGACACCGCGCATTCCCTGCGCGCGTTCCTGCCGCTGGGCTACCGCATCCCGCTCAACGCCTCCGCCACCGGGCAGGCGTATCTGGCGGCGTGCACCGACCTCGCGGTCGACGCCTACCTCGACGGTGGAGTGCTGGAACAGCGCACCCGGCGCACCATCGTCGATCCGGACGCGCTACGGGCGCGGCTCGCGGAGATCCGGGCCCGCGGCTGGTCGCTCAACCAGGAAGGCCTCAGCGACGGCATCGTCGCGGTCGGCGCGGCGATCCTGGACACGGACGGCCGACCGCTCGGGGCCGTGTCCGTGTCCGGTCCGACCGTGCGGATGACCGAGGCGGTCTTCGACGACCACGGCCGCGCCGTCGCGGAGGCGGCGCACCGGATCTCCCGCGGGCTCGGCACGGGCCTCTGATCCGCGGCAGCGGGCGTCAGCGAAGGGACGCAGCACGGGGCGCTCAGCGATCAGAGTCCTCGACCAGACCGACATCGTCATCGGCGGGCGGACTGTGCGGGGCCCGCCGGGTCCGCCCCAACGGCGTTTCGCGCGTTTGACTCATGAGCGGCCGAATGTGTGAAGCGAGCCGAAAGGGAGGGACGTCCTCCGCCGTCACCACCGGCAAAGAGCGCCGGCGGAGGACACCCTCGGTTCACCCGACGATCTGAGTGGTGCCGAGTCGCGTGTCCTGGGTGGGCGGCGCGAGTACGAGGCCGAGGTCGAACTCGCCGAGATCGCTGTCGGTCACGATGTGCGAAGTGGCCTTCGGTTCGACGTTGACCTTCGTTTCCCCGGTGGGGACGCCGCGGGGAACGGTGAACTTGAGTCCGCCCTTGGCCTGGAAGGTCAGCGGGCCTTGGGCCGGCACCGGGGTGTCGGGGATCGGGAGCCGGACGGCGAGCGGAACACTCAGGCCGTTGCTCACCGTGATCCGCGCGGCCGCTCTGATCTCACCGGAGATCTTCGTGGCGCCGACCAGGCGCAACCCGTCCGCCGCGACGTCTCCACCGTTCACATCCAGTGTGAACGGGACATCGAGCGGCCCGCCGAGCGTGACGTTCGGCGGGATGTCGACGTGGACGACCACCTTCACCGTCTGGATGCCGATGATCGGGAACTCCCCTTCGAAGGTCAGTTCCTTGTCCGCGGCTGCTGCCGTCCCCGCGCTGAGGACGCTTGCCGCCACGATGGCGGTCGCCGTCACGGCAGCGGCTTTCACCGCACCTCGGGCGCTGTCCTTCAAGGTTTTCACAGACATTCCGTACCCCTTCTTCGCGGATGATTCCTTTGTGGGACACCGGTTCAGCGCGCACCGAGGATCGGCTCGGACTCGACAAGGCCGACGTCGTCGGGCGCGCGGTCTTCCTTGAACACGCGTTCACGCTGTCTGGCCCTCAGCTCGAGGTGCGCTTGCGCGGGCACCGGGTAGCCGTACCGTTCGCGAGCTTGGGCGGGAGTGAGGGTTTCTTCCGTGGCGGGCGCGATACCGAGCAGCACCGGCGCCACGACGGGCAAGGTCGAGGGAGACAGCAGGTGCAGTGCGGCCAGCTGGAGCCAGCGGCTTGTGCGGATGAATCGGAAGGACAACCGCATGACCGGTACGACCAGTGCGTCCAGCAGCCGGCTCTGCCGGATCCCGGCCAGTTCCCGCATCCAATGCGGCATGGACGCGACGGTGGCGATGCGCAGAGTACGGGTGATGACCAGGATGGCGGGCCAGTACGCCGGAGGCATCGGGGGCAACATCACTTCGGCGTGCAGGAGGTGGTCCATGGTCGAGCGCGCGACAGGCGAGCCGATCAGCTGGGGCCGCAACCGTTCGAAGTAGGCACGGACGCCCTCGCGGTCGCGGGGGATGTCGGCGGGGCCGCAGGTCTGGAGTTCGGCCGCGGCGGCGCAGTCCGACCAGTAGGAAGCCTCTTCCTCAGGACTGAGCCTGCCGGGGCCGTATTTCTCGTAGGCGTAGAGGATCGAGTGCCAGGCCGTCAGGTGGATCCACAACTGTGAGGCGGGATCGTTGGCGTCGTAACGCTTTCCGGTTTCCGGGTCGACACCGATCCCCGTCGAATGGACCTTCACCAGGATGTCCGAGGCCTTCATGGTGGCACGAGTGCCGGCGAAGGCGACCATCGCGAAATAGCGCAGCGTGCGGTCATAGCGCGTGTGCGAGCGCGTCCTCAAGGCCTTCGTCGCGTCGACGGCCGCGACCAGTGCCGGATCGAGTTCTTCGACGACGACGGCGCGCTGGAAACCCACGGTGAGTGAAGTCGGATAGGCCCACACCTTCCAGGTCACCGATCCCGGGCCGAAGAAGCCCTGGTCGGCGTGAGGCGTGATCTTCGAGCGGATGCCGCGCGCAAGCTCCCATGCCGACGCTTCCGGCTGCGGTTCACCGGGCTTACCGGTGGTCACCGCGGTCAGCACCGGAAGCACGACACGTGCCAAGCCCAGCAGAACCAGTCCGAAAAAGCCGGTACCGAGCAGCAAAACCATGGCCGAGACGACGACCCATGCCGCCCGCGATTCCCACCGCAGGTCACCGGTGTAACGCAGGACGCCGATCAGGGCCAGCACACCGAACACGACCAGCGCCGCGAGCCCTACCGCCGCCTGCCGGAGATCACCGACCGCCGTCGCATACACGATCAGCAAGCCCAAGGTGATCGACCAGACGGACAGTTCGCGCAGGTCGACTACGCTCACCGGCCACGGCCACCACGAGACGTAGGCGTCAGGGCGGACAACGGCCCCGATCCCGGCGACAAGCAGCCCGGTGCCCTCGATCCCCGCGAAGACACGCGCCCACACAGGGATCGGCGTCACGGTCGCCACGCCGTCGACGTCGACGCGGCGAAGAAGCTGGGCAGGCACGGTCGATACCGTGAGCAGAATCGTGATTCCCAGGGCGATCAACCAGATATCGGGGACAGGAACGTCGAAGGCCGTCCCTGCGATGGTCAACTCGCGGGGCGGGTTCAACTCGGTCTGAGATCGCTTGGTCGCGATCAGGCTTCCGGTGGCCATCACAAGAGGCGCAAAGCTCGCGATGCGGGCGTTCGTCCAGCCCGGTTCCAGCGCGGCGAGGAACAACAGAACGACCGCGGCGCCGAAGCCGGCGCCGACGGTAGTGGCGGTGAGCGGGCTCTCCATGGTCCACGCGAACCACACGTCGGTCGCGCCGCTACCCAGGTACAGCACGAGAAACACCACCGCGCACGCCAAAACCAGCGGCGCGAACAGGCCGTCACGCACCGCGGGATGCAGGTTCTTGCCCGGAGCTCGCGGCGCCTTCAGCCGGCTGTCGACGTGTTCCGCCGTGTCCATGACGCCTCCTGAAGGTGACGTGGTTCGGGTTCAGCACAATGCCGCAGCCGACCGAAGTGGTCTCCGCGCAAGTGAAAGCCGCCTTCGGCCACGGAACGGGAATCGGTTCGGTGGCCCGACCTCGAAGGGTTTCAAGTACTTGTCCGTACTCCGCGTACGCTAGCGTTCTCCAAAACCCCCGACAAGGGCCGCCGATATGCTTGCCACGATCTCGGGTCGAGGGCACAGTTTCGTGGGCTCGCGGTGTCAAAGACGACACAAAACAACGACGAGCGTCCTGGTCCTGCCGGGATTCACCATTGCTCGACGTGCGTGGAAGGTGGTGCCATGAGCGAGCGCCCGGCCTTGACCGGTGTGGAGGCTCTCGCCACGGTGGGACAACGGCTGCCGAGCCGGCATGGACTCACCGCGGAGGAGGTCGCGGCGTCACAACGGGCCCGGATCCTGGTCGGCTTCATGGAGGTCACCGCGGAGAAAGGGTACGGGGCGGTCACGATCGCCGACATCGTGGAGCGGGCCGGGGTGTCCCGGCAGACGTTCTACAGCCTGTTCCCCACCAAGCAAGCGTGTTTCGTCGCCGCTTTCCGGGCAGGAGCGTCGACAGCTTTGGGAGAGATCACGAAACCACTGAGCGAACTCTCCTACCTGGACTGGCGTGCTGCCGTCACAGTGACAATGGAGAGGTATCTCGCGAAAATGGCCTCTCAGCCGAAGGCGACCTGGACGCTGCAGATCGAATGCCTGGCCGCCGGCCCGGAAATCGCCGCGATGTACCACCGGCGTATCGCCCGCATCGCCGAGTTGTACCGCATCACCTACGAACACGTGGTGCGGAAGGAAGACCCCACCAGACCGGAGCTGCCGGACGAGGCGTTCGACCTGCTGGTCGGCGGCATGTCCGACCTGATCCGGAACTGCCTCTACACGAAGGGAGCCGAGGCGATCCCCGATCTGACGCCCGTCTTTCTCCGCACCCTCATGACTCTCTTCGGCGAACGAGACACCCCCGCGGCCCCGGCACCGGGCTCCTGACCGAGCAGTCCCCCGGTCTTGAGCGAAATGGCGAACTTCGACGACCTCCAGTGCTCAAGGCCGGGGACGCTCTGCGGGCTCCGGTTCGGCCGGTCACTCTGGCCAGCCCGGGGAGGCTGCTCGCTTGTTCGGCGTTCACACGACGGACCTGTCGTACACCACTCGGCCTCCGACGATGGTCAGCTCGGGCCGCAGTCCGGTGAGCGCGGCGTCCGGCACGGTCCGCGGGTCCTGGTCGAGCACGACCAGATCCGCCAGCCTGCCCGGCGTGAGCGAGCCCTTGCGGTGTTCGGCGTGCTCGAAACAGGCGGCGTTCGCCGTCCAGAGGCGGATCGCCTGTTCGCGGGTGAGGCGGAGGTCGGCGGGCACTTCGGCGAGCGGGTGTGCGGCTACGCCGGTGAAGGTGGCGAGGCCCTGGCGCCAGTCCGGGAAGCAGACCGGCGCGTCCGAGCTGTCGGCGACCGGCGCCCCGGCTTCCAGGAGGGCACGGGCGGGGAAGGCCCGGCTCCAGCGTTCCGTTCCCACCGCCGCGCTGATCGTCGCCCCGCTGTGGGTCCTCATCAGGGAGCTCGTCACGACACCGATCCGGTGACGGCCGAGGCGGCTGATCGTTTCCGGCGCGAGCAGCGTGCCGTGGATGAGGGCGTGGCGGGCTTCGGGCCACGGATCCTTTTGCTGGGCACGGATTATCCCGTCCGCCGCGGCGTCCGCCGCGCGATCCCCGGTGACATGGATCTGCGCCTGGAGGCGGTGGCGGTGCACCACTTCGATCAGGTCCAGCAGGTGGTCGTAGCGGGCGTCGTCGTCCGCGCCGGGCGTCACGAGGTGGCCGGACGTGCCGTCCGGATAGGGGTCGTGCAGCCACGCCGTGCCGTGGCTGGGGACGCCGTCGGCGAAGAGCTTGACGCCGCCGATCCTGAGCCAGTCGTCGCCGAGGCCGGTGGCGGATCCGCTTTGGGCGAGCTTGGCGGTCAGGCCGTCCGACGACGTTGTCGGCGAGGGCCAGTCCCAGTGCAGCAGGGCGTTGACGCGTACGGTCAGCCGTCCTTGTCGGTGCAGCACGGTGTAGTCGCGCAGGAGTTCCGGCCAGACGATCGGGTCGGTCACGCTGGTCACGCCGAGTGTGTTCAGGACACGCATACCGTCGACGATGGCGTCGTGGCGTTCCTCTGTGGACAGCGCGGGAATGTGCCGGGTGACCAGTTCTCCCGCGGATTCCAGGAGCATTCCCGTCGGTTCGCCGTCCCTGTCCCGGACGATGATCCCACCGACCGGATCCGGTGTGCCGCGGTCGATGCCCGCCACGCGCAACGCGGCGGTGTTGACCAGGACCGAGTGGCGGGACGCGTGGTTCAGCACCGTCGGGATCTCGCCGGTGACGGCGTCGATCACCGTGCGGTGTGGCTCGAAGTCCGGGATGTTGGCTTCGCGCCAGCCTTCTCCGATCAGCCAGTCGCCGTGGGGCGAGTGTTCGCGCAGAGCCGCGCGCAGCGCCGGTACCGAGTCCACTGTGGTCAGGTCGGCGTTGCGGCGGGACTGGCCGAACATGGCCAGGTGGAGGTGCGCGTCGTTGATGCCCGGCAGGACCGCGCGGCCGTCGAGGTCGATGACTCGCGTGCCGGGGCCGATCAACGCCGTGGCATCGTCACCGACGGCCGTGATCCGGTCGCCGGTGATGGCCAGTGCGGTGGTGGCGGTGAAGTTCTCGTCGACGGTCAGTACCTTGCCGCCGCGCAGCACGATGTCCGGCATGAGTTCGGGGGTCACCATCCTGTTTCCAGTACTCGGTCCAGCGCCGCGGTCATCTCGTCCGCGTGGGCTCTGGTGAAGGTGAGCGGTGGTTTGATCTTGAGAATGTTCCAGGCCGGTCCGGTCGGGTACACCAGCACGCCTTCCTCCTTCATCCGCTCGCAGACGGTCAAGGTCTCGGCGGAGGCCGGTTCCTTCGTGCCGCGGTCGAGGACGAATTCCACGCCGCTGTAGAAACCCTGACCCCTGACATCGCCGATGAGGGAATGCCGCGTGGCGAGTTCGCCGAGCCGGTCGCGCAGGTACCGGCCGACGGTGAGCGCGTTGTCCTGGAGCTTTTCCTCTTCCATGACGCGCAGCAGTTCCAGGCCGACCGCGCAGGCGACCGGGTTCCCGCCGTAGGTGGAGAAGAATCGTCCCGTGCTGTCGAAGGCTTCCGAGATCTCCCGCGTGGTGACCAGTGCCGCCATCGGGAATCCGTTGCCCATGGCCTTGCCCATGGTGACGAAGTCGGGGACCACGCCCTGCGTCCGGAATCCCCAGAACGCCTCGCCGAGGCGGCCGAAGCCCACTTGCACCTCGTCGGCGATGGTGAACACGCCACGCCGGCGCGCCGCGTCGTGGATCGGCGCGAGATAGCCGGGCGGCAGCACGATCTGGCCACCACCGGCCAGCAGCGCCTCGTAGAGGAACGCCGCCGGCTCGACCTCGTCGATCGTGTCGATGACCTTCCGGGCGTACTTCGCACCGGCGCCCGGATCGTCGTAGCCGTAGGCGCCGCGATAGCGATCCGGTACCGGCGTGGGGTGCGTGGTGTCCGGCTTGCCGTAGTGCTTGTACCGCGACGGGCTCACGTCCGCCACGGTGGTGGTGTAGCCGTGGTAGGCGTCGTCGATGATGACGACGTTCTCCCTGCCGGAAACGTATCGGGCCATGCGCAGGGCCAAATCGTTGGCTTCGCTGCCGGAATTGAGGAAGTACACCACGTCCAGCCCGTCCGGCAGTGTCGCCGTCAAGGCTTCGGCGTACTCGCTCAGGACGTCGTAGACGAACCGGCTGTTGGTGTTGAGCCGTCGCAGTTGCCTCGTCGCGGCCTCGACCAGCCTGGGATGGCCGTGGCCGAGCAGGGTGACGTTGTTCAGAGCGTCGAGATAGCCGCGTCCGGTCTCGTCGTAGAAGCGGCAGTCTCTGGCACGCACCATGTTCACCGGTGCGCTGAAGTACGTCGGGTGGGTGCGCGGCAGGTGGCGACGACGGCTTTCGAGCGCACGTCCGGTCGCCGGAGTCCACGGCGTCGCGCCGATCAGCGGGCTGGGATCGAGCAGCAACTCCCGCCACACCGGCGCGTCCTCGTGAGCGACCATGTCCGGAAGCCGGTGACGTTCATCGTGCGGGACGACGGACAACCGAACGAACAGCCGCCCGTCCGGACCGACCTCACCGATGTGCTGCCCGGCGGGCACCTCGCCGCCCGCCACCGAAGACAGTCCACTGTAGATGGTCCAGAAGCGGACACCGGGGGCCGGTTCGTGGCGGACCACCAGATCCGCGGCCGGCTCGCCGGTCTCCACGGTGCCCGCGAGCGGTGCTGTCACGGGTGTTCCCGCGGCGGCGAACAGGTCGAGCCCGGTGCGGACGGCCCCGCCGTCGGCGAACCGGGGCTCGCCATAGCGGCCGATCGCGGGCCGTCCGTGGACGGCGGCCGCTTCCGCGGCGCGCACCGCCGCCGGGTCGCGAGGATCGACGTCGTCGAACACGGCACTGCCTGCCGACAGGTCGACGGATTTCAGGCCGAGGTCCACGAGTGCGCCGCCGGGATTGGCCGTGAGCCAGCCGGTGACCGCGTCGCGAGCGGGATGTGCCGGCAGTCCGCACGCATGGCGCAGGGTGGCGGTGCCGACGTCGGCGGGCACCTCGGCCAGCACGCGCGCCAGGCCGGCGGCGGCGGGAGACCGGTGGCGTGGGTCGCCATGGTCCCTGGCCGCGTCGAGCCGCGCGGTGGTGGCCGCGACCGTCGCCGCGCGGACCGCGACCAGGGGATACAGCAGATCCAGTTCGGCTTCGGTCAGCGGGCACGCTCGGTGGTACGCGGCGGTGAGTGCGGCGGCCACCCGGAGTGGCTGGGGCTGACCGCGCAGCGCACTGGCCAGAAGCACGGCCAAGTCGGCGATGCGGGCCGTGTGCTGGGCGTCACCGAAGTCGATCACGCCGATCACCCGCCGCGCCCGGCCCGCGCCGACCAGGATGTTGAACGCGTTGAGGTCGTGGTGGACCACGCCCTGCGGCAGTGCGGACAGCTGGTCCAGTCGCGGCACGAATTCGGCCTCCACCAGGCTGATCGCGGCTCGCAGCCCCGGATCGGCGATGGCGGGCAGCGACTCGGCCAGTGCCGTGGGCGCGTGCGGGAACTCCCAATAGTGCGGCGGTGGCGGCTCGGGTCCCTGCCAGGCGGTGGTCGCCGCGGCGAGCTTGCCTGCCATGGTTCCGACGTCGGCGATCAGTTCGGCGCTGCGCCTGCCGACCTCGGCCAGCGGCGCGCCGGGCAGCCACGTGAGCAACCGGGCGACCAGGTCACCGGCCACCGGCACCACCTCACCGGCCACCCTGGGCACCGGCAGCTCCGGCGCGTGCCGGGCCAGGTGCCGCAGCAGGGCGTTCTGGAACCGCACGGCGGGGAGGTCGTCGGCGGAGCACACCTTGAGCACGTACTCGGTGCCGGATTCGCCGGCGATCCACAGGTTGCGGTCGGTCTCGCCCGCCAGCGGGCGAGTGCGCACGGCGGTCACGCCGAAACCGTCGCCCAGCACGGCACGCACCGTGGCGTCGTCGAGGCCGGGTGCGCCCGCGGTGATCCGCAGGTACCGGGAGTCGACAGCGGACATCAGAACACCACCACCGATCGCAGAGCCGAGCCGTCACGCAACGCGTCCAACGCCGACGGCACGCCGTCCAGCCCGATCCGGCCGCTGATGAGCGGTTCGAGCCGCAACGTGCCGTCCTGCCATGACCGGATCACGCGGGGATAGTCCCGGTGGATGTCGCTGGAACCGAACACCGAACCCATCAGGCGGCGGCCGCCGGCGTACAGCTCTCGTGCGGTGAACGGCACCACCGCGTCCGGCGCCCCGACGCCGACCACGACGGTGGTGCCACCCCGCCGGGTGGCGTCGTACGCCGCACGGATGGTGCCGGGCATCCCCACCGCCTCGAAGGCCACGTCGAATCCGTCCCCACCTGTCAGCGAGCCGATCGCCCCGGTCAGCTCGTCCGGCGAGGCCACGGCGGTCGCGCCCAGGCTCGACGCGAGCTCGCGTTTGGCGGCGACCGGATCGACCGCGAGTACCTCGGACGCACCGGCGGCGCGGGCGGCCTGGACCACGGCCATCCCGACGCCGCCGCACCCGATCACCACGGCGCTGTCTCCCCTTCGGAGCGCCGCGGTGTTGCGGACCGCACCCACGCCTGTCGTGATTCCGCAACTGACCAGCGCACCGATCTCGAACGGCACGTCGCCGGGCAGCGCCACCAGGTTGTGCTGTGTCACCACGATCTCCTCGGCGAACGCGCCACAGCCCGCCTGCGCGGTCGTCGGCACGCCGTCCACCAGGAACCGTGGGCGCCGGTAACCGGATGTCGTGGCGAACGTGCACAGTTCGGGTTGTGCCCGGCGGCACCACGGGCACGACCCGCACTGCGGCACCCAAGACACCATCACCCGGTCCCCCACCGCCACGCCGGTCACTTCCGGCCCGGTCTCGACGACCTCACCGGCCGCCTCGTGGCCGAGCACGACCGGCGGGACGATGCCGAGCCGTCCGGTGGCCGCGGAGAGGTCCGAATGACACACGCCTGCCGCGCGCACTCGGACTCGCACAAGTATGTCGACGACGTCGATGGTGGAAACGTCGCTCCGGATCTCGATCCCGTCCACTCCGCTGCGCTGTAACACCGCGGCCCGCATCCGTTCCTCCTTCGCTCAGCCGGTTTGCCATGTCGTCCAGGCCTGGACGACGCGGGTGTAGTTGCCGGTCCACCAGTCCGCGTCGATGAACACCGTGTCGGCCGCGCGTTCGGGGCTGAGCACGTCGATCTGCCGCTGGAGGTCGTTCAGGCCGGCTTCGGCTCCGGTGTTGGCGGCACCCGCGCCGGACAGTTCGGCGAACTTCGCGCCCTGTTCCGGGCCGGAGGCGTACTTGATCAGGTCCTGCGCCTTTTCCTTGTGCTCGCTGCCTTTCGGCACCACGAAGACGTCCCAGGTCACCGGGACCTTGGTGGGAACGCGTTTCCATTGCGTGCCACCGGCTTTCAGCGTGGAGTAGGCACGCGCGCTGACGATCAGCGCCATGTCGGCCTGGTCGTCCACCATGACCTGCTGTTGCTGGCCGTAGGTCTGGGCCAGGGTCAGGTCGCCGCGGATCCTGCCGTACGTCCGCAGCGCGCGGTCCATGTCCAGCGGGTACAGCCGGTCGGCGGGCACGCCGTCGGCGAGCAGCGCGGCCTCCAGCTGACCGGTGGACGGATCCTTGGCGTACACGACGCGTTTGCCGGGGAACTTCCCCGGGTCGAAGAAGTCCGCGAGGCCGGTCGGCGGGGCGGCGCCGTAGGTCTTCTCGTTGTACATCAGCACCAGGCCGAAAAAGGCCGCGGGCACACCGCAGTCGGACAAGGTCCCTGGCGGGAAGCTGTCCTTCAGCGGGCCGACGTCGATCTTCTCCAGCAGTGTTCCGCAGTGCTCGCGTGCCATGAACGCGTCCGTGTCGACGACGTCCCAGGTGACCCGGCCCGCTTCCACCATGGCGCGGAGTTTGGCGTTGTCCGATGGGCCGTCCAGTACCACCTTGACGCCCTTTTCCTTCTGGTACGGCTCCAGGAACGCCTTCTGCTGCCCGTCCTGGTACGCGCCTTTGCCGTACGACACGAACGTCAGCGAATCACCGTCTCCGCCGGTGCCACACGACGCCACCAACACGGCGGCAACGGCCACCACTCCCAGTCGTCGCACGATTCATCCTCCTTGAACGCTGGTCTGGTGATTCGGACTCCAGCTGGTGATCACCGGCTCGCCGGGCGCGGCGGGCAGCGAGGCCCCGGCCAGGCGCATGGCGGATCCTTCGGTGCCGTCGTCGAAGCGCAGCCCGATCCGGTGGTGATTGCCGACGTAGACCACCTCGGTGATCACGGCTTTGCGGCGCTGGTGCCCGGCGGGCACACTGTCCGGCCCGGCGTGCAGGTCCAGCCGCTCCGGCCGGACCACGATCGCCCGCTCGTGATCGTCACCGTCTCCGGTGAACACATTGGACTCGCCGAGGAACCGGGCCACGAACAACGTCGACGGCCGCTCGTACAGGTCGGTGGGCGTGCCGATCTGTTCGACCTTGCCGTTGTTGAACACGGCGATCCGATCGGACAGCGTCAGCGCCTCTTCCTGGTCGTGGGTGACGAACAGGAAGGTCATGCCCAGTTCCCGGTGCATCCGGGCGATCTCCCTGCGCAGCTGGTCGCGCAGCTTCTTGTCCAGCGCGCCGAGAGGTTCGTCCATCAGCAGCGCGCGGGGCTGGTACACCACGGCACGGGCCAGTGCGACGCGTTGCTGCTGGCCGCCGGACAGCTGACGGGGCAGCCGGTCGGCGCAGTCGGACAGCCCGACCAGCGCCAGCGCCTGCTCGACACGCGTGCGGATCTCCGGTTTGGCCACCGCGCGTTGCTGCAACGGGAACGCCACGTTCTTCGCCACGGTCAGGTGCGGGAACAGCGCGTACTGCTGGAACACCACACCGAGGTCGCGCTTGTGCGGTTTGAGGCCGCTGATGTCCTTGCCGTCGACGCAGATCGAGCCGCTGGTCAGCGGGACGAACCCGGCGATCATGGACAGGGTGGTGGTCTTGCCGGAACCCGACGGTCCGAGGAAGGTCATGAACTCGCCCGGCGCGATGTCCAGCGAGACGTCGTCGACCGCGGGACGGGGCAGCCCGGGGAACACTTTGGACACTCCGGAGATCCGGATGCCGTGGCTTGCGGAAGGATTCATGCGTCGCTCCGGCGTCGGCGGATGAGTTGGGGCAGCAGCAGCGCCGCGGTGGTGACCACGACGATCAGGCTGGACGCCGCGGCGATGGTCGGGTCGATCTCCAGCGTGATCGAGTCGTACATCTGGACCGGCAAGGTGCGGATGTCCGGTGTCTGCAGGAACAGCGCGATCACCACCTCGTCGAAGGAGGTGACGAACGCGAACACGAATCCGGACGCGATACCCGGTGCCAGCAGCGGCAGGGTGATCCGGCGCACGATGGTCAAGCCGGACGCGCCGAGGCTGGCGGCGGCCGTCTCGACCGCGCGGTCGTATCCGGCGAGGCTGGCCGAAACGGACGTGATCACGAACGGCACCGCCAGCACGGTGTGCGCCAGGACGAAGCCGAGGAGTGTGCCGTTGAGATGCCAGCGCAGGAACGTGGCGTAGATGGCGATCGCGACCACGATCCCGGGCACGATCATCGGCGCCATCATGGCCGAGCGCAGCATCTCCCGGCCGGGGAAACGGCCCCGGTCCAGCCCGATCGCGGCGGCCACGCCGAGCACCGTGGCGAGCACGGCCGTCAGCACCGCGGCCTGGATCGACGTGAGCACGGAGTCCATCCATTGCGGGGAGGAGAAGAACTCCTCGTACCAGCGCAGTGACCATTCCTTCGGCGGGAACTCGAACGTCTGGCCGGCACCGAAGCTCATCGGGATGACGACGAGCGTGGGAGCGAGCAGCAGCACGGAGACCGCGACGACCCACAACCGCAGGCCCCAGCCGATGGTCCGTTTCGCGGTACGCGATTTCGTCTCAGGCACGGTCCACCGCCTGGTTCAACGCGGTCGCGGGGCGGGCGATCCGGCTGACCGCGAACAGCACGACGAGGGTCACGACCAGCAGCACCGTGCCCAGCGCGCCCGCGCCGGGGAAGTCGAGCAGATCGCCGACCCTGGTCTCGATCACCTGGGACACCAGTGACTGCTGCGGGCTGCCCAGCAGCGCGGGCGTGACGAAGAACCCGAGCGTCACGATGAACACCAGGCTGAAGCCGGACACCACACCCGGCAGCGACAGCGGGACGTAGATCCGGGCGAAGGATTTCGGCCTCGACGCTCCCAGGCTGGTGGCCGCGTCCATCAGCTTCAGGTCGATCGTGCTCATGGTGCTGTACAGCGGCAGCACCATGAACGGCAGCATCACCTGGACCATCGCCACGGTCACCCCGGTGACGCTGCCCAGCAGCACCACGCCGTCGATGCCGATCGCGGAGAAGAACCGGTCGATCAGCCCGCCGCGCTGCTCGAGCAGGTACCAGGCGAAGTTCCGGGCCATCACCGACGTCCAGAACGGCAGCAGCACCAGCACGGTGAGCACCGCCCGCATGCGGTGGGAGGCCCGGGTCATCGCGTAGGCGTACGGGTAGGCGATGACCAGTGTCGCCAAGCCGACGATCAACGCGGTCCGCAGCGTGCGCAGGAGCACGGTGATCGAGACGCCGTCGGTGAACAGGGCGGAGTAGTTGTCCAGCCCGGCCGTCGGTTCGGTGAAACTGCGCCACACGATGATGGCCAGCGGGTAGAAGAAGAACACCAGCAGCACCGCGGTGGCGGGCAGGAGGATCCATCCCGCCACCGGACGGCGGTCGCGCCGTCGGGCGTCCGCCGTCCCGGTGCCGGGCACGGTGTCCGGCATGGTCTGACTCATCGGTGTCATCCCGCCAGCCATTTGGTGAACCGCGCGGTCACCGCGTCGAAGTTCTGTGACCACCACTTCGCGTTCCCGAGCACCACGGTGTGTTCGTGCTCCGGTGAGAACGCGTCGATGCGACGCTGGACGTCGTCGAACTTCGGTGCGGCGTTCCGGTGGGCCGACTGGACCGAGGCCAGTTCGGAGAACTTCACCGCCTGCTCCGGTTTGCTGGCGAACGCGATGAACTTCATGGCCTCGTCCCGGTTCGGCGAACCCTTGGGCACCACCAGGTCGTTCCAGTTCACCATGGTCTTGTCCCACACCGTCTCGAACGGCGCCCCCGCCTTGAGCGTCTGGTAGGCCCGTGCCGTCGAAACGAGCGCCAAATCGACCTGACCGTCCACCATGGACTGCTGCATCTGCCCGTAGGTCTTGGCGAAGGTGGTGATCGGCTTGATCACGTCGAGCTTGCGCAAGGCCCGTTCGACGTCCAACGGGTACAGCTGCGCGGCGGGTACGCCGTCGGCCAGGAGCGCATACTCCAGCAGGCCGGTCGCGACGTCCGGCGGCACGATCCTGCGGCCGGGAAAGCGCACCGGGTCGAAGAAGTCCGCGATCGTCGCCGGCTTCGCGCCGGTGAACTTCCTGGTGTCGTACATGAAGAGGATGCCGTAGTAGAACGCGGGGACGCCGCATTCGCTGACCGTCTCCGGCGGGAACGCGGAGCGGTCGATCACGGAGAAGTCCAGCTTCTCCACGTACTTCCCGCAGTACTGCTCGGCGGCGGCCGCGCTGGTGTCGACGACGTCCCAGGTGACGTTGCCCGCCTCGACCATGGTGCGCAATTTGGCCTCGTCCACCGGGCCGTCGTTGCGGAACCCGGTCCCGGTCCGGTCGGTGTACGGCTGCTGCCACGCGATCTTCTGGTTGTCCTGGAAGGAACTCCCGGTGGACACGAACGTGAGCGACGGTTCGCCCGGCCCGCTCCCGCCACACGCGGTCACGAGGAGCGGGACCAGTGCCAGGCAACCGGATGTTCTGCTACGGCGCACGGCGACCTCCGAAGTCGGCGTTGACTCTTCTGATCAGTTCCCGGCTGCCCGCACGTGGGTGGACACGACATCGACCAGGGTGTCGGCTTGCTCGTCGGTGATGACCAACGGCGGCGAGATGACGATGTTGCTGCCGGCGGCGCGGATGATCACCCCGTCGGCTCGTGCTCCGGCCTGCACGCTCGCGGCGTCACGGTCGAGCTCGATGCCGAGCATCAGGCCGACGCCCCGCACCTCGCGGACGTGGTCGAGCCCGGCCAGCGGCGCGAGCCCGTCCATGACGCGGGCGCCGACCGTCTTGGCGCGTTCCAGCAGGCCCTCGCGTTCGAGGATGTCCAAGTTGGCCAGTGCGACGGCGGCGCCGACCGGGTGGCCGTTGTAGGTGAAACCGTGCGAGAACAGGGCGCCGTCGGCCAGGTCCAGCACGCGCCTGCCGATCAGGACCGCGCCCATCGGGATGTATCCGCTCGACAGGCCCTTGGCGGTGACGATCATGTCCGGTTCGATCCCGTAGTACTGGGCGGCGAACCAATGTCCGACGCGGCCGAATCCGGTCACGATCTCGTCGAGGATCAGCAGGATGTCGTGGCGGCGCAAGACCTCCTGGACGCGGGGCCAGTAGTCCTCTGGCGGCGGGACCATACCGCCGACGCCGAGCACCGGCTCGCCGATGAACGCGGCGATACGCTCCGCGCCCAGCTCGGCGATCTTGTTCTCCAGTTCGGCGACCAGCGTGTCCGTGTCGTGGTCGAGGCTGTGCGGCTTGCCGAGGAACTCCACGTCCGGCAGCAACGGCCCGAAGCCGGTGCGCAACCGGTCGATGCCGGTGGCGGAGAGCGATCCGCCGCCCATGCCGTGGTATCCGGCGGTCCTGGCCAGGATCACCGTCCGCTGTGGACGCCCGGCGTTGTACTGCGCCAGGCGCGCCAGCTTGATCGCGGTCTCGTTGCCCTCGGAGCCGCCGTTGGTGAAGAACACGCGCTCGATCCCGGCGGGCGCGAGCTTCAGCAGCCGGTCGGCCAGCCGGATGGCGGGTTCGTTGGAGTAGTCGTTGAACGAGGAGTAGAACTCCAGCCGTTCGATCTGGGCGGCCGCCACGGCGGCCAGTTCCTTGCGGCCATGGCCGACGGGGCACTGCCACAGGCCGCACGTTCCGTCCAGATAGGCCTTGCCCTGTACGTCCCAGAGCACCGCGCCCTCACCCCGGTCGAAGATCACCGGGCGGTCCGGGGCGCCGATCGTCGTATGCGGGTGGATGATGCCGCCCATGTCCATCGCTTCGAGTGTGGTCATGCCCGCCGTTCCTCACCACTTGATCGTGAACGCTTCGGCCGCCGCTCTCACCGCGGCTCTGGCGGCTTAGTCTCACCCTCGCTGTTGTCATTGTCAACAGCTGAACCGTGACACCTGCCGCGTTTTGATGCCGCCAGGGGCGATCAAGTGTCCTTTAAGGCCTTGAATCGAGCCCGAATGACCTCCTTGCCGACCCTGAGCACCGGGGTTGGGAAAGTCGCTTAACCGCTGTTCAGCGCCGTCCTTGATGCGTCGGCGCAGCTCTTCCACCGCCTGGCGTCCCCAATGTCACATTGGGGACGCCGAGTGACTCCAATGCGGCATTGGGGACACCAGGCCGGCTCGCGATGTACCCAACAGTGACCAAGAGCCATCCGGGTCCTATGAGGGAAGATCACCGACTCCCCGCCACTTTCCAACAGCATCACCAGGCGAGCAAGCCCAAAACGCCAGCTCCCGGACACTTGACCCGATCCTGGGAGTCCCCCGTGAAGCCCCATAGACGAAACCGTGCCCAAGCCAGCTGTTGACACTATCAACAGACGTCTGCCACGCTCGGCTCCATCGCCGTCCACCGGAACCACGGCCCTGCCCTCCACGGTGGACAGACCTCCCCTGACCTGCGAGGAGTTTCCATGGAACGGTTGAGCAGACGCCGGGTGCTGGTGGCGGCCGCGACCACGACGGCGGCGGCCGCGCTGCCCGCGGCCGCGCCCGCGGTCGCCGTCGCCGCACCCTGCGGGTCGCCGCAGCCCGAGCCGATCCCGGCCCCGGTACCCGCCAGGGAAGGTTTCCTGGAGGTCCCCGGCGCGCGGTTGTGGTTCTGGGACACCGGCGGCCCCGGCCCCGCCGTCGTACTGGTGCATCCGGGCAGCGGCAGCGCGTTGTCCTGGCCGTACCAGCAGCCCGTGTTCGCCAAGGCCGGGTACCGGGTGATCGCCTACTCGCGGCGTGGGCACTACAACTCCTCGATGCCCGAACCCGGCGATCCGGGTGTCGGCGCCGACGACCTGCACGCGTTGGCCGGCCACCTGGGCCTGCGGCGGTTTCACCTGATCGGCGCGGCACTGGGCGGCTACTACGCCACGGATTACGCGTTGTCGCACCCGGAGAGGTTGCTCAGCCTGGTGATCGTGAGCAGCTTCATGGGCATCTCGGATCCCGAATACCTGCGGGTGACCGAATGGCTGCGGCCGCCGGGTTTCTCGGACATGCGGCACGACTTCCTGGAGCTCGGCCCGGACTACCGGGCCGCCAACGAGGCGGGCGCCCGCAAATGGCTGGAGATCTCGGACAGATCGCTGGGCGGGCACGACGTCGAGAGCCAGCTGCTGTCGGAACCGATCGGCTGGGCGCGGCTGGAGACCTTGAAGGTGCGCACGCTGCTGATCGGCGGGGACGCGGACCTCTACCTGCCGCCGCCGATCCTGCGGATGATCACGGCGCATCTGCCGGACAGCAGCTCGATCATCTACCGCAAGGTCGGGCACTCGGCAGGCTGGGAGCGCCCCGGCGAGTTCAACCGTGACGTGCTGAAGTTCCTCCCCGGCAGGCGTTTCCCGCGTGAGACCTGCCGCTGATCCGGGTTCCCCGACAGGCATCCATAGAGGGAAAGTCACTCGTGACCGGTCGGCGTTCATGTCGCGAAAGCCACTTTCGGTACATCACACGATGCTCTTGGCGAAGGTTGGCGACAGGCTCGGTGATCTTTCCTCGTCAAGTCCGTGAGGGCCTCCTTCCTTACTCTCCAGGTCAGGGTCACGGCAAAGTCGCGTATCCGCTGGTCACGTGGGTGATTGAGGGCTCGTCACAGCGGCCTGCGGTCTTCTCGGCTGTCCACAAGGGACACCTCGAGGGTGAGCGTGCCCGGTTCGGGTGCGGCCGGCGTTGTGAAAGCCACTTTCGCAACCTTCAACGTTGCGAAAGTGGCTTTCACAACGTCGGCCAAGCCCAGTAGAAGGACACTGAACAGCAGTGATGCGACGTTGCCGGGGCCCTGACTCTCAAGGTAGGGAAGGAGGCCCTCACGGACCTCTAGAACAAGACATTCACGGGTAAATCGGTCATTCGGTCACGTTTAGGTCCTTAAAGGACACTTGGTCGCCCCGGCAGCCACTCCAGCGCCACCACCAAACCGACTTACCCCTCAAACAACCTGCCGCAGGCCGGCGGGACAGCCTTGATCACCAAAGGTTGTCCCGCCGGTGTCGCAAACCTCCAGGGTGAACAACAAGCTCAGAGCTTGATCGCGACCGACTTGGTCTCCAGGAACGCCTCGATGCCTTCGGCGCCACCTTCCCGTTCCTGGCCGCTGTTGTGCATGCCGCCGAAGGGCAGTTCCGGACGGACCGGGGCCGGGTCGTTCAGGCCGATGACGCCGAAGTGCAACCGGTCCATCGCGGTCCACAGCCGGGTCAGGTCCTTGCCGAACAGGTACGCGGCGAGCCCGTAGTCGGTCGCGTTCGCGCGGCGCACGGCTTCCTCGTCGGTGTCGAACGTGTACACCGGAAGCACCGGCCCGAAGGTCTCCTCGCGGCTGACGAGCATGTCGTCGCGGACTCCCGTGAGGACTGTCGGCTCGTAGAACGCGCCTTTCAGTTCCGCGGGGCCGGACCACCGTTTGCCCCCGGCGCGGACCTCCGCGCCTCCGCTGACGGCGTCTTCCACATGGCGCTCGACCTTGTCCAGTGCGGCGTGATCGATCAACGGGCCGATCGTGGTGCCCTCGGCGGCTCCGCGGCCGACGCGCAGGCTCGCGACCTTCTCGTCGATCAGGGCGAGCAGTTCGTCGTGGACGGAACGGTGCACGAACAACCGGTTGATCGCGATGCAGCTCTGTCCGGCGTTGGCGAACTTCGCCGCCACCACACCCGCCGCCGCGGCGGGCAGATCGGCGTCGGCGAAGACGATCGCGGGCGAGTGCCCACCCAGTTCGAGGGAGGTGCGCCGCAGATGGGTGGTGGTGCCGCGGAGCAGGCCGAGACCGACCTCGGTGGAGCCGGTGAAACTCACTTTCCGCAATCGCGGGTCGGTCAGCAGCGCGCCGGCGACCTCGGCGGGCCGGGAGGTCGTGATCGACTGGAGCACACCGGTGGGAAGGCCGGCGTCCTGCAGGAGGCGTACCAGCTCGGTGGCGATCAGCGGCGTCTGCTCGGCGGGTTTGACCACGAGCGGCGAACCCGCCGCCAGCGCCAGGCCGACCTTGCGGACGAGCATGCTCGCCGGGAAGTTCCACGGCGTGATGGCCAGCGCCGGTCCGACCGGGGCCGTCACCACCAGGCCGGGCCCGTTCAGAGCGGACGGCAGCACGCGCCCACCCGCCCGGCGCGCCTCCTCCGCGCTCCATTCCAGCATGCGCGCGCAGCCGAGAAGTTCCCCACGCGCCTCCGCGAGCGGCTTGCCGTTCTCGCTGGTCAGCAGTGGCGCCAGAGTTTCGAGCCGGGTACGGATCCCGGCCGCGGCCCGGCGCAGATAGCCGCCGCGTTCCTCCACGGTGACGGCACGCCAGGTGTCGAACGCCGCGCAGGCCGCGTCCAGCGCGGCTCGCGCGTCCTCCGCGGTGCCGTCGGCCACCCGGCCGACCGGTTCCAGCGTCGCCGGGTCGAGGACCTCGAACGTCGCACCACCCTGCCGCCATTGCCCGTCGATCAGCAAGGTCGCCCCGGAGTCCGCCGACATCGTGCCCAACCCTTCGTCGATCACGCCGTTTCCGGCCTTGGCCGCATCATGCCGCCGCCCTGTTGTTATTGTCAACAGATGAACCCAGCACGGGATCCCCTCGGAAACCGCCGCCTGTCGGCGAACACGGACCGGCGCCGAACGCCTACAGTGCAAGACATGAAGCCCACGTCAAACGCCTCGCCGGACCCCGACCCGCCGGAGCGAACCGACACGGAGCAGGCCCTCCCCGGACAGGCACGGTCGCACCCGTCGGACCGGCTGCCGATCCACGGCCTGCTGTCCTACCGGCTCAGCCGGGTGGCCAACGCGATGTCCCGCAGCGCGGCGCTGCGCTACCGGCGCGAATTCGACGTCAGCCTCGGCGAATGGCGGACCATCGCGTTACTGGGCGCGGACGCGCCGCTGACGCTCAACAAGCTGGCCAGGCTGGCCGCGCTGGACAAGGCGCAGATGAGCCGGGTGGTCGCCAAACTCAGCGACCGCGGCCTGGTCCTGCGCGAACTGGGCGCCGGGCGGACCACGCAGCTCACCCTGACCCGCAAGGGCGCCGCGCTCTATCGCGGCCTGATCAGCGCGGCCAACGAACGCGACGAGGCGTTCCTCGTCTGCCTCACCGAGCAGGAGCGCGAGGTCCTGGACTCGGCACTGACCAAGCTGGGCACGCTCGCCAGGGCACTCGAACGCGCCGAGGAACGATGACCGGCTAGGTGTTGACACTATCAACACCCTTCTGACACGCTCGCTTCATCGTTGTCGTCAGGAGGTGCGGCCGATGGCCGACCGTGTCACGATCTGCGAGTGCTTCGCCCGCGACGGGCTGCAGCACGAGCCGGACTTCGTCCCCACGGACACCAAGCTGTCCACCATCGGCGCGTTCGTCGCGGCGGGCTTCCGCCGCGTCGAGGCGACCAGCTACAGCCACCCGGAGCGCGTGCCCGCGTTCCGGGACGCCAGTGACCTGCTGGCCCGGTTGCCGCGCGGGCCGGGGGTCTCCTTCAAGGCCACCTGTCCCAATCCGCGCGCCGTCCACCGGGCGCTGGCGGATCTGGACGCGGGGAACGGCGCCGACGAGCTGAGCCTGCTCGTCTCGGCGACCGAGAGCCACACCGGGCGCAATCTGCGGACCACCCGCGCCCGGCAGTGGGAGAACGTCGAGGAGATGGTGCGCCTGGCCGGCGGCCGGTTCACCTTGGTCGGCGTCATCTCGGTGGCGCTGGGCTGCCCGTTCGAAGGCCACGTCGATCCCGGACGGGTCGTGGACGACTTCGGCCGGTTCGCCGAACTCGGCGTTTCGCTGGTGACCGTCGGCGACACCACGGGCCTGGGCGTACCGACCACGGTCGGACCGCTCTTCGCCCGGCTGGTCAAGGAATTCCCGGACGTGCCCGCCGTGGCGCATTTCCACAACACCCGCGGAACGGCACTCGCCAACTGCGTCGCGGCGTTGGACGCCGGCTGCCGGTACTTCGACAGCGCGTTCGGTGGCGTGGGCGGGCATCCGGCCAGGATCGGGTACGGCAGCGGCCTGACCGGCAACACCTGCACCGAAGATCTCGTCGCCATGTTCGAGGCCATGGGCGTCGGCACCGGTGTGGACCTCGATCTGCTGATGGCCGCGTCCGCCCGGTGCGAGGAGACGCTCGGCCGTCCGCTGCACAGCATGGTCGCGCGGGCCGGGCTCGGCCAGGGAGCCACCCATGACATCTGAGGAGACCATCGTGCGTAAGGAAGTGGTGTTGCGTGAGGACCACGGCCCGGTCCGGGTGATCCGGCTCAACCGGCCGGAGAAGCACAACGCACTCGACACCGAGTTGACCACCGCGCTGCTGGACGAGTTGCTCGCCGCGGACGCGTCCGACTCGGTTCGCGCGGTGGTGCTCGCCGGTGAGGGTCGCAGTTTCTGCGCCGGCGCGGACCTCACGGAGTTCGCCGGGCTGACCCCCGACCACCAGGATGCCGTGGTGCGCCGCGCGGACCTGACCGCCCGCACCCAGCTTCTGCCGCAGCGGCTGAGCAAACCGATCGTCTCGGTGGTCTGGGGCGCCGCGCTCGGTGGCGGCGCGGGACTCGCGATCGGCTGCGACATGATGGTGGTGACCGAAGACGTGAAATTCGGCTATCCCGAACTGAAGCATTCCCTGGTGCCCGCGATCGTGATGACCGGGCTGCAACGCCAGATCGGCCGCAAACTCGCGTTCGAGATGATCAGCCACGGCAAGCTGCTCGGCGCGGCGGACCTCGTCCGGCTCGGCCTGGCCAACCGATGCGTCGCGCGGGACGACGCGCTCGGCGCCGGCCTCGAGATCGCGGCCAAGTGGAGCGAGCCGTCCCCGGTGGCGATGACCGCCACGAAGGACCTGTTCTACCGCGTCGCGGACCTGCCGGTGGACCAGGCCATGCGGGCCGGGCGGGACGTCAACGCGATCATGCGTGGTTTCCGGGGCTGATGACGGTGCTTCCCTTGTCCGGTGTCACTGTTCTCGACTTCTCCCGGGTGCTCGCCGGCCCGATGGCCACGCAGGTCCTCGCCGAACTGGGCGCGGACGTGATCAAGGTGGAGCGGCCCGGCTCCGGCGACGAGTCACGGCTCATGCAACCGGTGCTGCCCAGCGGCGAAAGCGCGTACTACTTCGCGTTCAACCGCGGCAAACGGTCGGTGGTCCTCGACCTGAAGACCGACAGCGGACGGCGCCTTGCCGCCGGCCTGGCCGCGACCGCGGACGTCGTGGTGGAGAATTTCCTGCCCGGCGCGATGGACCGTCTCGGCCTGGGTTACGCGCAGCTGTCGGCGGCCAATCCGGGTCTGGTGTACGTGTCCTGCACCGGTTTCGGGCAGCACGGCCCATATTCCGACCGCAGGGGGTACGACACCGTGTTCCAGGCGTTGTCCGGGCTGATGGAGCTGACCGGGCATCCGGACTCGCCGCCTGCCAAGGCCGGTGTTCCCGTCGCCGACCTGACCTCCGGGCTGTGGATCGCGATCGCCGTGCTCACCGGCCTGGTCGGCCGTGGCGGCACCGGCGCGGGCAGGCATCTGGACCTGTCCATGATGGACGTCCAGGTCAGCCTGCTCGCCCTGGCCGCGGCCCGGCTGTTCGCCCTGGACGAGGACCCGCGCCGTACCGGTACCGAGCACCCCGGCCGGGTACCGTCGGCCGCGTTCGGTTGTGCCGACGGCAAATGGCTGCACATCAGCTGCAGCGACCAGCATTGGCTGCCGCTGTGCGCGACGGTGGCGGTGCCCGAGCTGGCCGAGGACGAGGCTTTGCGGCACAACGCCGGCCGGTTGGCGCAGCGGGAGCGGGTGATGTCCGCGCTGACCGCCGCGTTCGCCCGGCGACCTCGTGCCGAGCTGGCGACCGCCCTGCGGACGGCCGGTGTGCCGGTCGGTGAGGTGAACACGGTCAGGGAGGTTCTCTCCGACGAGAACACGGTGGCGCGCGGGATGGTCGGCGGCTTCGAGCATCCGGTGGCCGGCGCGTTCCCGGCGTTGCGGACTCCACTTCGGATGTCCGATGTGGAGGGATATGGGGCGTTGCCGGTCGGGACTCCGCCGGAACTGGGCGCGGACACCGGCGACGTGCTACGAAACCGGCTGGGGATGAGCGACGGCGAGATCGACGCGTTGCGGCAGGAAGGGGCGATCGGGTGACCCGGTTCGACATCGGCACCGAGGTGCTGCTGAACGTCGTCGACGGAGTGGCGACCGTCGTGCTCAACCGGCCGGAGGCCCGCAACGGCCTCAACCTGGCGATGTGCCTGGCCTTGCGGGACACGTTCGAGCATCTCGACTCCGCCGAGGACGTGCGCGTGGTGGTGCTGCGGGCCAGCGGTCCGGCGTTCTGCGCGGGTGCGGACCTCAAGGAGCGCACCGGACGGGACGCGGCCTGGGTGCGACGCAGGCGGCAGGCGTCCTTCGCCGCCTACGAGGCGATCGAGCGATGCTCCAAACCGGTGGTGGCGCTGGTGCACGGCGCCGTGGTCGGTTCCGGCGGGGAGATCGCGATGAGCTGCGACTTCGTCGTCGCCTCCACCGACACGACGTTCCGCTTCCCGGAGCCGCATTGGGGCACGGTCGGTGCCACGCAACGGCTGCAGCGCGTGATCGGCCGTCACCGCGCCAAGGAACTGCTGTTCACGAACCGGACGATGGCCGCCGCCGAAGCACACCAGGTCGGTTTGGTGGCGCGGTTGGTCGAACCGGCGGATCTGGACGCGGCGGGGACGACGGTGGCGGCGGAGATCGCCAAGGCTCCCCCGCTGTCGATGGCGCTGACCAAACAAGCGGTCGATCTCGGCGCGGAGACGGATTTGGACCGCGGCATCCGGATCGAGATGGCGGCGATCGAACGGAACCTCGCGGAAGGCGGCTGGCGGCGAGGCGTGGCGGACTTCACCACTTCGGCCAAGGCGGCCGAAAACGATCGGGAGGTCTGATGGAGCTGACCGGGGTCTGTCCACTCACGACGGACGAGGCTTTGCGGCGCGCCGTGACCATCGCGCCGGACGTGGAAGCCGTGGTGACCGCGCACAGCCGGATCACGTACGCGGAACTGGCGTCCGAGGTGGCTCGTCTCAGGTCGGCCCTCGCGGCCGCGGGTGTGCGGCACGGTGACCACGTCGGGGTCTGCGTGGGCAACGGGCCGCGGTGGGTGGCCTTGTTCTTGGCGATCGGCTCGCTCGGCGCGGTGACCGTGCCGGTCAACACCCGGCTCAAGGCCGCGGAACTCGGCTATGTCCTGCGTCAGTCCAAGGTCAGCGTGTTGTTCCTTGCCGACTCGGTGCTGACCGCCGACCTGGCCGGAATCCTGCGTGAAGCCTGCCCTTCGGTGGACACCGGCCTGCCCGATCCCGGTCTGCCCGACCTGCGCCGAGTCGTCGTGATCGGCGACCGGGTACCCGCCGCGGCCGGTACGTGGGACGAGTTCCTCGCCGCGGCCACCGAACCGGTTCCGGCGGCCTGCTCACCCGACGACGTGCTGCTGGTCCAGTACACGTCTGGCACCACGTCGTATCCGAAGGGCGTGTTGCTGACACACCGGAGCATGTGCGCGAACGGCTTCTTCTCCGGAGGCCGGGTCGGTCTGCGGGCCGGCGACCGGTTCCACACCGCGCGGCCGTTCTTCCACGTCGCCGGCACCACGCTGTCCATCCTCGCGTGCCTGCAGCACGTCGCGACCGTGGTGGCGATGGAGAGATTCGAGGCAGGCGAGGCGCTGCGGCTGTTCGAGGCCGAGCGATGCACGCACTTCTCCGGAAACGACACGATCGCCCTGATGCTGCTCAACCATCCGGACCGGCCGCACCGGCGACTGGTGCTGCGCGGTGCCTGGCTGGCCGCGTCGCCGTCGGTCGTACGGCGGGTGATCGACGAACTCGGCGCACGGGAATGCGTTGTCGGATATGGGCTTTCCGAAGCATCCCCGAACGTGGCCCAGTCGGCGTGGTGGGAGCCCGACGAGATCCGGTCGGCGGCACTCATGCTGCCCCAGCCCGGCGTCGAGGTCCGCGTCCGGGACGTCTCGTCCGGTGTGGACAGTCCGGCGGGCGTGGCAGGCGAGATCGTGGTGCGCGGCTGGAACGTCATGCGCGGATACCTCGGCCTGCCCGAGGACACGGCGGCGGCGGTGGATCCCGACGGCTGGCTGCACACCGGCGACCTCGGCAGGCTGGGCGAGAACGGCAGGCTGGAATTCGCGGGCAGGCTCAAGGACATCATCCGCGTCGGCGGCGAGAACGTGGCACCGGCCGAGGTGGAGAACGTGCTGCACCAGCACCCGAAGATCCGGCAGGCGGTGGTGGTCGGCGTGCCCGACGGCCGGCTGGTCGAGGTGCCGTTCGCGTTCGTGGTGCTCAACGACGGCTGCACCGCCACGCCGATCGAGCTGGTCGACTGGATCAAGCCACGGCTGGCCGGGTTCAAAGTCCCGAGGTGGGTTCACCTCGTCGACGGCTTCGAGCGGTTCGGCATGACCGAGAGTTCGAAGGTACGCAAACAACCCTTGGCCGAGCACGCGGTGAAGTTGCTGGAGGCCGGGGAATGAAGATCCGCACACCGGCCACCGAGCTGCTCGGCATCGACCTGCCCATCGTGCAGGCCGGGATGTCGTGGGCATCGTCCGCTTCGGCCTTGCCGTTGGCGGTGTCCTCGGCGGGCGGGCTCGGCGTGGTGGCGGCCGGTCCGATGCGGCTGCCCGATCTCGACCGCGTCCTCGACGAAATGGAACACGGTACGGACCGGCCGTTCGCGGTGAACCTGCCGCTGTACCGGCGCGGCGCCGACGAGGTCATGGACCTGCTGGTGGCCCGGCGTCCGCGCGTGTTGATCGCGTCCCAAGGCGGACCGCGACGCTACCTGTCGCGTTTCCGGGACGTGGGCACGATCTGCTTGCACGTGGTGGCCGGTGTCGAGCACGCGCTGAAGGCGGCCGAGGCCGGTGTCGACGGGCTGGTGGTCGTCGGCGCGGAGGCAGGCGGACATCCCGCGCCGGACCAGGTGTCCACTTTGGTCGTCGTCCGGGCGGTCGCCGCGGCGGTACCCCAGATGCCGGTGATCGCCTCCGGCGGCTTCGCCGACGGCGCGGGCTTGGCCGCCGCCCTGGCCATCGGGGCAGGCGCTGTGCAGTTCGGCACGCGCTTCCTCCTCAGCACGGAGGCGAACGTGCACCCGGCATATCAGGAGGCGGTGCTGCGGGCCGGTATCGACGGCACCCGCCTGGTCGGACGTGAGCTCGGTCCGGTCCGCGCGCTGGCCAACGAATTCGTCGAGCGGATGACCGAACTCGAGGAGAACGGCGCCGACCTGGAAACACGGCGCGCCGAGTTCACCAGGTCGACGCTGCGCATGGCCGCGTACGAGGGCGATGTGGTGCACGGCAAGGTCGAGGCGGGCCAGTCCGCCGGACTGATCGATTCGGTCGTTCCCGCCGGTGAGATCGTCCGCCTGCTCGCCGAGGAGTACGCCGCGACCGTCGGCCGCCTGCCCCGGCCGGAGTAGCGCTCCGCAATGGCCGGCATCCGATAAGAATTCGTACGGAATTTCGTATCGGCGCGCCCGATAAATGCCGACTGGCCTTTTCCCCTTGTTCCCGGCCGAGGTTTTCGCCGCCCCGCACGGCACCCCTCGGCCGGTAAACACCGACGGACGCGAGAAAGTGATTTGCACCACACTTCCATAGAGGTGCTGGACACCGCCCGCGTTCATTCTTCTCAGGGAAGGGAAGCCCGGACATCTGGCCGTCGCGACCAGGAGACCGCAATTTCACTTTCACCCGTTCGGCCCAGTCGCCAGTACGGCGAATCGCCGCCCGGCGCTCATACCTCAGGAAACGGGGCAAGCGCCTTGACGCGATCGGTCATCGCTGTCCATCCGGCGGTCGGCGGCGGTATTGAGGGGGCGGCCACGGCCGTGCGGTTCATGATAGAAAACGGTTCCTGATCGGTTCCGCGGCGACATGGAGAGCGAGGCGAAGACCGGTGACGGCGTCCGCCGCCTGTCCTCGTCATGCCTGTTTCCCCGGCCGGCTCCTCACTTTCGCCCACTGTCATTCAGGAGTTCGTGAACCCCCGTGCAGAACAAAGACGGCAACGACGAGTCGGACAGCCCGTACGACAAGTCGATCCGCAAGCGACTGACCAGGACCGTCCTGATTCCCAGCGTGACACTGCTGGTGCTGTGGACCGCGGTGTCGTCGTACTTCTTCGTCAACGGCCTGTATGTCCGCTTGGTCGCGGCCTCTGTGCGCGAGGTGTCGATCCCCGCCGCCACGGCACTGGCCGCGCTCCAGCAGGAACGCCAGATCGCGTTGCGGTACTTGGACGATCCCGCACTGGGACAGTCGCCGCTGGAGGAGCAGCAGAAGACGACGGACGAGAAACTCGCGGCGCTGCGGACCGCTTTCGATGCCACGATCTCCACCGCGCCGGACGAGATCGCGACCAAGGTCAACGCGCTGAAGGACCGCTTCGACAAGCTGCCGGTACTGCGCTCGCAGATCAGCTTCCGCAGTATCGACCGTGGTCAGGTCAACGACTACTACAACGGAGTGCTGGACACCGCCACCAACCTGTTCGACACCCAAGCCCGGGTCACCCCGGACGCCACGGCCGCGCATGGCGGTATCACCGCGACTTCGGCCTTCCGTGCCGGCGACCTGATGTCGCGCGAGGCGTCGATCGTGTCGACGGCGCTCGCGTCCGGGACCTTCGATCCCGACGACTTCGTCCAGTTCACCAGGCTGTCCGGCTTCTACCACGCACAGCTGGACCAGATCGCACCGTTCCTCGACACCGAGGTCCGCGGCACCTACCAAGCGCTGACCACCGGGGCTGCCTGGAAGCAGCTCAAGAGCGCGGAGGACGCGCTCGTCAAGCACGGCCCGTGGTCCGGCGGTGACCGGCGCGCTTTGCCGGTGACCGGGGCCGACTGGCAGAACGTCACCGGCCAAGTCGCCCAGCAGCTCAACGACATCGCCATCGCGCAAGCGGACAAGGTCTCCGCGGCCGCGATCGACTCCGGTGACGCCCAGCTGCGCAATGCGATCATCGGCAGCATCCTCGCGCTGCTCGCCTCGCTCGCGGCGATCATCGTCGCGGTGCGGGTTTCCCGATCGCTCGTCGACCGCGCGCTGCTGACTCGTCTCGCGCGGTTGCGCGACGACTCGCTCGACCTCGCCCGCAACCGGCTGCCGAAGATCGTGAACCGGCTGAAGAGCGGCGAACCCGTCGACCTGAAGGAAGAGCTCCCTCGGCTCGACCACGGCCGGGACGAGATCGGCCAGGTGGCCGAGGCCTTCAACGCCGCCCAGCTCACCGCCGTCAACGCCGCGGCGAGCGAGGCCAAGGCCCGCAGCGGCCTGCACAACGTGTTCCTCGGCATCGCGCACCGCAACCAGGTCCTGGTTCACCAGCAACTGCAGATCCTCGACGAGATGGAGAGCCGGGAGGAGAACTCGACCCAGCTCGCCTCGCTGTTCCAGCTCGACCACCTCGCCGCCCGCGCCCGCCGCACGACGGAGAACCTGATCATCCTCGGCGGCAAACAGCCCGGCCGCCGCTGGCGCAAACCGGTCCCGCTGATGGATGTACTGCGCGCGGCCGTCTCGGAGACCGAGCAGTACTCACGGGTCCAGGTCGAGCAGGTGGCCGATGTCGCCATCGCCGGGGCCGCGGTCGCCGACACGATCCACCTGCTCGCCGAACTGGTCGACAACGCGACGACGTTCTCACCGCCCGGTTCACCGGTCGAGGTGACCAGCCGGATGGTCGCCCGCGGTCTCGTGGTCGACGTGTCGGACCAAGGGCTCGGCATGAAGGACGCGGTCCGGGACTGGGCCAACGCGATGATGGCCGAAGCTCCCGAGTTCGACGCGATGGCTCTGCGGGCCGACTCGAGCCTGGGCTTGTTCGTGGTCGCGCGCCTCGCGGCCAAGCTCGGCGTCACGGTCACCTTCGACCCGTCCCGGTACGGCGGTCTCCGGGCCACCGTGCTCGTTCCCACCCAGCATCTTGCCGCCGAACAGCCCGCGGATCAGCGCCCCGGGGCGGAACCCGCACGGCCCGAGGTCACCGCGATCCCCGCCACCGCAGGCGCCCCCGCACCGCGGACGGCGAACGTCTCCCCTCGTTCCGTAGAGGCGCCCAGCTCCTTTCCAGATCAGGTCCCGATGAATCGAGATGCCAGGCCAGGGTCGTACCCGGCACAGACCCTCGTCCCGCCGGCCGCCCCGGCCGTCTCGGTGGCGGACGCCTCCGGGCCGGCCACGCCGCCTCCCGGGCAAACCGACGACCGGCCGCGGCTGCCCCGGCGCGAGCCTCAGCAGAACCTCGTCCGCCAACTCGAGGACGAGCCAGACGACGGCTACGACGACGTGCCACCAGGAGAAGGGACCGCACGCACGCTCGCGGCCTTCCACAAGGGAACTCGCCGGGGGCGCGTCCCGGCCGACGATTCGTGACCACGGCAACACCCACCGAATGTCCACAAAGGAAAGTCAAGGTCTCTCGAGCATGAACGAGCACGGGAACTCCAAACCCGACCTCAACTGGCTTCTCGACGATGTGGTGAGCCGCGTCGTCGGCGCCCAGAACGCCATCGTGCTGTCCGCCGACGGGCTCCTCATCGGCAAGTCGGCAGGGATGAGCAAGGACGACTCGGACCAGCTGTCGGCCATCGCCTCCAGCCTGCAGAGCCTCGCCAAGGGGGTCAGCAAGCAGTTCTCCCGCGGCCGTGTGCTGCAGAACATGATCGAGATGGAGCACGGATATCTCTTCGTCTCGGCAGCGGGTCAGGGAGCGTGCCTCGCCGTGCTGGCGGGGGACAGCGTGGACGTCGAGATGATCGCGTACGAGATGAACCGACTGGTCAAGCGCGTCGGTGACTACCTCGCGTCCGCCCCTCGTGAAGCGGTGCGACCGCTGCGGGAAGCGACATGAGCGGCGAAGACGGCTGGTACGACGAGGCCGCCGGGCCGTTGGTCCGGCCGTACACCATAACCAGTGGCCGGACACCGGAGGACAGCGCCCGGCTCGATCTGTCCACCCAGGTGATGACGTTGCGGTCGGAACAGGAGCCCGCCGGGCTGGGCCCGGAGCATCGGGCGATCGTACGGCTGTGCCGGCAGCCGGTGTCCATCGCCGAGATCGCGGTCTACGTGAAGATCCCGCTCGGGGTCGTGCGGGTGCTGTGCGGCGACCTGATCGATCGCGGCCTCGTCATCACCCGGTCCCCCACCCATGACCCGGTAAAGGCACCGGACCTCGAAACACTCCAGGCGGTTCTCGATGGCCTCATCAAGCTCTGACGGCGCGGCGGACGACATGGTCCCCACGCCCGTCAAGATCATCATCGCCGGCGGCTTCGGCGCCGGGAAGACCACCATGGTCGGCTCGGTGAGCGAGATCCCGCCACTGACCACCGAGGAGGTGCTCACCGAAGCCGGCGTCGGCGTGGACGATCTGTCCGGAGTCGAACGGAAGCAGACGACGACGGTCGCCCTCGACTTCGGCCGGATCACGATCTCGACGCGCCACGTGCTGTACCTGTTCGGTACGCCGGGGCAGGCGCGTTTCTGGTTCATGTGGGACGACTTGGCGCGCGGCGCGATCGGGACCGTCGTGCTCGTCGACACCCGGCGCCTGGAGACCAGCTTCGCCGCGATCGACTTCTTCGAGCGCCGGAAAATCCCGTTCGTCGTCGCGGTGAACTGCTTCGACAACGCGCCGCGCTACACCACCGAGGAGGTTCGCGAAGCGCTGGTCATCCCCGATCGGGTCCCGATCGTCCTGTGTGACGCACGCGACCGCAACTCCAGCAAGCTCGCCCTGATCCGCCTGGTCAAACATGCGATGACGATCATGCCGGCGCCGGTCTGACCGTGCCCCTGCGTGTCCAACCCGGACTCCCGTTGATCCACATAGGGCAACGGGTTGGACCACTCGGGTAAAGCTTGATAGTTGAATGTGCACCTACCTGATAGCCTCCCCTGGTGACCAGTCGATTACCATCGTTTCCGGTCTATACAACGGAAAACTATCCGGCGCAAGGTCGACTGTTCGGCGACTTCCTTTGTGGACTATGGACAACGGCATGTGACGCGCTCGAGTTACCG
The DNA here is from genome assembly GCF_055563465.1 of Amycolatopsis sp. NPDC000009. NCBI lineage: Bacteria > Bacillati > Actinomycetota > Actinomycetes > Pseudonocardiales > Pseudonocardiaceae > Amycolatopsis > Amycolatopsis sp. NPDC000009. The sequence goes on from NZ_JBVHDI010000008.1 coordinate 226,830, forward strand.
CAAGACCAGTCGGCGTGGGCCACCCGGATGCTGCGAGCCGTGCTTCCCACGTGGACGAACGAACGGATCGGATACACCCCCGCCCGGCCGTCCTATGTGGCGGGCGACGGGTTTCCGGCCGAGATGTCGGTGAACTGGTCCGGGCGGCACCCGGAGCTGCGAATACTGTTCGACAGCCTGGGTGACGACCGGGCCCCGTTCCCGGCGGCGGTGACCGGCATCACCGGCACCGCGGATCGTCTGGAGGGGATTCACGAGATCTTCGGTCCACGAGCGGGCAGGCCGTCCCCGGCCCCGCTGTGGCATTCGTTCGCATGGCGTCCGCCCTCCCACGTGGTTCACAAGACCTACTTCGGGTTGTACGCCTGGCCGCACTCACTGCGTTACTCCGCCGTGGACGAAGCGATGGCGCGGCTGGGGATGACCGACGCCTGGAACGATGCCCGTGACCGGGTGGAGAACGCCGACGGCGCCCGCGAAATCGAGTTCTTCGCCGTGGACCTGATCGACGAAGCGGCGGCCAGGGTGAAGATCTACTACCGCAACCACGGCGCCGACATCGCCGAAATGAACCGGATCGCCGGGACGGCACTGCACCACGACACCGAAGACGCGCTGGTCGCCTACCGGACGCTCGCCGGCGACCGTACCGATGCGGGCGAAGCGGCGTTGAGCTGTTTGGCGTTCCGTCCCGGCCGGAACCGCGCGACCGAGTCCACGACCTACCTCCGGCTGGCCGACCTGACCGCCGGCGACCAGGAGGCCGTGGACCGCACCTCGACGCTGTTACGGAGCGAGAACGTGGATCCCGGCCGGTTCCGCGCCCTCGCGACGGCGTTGGCACCCGGCCCGCTCGAGGACAGCCGGGGCACCCTTGAACTGGTCAGCTACCGCGCCGCGGGCCGGTCGGGCGACGTCACCACGTACTTCCGGTTCCCCGTCTACGAACAGCCCGCGCCTCGCCTTCTCCCGGCTGTTGATCTTGCACGCCACCACCGGAAAGATGATCTCGCACAGCGCCACCGGAAGGAGCCGACCATGACCCACCAGGACGTGGAGCGCATCGCCCGCTACAACGAGGAGCGGCAACGGGAATACGAGTCGTCGGCCCTGATCCGGTTGCTGGCCGACGAAAATACGGACATGGCCACGAAAAAGGCCGCACTCACCTACCTGCAGCCGTGGTCGAACGCCTTCCAGCGGATGATCAGCGCCCGGGTCACCTTCGAGACCGATCCGGATCTGCGTGCGCTCGCACTGACGCACCAGCAGGAGGAGGTCGGCCATGACGCCATCCTCGCCCGCAGCCGCGCGGAGGACGAGCGGCTCGTCTGGGATCCCGTCATCGAGGCGGGCGCGTCGTGGTTCGTCGACCAGTTCGCGGTCCTTCCGGGCGTCCAACGCGCCGTCCTCGCCCACCTCGCGCTCGAAGCGGGAAGCCTCGTCCTCAGCCAAGCCGGCATCCGCGCGTTCCCCGGCGACCCGTACTTCGCGCTGCACGACGAAGCCGACGCCGAGCATCTCGAGATGGGCTACCAGGTTCTGCGGCGACGCACCGACTGGACGGTGGACGACCTGCTCACGGTGCTGGACCGGGCATGGCAAGTCATCACCGTGGTCTCCGACCGCATCGCCGAATGTGCCCAGCGGGAAACCGGGTTCGCCGCCGCATGACCGCCACCGCCGGCCTTGACCCTGCCGCGGCGGCACTTGCCGTCGCCGGCGAATGCGCTCGTGCCTATCAGGACGTCTTCACCGAACGCTTGGCCGCTGTCTACCTCATGGGCAGCCTCGCGTACGGCGGCTACGCGCCGGCCGTCAGCGACATCGACCTGGCCGTCATCCTTACCGGCATTCATGACGAAGACCCCGCCGCCATGGCCTCCATGGGCGACACGCTACGTCGTCGTGGTCCCCTGCACCGCAAGCTCTCCGTGTTCTGGTGTTCCCTTCCGGCTCTGCGTGAGGGGCAGGATGATGGGCGCTTCCCCGCGCTCGACCGCCTGGAGTTGTCCGCCCATGGCCGGCTTCTGCTCGGCGACGACGTCGCCGGGCAAGCCACCCGGCCGACTGCCAGGGAACTGCTGCTGGAGAGTTCCCGGTTCGCCATCGACGTCCTGGCGACCGACGAGGTGACCGACGAGTTCCGCCGCCCCGACCGGCTCCTGAGCGATCCGGTGTGGTTCACCAAGGCCGTCCTGTTCCCGGTCCGCTTTCTGTACACCACCACGAATACCGACGGACGCGCCGCCACCAACGACGAGGCCGTCGCCTGGTATCTCGCCCATCCTCAGTCGACCGCGCCCTCTCTCGTCCGCCTGGCGGCGGATGTCCGAGCGGGACGCCCGTTGGATCCTACGGCGGCGGCTCCGGAGCTGGCAGCGGGTTTGTGTCCGCTCTATCGGCACTACATCGACGAGCAGACGCGGCTCCTGCGTCGCTCCGACGCCCCAGCCGACCTTGTCCGCGCCTTCGCACACTGGCACGAACGACTGTCCTGACGCCTCACCCGGGGTGAACCGCCGCCGTCCGAAACGGCGCCGCGTCGACGGCGTGCCCATCGGATCGAACCGGAATTCCGAAGATGGCCGATCGTAAGGAGTTCGTCAGGTGCCGCACGGTGTCACTGTGCCACCGTTGCCTTCGGGACCGCACCGATCCCGGGTGTGACGACGATGGTGGTTCGAGTGCGAGGTGATGAGTCAGTGACGGTCGGCACCCTCCGGAACACGCGTTTCCCGGTTCCCGCATGCACGGAGCAGGAAATCGCGCGGTTACGGCACGACGCCGAGCGGGTTCGCAGGCTGGCGGCCGAACGCGGAGCGCAGGGCGGCCCCCAGGAACGGGAATCGGTCCCGCAGGACACTGCCGGCAGGCTCCGGCACTCGGTCTGAGCCTGGGCGACGTCATGACAGGACGACGCGGCATCACACGGCTGGCGGGTATCGCCGCACCGGGTGTGCTCGGCGCCGGTGCACTGTCCAATCGGGTCAACGACGTTCTCGCATCTGCTGTCCTTCACCCTCGGCAGCAGCGCGGTCAGCCCGCTCGAGATGGCGAACGTGTCGGCCACCCTGATGAGCGGGGGCGTCCGGTGCCCTCCGGCGCCGGTCCTGTCCATCACCGACCGCGACGGAAACGCCGTCCAGGTTCCGCAGGAGCCCTGAACGAGTCATCTCCCGTGCTATGGCCGACACAGTGCGCGCTGGGCTCAGCGAGGAGACGAAGTCCGGCACCGCGGCGGGTGCCGCGGGCTGGACGCGCCCCGACTTCGGCAAGACCGGTACGACGCAACACAGCAAGTCGGTCACTTTCGTCGGTGGAGTCGACGACTACGCCGAGCCGGACACCATCTGTACAGGCCTTCCGTTCACCTTGGCGAGTGCGAGCGCGCGGCGTTCGGCGGCACCGTCGCCACACGTCCGTACTTCGCCGCGATGAACGAACTGCTCGACGGTGTGCCGTCTTCCTCCGACCGGGAGAAGTGAAAGGAGAACCCCGCCGTGCGAACGCACTTCGACCTTGACGACGATATGCGGAGCCGATCACGCACTTCACCGCTGGAACACAGTCTGCGCTCGGCGATCGTGGACGCTCTGACGTTCCTGACCGGCTTGTGGCTCGTCTTCTCACCGTTCCTGCTCGACCACGGTGGCACCGGCCTCGGGTTCAACGCCTTTTGGAACGACGGACTCACCGGCGCGGCACTGCTGCTGCTAGGCGCCACGTCGCTCGTCGACCCGTCCGCCCGCCGCACGTGGAGCCCGTTCCGGCTACCGCTCGGCGCCTGGCTCATCTCGGCTCCGGCGGTTCTCGAGTACGACATCGGCACGGCACCACAGGTCACCACCAGTGACCTCATCGCCGGCTCCGTGGTTCTCGCGCTGTGGCTTTTCTCGAATCATGCGTCCAGCAGGGACCGCCGTGGCTCCGGCCGGGAAGACCAGTGACATCCGTGTCGGCGCGGAACCGACGTCTCGGCGGCCTGGCGGCCACGATCGCGCTCGTGCTGAGTGGCTGCGCGTCCAGCGATCGGCCGGCACCCGGCCAGCGCCCGCCACACCCGCCTCCCGCGCCCCTGACCGGGGTGAACAAACCACTGCAGACCTTGGGCTCCACGATGCGACTCGGCCCCATGTCCGTCCTCAACGTGTACCTCATGCCACCCCGGACGGAACACTACGAAGCAGGCCAAGACGCCGTCGTGCGGTTGACGTCGCCAGCCCGCTGGCGAAAGAGACCGTCATCCATTGGGATCGCGAATGCGACGGAACAGCCGAACGCGTCGAAGAACTACCAGTGACAGCCCTTGGCCTCGTCCCTGTACCGCCGAACACACCGGACCACCGGCACAACGCTTACCAGCTGAAGCTGACGGGGCTGACCCAAGACGTTCTGGCGATGACCGTCCCCATCACCTTCACGTTCGCCAAGGCGGGCACCGCCACCATCTCCGCGAAGATCCGGCCACACGGCGAACGTGACGACGTTTTCGCGGAATCCGCCTGTCTCACCTGACCCGCGAACCGCCGCGGTCACAACGGAAGGAGCCGGACCGGCCGCCACGGCCTCAGGGGGCCGATGAAGCCGCATAGCGCAATCCATCGATCGCATACCGGCCAATGCCTCGCCGACAGCCAAGATGGCGCGGCCGAACTCCCGTCCGTCCGGTGTTCGACATACGCGACAACGCACGCGGCCCGAGCGACTCGATCACGCCGACCCGAGCTGATCGTAAGGAGTTCGTCAGGTCGGTCGTGGCGATGCCGTGCGACGGTAACCGTCAAGGCGCTTCGGCTTCATCTGCCGGAGATGCGTGGCGACAACGTCGAACAGACGTGAGGTGATCGGTTCTGAACAGAAACAGTCTGTCCGTGAACAGGAACGCCTCGAACGCGTCGCCGACGTTCACGAACGTGCGTTCCGCTCGGGCCCCCACCCGGTACCGCGGTCGTGGCGGTACCCGGCGCTCTCCGGTGCGGGACCGAAACCACCGCCGCCGAGGCCGTTACCGGCGATCTCACCGCCGCCGCCACGGTTTTCGGGTGCCGAGCCACCGGAGCGACAGCTACGGCGCTAGCGACCCGCGGTACACCGGCCGCACACCGCCACTAATCCGGGCCGAGGCACGCCGTCGCCGGAGCACAGCCGACAAGGCCGGCCTGATCTGCGTCGTGGCGATGATCCCGATCGTGGTTACCGCGGTGCTGATCATCACGCTGAACAGCCGGTACACCAGTGGGCTCTTTCTCTTTCTCGCGGTGCTGGCGGTCTCGTACGACGCCTGGGCGAGCCGCTCGGCGCCCAGCATCGATCACCCATCCCGCCACGAGCGGATCACCGGGCAACTCGGCGACGCCGACACACGACCGCATCGGACGAGCGACGAGGCGTGACACCTTCGGCTTGCTGGTAACAAGCTCGCGGACGCGGTGACTTCGACCTGCTTGACGTCAGCCGTCTCACTCGGCACCTGGGCACCGGCCTCATCCACGATCATCACCCGACCGCGTTGGCCGGCTCGAGAAGAAGCAACGCGACCCGCTTACCTCCGGCGCTGACGATTGCGTATCCCACCCACGGTTTCCGGCGTTGTTTCCGGTCCATGCCCTGGCTGACAGTGGTTTCCCCGCGGGCTTCGCCGCGGACACCCCGGAAACCCTGCATCGGGAGGAACACCTTGCGTGTGAACAGAATCTTGTGCGCCTTGCTCGGCGTACCGGCGTTGACGATCGGGACCGGTGTCCCCCTCGCCGCGGCATCGCCCGGCCAGGCACAGGACGCCAGTGGCTACATCGTGGTGCTGAACGACCGCGGCACCGATCCGGCGGTGTTCGCGTCGGGACTCGTGGACCGGCACGGTGGCCGGGTCGGTCAGATCTACCGGCACGCGGTCAACGGTTTCTCGGCGACGTTGGCGCCCGCCGCGGCGTGGGCGTTACGGGCCGACCCGCGGGTGCGTTCCGTCGAGGCCGACGCGGTCGTCGGCACGACCGACCAAGCCGTTCCGACGGGCGTGGACCGGGCGTATGCCACGGCCAACCCGAACCTGAAGATCAACGGCACCGACGACTACAGCGTCGACGTCGACGTCGCGGTTATCGACACCGGTATCGACGCGCAGCACCCGGACCTGAACGTGGTGTCCAGGACGAACTGTGTCAACAGCGGTTCCTGCACGGACAACGCCGGCACCGACGACCACGGCCATGGCACGCATGTCGCGGGCACGATCGGCGCCCGCGACGACCGGGCCGGTGTCGTGGGCGTCGCGCCGGGAGCCCGGCTCTGGGCGGTGAAGGTGCTCGACCAGAACGGCAGCGGCCAGCTGTCCGGCGTCGTGTCCGGCGTCGACTGGGTCGCCGCGCACGCCGACGAGATCGAGGTCGCCAACATGAGCCTCGGCTGCGAGAACTGCGAGAACGACGCCCTCAAGACGGCCATCTCCGGCGCGGTCGCCAAGGGTGTCGTCTTCTCGGTGGCGGCGGGCAACAACCACAAGGACGCCAAGACGTTCTCGCCCGCCAATCACCCCGAGGTCGTCACCGTCTCCGCGATCGCGGACTTCGACGGCAAGCCGGGCGGCAAGGCGGCGTCGACCTGCCGTGCCGATCAGGACGACACACTGGCGGACTTCAGCAACTTCGGCGCGTCGGTGGAGATCGCCGCACCGGGCACGTGCATCCTGTCCACCTACCCCGGCGGGCAGTACAAGGCCCTCAGCGGCACGTCGATGGCCGCTCCGCACGTCGCGGGCGCCGCCGCGCTGCTGACCGCCAACGGCAACCGCCCCACCACCCGGGACGGAGCGCTGGCCGTGCGGCAACGGCTGATCGACACCGCCAACACCAACTGGACCGACGACTCCGGCGACAACGTCAAGGAGCCGCTGCTGGACGTGAGTTCCACCCAGGACTACCCGGCGGGCACGCCGGATCCGGGAAGGCCCACGGCGGCGTTCACGGCGGGCTGCTCGACGGCGAACACCACGTGCGCGTTCGACGCGGGCGCGTCGAAGGACGCCGACGGCAGTATCACCGGCTACTCCTGGGAATTCGGCGACGGTGGCTCCGGGACCGGCAAGACCGCCTCGCACACCTACGGCAAATCCGGTTACTACAGTGTCCGTCTGACGGTGACCGACAACGTGGGCAAGACCAACAGCACCCGCCGTCTGGTCAAGGCGGGCGACCTGCCGCCGTCGGCCGCGTTCACCGGCCGCTGCCAGAGCGGCGTCTGCTCCTTCGACGGCGGCGCGTCCAGCGACGAGGAAGGGGCGGTCACCGGTTACGCGTGGAACTTCGGTGACGGCACGACCGCCACCGGCAAGACCGCCTCGCACGAGTACCCGAATGTCACGAAGACCTACACCGTGACGCTGACCGTCTCCGACAGCAAGAATCAGACCGGCGCCACCACCCGGGCCGTCAGGTGTCACAAGCACATCGGCAAGCCGCTCTGCTTCGCCTGAATCCGGTGATGTTGTCGTGTGCGGTCCGGGGTTCCCGGGCCGCACACGGCCGGGTCAGCCTGCCCGGACATCGCGTCTGGACGGCACACCCAGCTTGCGCAGCACGTTGGCGACGTGCCGCTCGACCGTGCGGGGCGACAGGAACAGCACGTCGGCGATCTGCCGGTTGGTGTGGCCCGAAGCGACCAGCCGTGCCACCGCCCGCTCTCGCGGTGACAGGTCGCCGCCGTAGCCACGCCTGCCCGGCCCTCCCCCGAGCGTGCCGCCGTGCTCACGCAGCAGATGCTCACACCGCGAGGCATCCCATGTGGCACCGAGGCCGGTGAACGCGCGCGCGGCGACACCGGCGAGTTCGATCGCACGCGCGGTGAGGCGGGCGGCGAACAAACTCCTGGCCGCGGCCTCCGTCGCACGGGCTTGTTCGTAGGGCCGCGGCAAAGCGGCGAGCCGTCGCGCCGCCTCGGTCAGCAACGCCACGGCATCGTCGTGCCTGTCTTCGGCGGCGGCCACCCGGCCCAGCCCGTGCCGCAGCAAGGCGTGTCCCAGCGGGCAATCGCGGGGCTCGACGTCGGCGGCGAACTCGTCGAGCAACGCCCGGGCACCGGCGACATCGGGCAAGCGCAGCAAGGTTTCCACCCCGGCATCGACCAGTTCCGACGCCCAAGCCCACACGCCCTTGCCCCGCACCACCTCGACGGCCGCGGAGAACTCGGCGACGGCGTCGGGTAATCGGTCACGCAGCACGGCGAGGCGCACCCTGGTCGAGGCGGCGACCAGGACGGCGGGCCCGTACCAGCCCTGCTCCATCCCGAGCCCGGGAAAGGCCAGCAGGCGCCCGGCCTCGTCCCACTCGCCCGTGGCGAGCGCGAGGTGAGCCAGCACCAGATGGGCTTCGGCGGACGAACGCGGGGTGCGGGTCTCCGGATGGCGCCGGGCCCGGCCGGCCAATCCCGTCCATTGCCCGGTGACCAGCGCGAGCCGCAATTCGTTGGCGGCGGCCATGTGCCGCAGGTAAGGCGAGGCGTGGGCGGCCAGTTCCTGTGCCTTGGCGAGGAAGTCCCGGCCGGCGGCGTGATGGCCGAGCGAGAGGGCGGCGTCCGCGAAATTGATGTGTCCCCGTACCAGTTCCTGCCGCTGTTCCGCCGTGGTCCCGTCCTGTGGCAACTCCGCGACCGCCACCCACCCGCGCCGATCTCCGAGCTGCAGGAGCGCGCCGGCGCGATTGACCATGATCGCCGCGAGCAGCGCCGGATCGCCACGGCTCGGCATGACGCGTTCCGCTTCCGCGAGCCACCGCAGGTGCTCCTCGGCCGGCCAGGTGCCCCATTGCGGCATGGCCAGTGCCGCCATCGCGCGCGCGGCCAGCAAGGGGCGGCGCCGCAGCTCCGGAACGGCTTTGACGATCTCCGCCCAGCCCGCGCCCACCTCACCGGCCTGGTTTCCGCGCAGCAGGCCCAGGTGCAGACGCAGTTCCCCGCGGGCGCCGTCGGGCAACATGTCGTCCGCGATGATCGCGCCCAGCAGGGCCACGGTGTCGTCGTAGGTGAGGCTGCCCAGCGCGAGCCGCCCCAGCCTGCCGGCCAGCGCCGTGCGCACGCGCCGCGCCAGCCCGGGTTCGCCGAGCAGGTCACGCAGCAGTTCCACCGCCTCCGCGGGCTCGCCTGCCCGTGCGGCGCGGTCGGCGGCGCGGACCGCGTAGTGTGCCGCCGCGGCGAGATCGCCCGCGGCTCGCGCGTGACGCGCCAGTTCGGTCAGCGCCTCGTCGCCGCGGCTCTCCAACGCGCGAACCACCGCGGCGTGAGCTCGTCGCCGTCGTGCCGCCGGCAGGGTGTGTGCCAGCACCATCCCGACCAGCGGCGGCCGGAACTCGAACAACCCGTCGTCACCCACCGCCAGCAGCCCGGCGTCGGCGGCGCGGGCGAGCGCCGCATCGGCCTTCGCCGCGGGCACACGGCAAACGTCGGCGGGCAGGTCCGCCGCGAACCTTCCGCGCAGCAACGCGGCGGAGGCCACGACCCGCATCGCCGCGGGGGAAAGCACACCGGCCCGCTCGACCACCATTTCCTCGATGGCGCTGGGGACACCTCGCCGCTCCAGCACGCGGCGGGGGTCGCCGTCCTCGGGCCGCAACCGTGGCAGGAGATCACCGACGAACCGGGGTACGCCGCCGGTCAGCGTGTGCAGCCGGTCCGCCCAGCCCTCGGGAACGGGCCCGCCGAAGGTTTCGGCCGCCCACGTCCGCACCTGGAGCGGCGTCAACGCTTCCAGTTCGACGCGGTGTTCGGCGCCCCACCGGTGTGGCGATGCCGTGGCCGAGCACGTGATCACGAGCGAGATCCCACCCGGGAGGTTGGCCGCGCAACAGCGCAGGACCCGGCGTGACGCACGGTCGGCGAGGTCCGCGTCGTCCACCACGACGAGCAGGGGTGCCGCGGTGATCAGCAAATCGCGCAGAGCGGCACAGCTTTCGTAGATCCCCATGCCGTCGGCCACCACCGCGTGCGCGGCACGGGGGTCGCATCCGGCTTCAGGCAGGCAGCGCACCAGTTCCCGCACCGCGACGAGCGGCTCGTCGGGCAGCCCGCGGCACCGCACCACGATGCCACCGCCGATCCGGGGCTCGGACAGCACTCGTGCGGCCAACCACGACTTTCCCATCCCCGCGGCGCCGGTGACCAGTACCGCGGTGGGCGGCCGTGCGACGAGGTCGCACAGCCGCCGCACCGCATCATCGTCCACTGTGGATGGTCATCGAGCGCGGGCGACGGCATACCGGCCGGCCACCGCGATTTCGGCCTCGGGCGACCGGACGGCGGGCTCTCGGCCCCCTCTGCCGGACAACGACCGAGAGACGTCGAAAGGACCGGCTCACACTCATGTCGAACCCCCGGCAGAGTGAAGTGGGCATGCTCGAACATGCACCAAAGTCCCATCAACGGTACATATCCACGCAACCCGGCGGAAGCCTCTACTCACTGGTACCGAGAATTTCCCTGCCCATGTTCGGTGTTGTTCAGTTTGTGTCGGATCGCGGGGAGCATCGGGCGGCACGGCCCGGCGTTCCACGACCTGATCACTGCCGCGTGTCACCGGAAGTCGACCACGGATTCCGGGTCTTCTCTGTAAGGTCACGAACCATGGGCTTGCCACCTCACACGGTTCCTGTCGCGGCAGCGCGGCCAACGCCTCTCCGCGCGAGCCCACTGTTCCGGACAGCCGTCATCACGCTGCTGGGCGCAGGGCTCCTCACCGCGTGCGGAGAGCCCGCACCACCGGCCACACCCGCTCCGTCGGCGGGAACCGTGGCCAGCTCGAATGCCGCGCCGAAGCAACATCTCCTGGAGCTGGAGGTGACCGGCACGGCCACCCTCTCCCTGACCTTCACTCTCGACGGGAAAGCCGAAGAGGAAAACCCGGCCACCCTCCCCTGGCGCAAGACGGTCGCCGTCCCGTACGGCACCGGCCGCCACGAATTCACGCTGGCCATGCGGCACAGTGGTGGCACCTTGGCCGCGACAGCCACGGTCGACGGGAAGCTGCTGACGCGGACCGGGGGCAGCAGCTCACCCGGCAGCACCAATACCGCCAACCTCTCCGGCAGCTTCAAGGACTGAACCGGCCCACCTCGGCGGCATCCAACTACGCCTCAGCTCCTGACCACGCCTTCGAGTTCGGACTTCAGATCCTCTTCGACGGCCTCGAACAACGAATCGCATGGTTTGGGGTCGTGGTTCCAGTTCTCGATCCAGTCGCGGACGTCTTTCTCCAGGGCGGTCACGCTTATGTGGAAGCGGGGGCGCGATAGCCGGATCACGACCTACGAACCTGGCCGGATCCCCGGCGTTCCCGCAAGCCGACCGGCTTCGACCGGCAGGGCCAGAGGCAGCCCGAAGCTTCGCAGCACGTCCTTTTCGAAGCGGGTCATGGCGCGGATCCGGCTGCCGGCGAGGGTGAGCACCATCAGCCCGTTCGCGTGGCAGATACCCGCCTGGGGGTCCGGTACGTACATGCCGAACGCGGGCCGGCCGTTGGCCCTGGTCGCCACCAACCGGTAGGTACGGCCCCGGCGGAAGGTCACCGCGGTGTGGAATCGGGCCGCCAGATCGCGGCCCTGGTATTCCAGCGGCAGTGGCGGCATGCCTGCGCAGGGCGAGGATGGGGCGGTCGCCAGATGAAACGTGACCCGGATCGCAGGACAGCGCCTTGTGCGAGACGTGCGCGCCGCGTTGCCGCCCCTCTTCGTCCACTTTGGACCAGAACGGTAGCCCGGACGCGGGGATCCACCGGCCTCCGCAGGATCATGGAGTGTCCGGCGGCCGCGCATCGCCGACACCGAGGGCCGTGCGGGTTATATCGTGGCCCGGTGTTCCTTCCAGTTCCCCACGAGCGAGTCGAACTCGTCGAGGTGCTCGGTCCCGACGGCGCCGGAAACGATCAACTGGTGGCTATCTGGGAAGCGGACGAGGCCCAAGCCGCGCTGACGCTCGTTGCCGGCCTGCCCGAGGGTGAGCTCAAACGGTGCTTCATCCCCGTCTGGAAGATCCGGGCGCACAGCGCCACGCGGTTCCTTTTCGAGATCAGCTTCTGTTTCCGGTGCCACGGCGCACGGCTGCGCGGGCCCGCCGTTCCTCCCGAGCAGGACATGATTCACGCCTTCGACTCCGAGGACTCGACCAGCCGAGAACTGCTGGCGAGGCTACGAGCAGCCGGACAGAGCTGACCTCACCCGGCAGATCCGGGCGCGGCCATCGAGCAACGTCGCCACTCGGCGGCCTTACGGGCGTCCATCGTGAACCCACTGCTGCGAGTCGCCTCCGGTGCACGGGACAAGTCGCACGAAATGGATGGATCCCGAGCCCTCACCGAGACACGTCCTGGTCACGTTGTTGACCAGTTGGAACCCGGCGGCCGTGGAATTCAGCTACCACAACGCGGCCGGGTCGTCGGCAAGACAGCCCTTCATGACGGCCTGGCGTTGCGGGCGACGAGACACATTCGCGGTCGGTGAATCCGCGGGGACGCGCCGGGGCGACGGCCCGTCCGTCGAGGTCCGGGTCGATCTCGAAGGGGTGGGCCCGGCGGGCGCCCCGCTGAGCGTCAGCCGGTACCTGGTCCACCCGCGCGGCCAGCGTCCGCTGACCTCGCTCGGCCTCGCCATGGGGATCGAACGGCTGCTCGGCCTGCGCGGGGAAGCGGTCCCGCCCGGCTTCTACACCCCGGAGACCTTGCTCGAACCGGACCACACGGTCGAACGACTCGCCGGCGCGGGCACGCTCTTCGTCGACGCATGAGATCGACGCCGGGCGGCGACGTGCGCACGTCGCCGCCCGGCCCGCGCAGGCGGGATAGGAGACCTACCCCGCCCCACCGGAGCCGCAGAAGGCGCCCCCGTTACCCGCCAGGTCCCCGCCCAGGACGTTGTACGCCCAGTGACGA